>JADBJK010000073.1 GCA_014874485.1 Chloroflexota bacterium
AACCGAGATGCTTCGCTCCGCTCGTAATGACAGATGGAGCGCGAGGTTGCTTCGCTTCGCTCGCAATGACAGATGGGGTGTCATTGCGAGGGCGCAGCGCCCGTAGGGACAATTCATGAATTGTCCCTACTGAGGCGCGAAGCGCCGAAGAATCTCGTCAACCGAGATGCTTCGCTCCGCTCAGCATGACAGATGGAGCGCGAGGTTGCTTCGCTTCGCTCGTAATGACAACGACGATTCTCTGTGGTCAAGCACTGGCGACAGCCACCCCACGGCTTGGTGCGGATTCGTGTGATTTGCGCAGATTCCCGGTTCCCAGCGACGGGGGTGCATTTCAATTTGGAGGCGAGGCTGTTGCAATGGGCAGCCTCTTTCGCTGCCTGACGTAGAGCGATGGGTCCGCTTGACCTCACCTAACCCCTCCCGCACCCTTCCCTTTCCTCTCCGCGGGCGGAGAAGAAAGGGGAGGGCCGGGGTGGGGATAGGTGAGGTAGATTCCGCTCGACAACCGAACGATGTTTGGTCATTCCGCCCCAAAATTGAAATACACCCAGCGACGGCATTTGCTTGACCTGAACGCGCTCTATGCTATAATGCGACGGCGACACGGCGATTTGCAAACATCGGCGGCAGGCCATCATACGCCCTCTGGGATGGTTCGGGGAGGTTGGCTCATGGCGAAAATACGTCTCCTGGCCACGGCGGTCCTGTTGATGACGCTTTTCGGTGCGGGTTCGCCCAGCCCGGCCGCGCTGGCAGGGGTCGGCGTGTGGACAACGACAGGCCCCTTTGGCGCGCAGGTGTGGAGCCTGTGGGTGGCTCCCACCTTCGGGACAGATCCGGTCGTCCTGGCGGGCGCGTGGGAGGCCGGCGTGTTCCGCTCGCTCAACGGCGGGCAGACCTGGGAGGCCGGCAGCCTCACCGACCACTCCATCATCGCGCTGGCCGCGCCCCCCAACTTCGGCGCAAATCAACTGGTGTTCGCCGGCGCGACGGACGGGTTCTTCGTCTCCGCCACCAAAGGCCGCTCGTGGAGCGCCGCCAATGCCGGCCTGGGCGCGAGCCCTCGCATCCAGTCCATCGCGCCTACGCCCACTTTCGCGACCGATAGCACCGTATTCGTGGGCACCTTCGCCGGAGGCGTGTTCAAGTCCACCAACGGCGGCCTGGCCTGGAACCCGTCCAGCGTTGGCCTGACCAGCCTCAGCGTGCAGGCGCTGGCCGTCTCCCCGGCCTACGCGCAGGATCGCACGGTCTTCGCCGGCACGTTCAGCGGCGGCGTGTTCGTCTCCCGCGACGGCGGCGACTCGTGGGCGGCCACCAATGAGGGGCTTGCGGCGGGCGAGGACGTGCGGGCGCTGGCGGTTTCCCCCGCCTTCGCCAGCGACGCCACCCTGTTCGCGGGCACGTTCAACCGAGGCGTGTTCCGCTCCACCGACGGCGGGGCGACCTGGCACGAGCGCAACGTGGGCCTGCCGGCGGCAGGGCGGCAGGTGCTGGCCCTTGCGCTCTCCCCGAACTTCGCGGCGGATCAGACGCTGTTCATCGGCACGCAGCAAGGGGTGTTCAAGTCCACCGACGGCGGCGGCACGTGGACGGAGACGGGGACGGAAATTCTCCCCTTCGTCCCTGTGCGCGCCATCGCCCTCTCGCCGGATTTCGCCACGGATGGCCGTGTGTACATCGGCACCGACAAGGGCGGCGTCTGGATGTCCGGCAACGCGGGCGCGACGTGGGCACCGGCCAACGAGTTGCTCGCGGGCCTGGGCACCGCCAACTTCGTGCAGGCGTCTCCCGAATTCTCCACGGACCGCATGGTGTTCGTGGGGACATCGGGGGGCGGCATCTACAAGTCCACGGACAGGGGCGTTACGTGGGAGCGGCTGGTCAACACACCACCAACCCCCAGCGCAATGGTCATCTCGCCCGAGTTCCGCACAGACCGCGTGATCTACGCGGGGTCGCTGGGAAGCGGCGTGTACAAGTCCACCGACGCGGGCCGCACGTGGGCGCGTGTCAATTCGGGACTCGGCTCGCTGCGGGTGAGCGCGCTGGCCATCTCGCCCTACTTCGGCGTGGACCGCACCCTGTACGCAGGCACCGACGGCGCCGGAATCTACAAGACCACCGACGGCGGCACCCAGTGGAAGGCCGTGAACACCGGTCTGGAGAGTTCGCGCATCATGGATTTGGTCATCTCGCCGTTCTACTTCAGCGACAGCACCGTGTTCGCCGCCACGTATGACAACGGCGTGTTCGTTACCACGAACGCGGGCGGCTCGTGGAGCCCGGCCAACCGCGGGCTGATCAGCCTGCGGATCAACGCGCTGGCCATCTCGCCCCAGTTCAACACCGACAAGACGATGTACGCGGGCAGCAGTTGGGGCGGCATCTTCCGCTCCACCGACGGCGGGCAGACCTGGGCGCAGTTCAACAACGGCCTGCCCGGCGAGTACGTGGTAACCGTGTGCGCGTTGGAGATGTCGCCCACGTTCCTGACCGACCAGACGCTGTTCGCGGGCACGTGCTCCGACGGCATTTACATCTCCCGCGACGCAGGCCAGTCGTGGGCGGCCATCAACGAGGGGCTGTGGAACAAGCGCGTGCGTTCCCTGTCCTTCGCTGCCACGGCAGAGGGGATGCTGTTCGCCGGCACCACGGGCGGCATGGCCTGGGCGCGGGAGTTGGGCGGTGCGGGCGAACGCGCGCACACCGTGCGCCTGCCTTCGGTGATGGTGAACTACGCGCCGTAGGATTTGACCACAGGGATTCTTGGCCGCGGGTCATTGCGAGGACGCGCAACGCCCATAGGGACGATTCACGAATTGTCCCTACTGAGGCTCGTCAACCGAGATGCTTCGCTTCGCTCGCAATGACACAGGGGATGTCATTGCGAGGGGCGAAGCCCCGAAGCAATCCCCGGAGTGCGAGATTGCCTCGCCTCGCTCGCAATGACAGGAGCCTTGTCATCCCGAGCAGCGCATCCGCGAAGAATCTCGGCACGTGAGGAACCGCGAATCGGCGTGGCCCACGCGGTGGCTCACGCCTTCCGCTTGAACCCGGGCAGCGGGAGCCCCGCCTTGGCGAACCGCGCCTCTATCTCCTTGCGGATTTCGGCAAGCCCCTCGTCAATGCGCGGGTACACCAGCCACACCAGGGCGATCCCGAACAGCGCGCCCGTGATGACCCGCGATACCCACGTGCTCGCCCACAGGCCGAAGAACTGGCCCGTGCCGTCCACCGCCAGCGGCAGCACCAGTAGCGCCGCGCCCCACAGCGGCAGCGGCTTCACCCGCGGCCGCAGGAGCGCGTAGGCGAGGCCCGCCAGCACCACCGTAGTGTACGTCGCCGTGTCGCGCTGGCAGTAGGCCATCTGGTAGCCGAAGAGGAAGAACGACCGCTCGGGCCGCTGGTGGCAGGCCACGCGGTACGCCACGAAGATGAGTTGCCCGGCGAGTTCCAGCCCCCTGGCCTTCAGGTACGGCGACAGGACCGGAAGCCCGGCGTAGATGGCGGCCAAGACATTCGCCACGGCGAGCCAGTGGCGCGACAGCACGTAGATGGCCTGATCCGCGGCGATGACCAGGTCCCGCGCGATGCCGGTTGCCTTCGGTCCCCCTGTGGGATTCTGCATGGGTGCTCCCCGCGCACCGTCCGCGCGCTTCTACTGGATGAGGGCGTACAACTGGTCCAATTCCGCTGCCGTGAGCGACCCGACGAAGATTTCGCGCACGATGCCCTCGCGATCCACGAAGAAACTGGCGGGGATGCCGCTCACTCGGTACAGCCGGCCGATGGCACCCGACGAGTCAATGGCCACCGTGAACGTCATCCCGAACTCCTCCATGAATTTGGCAACGGCCGATGTAGACTCCTGCACGTTCACGGCGACGACGACAAACCCGCTGGCCTTATACTTCTCGTAGGCGTTCTGAATCTGCGGGACTTCGGCGCGGCATGGCGGGCACCACGTCGCCCAGAAGTTGATCAGGACGGGCTTGCCTCGCAGGTCGCTGAGGCGAACCTTCCGACCGTCCGAGTACTTGATCTCAAAGTCCGGCGCGGGGGAACCCTCCCGCACGGTCGGCTGGTTTGATCCGGAAATCAGGACCGCCTTGCCGATGGCGCTCGCGCCGCTTGCGCCGCTGGATGCCCCACCCTTGAGCAGCCAAATCCCGGCCACCAGGAAGATGATGCCCAAGACCACCAGAATCAGTACGATGCGCTTCTGCACGGTTATCCTCACTGTATGCCGAAATTGAAGAAACTGCCGTAGGCCGACAGGAACCGCAGCGAGTCGGTGAAGATGGCGACGCCGATGAGGATAAGCAGGGCGCCGCTGATCCACGAGACCCACTGCATGTACCGGCCCATGCGCCGAATCCAGGCGGTGAGACTGCCCACCGCCAGCCCCGCCAGCACGAACGGTACCCCCAGCCCCAGCGCGTACACAAACAGCAGGAGCGCGCCCTGCCCCGCCGTCTGGGTGTTGCTCGCCAGCAGCAGGATGGCGGTGAGGATGGGCCCGACGCACGGCGCCCACCCCGCCGAGAAGAACACCCCCATCAGGAACGACGAGACGTACCCCGCGCCCTTGCGCTGGAACTGGGCGCGCGTGTCCGAGTACAGGAACGGAATCTGCAACAGCCCCAGCGTGTGCAGCCCGAAGACGATGAGCACCAGGCCGCCGATGCGCTGTACCCACACCAGGTAGCGGCTCAGCAGGCTGCTGATGATCCCCACGGATGCGCCAAGCGCCACGAAGACCAGCGAGAACCCCGCGACGAACGCCAGGGAATGCAGGACGCCGGCCTTCCTGTCGGCGACCAGGCCCGCGACCGTCCCGCCGCCCAGGTAGCCTAGGTAGGCGGGGACCAGCGGCAGCACGCAGGGCGACGCAAACGACAACAGCCCCCCGGCGAACGCCAGGGCCAGGCTCACGTTCTGTCCGTCCATGGCTAGCCCTTGCGCTGCTCCATTTCCTCGCGCAGCATCTCAATCTCGCGCTGCAGGCTCTTCTGCTGGCGGTACACGCCGTACACCAGCGCGAAGGTCAGCACCCAGAACACGAAATACGCCGCAATCAGGTAGGTCATTTTGCTCTCCTTTGTACACTTTGCTCTCAAGAAGGCCATTCGTACTCTGCCACAGGGATTCTTGACGGTGTGTCATTGCGAGGGCGCGGAGCGCCCGAAGCAATCCCTGGCACGCGAGATTGCTTCGCTTCGCTCGCAGTGACAACGGGCAATTCTCTCTGTGGTCAAGTACTGGCCTTCGGCCTTTGGTTGGAACCGACTTGAACGCTCGTCGCTAGAGGCCAACGGCCATCAGCTAAAGGCTATAGGCCATCGGCCAATGGCTACTCCCTCGTCTTCAGGCTCTCCACTGCGTCGGCGAGATGTTCCGCCCGCACGCGCAGGGTTAGGATCACGATGTACATCAACGTGAACACGGCCAGGCTGAACATCAGCACTGTGAGCATCCGGGGCGCCACGTCAAACCCGCCGCCGCTGACCACGATGGGGTGGGCCACGCTCTGCCCCCACCACCGCGCCGCGCCGAAGACGATGGGCACGTCGGCGAACCCGATGATGCCCAGCACCGCCGCGAACCGGGCCCGTCGCGCGTCATCCTCCACCATCCGCCGCAGCATCATGTAGCCGAAGTAAATCAGCCACAGGATGGCGGCGGTTACCAACTTCGGGTCGGACCAGGTCCACCACACGCCCCACGTCGGCTTGGCCCAGATGGGCCCGGTTACGACCACCATCGTGGTGAACACCAGGCCGATCTCCGCCGAGGACGCGGCCAGGATGTCCCACTTGCGCCCGCCTTTCCACAGGTAGGCGACGCTGGCAACGAAGGTTACGAAGAAGGCCAGGAACCCGGTCCAGGCGGCGGGCACGTGGAAGTAGAAGATGCGCTGGGCCAGTTCCGCCTCGCCGACGAACCCCTCGGCCGGGGGCGCCCAGACGAGCGCCAGGTACCCGGCGACCAGAATGCCCACAAAACTGAGCAGGCCCAATGCCCACAGCCAGCCATCTTTTCGCAACGCCATGGCTCACTCCTCTATCACATAGTCAAACGTCATGAACGAGAGCGTGAAGAAAATCGCGTCAAACCCGATGAGCAACTGCCACCAGCGGGCCAACTCCGCCACGGGCAGGCCGTCCATGATCCCCGCCGTGAGTTTCACCGCCGCGATGATGAGCGGCACCGCCACCGGAAACAGGAGCAGCGGCAGCATCACCTCGCGGGCCCGCGTGTTCACCGCCATGGCCGAGAACAGCGTCCCCACGCCGGCGAACCCCACCGTGCCCAGGGCCGTTACCACCACGATCATCGGCAGCGCGCCGAAGGACAGGTTGAACAGCACGAACGACACCGGCAGGATGAACACGGCCACCAGGGCCATCAGGGCCGAGTTGGCCAGCATCTTGCCCAAGTATATCGCGCTGCGGTCCACGGGGCAAAGGAGCAGCCCTTCCAGCGAACCCCGGTCCTTCTCCTGGATGAACGAGCGATTGAGGCCTAGCATGCCCGAGAACGTGAAGGCGACCCACAGGATGCCCGGAACCAGCACCCGCGCGTTCTCGGCCCGCAGTTCCAGCGCGAAGTTGAAGATGATGATGATGAGCAGGGCGAAGACGAACATGGCGCTGAACACCTCGCGGGTGCGCCACTCCGCCCGCAAATCCTTCCAGGCAACCGCCCCGACCTTCCGCAGGAAGTTCATCGCCTCACCCCGCCACCTGTTCGGCGTAGATGCGCCGAAAGTCGTGGATGCTCAACCCCTTGGCGGGCGCTTGGAACCCGATCGTGCCGCCCGACAAGATGGCGACGCGGTCGGCCACCTCCAGCCCCAGTTCCAGGTCGTGGGTGGTCATGATCACGGTGCGCCCGCTGGCCGCCAGGCCCTGGAGCACGGTTCGCAGCATGGCTGTGGCCTGCACGTCCAGGCCGGTGTACGGCTCGTCCATCAGCATCACCTGCGGGTCGTGCAGGATGGCGCGGGCGATGGACAGGCGCTGCTGCATCCCGCGCGAATAGGTGCGGACGGGCTCGTGCCGCCGGAAGTAGAGGTCAACCTGGCGCAGCACCTCGTCAATGCGGGCGTCCAGTTTGGGCACGTCGTACATCCGTCCGTAGAACTGCAAGTTCTCCACCGCCGTCAGGTCGTCGTACAGCAGCGTGCGGTGCGAGACCAGGCCGATGTTGCGCCGCACCTGGACCGGATGGTCGGCGATGGACACGCCGCCGATGAGGGCATCGCCGCCGGTGGCGCGGCTCAACGTGGCCAGGATGCGCAGGAAGGTGGTCTTGCCCGCGCCGTTGGGGCCGACGAGGGTCAGGAACTCGCCGGGGGCCACGTCAAGGTCAATGCCCCGCAGCACCTTCTTGGGCCCGAAGGCCTTAGTCAACCCGCGCACCTGGATCATGCCGCGCTACTCCTGGGCCTCCCCCTGGATTTCCAGCAGGCGGGCCTTCAGGGCCTGCCGCCGTCGTCGGTACGTCTCCTCGTCCAGGTCGCCGGCCTCAAACAGGTCGTCCAGGTCGGCGATGGCCGCCAGGAGTTCCTCGCACTCGTCATCGCAGGGGGCCGGCGTCGGCTCCACCGCCCCGGACGGCTGCCTGCGCCGCAGGGCCGGATACGCCAGCGCCAGCGCCACCAGAATCAGCAGCAGCCCGCCGATGATGAGGACGTAGCCCGTGGTGGACAGGCCGCCCGTCGGGGCGCTCGTTAGCGTG
The DNA here is from genome assembly GCA_014874485.1 of Chloroflexota bacterium. GTDB lineage: Bacteria > Chloroflexota > Anaerolineae > DTLA01 > DTLA01 > DTLA01. The sequence continues at coordinate 7,750 of JADBJK010000073.1, forward strand.
CCGCCGGTCGTGGCCGCGCCTTTGAACTCCAGCGTCAGGGTGTCGCCCACCGCGAAATCCTGCCCCACGTAGCCGATATACGCCTGCGCGCCCGTGCCCATCGTGCCCATGCGCATCATCCGCTCGCTGGACATCTCCACGCCGGAGTCGGACAGGAACACGTTCACCGCTTTCGTGGGATAGAGGAACGTGGTGGACAGGGTCGTGGAAGCAGGGTCGTAAGGGATGACATACGACAGAATCACCTGCAGCGTGCTCTGGCCGGGGATCACCGGCAGCGTGTCCGCGAACCCGTCGGCGGTCTGAACGATGCGACCGGTATCCGCGCCCTCGTCCACCTGGACGTCCTGGGCCTGGGGCGGCGGCGCAAACCGCACCGTCGTCCGACGCGCGCCCGCCACCGGCTCCGCGCCGATGTACGTGCGGTCGCCGCTGTTGGAGAACGATTGCACCTCGTCCACCACCAGCGCCCCGCCGGAGACGGTGATGATGAAGTGCATCCGCGAGATGGAGATGGCCTCGTCGGATGTCGTGGTCTCGTAGATGAACACCGTTGCGTCCAGTTGAGTCTGGCCGCTTTCAAACTTCAGCGCGTCGGTGCCATACTGGATGCCCAGGTACTCGGTGTAGGCGATGTACGAGTAGTCGGAACCGGTCTCCAGGCCGGAGAACTGGAACCGCCCCTCGGCATCCGCCGTCGTTGTCTGGGCCGGGAGAAACTCCGTGCCCTTGAACCCCTGCAGGGTAACGGTCAGCCCAGGCGGAAGCGCGGCCCCGGCCGTGCCGTTGACGACCCGGCCGGAGAGGACGCCCTGCGGCGCGGGAGTCTGTGCCGCCCCGCCCGAGGCGACGGTCATCAGAAACAACGTTGCCAGCGCGAGGCTGGCGAGGATTCGCTTCATGTCATGCCTTCCTTACGACAGATTGCAAGGCGCGCACGCGGGGGCACAACATGCGGTGCCCGTGCGCCACGCGGTTCTACAGGTGCGGCGCACCTGTGTTTTTGCTACAACACAAGCCTCGGGACGCGCATCCGGTACAGGCGGCCTGCTGGTCGCCCGTAACCACGCCCTCTGCGTCCTCTGCGGTGTGTCCCTCTCACAGCGGCTTGCCGCACTTGACGCAGAACTTGTCGCCCGGGTCGTAGGGCGCGCCGCAGTTGGCGCAGACCAGCGCCTGCGCAAGGCTTGCCCCGCACTTGGCGCAGAACCGGTCGCCCGGGTCATAGGGCGCGCCGCACCGCGGACATGCGCCCCCGGCCGCCGGGGCGGGCTTCGCAGTGTGCCTGCGCGCCTTCCGCATCGCCTGAATGCGCCGCTCCAGTTCATCATCGGCGGCGGCCGCTATCTTCCGGGTCAGCGCCGCGTACTCGGCCTCGTCCAGTTTGCCCGTGCGAAAGTCCAGTTCAATCTCCTCGGCGTCGGCGTAGGCCATCTGGGTCTCCAGGTCGGGCACGGACGGAATCGGCCGCTGGCGCATTCCGCGCACCAGCGGATAGGCAACGAAAGCCGCAGCCGCCAACGTCAGCAGGACAACCAGCACCGTACCCATTATTCCGCCCTCCCCGCTGCCCGTTTCTTCTCGGAGCGGGGCCACATGGCCCAAAGCGTGCCCACGAACAGCAGCCCCCCGCCGATCCACAGCCAGGTTACCATCGGGTGCGTCTGAACCTCCAGCGTGGCCAGCCCGTTGGTCTCCAGCCCCGACAGAATCACGTACAAGTCCTCCACCAGGCCAGGGCGGATCGCCACCTCGGTTACCCACTGCTCTATGTTCCAGTGGAAGTTCTTTTCCGCAGTCAGGCGGCCCAGCGAGCGATTCCCCTTGCTCACGTCCAGCGTTACGGCGAACCGCTGCTTGGCCTCGGTCGGCTGGATGGCGTACTCGGCGTACTTCAGGGAGTAGCCCTGCACCTGCATGGACTCGCCCGGCCGCATGGAGATGGTCGTAGAGGTCTTGTACACCGACGAGCCGATGACGCCGGCCGCCAGGATGACGATGGCCAGGTGCACCAGATAGCCGCCATAGCGCCGGTGGTTCTTGTTCACCAGGCGCACGAACGCGACCGGATACGATTCGCCCGTCATGCGCTTGCGGGCAAACCAGCCCCGCCCGAATTCAACCAACACGGACGTGAACACGAACACGCACGCGGCGAATCCCAGCACGGCGTAGAGCGGGCGGATGCCGGCCAGCGCCAGCGCAACCCCGAACACGATGGCCATGACGCCGGGCCACAGCATGGCCCGCAGCACCCGCTGGGGCGACGACCTGCCCCACGCTAGCAGCGGGCAGATGGCGATGATGAGGATGACCGCCGCGCCCAGGGGCGTGAACACGCGACTGTAGAATGCCGGCCCCACCGACAGGTCGCGCCCGCTCAGGGCCTGGGCCAGCGCGGGGTACAGCGTGCCGAGGAGCACCGCCAGCCCGATGCCCACCATGCCTAAGACGGTAACGAGCAGACTGAACTCGCGCGACAGGAAAGACTCCATCTCGCGCTTGGAAGCCAGTTCCTGCCTGCGCCAGATGCCCAGCGCAACTGTTACCGCGAGGACGATGAACAGAAACGCGAGGAAATAGTAGCCCAGGGGCGAACGCTGGAACGCGTGCACGGACTCAATCAGGCCGCTGCGGGTTACGAACGTGGCGAAGACGCACAGCGCGAAGGTGAGCGTCGCCAATAAGACATTCCACCGCTTGAACATCCCGCGCCGCTCTTGCACCATCACCGAGTGCAGGAACGCCGTCCCCACAAGCCACGGGATGAGGGACGAGTTCTCCACCGGGTCCCAGGCCCAGTAGCCACCCCATCCCAGTTCCACGTAGGCCCACTGCGCGCCCAGCAGGATGCCGATGCCCAGAAACAGCCACGCGAACAGGCTCCAGAGGCGGATACCGCGCACCCAGCCGGAGCCGACGCGCCCCGTCGCCAGCGCCGCGATGGCATAGGCAAACGGGATGGTGTACACCGCGTAGCCGATGAACAGCGTCGGCGGGTGGTAGATCATCCCCGGGTTCTCCAGCAGCGGGTTCAGGCCAATGCCCTGTCCGGGGTTGGCGGGCAGGAGTTTGAACGGGCTGGAGAAGGTAACCAGGAGGAACAGGAAAAACGCCGCCACGCCCGAGACAACCGCCCCCACGTAGGGCAGCAGGTCTTCGTTCCAGTCGCGCCTGTGCGACACGGCGATGGCGCCCGCCACTGCCAGGAACAGCAGCCACAGCAGGAGCGAGCCTTCCTGCCCGGCGTAGAACGCCGAGATGACGTAGGGCACGGACAGGTAGGTGCTCACGTGCTGATAGACGTAGTCCACCTGGAAGTTCCGGGCCAGCAGGAGATAGAGCAAACACCCGGAAGAGACGACGGCGAGCGCAGCAACGGCGATGACGGCGTTGCGCCCGCTCTGGACGAGTTCGGGCACGCGTTGGCGCGCCCCGAGGATAGATGCGATCATCCCGTAGACGGCAATCGCCAGGGCGATCCACAGGGCCCACTGGCCCACGGTAACTGCGATCAACGTAAGTCTCCCTTGCTGTCGGTTATGGTAGGGCAGGGCGCAGGGTCCCGCGCCGCCTATCTGGACGTGGCTTGCTCCGTCGCCTTTTCCTCGTACTTGGAGGGGCACTTCAGGAGAATCTGCGTCGCCTGGAAGGTGCCATCAGGCCCCATCTTCCCCTCGGCGGTCGCCGTTGCCCCATCGCGGAGCATGTCGGGGCGAACGCCCTTGTACACGACGGGGAGCCGCCCCGTGTCGTCGGCCAGTTCAAAGCGCAGGACGACGTTGTGGGCGTCCCACTCAATCGTGTCCCCGATCACCGTACCGCTCACCCGCACAAGGCGCTCTGTCGGCGAGGCCGCCTTGACTTCCTTCACGGTCAAATAGGCCGCCGTCGCGCCCTGCATGCTGGAGAAGACCAGGTACGCGATGATGAGGACCACAACGGCCCCGCCTGCCAGGAATTTCACCTGCTTGGCGGAACGGCGCTTCTGTGCCGGAACGTTCGTCTTGTTCTCTGTCATCTTGCTATCCACCGGTCGTATGTTCACCGCAGAGGCACAGAGGCCACGGAGGAGATTGGTAAGATGACATACCCTCTGCGCTCTCCGCGTCTCCGCGGTGTTAGTACTTTGCCACAGGGATTCTTGGCAGTTTGTCATTGCGAGGGCGCGCAGCGCCCGAAGCAATCCCAGCAGACTGTCATTCTGAGGCGCGAAGCGCCGAAGAATCTCGTCAACCGAGATGCTTCGCTTCGCTCAGCATGACAGATGGAGTGTGAGATTGCTTCGCTTCGCTCGCAATGACAACAGGCAATTCTCTCGGTGATCAAGTGCTAACCTGCTTACCGCAGAAGCACACTCTCCACGCCCTCTGCGTCTCTGCGGTGTACTTTATCATCTCGGACAAAGATTGTCAACTTTCCTGCCTATCGGCGCTTCACCTTCGCGCCGCAGTTGGCGCAATACTGCGCGCCGGGCTTCAGCCTGGCCCCGCACTGGTGGCAGAACCCCGCCCCAGCCCCCGCTGGCGCGCCCTTCGGCGGAGCGGTGCGGCGCGGCTTCTTGCCCGCGGGTCGGCTGACGGGCTGCGGCTTGGGCCGCTTGCGGGCCTGCACGATGGCATACACCGCCGCGCCCAGCAGCAGCGTCCCCGCGGCGCCCAGCAGGATGTACGCCACCACGTTCTGCGACCCGGATGGCTGGGCCACGTCCTCAAACTGGGCCGTGCCCGGCGGTTGCAGGCCCAGAATCTCGGACGTCAGGCGCGGGTCGGTCTTCTCGTAGGTGGCGGAGAACTGGAACGTCTGCCCTGCCGCGAACGGGCCCAGGGCGTACTTCTGGAGCGGCAGGTTGTCAAAGTCCGTGCCCGTGCCGGTGGCGACCGGCGTGAGGTTGAGGTTCTGCGAGCCCGCCGGCGCCTTGATCTCCACCGTCAGGTCGGCCACGTCGTAGTCCGCGCGGAACTGGTACACGAAGGACCGCAGCGTGTCTGTTACCACCAGTGGGTTGTAGTAGTACTCCATCTGAAACTCGCGGTACGGGTTCGTGTAGGATACCGCCAGGAACTCGCCCGCGTCGGCCAGTTGGTAACTGCGGTAGCGGAACTGGCCCGTGGCGTCCACGCCCGCAGTGGCGGCCGGTTTGCCCGCTTCCTTCGGAATGAGGAAGCGCAACGTAGCCGGCAAAGGCACGTCTTGCGCGATGCTCCCGCGGTAGATGACCAGGACGCCTTCTTGATCGTATTCCGGCCAGAGCGACACGGTCATGCTCTGGATTCGCACAGGCTCCTGCGCCATGATGGGCGACGCCGCGAGCGCCAGGAGCAGTGCGATCCCCAGCACCGCGAGGCCGATTCTCAATGTATAACCCCTCATACATCCCCCAGGTATTTGTCTAAACTGTCATTATACGGGAACTGGCCGCATTGGCAAACTGCGCAGGCGCATTTCCATTTTGGGGCGAGAACGGCCGAATGTCGTTAGGTTGTCGCGCAGAATCTACCTCACCTATCCCCTCCCCGGCCCTCCCCTTTCCTCTCCGCGGGCGGAGAGGAAAGGGGAGGGTGTGGGAGGGGTTAGGTGAGGTCAAACAGCCCCTTCGCTGTGCGGCGGGCGGCGAAAGTGGATTTCGTTGGTGGGGAGCGGCTCACGGCCCTGCTCCGACGTGCCCATTGCAGCAGGCTTGCCCCCAAACTGAAATGCACCCGACTCCAGCCGCGCCTTTGACGACAGGCGGCGTTCTCGGTACAATGCGGGCGAGGTGAGGGGATGGGCATCATCACGCTGACGACGGATTTCGGCCTAGAGGACAGTTACGTGGCGGAGATGAAGGGGGTGATTCTCTCCATCTGCCCCGACGCCACGCTGGTGGACATCACCCATTACGTGCCGCCCCAGGACATCCGGGGCGGGGCGTTCGTCCTGTCGGCGGCCACTCGCACGTTCCCACCGGGCGCGGTGCACCTGGCGGTGGTGGACCCGGGCGTGGGCACCGAGCGACGTCCCATCGCGGTGCAGACCGACCGCGGGTTCTACATTGCGCCTGACAACGGGCTGCTGTCCCTGGTGCTGGCGGAAGAGCCGCCCCGACGCGCCGTCGTGCTGGCCAACCAGGCCTACTACCGCCAGCCGGTGAGCGCCACCTTCCACGGGCGCGACATCTTTGCACCCGCCGCGGCGTACATCCACAACGGCGTGCCGCTGCAGGCTTTCGGGCCAGACGCAGGCACGCTGCGGCTGTTCGCCGTGCCGCGCCCGCGGTGGGTGCACGAGGGGCTGCTCGCGGGCGAGGTGCTGCACGTGGACGGGTTCGGCAACATCATCACGAACATCCGGCAGTCGGACGGGGACTGGGACCGCTTCGCCTACGCGCAGGTGGGCCGCCATAAGACCCGCCGGTTGTGCCGCACCTATGCGGAAGGCCGGCCGCGCGAACCCATCGCCCTGTTTGGCAGTTCCGGCTACCTGGAACTGGCCGAGCGCGAGGGGGACGCCGCCCGCCGCCTGCGGGCATTTCCGGGGATGCCCGTCCAGGTGGCCTTCCGGGAACCCGCGAGCCGTTAGCGGACGTCTTTCACACGGGCGGGCACGCCCCATCGGCAGGCAGAATGCCCGCCTCCAACAACCATCACAGGGAGCGCAATGTGGCGAAATTCATCATAGAAGGTGGCAACCGATTACGCGGGCGGGTAACCCCCAGCGGGAACAAGAACGCAGCCCTGCCCATCATGGCGGCATCGCTGCTGACCGACGAGCCGCTCATCCTGCACAACGTGCCCCGCATCCGCGACGTGGAGACGATGCTGCAACTCCTGCTGGCGTCGGGCGTGGACGCGGAATGGATCGGCGAGCACGACCTGCGGCTCCATGCGCGGGATGTGCGGTGCCCACGTCTGGATCCTGTGCTGTGCAAGGAGATTCGGGCGTCCATCCTGCTGGCCGGGCCCATGCTGGCGCGGCTGGGCCGAGTGGAACTGCCCCCGCCCGGGGGTGATGTCATCGGGCGGCGGCGCGTGGACACGCACTTCATCGGTCTGGGTTCCCTGGGGGCGGAGTTCGCCATCGGGCAGACGTTCCGACTCTCCACATCGGGCCTGCGCGGCGCCGACATCTTCCTGGACGAGGCCAGCGTTACCGGCACCGAGAACGTGCTCATGGCCGCCAGCCTGGCCAAAGGCACCACCATCGTCCGCAATGCGGCGTCGGAGCCGCACGTGCAGGACCTGGCCCGCTGCCTCAACCAGATGGGGGCCCAGGTGCAGGGCATCGGCACCAACACGCTGTTCATCCAGGGCGTGGATCGCCTCCACGGGACCGAGTTCACCATCGGCTCCAGCCATGTGGAAGTGGGCAGTTTCATCGGGCTTGCGGCGGCCACGAAGAGCGAACTGACCATCACCGACGCCGTGCCCGACGACCTGCGCATGATTCGGTTGATGTTTGAGCGCCTCGGCGTCCGCATTGAGATTCGCGACAACGAGGTGTTCGTGCCGGCGGATCAGTCGCTGGAGATCATGCCCGACTTGGGCGGTGCCATCCCCAAGATAGACGACGCGCCGTGGCCTGGCTTTCCGGCGGACCTCATGAGCATCGCGCTGGTCGTCGCGACCCAGGCCAAGGGGACGGTGCTGTTCCACGAGAAGATGTTTGAGAGCCGCCTGTACTTCGTGGACAAACTCATCAGCATGGGCGCGCACATCATCCTGTGCGACCCGCACCGCGCCGTCGTCGTGGGGCCAGCGCAACTGCACGGCGAGCGGCTGGAAAGCCCGGACATCCGCGCGGGTATGGCCCTGCTCATCGCCGCCCTGTGCGCCGAGGGCCAGAGCGAAATTCGCAACATCGGCCAGATAGACCGGGGCTACGAGCGCATTGAGGAGAAGTTGCAGGCGCTGGGGGCGAACATCCGCCGGGTAGAGTAGTACGCTAGCCCAGGGATTCTTGACCGCATGTCATTGCGAGGGCGCGCAACGCCCGTAGGGACAATTCATGAATTGTCCCTACTGAGGCGCGGAGCACCGAAGAAGCTCGCCGGCCGAGATTGCTTCGCTTCGCTCGCAATGACAGCCGGCAATCCCTCTGTCGCAAGTGGTAGCCGCGTTACGGCTCCTGATAGCGGATCACTTTGGCGGGGACGCCGACCACCACGGCGTTGTCGGGCACGTCGTCTATGACCACCGCGCCGATGCCGATAACGGCGTTGTCGCCCACGCGGAGGCGCGCGCCCTGCCCCCACTTGGGCGTCATCACCGACGCGCCCAGCCCCACCAGCACGTTGCGCCCGATGTCAATCCGCGCGCCGATGGTAGCGCCCGACGAGATGAGCGCGTTGTCGCCGATGACGGTGTCGTGGCTCACGACGGCACCGGCATCAAAGTACACGTTATTCCCGATGACGGGGTCCACGTACAGCGTAACCCCGGCGGCCACGATGTTCCCCGTCCCCATGCGCACGTCTTTGGAGATGTGGGCCGTCGGGTGGATGGCGTTGATGATTTCAAACCCCATCTGGGCCAGCATTTCGGAGAGTCGGCCACGGGCCTTGTTGTCGCCGATGGCGCAGATAGCGCCCGTTACGCCGTCGGCCAGCAGCGCCGGGAGTTTGTCGCGCCCGCCGATGACCTGCACGCCGCGCACTTCCTTGCCCCACGTGTCGGGGCTGTCGTCCACCATCGCCACGACCTGGATATCCTCGCGGTAACTGAGAATGTAGGCCACCATCTTGCCCACATTCCCCGCTCCGTACACGACAACGCGCATCACCCTACCACCTCGGATATGGATTCTGTCCGGAAGACGACGGGCCGGGTAGTGTCCCCACATCCGTTTGATTGTCATTGCGAGGAGCGCAGCGCCCGTAGGGACAATTCATGAATTGTCCCTACTGAGGCGCGGAGCGCCGAAGAATCTCGCCAACCGAGATGCTTCGCTCGCAATGACAGAGTGGTTGACAGGGAACCCGCCCCTCACCCGACCTGCGAAATCTCGTCGGGGGTTCCGTCGTTGTACACGCCCTCGCGCCGAAGGACGACGCCCACCGTCTGCCACAGGATTTTCAGATCCAGCGCGTAGGACCAGTGATCCACGTACCAGACGTCGCGCTCAATGCGCTGGGGCCAGGTGAGTTGATTCCGGCCGTTGACCTGGGCCAGGCCGGTAACGCCCGGGGGCACGAGCAGGCGGCGGCGTTGGAAGTCGTTGTACTTCTCCACCTGGTAGGGCAGCGTGGGGCGCGGGCCGACCAGACTCATGTGGCCCGCCAGGATGTTGAAGAATTGCGGCAGTTCGTCCAGGCTGTACGCCCGCAGAAACCGGCCCACCCGCGTTACTCGTGGGTCGCGCTCGTTGGTGTGATACCCCAGCGGGTGTTCGGTGGCGTTCTGCACCATCGTGCGGAACTTGAAGATGCGGAAGATGCGCCCGTCCTTGCCCACCCGCTCCTGCCGGAAGAAGACCGGCCCAGGCGAGTCCAACTTGATGGCTGCCGCGATGGCGAGGAAGACCGGCGCTAGAAGCGCCAGCCCGATGACCGAGACCACGATGTCGGTCGCCCGCTTGAGGAACCGCTGGAATGCGATGCTCATCTTCTGCAACCGTACTCCGCCACGCATCGAAATCCTTCGTAGGCGCTGGAATTGTCCGTGGCACTGTCCGGTTTGACCTGGTTCACGATGGCCACCAGTTTGTCGCCGGGTGCGCCTTCCACCACCACCGAGTACTGGGCGTTGTTCGCCAGGACGGCGTCGCTGTAGGTCCAGGGCCGTTCGGCCACCGACCGCCCCGGCGCCAGGGCATAGTTCTTGAGCCCTGCATTGGGCCATTCGGTGCCGGTGTTGAAGTCAAAGTAGCGTACCGTAACCGTCGCCGTCGCCTCACCCACGTTCTGGATGACGATGGGCGTGATGTAGCCGTAGTAGCCCTTGACCACGTTGGGCAGGAAGATGTACTGCGAGCCGTCGTTGAAGCCGTTGTAGGCCGAGCCGTCCTTGTGGTCCGCCAAGTTGCGGTTCTGGTTCACGACGGCCACCAGTTCGTCGCCCGGCTGCCCTCTCACCACCACAGAGTACTGCTTGTTGGGCGGCAGCACGTCGTCGGGATAGGTCCACGGGCGTTCGGGCAGCGAGCGGCCCGGCTTGAGTTCGTAGTTCTTCTTGCCCGCCAGCGGGTAGTACGTGCCGTCAAACCCGTAGTACTCCACGTTGACGTAGGCGGTCGTCGCGCCCACGTTCTGGATGATGGCAGGCGTAATGTAGCCCGCGTAGCCCTTCACCATGTTGGGCAGGTACACGGTGGGCCCGCCCGCCGGGAAGCCGGAATAGGCCAGGTCGGTGTCGCGGCCGATCTGGTTCACCGCGCCCACGATGGACTGACCGGGCCCCGCCGTCGCCACCACCGCGTACTGCTTGTTGGTGGGCAGTTCGGAGTTGGGCGCGACGGCCGGGTCGTACTCATAACTGACGTTGGGCGGGAGGACGATTTCCCGCCGGGCGCTGTCAATGCGGTTGCCCGTGTTGAAGTCAAAGAACTCAATGGTAACCTGGGCGTCCGTCTCGCCGCTGTTCTGGATGTAGAACGGCGTGTTGAAGCCGTAGTAGTTCTTGGTGATGTTGGGCAGGAACACCCGGCGCGTGCCGGGCTCCAGCGCGTTGTAGGCCATCTCGCGGCCGGTCGCCAGTTCGTTGACCACCCCGGCCAGCGGGCGCGTGCCGCGGATGACCATGGAATACATGCCGTCGGCCAGGTTCGGGTCGGGGTTGAGGTAGGGGCGGACGGCGCGGGCGCGCCCTGGCTCCAGTTGGAAAGTCTCGGTGGCCGTGGCGACGTGCCGCCCATCGGCCATGCGGTAGTAGTCCACGTACACGGTGGCGGTGCTGTCGCCCATGTTCTGCACTACGACGGGCGAGCGCCAGACCATCCCCGGCGGGTAACTGCCCTGGCCCTGCGCCGCGATGGGGAGGATTAGGACGATCACAGCCACGGCGATGACCAGCGACTTTCTCATGACGCCCTCCTTGTGTGCGCCCCCCAATCTGCCCTCACGGCGCGCATTATAGCGTGGTGTGCGGGAAATGGCAACTCGCACCGCTTGCGCGGGTTTCGCGATCCGAACACCCCGGCCCTGGACGCCCCAACGGGACATGAGGGCCGGCAATTGCCCCCGTACAGGCAACCAGCACGCCGCCCCAACAGCGCCGTGATGCCTACCATTCCGCGAGCGCTTCGGCCGGGGTACGTGTGGACACCACGCCCGATAACCTCTCGCGCTGCTGCTTGTCCAGCGTAACCAGGGTGCTCCCAAACCGCGCCGAGACCGCAGCATACACGGCGTCGCTCCCGCGCAGCCGATGTTGGGCCGTCAAGTCCGCCGCCTGGTCCGCCAGAACCGAATCCAGGGGAACCCAGATGACGTGTGGCAGTTGCTTCAACGCCCGTGCGAACCGACAGGCAAGGGCGGGGTCTCTCTGGCCGCGACCGATGGCGGCGGCGACCTCGGGAAGGAGCAGTGTGGGGACCACAATCGGCTTCGCGTCGTCCTGCATCCGCTTCAGCAGACGCTGGCTCTCCGCGTGCTCTGGCTCCCGCGGGTTGAACGCGCTGAGAAAGACGCTGGCATCCACGGTGTACATCGCGGCCACGTCGGTCTCCTAACGCCGCATTTCGGACAGGATTTCCGTCGCGGTCTGGTCCGATTGCCAGCCCTCGCCAATCGCCTGCCCCAGGGCGACCAGTTCTCTCCAGGCTGCGTCGCGCCGCTCCTGAACCGCCAGTTCATCGCCTTCGGCCTCGCCGAGCGGCAGGATGACGCCCACCGGTCTGCCGCGATAGGTGATGAGGTATCGGGCCCGGCGCTCGCGCACCGCGCGGACGATCTCCGATGCCCGCGCCTTCAGTTCACGCACCCCGATTTCTGGCATGGCGCTCTCCCGAAAAGTGGTCATCTCAGTAACTACATCGTACACCATCGGGCGCATCTTGTCAAGACGCCGTGGGCGCGGCGGATGACGCACCTGCGAGGTGCGCCGCATGGGCATGAGGGGGCTCTCGCCGTCATTCGGAGCGAAGCGAGGCATCTCGCACCCCAAGGATTGCTTCGGGGCTCCGCCCCTCGCAATGACAACTTGTGCCTGTCATTGCGAGCGAAGCGAAGCAATCTCACGCTCCATCTGTCATGCTGAGCGTAGCGAAGCATCTTGGTTGGGAGATTCTTCGCGGCTTCGCCGCTCAGAATGACAGTTTAGCGGGATTGCTTCGGGGCTTCGCCCCTCGCAATGACAACTTGTGCCTGTCATTGCGAGCGAAGCGAAGCAATCTCACGCTCCATTTGTCATGCTGAGCGTAGCGAAGCATCTTGGTTGGGAGATTCTTCGCGGCTTCGCCGCTCAGAATGACAGGGGCATACGGACCGAGCCGCACCGCTACCGAATCACCTCCACCCCGCCCATATACGGGCGCAGGACTTCGGGGACGACGATGGAGCCGTCGGCCTGCTGGTAGTTCTCCATCACGGCGATCATCACGCGGGGCAGCGCCAGCCCGGACCCGTTGAGCGTGTGCACGTATTCGGGCTTCGCGCCTGGCTCCCGACGGAAGCGGATATTGGCCCGCCGCGCCTGGAAGTCCAGGAAGTTGGAGCAGGAGGAGACCTCCAGCCATTCGCCGCAGCCCGGCGCCCACATCTCCACGTCGTACTTGACGGCGGCAGTGAAGGACAAATCCCCCGTGCACATCTGCACCACGCGGTGCGGGATGCCCAGTCGGCGGCACACGTCCTCGGCGTTGTCAATCAGGGTCTCCAGTTCCTGCATGGACGTTTCGGGCGCGACGATTTTCACCATCTCCACCTTGTCAAACTGGTGGCCGCGCTTGATGCCGCGCACATCCCGGCCCGCGCTCATCTTCTCGCGCCGCCAGCACGGCGTGTACGCCACGTAGTACAGCGGCAGGGTGCCCGGCTCCAGTATCTCCTCGCGGTGCAGGTTGGTTACGGGCACCTCGGCGGTGGGCACCCACCACAAGTCGTCCTCCACGTCGTGGTACAGGTTCTCGCCGAACTTGGGCAGTTGCCCCGTGCCCCACAGGCACTTCTCGTTGACCACGAAGGGCGGATACACCTCGGTGTAGCCGTGCTCGTTCACGTGCAGGTCCAGCATCCAGGCGATGAGCGCACGCTGGAGTCGGGCCCCTAGCCCCTTGAGGACGTAGAAGCGGGTCCCGGCGATCTTCACGCCGCGCTCAAAATCCAGGATGCCCAGCGCCGGCCCCAGGTCCCAGTGGGGCAGCGGCTGGAAGTCAAACCGGCGCGGCTCGCCCACGGTGCGGACGATGACGTTGTGCGTCTCGTCCGGCCCGACGGGGACGCCCGGCGCGGGCATGTTGGGCACCTCGTACAGCGCCGCCGTCAGCCGCTCGTCCACGGCCTTCAGTTCGGCCTCCAGGTCTTTGATCTGGTCGCCCACTTGGCGCATCTCGGCCACGAGACGCTCGCGCTCGGCGGCGTCTTTGATGCGCGGGACCTCCTTGGACACAGCGTTGCGCCGCGCCCGTAGGCTTTCCACAGCCTGCAGGAGTTCACGCCGCCGCCGATCCAGTTGCAGGATTTCGTCAATGGGCGCGGTGGTGTTCAGGTCCACCAGCGCCTTCTTCACCTCGTCGGCATGTTCGCGTATGAAGTTCAGGTCCAGCATCGCTTCCTCCTTGTGGCGCAGATTCTCCCGTTGCGCGCGCCCCGCGGACGCGGCCCGGAAACGAAAAAGGCCCCCATCCGAAAGGACGGGAGCCATGGCTACCGTGTTGCCACCTTCCTGCGCCTGCCCCTCGCGGGACAGACCTCAGTGGGTCGGTGTGCGCCCGACCCGGCCCTGTAACGGGGGCGACCGGCCCGGCATACTCCGGGCGGATTGTCCCGCCCGTTTCCGCCTGCGACTCCGGAGGGCTGTTCGGCCGGTACGCGCTGCCGCCTTCCACCCGCGGCGGCTCTCTGGAAGCCGTGCTCCGGCCTACTCGTCTCCATCACCGTCGTTGATATGCCGATGTTCACCGCAGAGACCACGGAGAGCGCAGACTGTGTCCCCCGCATCTCGGCGGCGCGTGGCTTCGCACGCGTGTGGAAGCATTATGGCGCGAACGTGCGCGTGTGTCAAATCGGGTAACGCGGGCACGGTTTCGCCTTCCGTTGACAGACCCCACGAGCACCATCCGATGCTGTCTACGAGGAGCGCAGCGCCCGTAGGGACAATTCATGAATTGTCCCTACTGAGGCGCGAAGCCGCGAAGAATCTCGTCAACGAGATGCTTCGCTTCGCTGATGCTTCGCTTCGCTGATGCTTCGCTTCGCTGATGCTTCGCTTCGCTCAGCATGACAAATGGAGCGTGGGATTGCTTCGCTTCGCTCGCAATGACAAATGAGGTGTCATTGCGAGGGGCGCAGCCCCGAAGCAACCCCGAACGTGCAGTGGCCCTGCCGCGGCCCCCGCTACGAGCCTCTGGCCGAGGCGGCGCCGGGCGATGCCGCCCACGGGACGTAGATTTCCCACCGCTCGCGGAAATACGGGCGCTGGCGGATGAAGGCTTCCGCCTGGCGGGCTACGACGCGCTCGGTGTCCTCCACGGACATCCCCTGCGTCTCCTGCAGGAAGGCCAGTTGCCGGGCGCAGCACAGGGGGATAAGCGACTCCACCACGCGGTCGGGGTCGGCCTCGCCCTTGTTGTACACCACGATGAAGTCGTACACGCACCGCGCCCACAGGTCGTCGGGGAAGCGAAACCCCTCCACCGGCTGGTTGAGGACGTCGCGAATCTCGTCGGCATGTTCCGCCGTGAGGGCCACCTGCCACAGGCGGCGGTGGCGCTTGGATGCCTGGCGGAACCGTTCGCCCAGGTACTCGTGGGTCAGGATGCCCTGCATCGGTGGCTCCAGTGGCGCTTCGCCCACCACGGGCACAGGCTGAACCTCCGGGAACGCCAGCCATGTCTTGCGAAAGATGTAGGCCATGCGGAACAGTGTGCCCACCATCTGCGAGAAGGCCTGGTCGGTGGTGGTGGACGGTTCGCGCGACTCGTGCTTGCGGGTGCCCAGCGCGACCTGGCCGATGCGTCGCCCCTCCTGGATGGCGACGGCGGTCATCCAGACGCCCACACCGGCACGCGCCACCTCGGTCTCCCACACGTCCTTGTCGGCGAAGTGGCCCGCCAGTTCGCCCGACACGCCGAAGACGTCGGCGGTGGGCTGGCGGACGTCGCGCCCCAGCAGCGCGCGCAGCAGGGGATAGGCGATGAGGTCTGTGGGGCCGCTCTCGGTGCGCGGATACGTGTAGTAGGGCGTGAGGTACTCGTAATCGCCCGAAAGGACGGGATCGGCGAGGGCGCGCACCCACCGGGGCGGCATCCCCTTCAGGTCGCCGTCCAGGATGATGCAGGCGTCGGCCTCCAGCGCCGTCGCGATCTGGAATATGGCGCGCACCGCGCTGCCCCGCCCGGTAACGCCGTGGTAGCCGGTTACGATGCGCTTCACGGTGTCGGGCATCGGCGGGGCCGAAGCCGCTGCCACCGTGTCGTCGGTGGAGCCGCCGTCGGCCACCACGAGCACCGTGCGCAGGTCCGGGTAGTGGGCCGCGAGGCCCATCGCCACCTGCTGCACGAGGGCGGCGATGGTCTTGGCGTTGCGGTAGGCAGGGATGCCCGCGACCAGATCGGCCCGGCCGATCTGCCGGATGCGCCGCTTGGCATCGGCCCTGAGGGCTGTCTCAAACATGACGGTTCCTCCTCAGCGCATCGGGTATCTACCCCACGAAGAGAAACGCCAAATCGTTGACGTTCGTTCCCGTGGGGCCAGTGATCACGCGATCTCCCAGAGCCTGGAAGAAATGGTACGAGTCGTTGTTGTCCAGGTAATCCCTGGCGGCGAGGCCGGCAGCGCGAGCGCGCGCCACCGTCTCGCCGGTCGCAAATCCGCCCGCAGCGTCGGTGGGGCCATCGCCGCCGTCGGTCGCCAGCGTGGCCAGCGCCACGTCGCGCCACCCCTCCAGCGCGATGGCCGCTGCCAGCGCCAGTTCCTGGTTGCGCCCGCCCAGCCCCGCGCCGGTTACGGTTACCGTGGTCTCGCCGCCGGCGACGATGCAGGCAGGTGGCGCGACCGGATTGCCGCTGTGGGCGCATTCCTTGGCGATTGCGGCCAGGGCGCGCGCCACATGGCGGGCCTCGCCCTCCAAATACGTGGTCAGCAGGAGCGTGTTGTATCCCCTGTTCCGTGCCTCGGCCACCGCGGCTGCCGCGGCGATCTCGTTGCTGCCGATGACGACGTTGTGCACATTCTGAAACGCCGGGTCGCCCTCCTTCGGCGTCTCTGGGATTGCGCCCGCCATCCCTGCCTGCAGGCGGCCCCGGATGTTGGGGTTGAGACCGCGGATGAGGTTGTAGCGTTCCAGGATGCGCCAGGCGTCCTCAAACGTGGTGGGGTCGGGCACGGTCGGGCCGGAAGCGACCACATCCAGCGGGCTGCCCACCACGTCGGAGAGGATGAGCGAGAGCACGGTCGCCGGATGGGCCAGCCGGGCCAGTTGCCCGCCCTTGACAAGCGACAGGTGCTTGCGCACGCAGTTGATCTCGTTGATGGTGGCGCCGGATTTCAAGAGCGCCTGGGTCAGTTCTTGCAGGTCGGCCAGTCGGATGCCGCTGGCAGGCAGGGTCAGGAGCGCCGACCCGCCGCCGGAGAACAGGGCGATGACCAGGTCGCGCGGCCCCAGCGGCTCCAGCAGGTCGGCGATGCGCTGCGCACCTTGCAGCCCCGCTTCGTCGGGGGTCGGGTGGCTGGCCTCCACGATCTGGATGCGGCGGCCTTTGTGCCGGGGCACCTGGCCTCGCTTGGCGATCACAAGCCCCTCGGAGATGCGGTCGCCGAGCATTTCCTCCACCGCCTCTGCCATGGATGGCGTGGCCTTGCCCGCCCCCACCACCACGATCTTGCGATAGCGGCCCAGATCGTAGACCTTGCCCTGCACGTGAAGAGCGTCGGCGGCGAGGCTGAGCACGCTGCGGATGGCGAGGCGCGGGTTCACCGCATCCAGCGCCGCCCGCATCAACGCAGCCGCATCCTCGCGGTGGCGAGTCTCCACGGGGTTTTCCGCAATGTTGCGCACGAATCCAAACGGCTCTGCCACGTCCACCTCACTGTTGGCGAATCTTCGTCAGGGCCTGCTCGGCGGCCTGCCTGGGCGCGAGTTGCCCTTTGAGGACCTGCGCCAGAGCGGTGTGCAGGGCCGACGAAACGGCGGGCATCCTGATTGCCGCAGGGCACGGGATGGCCACCTGGGCCAGGTCCAGCAAGATTGCGCTGTCGGTGGCCGAAAGCCGCGCCAGAGGCCAGGCCGACGGCTGCGTGGGCACAAGCCCCGCGCCCTCGCACCAGACGGATTGCTGCGCGGGCCCCAGCACCCACTCCACAAAGCGGGCCGCGGCCTGTTGCCGTTCGGGCGTGGAGGCCACAATCGCCCACGACCAGGTGCGGGCCAGCGTGAGCGGCTGTCCGTTCACGGTGGGAATCGCCGACAGCGCCGTGTCCGTCAGCGCGGCAGCATGGCCCCGAACGACCGATGCCCGCACCTCGGCAAAATCAGCCTCGCCCGCCCTGAACATATCCCAGACCTCATCGGCCTTGTCCACGGACGCCACCTGCGACGCAAAGACGCCCTGATCCGCCAACCCTCGGTACGTTTCCAGGGCGCGGATCAGCAGACGGCTATCCAGGGACAGCCTGCCCTCGGCATCCACAAGCGCCCCGCCCAGGCCCAGGTACTGGATGAGCAGCGTCTGGGCCGCGGAATCCTCGTCGCCCGCGGCGAACGCGTAGCGCCCCCCGCTTGCGGCGATGCCCTCCCACGACAGGGGCAGCGTCATCGGCGTGCGGTACGCCAACAGCGGGAAATCCATGGCGAACGGAACGCCCAGGCGAGCCGCGTCCCCAGGTGCGCCGACTCGCAGGTTCACGAAGAGCGGGTCGCGCGCCGCGGGAAGAAGAGCATCCAGGGGCTGGAGCAGGCCCAGCGCGGCGATCTGCTCCAGGGTCTCGTCCGCAGCCAGAATGAGGTCGGGAAGGTAGGATGGAGCAACGGCGCGGGCCCCGCTCAGCAGGTCCACCATGCCGCCTTTGCCGAAAACCTCCTTGACGGAGACCTGCGCGCGCAGGCCGGGATAGGCATCCGTGAAACCCTGCAGGAGCGCGCCGTTGGACTGGGCGGCGAAGGCGAAATCGGGCGAGACCCAGATGTACAGCGTCATCTGGGACAGGCCGGGCGTGGGCGAAGCCTGGGGCGCCGGGACAGTGGGCGCAGGCTGCGCCGTGGGCGTGGGGCTGGGGGGCGGCAGTGTGGGCGCAGGCCCAGGTCCGCTGCGACACGCCACCAGCGCCAGGACCAACGCAGCCAGCGCGATCGTCCTGCGAGCGCCTCTGCTCCTGGGTTCAGCGCAAGACGTGGATTTCGTTTCAGGTGCGCTGCGCGTTGCGCGATTCTGGGTCATACCTTTGCCTTCGTCCAAACCGAGCCATTGCGAGAGGCCATCGGAGAAAGCCCGCTTTCGCGGCGGGCGCCCGGGTTTCCCGTGTGCGCAACCCGGGCCGACCAGAGGCACCGAGAAGATTCATCAAGAGCCCTTTGCCTATTATATCACACTTTTCGCGTCCTGGAACACGGAGTTTTGCGCCATAATGCGCACGTCGGGTGGGAACCCCTGCTATCCGTTCGGGCTGCCTGGGCGCAGGTCTATCGTATGCCGTTGGAGTGTCCGACCATTGTCATTGCGAGCGAAAGGAAGCCATCCAGTCGGCCGACGACAACCGTTACCTGTCATTGCGAGCGAAGCGAAGCAATCCCGGCCCTTGCCCGCACTCGGGCGCTGTGGTATACTGCCACCGCGCGAGGGCATACGATGCGTAGCACAGCCAAAGCCGTGGGAACGGCTCCGGGGAAAGTGATCCTGTTCGGCGAGCACGCGGTGGTGTACGGTCGCCCCGCCATCGCCGTGCCTGTGTTTGAGGTGCAGGCGCGGGCCGAGGTCAGCCTGGGCGAGCCGGGCCAGGGCGTCATCCTGGAAGCCCGCGACCTGGACCTGCGCTATCCCCTGTCGTCCGCGAGCGCCGACGACGCCCTGGCGACCATCGTGTGGAAAACCCTGGCGCGCCTGGAGATCCCGCCCCAGCCGGATATCCTCATCTCGGTGCAGTCCACCATCCCCATCGCCCGCGGGCTGGGGAGCGGCGCTGCCGTGTCCACTGCCATCGTCCGCGCGCTGGCCCGCTACTTCGGCAAGCACCTCACGTCCAGGGCCATCTCCGACCTGGTGTACGAGGCGGAGAAACTGTACCACGGCACGCCCAGCGGGGTGGACAATACCGTCATCGCCTTTGGCAAGCCGGTGTACTTTGTCCGCGGGCGGACGCTGGAGATTTTCTGGGTGAAGACGCCGTTCTTGCTGGCCATCGCCGACACGGGCATCGTGAGCGAGACGAAGGATGTCGTGGCCGACGTGCGCCGCCGCTACGAGGAGAACCTGGGCCGCTACGAGTTCCTGTTTGACGAAATCGCCGAGATCGCCTACCAGGGCCGCGGTGCGATTGAGATGGGCGACCTGCCGCGCCTGGGCGAGTTGATGAACCGCAACCACGCGGTGCTGCAGGCCATCGGGGTCTCGTGCCCGGAACTGGACCGGCTGGCGCAGGCCGCGTTGGAGGGCGGCGCGCTCGGCGCGAAACTGTCGGGGGCGGGCCGGGGCGGCAACCTCATCGCGCTGGTTACGCCCGAAACGCGCGGGCGGGTGGACCTGTTCCTGCGACTTGCCGGCGCAAAACGGATCATCATCACGGAGGTCTCGTAGGATGCGGCTCATCGTGGCCGTTACCGGCGCGTCGGGGGCCATCCTGGCGGCCAAGTTGCTGGAGCAGTTGACCGAGCACGAGACCCATCTCATCGTGTCGGACGCGGCCCGCGCCGTCCTTCGGCATGAATTGGACCGCGAGGCCCTGCCCGCCGCGTTCCGCTACGGCGAGGACGATTGGAGTTCCCCGCTGGCCTCGTCGTCGTTCGTGGCCGACGGCATGGTCATCGTCCCCTGCTCCATGAAGACGCTGGCGATGGTGGCCCACGGGATGAGTTCCAACCTCATTGGCCGGGCCGCCGACAACGTGCTCCGCATGGGGCGGCGGCTGGTGCTGGTCCCGCGCGAGACGCCGCTTTCGCTGGCGGCCATTGAGAACATGCGCCTCGCCAAGATGGCCGGGGCCATCGTCCTGCCGCCGAACATGGCGTTCTACTTCGGCCCCCAGACGCTGGACGACATGGTGGGGTTCGTCGTGGGCAAAATCCTGGACGCGCTGGGCCTGCCCCACGCCCTGTACCGGCGCTGGGAAGGGCCTGCGACGCTGGAGGACGAGACATGAGTCTGCGCGAGTTCATTCGCCTGGCCGAGCAGGCGGGCAGGCTCACCCGCGTGGACCGCGAGGTGGACCGCCATCTGGAACTGGCCGCCGTTGCCGCGGACCTGGACGGGCAGGCGGTGCTGTTCCGGCGGGTGCGGGGCTACGATACCCCTGTCCTCGTGGGCGTGTGCAGCGACCGCGAGTTGATCGCGCGAAGCCTGGGCGTGGAGCGGCGCGAACTGCTGGCGGCGCTGGCCCGCGCGCTGGAGCATCCCGTGCCTCCGCCGCTGGTGCCCGACGCGCCCTGCCAAGAAGTCGTGGAGCCGCGCGTGGACCTGGACACCATCCCCATCCTCACGCACATCCCGAGCGACGGCGGGCCGTACATCACGTCGGGCGTCGCCATCATCCGAGACCCTGATTTGGGCCGCAACATGTCGTTCCACCGCCTCATGCAGATCGGCCCCAATCGGTTTGCGGCGCGAGTAGTGGAAGGCCGGGGCACAGCCACCGCGCTCGCCAAAACGGGGGGCCGTCTGGATGTCGCCATCTGCATCGGCGTGTCGCCTGCGGTGCTGCTGGCCGCCGCCATGTCGCCGCCCAAGGGCGTGGACGAACTGGGCATCGCCCACGCGCTCAGGCCGACGCCCCTGGTGCGCTGCAAGACCATTGACCTGGAGGTGCCCGCCGAGTCGGAGTTCGTCCTGGAAGGGCGCTTCACAGGCGAATATGCCGCCGAGGGGCCGTTCATAGACCTGACGGAGACGTGGGACATCGTCCGACAGCAGCCCGTCGTGGAGATTCAGTGCATCACGCGGCGCCGCGACCCCATCTACCACGCGCTGCTGCCGGGCAAGAGCGAGCACAAGGTGCTGATGGGCATGCCCCGCGAGCCGACCATCTTCGCCGAGGTCTCCAAAGTGGCCGAATGCCTGGACGTGCTCATCACGCCGGGCGGCACCTCGTGGCTGCACGCCGTGGTGCAGATTCGCAAGCGGCACGAGGACGACGGGAAGCGGGCGATTGAGGCGGCCTTCCGCGGGCACGGCTCACTGAAGCATGTGGTCGTCGTGGACGAGGATGTGGACATCCACAACCCGGCCGACGTGGAGTGGGCCATCGCCACGCGGTTCCAGGCGTCGCGGGATTTGGTCGTCCTGGCCGACCAGCCCGGCAGTTCGCTGGACCCCTCAGCGCGCCACGTGCCCGGCCAGAAGACGCGCACGGACAAGATGGGGCTGGACGCGACCATCCCGTGGCGGGACCACGCGGGCCGACTCCGCAGCACCGAGGAGCGGGCGGAGTTCCGCCGCGTAAAGTACCCGCCCAGTCCTTTGCTGTGAAATTCGCACCGCAGAGACGCAGAGGGCGCAGAGAATTCAAGGTCGGTCTCTGCGGTCTCCGCGTGCTCTGCGGTGAATTTCGCACCGCACCGCAGAGGGCGCAGAGGGCGCGGAGAATTCGGGGCAAATCTCCGCGTTCTCCGTGGTCTCTGCGGTGAATGGAGGGCACGTATCACCGCAGAGACGCAGAGGGCGCGGAGGACTCAATTATTTTTTCTCCGCGTTCTCCGTGGTCTCTGCGGTGAATTTCGTACCGCAGAGACGCAGAGGGCGCGGAGGTCGGGGCACGAAGGGCGCGAAACCCCACGAAAAGCACGAAAGGGTTTCGCGCCTTTTCGCGTCCTTTCGCGGCTTTCGTGTTCCACATCCGCCGCGCTCTCCGCGGTGAATTTCGCACCGCAGAGACGCAGAGGCGAGGTGCCCATTGCAGCGGACTTGCCCCCAAACGGGAATGCACCCCCCTTGCCGCTGTGTTGCGCGAAACACCGCTTTCGGGCTATAATGTCCGTGAGGAGAGTGTGCGATGGCTACGACTCGTAAGGCGCGTATCGCTGCAAGTCTGGCTGCGGTGCTCCTGGGGCTGCTCCTGCTGCTCGCGGCTCCCGCAGGCGCGCAGGCGCCGGGCAAGGTCGGCGTGCTCAACGTCAAGGGCCCCATCACGCCCGTCGTGCTCAGTTACCTCAACCGCGGGTTGGGCTATGCCCAGGACGGCAACGTGTCGCTGCTCATCATCCAGTTGGACACGCCGGGCGGCTCGGTAGAGATCATGAAATCCCTGACCGACGAGATGATCCGCAGTTCGGTGCCCATCGCCGTGTGGGTCGGGCCGGAGGGCGCGCGGGCGGCGTCGGCGGGGACCTTCGTCGTCCTGGCGGCCCACGTGGCGGCCATGGCGCCGGGGACCACCATCGGCGCGGCCAGCGTCGTGAGCATGCAGGGCGAAGAGTTGGACGAGACCAGCAAGGCCAAGATCACCAACGACCTCACGGCGCGGATTCGCAATTTCACCCAGCGCCGGGGGGCGCAGGCTCAGGAATGGGCCGAGCGCACCGTAACCGAGGCCATCGCCGCCACCGCCGACGAGGTGCACAAACTGGGCGTGATTGACTTCATCGCCCCCACCATCCCCGACCTGCTGCGCCAGATGGACGGGATGACGGTGCGCGTGGCGGGCCGCGACGTGGTGATCCGCACGGCCGACGTGCCGGTGGAGAACCTGCCCATGACGCTCCCCGAGCAGTTCCTGCACCTCATCACTGACCCCAACATCGCATTCATCCTGCTGACGCTGGGACTCAACGGGCTGCTGTTTGAGTTGTCCAGTCCGGGCGGGTTTGCCGCCGGCATCATCGGGGGCATCTGTCTGGTCTTGGCCCTGTACGCGCTGGGCGTGCTGTCGGTCAACTGGACGGGCATCCTGTTCATCGTCCTGGCGTTCGTCCTGTTCATTGCGGACATCAAGGCGGCGACGCATGGCGCGCTGACGGCGGGCGGCATCGCTTCGTTCGTCTTCGGTGCGCTGATTCTGTTCAGTTCGCCCATCTACACGATTTCCAGGGCGTTGGTCTTCACCGTCGCGCTGGCGACCGGGGCGTTCTTCGCCTTCGCCGTGAGCAAGGCGCTGCTGGCCCAGAAGCGCCAGCCGACCACCGGCCGCGAGGCGCTCATCGGCAAGCGGGCGGTCGTGCGCGCCCCGCTGGAGCCCGAAGGGATCATCCTGCTGGCCGGGGAACTCTGGAAGGCGCGGGCCGAGGAGGGGACAATCGGCTACGGCGCGACGGTGGAAGTCGTCGGCATGGATGGGTTTACCGTGATCGTTCGCGCAGTTCAGTCGGAGAGTTAGCAGCCCCACCAAACCTATAGGGTGTTGACAACCATGGATGCAGGAGCCAGAGAGAAGTTCCAAACCCTTTTGCGAGAGTTGTTTGAGTTCAATTACGCCGACCTGGACTTCGGCATCTACCGCATTATGAATCACAAACGGCAGGTTATTGAACGCTGGATTGCCAATGACCTGCCGAAGGCCATCGCCGAAGAACTGCGGCAAGGCGCGCTGGCTGAACAGGCACAAGCACAACGGGCGCTGGAAGAAGCCCGCCAGAAGGTGTTAGAAACCCTGGGCAAGGACGCCATTGACGCCGAAGGCAACCTGGCCGAACAGTACCACAACACCCCCTTGGGCAAAGCGTACCTGGAAGCCCGCGACAAGGCCGCTTATGCCCAACCTGCCGAAGCCCTGGAAGCCGCGGTGTACAATCACCTGTATACTTTCTTCAGCCGCTACTACCAGGATGGCGACTTTATCTCCAAGCGCCGCTACTCCAAGAAGGAACGCTACGCCATTCCCTACAACGGCGAGGAGGTCTACCTTTACTGGGCCAACCACGACCAGTACTATGTCAAGACCGGCGAGTATTTCACCGACTATACCTACCAGGCACCCAACGGCGTGACCGTGCATTTCAAACTCCGGCAAGCCGATGTGGAGCAGAACAACGTCAAGGGAGAGAAGCGCTTCTTCCTGCCGCGCCTGGACGAAATCATGTGGGACGAGGCCGCCCGTCTGCTCACGATTCCCTTCGAGTTCCGACCGCTGACCGAACAGGAGAACATCGCCTACGGCCAGAAGAACCAGCAGGAAACGATCCTCGCCAAAGCCGTGACAGAAATCCCCAAGCGCGTCAAGGCCGACGAGGCGCAAGCTGCGCTGACACGCGAGCGCCGACGGACGGAAAAGGGCGAGACCGTCACCTACCTGGAGCACCACCTGCGTCAGTACACCCGGCGCAACACATCCGACTTTTTCATTCACAAGGACCTCAAGGGTTTCCTTTCCCGCGAACTGGACTTTTACATCAAGAACGAAGTGCTCAACCTGGACGAACTGGAAGCCGCCGGCGAAGACCTAGCCGAAGGCTGGTTCCAACTCCTGCGCCTCATCAAGCGCATTGGCCTGAAGATCATCGAGTTTCTGGCGCAAATTGAAGACTTCCAGAAGATGCTTTGGGAGAAAAAGAAGTTCGTCACCGAGACCTTTTACGTGGTCACCGTGGGCAACATCCCTGAAGCCTTCTACCCTGAAATTGCCAACAATGACAAGCAGTGGGAAGAGTGGAAAGCATTGGGATTTATCCTGGAGGAAAACGGACGAGATGTCCGTGATCCCGGGAACGCGGACGTCTCGTCCGCATCGTCCGCATCGTCCGCATCGTCCGCAAAACACAAAGGCTGGCACTCGCGCGGCTATCTTCCTCACTTCGACGCCGGGAACATTTTCCAATTTATCACCTTTCGCCTGCACGATTCGGTGCCGGCTTCCGTCATTGAACAATGGAAGCAAGAACTTCACTGGCGCGAAGGTCTGGCCGCCGACTCGAAGGAAGCCGTGGAACTGCGCAAACGCATTGAACACTATGCTGACAGCGGCAAAGGAGCCTGTTACCTGCGCGACGAACGCATCGCCAGCTTGGTTCAGGATGCCTTGAAGCATTTTCATGGCGAGCGCTACCGCCTCATTGCCTGGTGCATCATGCCCAATCACGTCCATGTCCTGATTGAGATGATGAGCGAATCCCTTTCCGCCATTGTGCAAAGTTGGAAATCCTACACGGCGCATCAGGCAAACAAAATACTGGGCCGGAGCGGGGCTTTCTGGGGGCCGGACTATTTCGACCGCTTCATCCGCGACGAGAAACATTTCATCGCCACCGTTGATTACATTCTGCAAAATCCGGTCAAAGCGGGCCTGGTGGACGCCACCGAAAAGTGGCCCTGGGCGGGATATATCGGGACCGCCGGGCACGCAGACGTCTCGTCTGCGCCACCTGCCCCGCCTGCAAACCACTCCAGCGGACGGGACGTCCGTGATCCCAGAGTTGCTTTTCTCAAAGCCCATCCCACCCTGCCGCTCGACACGCGCCACTTCCCGCCGGACTTTACCGACCGCCTGCTGGCCACTTTTGACAACCTGGACGAGATGACCGACGGCCTGCTGGTGCACTCCGAAAACTGGCAGGCGCTCAATCTGTTGCAGGAAAAGTACCGCGAGCGGGTCAAGTGCATCTACATTGACCCGCCGTATAACACGGGGAAAGATGAGTTTCTCTATCGGGATAGCTACCAGCACTCATCCTGGCTTGCCATGATGTATGACCGGCTGACACTGGGGCGGGAGTGGATGCGGGAGGATGGGGCGATTTTTGTGAGCATTGACGATAATGAACAATGCAGACTGAAGATCTTCATTGAGGATGTTTTCACTCCGCAAAACATACTAAGAACTGTACCTGTCATAATGAATCTGAAGGGAAATCAGGATGAATTCGGTTTTGCAGGAACTCACGAGTATGTACTGGTAGGTCTAAAAGACAAACCGAGTGCATCATTGGGCCATTTCCCACTAGGTGAGGAAGAAATCGAAGAATGGGAGGAAGACGAGTATGGATACTTTAAAAAAGGTGCAAATCTTAAGGCAACTGGTGTAAATGCTCCCAGAGAAAAAAGGCCTAATTTGTTCTTTCCTATCTACATAACTCCAGAAGGTGAAATCAGGTTAGAACGCCAAACAGAGGACGATATCGAACTCCTTCCTCTTACCAATGGGCAAGAAATGTCTTGGCGTTGGAGCAAGGACAAGATTCGGCGCGAAGTTCATAACCTTATGGTTGTCAGTGAAAGTGATGGCATATCTATTTACAAGAAGCAAAGGTCATCAATCGGAGACCTCCCTTCAAGTAAGCCAAAATCGGTTTTGTATAAACCAGAGTACAGTAGTGGCAATGGAACAACCCAGATTAAGAACATTTTTGGCAAGAAAGCCTATGATTACCCTAAGCCAGTAGACCTGATTCAGGATTACCTTCGCATAGGAGCTGCGGCAAATGGGTATATTCTCGACTTCTTCGCTGGCTCCGGCACGACCGGCCACGCGGTCATCAATCTCAACCGCGAGGACGGCGGGCGGCGCAAGTTTATCTTGGTGGAGATGGCGCACTACTTCGACACCGTCCTCCTGCCGCGCATCAAAAAGGTCACCTTCACGCCGGAGTGGAAGGACGGCAAACCCAAGCGCATGGCCACCGCCGAAGAAGCCGCGCGCTCCCCGCGCATCGTCAAGGTCATCCGGCTGGAGTCCTACGAGGACGCCCTCAACAACCTGACCTTTGACGAGCAAAGCGGCCAGCAGGCGCGGCTACGCTTTGGGGAGGAATACCTGCTTTCCTACATGCTCAAGTGGGAGACGCGCCACAGCGAGACTCTGCTCAACGTGGAGCAGTTGCAGTCGCCGTTCTCCTACCGACTCCACATCCACCGCGACGGCGAGACGCGCGCCCGGCCCGTGGACCTGCCCGAAACCTTCAATTACCTTCTGGGTTTGGACGTGCAGACGCGCCGCGTGCTCCCCTCTCCCGCTGGGAGAGGGGCCGGGGGTGAGGGCCGCTACCTGGTCTATCGCGGCGCCTTGCGCAACGGCCGCACCGTCGCCGTCATCTGGCGCGAGACCAAAGGCTGGACGGCGGAGGACTATCAGCGCGACGCCGCCTTCGTGGCCGAACACAAACTGACCGAGGGCGCCGACGAAGTCTTCGTCAGCGGCGATTCCTTCATTCCCGGCGCGCGCTCGCTGGATCCCATCTTCAAGGAACGTATGTTTGCGGGGGTGGAGGCCTGACCATGAGCGAGAAAATACATATCCCGAAAGAAAAGGTGGCGGAATTTTGCCGGCGGCATCATATCCGACGCCTGGCGCTCTTCGGTTCCGCCCTGCGCGATGACTTTGGACCGGAAAGCGACATTGACCTGTTGGTGGAGTTCGAACCGGCGCATGTCCCGGGGCTTTTCGGCATGGCTCGCATGGAGCGCGAATTATCGGCGCTTCTGGGCGGACGCAAGGTGGACCTGCGCACGCCCGAAGACTTGAGCCGCTACTTCCGAGAAGATGTTCTCCGCGAAGCCGAGGTGCAGTATGCGCAAGGATGACCGTGTCCGTCTCCAGCATATGCTCGATGCCGCCCGGGAGGCCGTCGAGTTTGCCCGGCTTGCTCGCCGCCAGGATCTGGAAGAAGACCGCAAACTGACGCTGGCGCTGGTCAAGGATATTGAGATCATCGGCGAAGCCGCTTACCAGATTTCCGAGGCGACGCGTCAGCAATTGCCGCAGATTCCCTGGGACGACATTGTGGGAATGCGCCACCGCCTGGTCCATGCGTACTTCGACATCAACCTGGACGTTCTGTGGAACACAGTACAGGAGGATCTGCCCCCGCTGATCGCCATATTGCAAAGGGTATTGGAGGGCGCATAAGCCATGCCGGACGGTATCCAGCAGTATGTCAAACTTGAAAACCGCCTGGTCTTACTGGCCTGGCTCAATAGCCTCTTCGGCTACAAGAAGAACCGCGAACTGCTGGAAGACTGCAAGAGCGTGGATGAAGGTTATGGCCCAGATGGGCGCAGTTTTCTTTACCATCACCTGATCGCACGCGGCAGTCAGGTCAACATCCCCGCCGACGACCTGGCGCGCTACGATGAAAACATCCGCCTGCATCTGGAAAAAATCAACCGCGGCCGCACCGAGCGCATCACATTGCGCTACTTTCAATACCTGGCTGCATTGTACACGGAAATCTACCTCGACCGCATCTTCAACGACAAAGCGCAACTGCTGGCTGACCTGAACGCTTTCGTGGCCGGGCGCAACGCCAACCGTCTGCCCGTAGAACCGCAGGACGAGCCGTTCACCGAAGACGATCTGACCAAACTGGGCTACTGGATGGCCACCGGCAGTGGCAAGACCCTTCTCCTGCACTTGAACTACTACCAGTTTCTGCACTACAACCGGAATCCGCTGGATAACATCCTGCTCATCACCCCCAACGAGGGGCTTTCTGATCAGCACTTGCGGGAACTGGAACTTTCGGGCATTCCGGCCCGGCGCTTTGATCTGAATCAAAGCAGCGCCTTCCGCACGCCGAACGAAGTGCAGGTACTGGAGATCACCAAATTGGTGGAGGAGAAGCGGGGCGGTGGCGTGAGCGTGCCGGTAGAAGCCTTTGAGGGGCGCAACCTGATTTTCGTGGACGAGGGGCACAAGGGCGCTGGCGGAGAAGCCTGGCGGGGCTACCGCGACGCCCTGGGAAAGACCGGCTTCACCTTTGAATACAGCGCCACCTTCGGCCAGGCCCTTTCTGCCGCCGGAGATGACGAACTCACCAAAGAATACGGCAGAGCCATCGTCTTTGACTACTCCTACCGCTACTTCTACGGCGACGGCTTCGGGAAGGACTTTCGCATCCTCAACCTGCGGGATGATACGAACGAAGAGCAAACCCACATCCTGCTTTTGGGCAACCTGCTTTCGTTCTACGAGCAACTGCGCCTGTACGAAGAACATGGGGACGAACTGCACCCCTACAACCTGGAAAAGCCACTGTGGGTGTTCGTGGGCAGCACGGTAAACGCCGTTTATACCGAAAACAAGCGTCCGCGCAGCGATGTGCTGACCGTGGCGCGTTTTCTCCACAAGGTGTTGCAGGATCGGTCGTGGGCAGAGGGCACCATCAAGAACCTGTTGGCGGGCAAGAGCGGTTTGCGCGCGCCCGATGGTTCGGATGTGTTCCTGGAACGCTTCAAGTACCTGAGCGAACTGGGGGAAACGCCGCAAGCGCTCTACGCCGATATCCTTCAACGCATCTTGCACGCGCCGTCTAGCGGGGGCTTGCACCTGGCCGACATCCGCGGCAGTCAGGGCGAGATTGGGCTCAAGGCCGCCGGGAGCGATGAGTACTTTGGCGTCATCTACATTGGCGACACCTCGGCCTTCAAGAAACTGGTGGGCGAACAGGCCCCGGAAATCACCCTTGAGGAAGAAGCCATCCGTGGCTCGCTCTTTGACGACATCAACCGGCCGGACTCCCGCATCCATGTACTGATCGGCGCCAAGAAATTCATGGAAGGCTGGAACTCCTGGCGTGTGACCAACATGGGCCTCTTGAACATCGGCCGGCAAGAAGGCTCCCAGATCATCCAGCTCTTCGGCCGCGGCGTGCGCCTGAAGGGCAAGGAGATGAGCCTGAAGCGCAGCACGGCGCTGCCGGGCGAACATCCCAGGAACATCAAAATCATGGAAACCTTGAACATCTTCGCCGTGCGCGCCAACTACATGGCCCAATTCCGGGAATACCTGGAGCGCGAAGGCGTGGAGACCGAGCCGATTATTGAATTGCCCCTCTTCACCTGGATCAACCAACCGGCGATCCAGCGAGAACTGGTCGTGCCTCGTGTGCCGGAGGACCGGTCTTTCCACGAGCAGGCGCTGCTCATCCTGGAAAGGGATGACGAACAGGACAAGGGCGTTCACGTGCGGGTGGACATTTCGGTCAAAGTGCAGGCTATGGAAAGCACGGTCCTCGGCTTGCACACCGCCACCGTGCAAGCCGGCGTCGCTAGTCGCATACCGGACGAAAGCCTGGCACTGGTGGACTGGGAACAGGTCTATCTGGATCTTCTGGACTACAAAACGCGCAAGGGCTGGCGCAACCTGGTCCTCCGCCCGGAAACCCCGCGGCAACTGATGGGGCGAATCAATTACACCCTCATCGCCGACAAGGCAACCTTTGAGCCACGAACCTTTGCGGCACGCCAGCGCTTGCAAGAAGCGGTGACTGCCATCCTGTGCAAGTACATGGACACCTTCTACCGGCGTCGCCGGGAGCGCTGGGAAACCCAGGTCATGGAGTATCGCCCACTGGACGAGCGTGACCCCAACCTGAGCTTTAACCGCGACATGGTCCGCGAAGGTCGGCCTGCTTATGTGGTGCAGGTGCGGCGCTCCGATAAGGAGCTCATCGAAACCATCCGCAAACTCCTGGACCAGGCTGAGCGCCTGTATCGGGAGGAGAACCAGGGGTTGCCACGCATCACCTTCGACCGCCACCTGTATCTGCCCCTATTGGTGGAGAAGACCGATGCCCTCAAGAGCATCCCGCCAGCCCTGACGGAGAGCGAGGCACAATTCGTGCACGACCTCAAAGCCTATTGGGAAGCCGAGAAAGACCGTTCCCTGGCCGGAAAGGAAGTGTTCCTCCTCCGCAACCTGAGCCGGGGCAAGGGCATCGGCTTCTTTGAGGCGCGGGGCTTTTACCCGGATTTCATCCTCTGGGTGCTGGATGGTCAGGCTCAGCGCATCATCTTTGTGGAACCACACGGCATGCTGCACGCCAAGGCGTACACCCACGATGAAAAGGCGCGTTTGTGGGAACGCCTGTCGGAGATGGCAGGGGAGATTGGGAGACGTAGCAGGAAGAAGGACGTATCTTTGGATGCGTTCATCATTTCGGCCACGCCATATAACGAGCTTTACGAACATTATGAGGATGGGACATGGACCCGCGAGAAGTTTGCCGAAAGGCACATTCTCTTCCAAGAGCGTTTGACAGAGTACAATTACATAAGGATACTGTTTAAGTAACCAAAACGCACTTCCATCGCTGCCGCTCCGCTGCTTCGCGGTGCGGCAGAAGTGAGGCTTGAGCAAGACAGAAGGAGAGGTCTAGATGTTTGAGGTGCTTACGAGTTTTGGCGGCCTGATCATCGTCTTGATCTTCCTGCTCGGCATGGCGATCAAGATCGTGCAAGAGTACGAGCGGGGCGTCGTCTTTCGCCTGGGGCGTCTGGTGGGGGCCAAGGGGCCAGGGCTGTTCCTCATCATCCCGTTTGTGGACCGCATGGTCAAGGTGGACCTGCGGGTGGTAACCCTGGACATCCCGGCGCAGGAAGCCATTACCAAAGACAACGTTACCGTCAAGGTCAACGCCGTGGCCTACTTCCGGGTCATCAACCCCGAGGCGGCCATCGTGCAGGTGGAGGACTACCGCCGCGCCACCTGGCAGATCGCCCAGACGACGCTGCGGAGCGTGCTCGGCCAGTCGGAACTGGACGAGCTCCTGGCCCACCGCGAGGAGATCAACCAGAAACTCCAGCGCATCATTGACGAGCAGACCGAGCCGTGGGGCATCAAGGTCAGCATCGTGGAGGTCAAGGACGTGGAGTTGCCCGACACGATGAAGCGGGCGATGGCACGCCAGGCCGAGGCCGAACGCGAGAAACGGGCCAAGATCATCCACGCCGAGGGCGAGTTCCAGGCATCGCAGACGCTGCGCCAGGCGGCCAGTGTCATCTCGGAGGAGCCTGCCGCGATTCAACTGCGCTACCTGCAAACGCTGACCGAGATCGCCGTGGAGAAGAACTCCACCATCATCTTCCCGGTGCCGCTGGACTTCGTGAAGGCGTTCATCCAGTCGGCCGGGCAGAAGACGGAGTAACATTCCGGGGGCGGCGCACACTCGGCGACCGCGTGCTGTCCCCATGAACAGAGGTGCATCCTTGGAGTCAAACCGCGAGAAGAACGCGGCCGCGACCAGTTCGGTCGTGGCCGCTATCGGCCTGACAACCTTCAAAATCGTCGTCGGTCTGATGACCGGCAGTCTGGGCATCCTGTCCGAGGCGGCCCACTCGGGCCTAGACCTGGTGGCGGCGCTGCTCACCTGGTTCGCGGTGAGGGTGTCCGACCGCCCGGCCGACGCCGCGCACAACTACGGCCACGGCAAGGTGGAGAACCTCTCGGCCCTCGCCGAAACCCTGCTCCTACTCCTCACCTGCGCGTGGATTATCTACGAGGCGATCCGCCGCATCTTCTTCGCCGACGTTCACGTGGACGCCAACATCTGGGCCTTCCTAGTCATGGGGGTCTCCATCGTCATAGACTTCTCCCGTTCCCGCATCCTGTTGCGCGCGGCGAAGAAGTACAACAGCCAGGCGCTGGAAGCCGACGGCCTGCATTTTCAGACGGACATCTGGAGTTCGTCGGTCGTCATCGTGGGGCTGACGCTGACGTGGGCACAGCAGCGGCTGGGCTGGCCCGCGTGGCTGGCCAAGTCGGACGCCGTGGCCGCGCTGGGCGTGGCGTGCATCGTCATCTGGGTCAGCGTGCGCCTGGGCCAGCGGACCATCGCCGCCCTGCTGGACACGGCTCCGGCGGGCTTGCGCGACACGGTGCGGGATGCGGTGGCTTCGGTCCCCGGCGTCCTCACCGTGAATCAGGTGCGGCTGCGCCAGGGCGGGCCGTACACATTCGCCGACGTGGACATCGCCGTGGGCCGCGAGATGTCGCTCAGCCAGGCGCATGATGTCGCCACGGCGGTGGAGCGCCGCCTGCGCCAGGTGCTGCCCCAGTCGGACGTGGTGGTGCACGTAGGCCCCGCCACACACCGCGGCGAGACCGACGACCAGAAGGTGCGAGCGGTGGCAGCGGCGCACGGCCTCACCGCCCACTCCATCCATGTGCACCACATTCGCGGGCAGGTGTACCTGGAGTTCCACCTGGAAGTGCCCGAAGACCTGGACCTGGAGCGGGCACACGCCCTCGTGTCGGAAGTGGAGGCGGCGCTGAGGGAGGAGTTTCCGGGGCTTGTGGACGTGATCACGCACATAGAGCCTGCCGCGCGCCAGCGGGTTGTGGCCCCCATGTCGCCGGAGCAGGTCGCGCAGGTGGAGGCAGAGGTGCGGCGGCTGGCCGACGAGCACTGCGGCGATGGCCACTGGCACCGCCTGATGGTGCGCGACGAGTCGGGGATGGTGTCCATCTCCCTGCACTGCCAGATGGCGGGCACCGCGTCCGTCAAGGCGGCCCACGAACTGTCGGAGCGGCTAGAAGCGGCGGTGCGGGAGGTTGTCCCCAACGTGGGACAGGTGATGATTCACGTGGAACCCCTGGAAGGCCCCCAGGAAACCCAACCATAGCGCAATCGGGAGCGTCCTCATGCTCAGGCGTTTGCGCAAACAGGGTGGCTGGATCGGGCTGGCGCTGTCCTACATTCTGGTGGCAGGTATCGCGTTTCTCGCGGCGCGATGGCCCGCCCCGGGTGGCGTGCAGATTCTCCCGCCGGAGCCTTCGCCCACCCATGCGCCCAGCCCCACGCCCGCGCCCGTGCGCGTGTACGTCAGCGGCGCGGTCGTCGCGCCGGGCGTGTACACCCTGCCGCCGGGAAGCATCGCCCAGGATGCGCTTCTCGCTGCCGGCGGCCCCGCACAGGATGCGGACTTGTCCCTGGTGAACCTGGCCGCGCGCGTGTCCGACGGCCAGCAGGTGCACATCCCCCGCGTGGGCGAGAAAGTCTCGCAGAAGAGTCAGGCCACAGCCATCCCCACCCTGGCCGGGCCGCTGAACCTCAATACCGCCACCGCCGCCGAACTGGAGCAACTGCCCGGCATCGGCCCCGCCCTGGCAGCCCGAATCGTGCAGTATCGGCAGGAACACGGACCCTTCCGCACGGTAGATGCGTTGTTGCTAGTGTCAGGCATCGGCCCGTCCACACTGGAACGGATTCGGAGCCTGGTAACGGTGGAGTGAGCAAGGCTGGCATGGGCCTTGCACACCACCGTTACGCAAAGACATCACCGTCGGAAGGGGGAATCTATGTTCCGGACATTGCTTGCGCCGCGACTCGTTGCCGCTCTGGTGTTTCTGCTCCTGCTCGGGGTGCCGCAGTCGGGCGCGGCCCAGATGCCGCTGGTGCATCTGTCGCCCGCAGTGGCCGTCGTGCCCGTTGGGGAAACCGCGTGTGTGGACTTGCAGGTTCAGGATGCGCAGGACCTGTTTGGCTTCTCAACGGACATCGTTTTTGACCCCAGCCGCCTGGCTGTGGTGGACGCCGATGCCAGCAGTGCGGGCATCCAAATCGCCGTTGGGCCGTTCCTGCAGCCGGCCACCCCAGGCAATTGGTACGTCATCAACTCGGTGGACAACGCCAGGGGGCTGATCCGCTTCGCGGTTACGTTGTTCCCGCCCGAGACGGGGCACAGCGGCAGCGGGACGCTGGCGACAATTTGCTTCCGCGGGCTGAACCGAGGGCATTCGGCCATTACCTTGTCGGAGTCGGGGACCCTTCTCGTTGACTCTCGGGTTTCCACCATCCCCTTCACGATGAAATCGGGCGGGGCATTCGTCGGGTATGTGTTCCGGTTTCGGATTCCCCTGGTGGCGAGAGGGCGGTAGAAGCTGAAAGCGCCGCGACGCACGCGTCCGGGGTGCGTCGCCCTGGCAATTGACCCCTGTCATTGCGAGGGCACGGAGTGCCCGAAGCAATCCCAGGCTCTCCTCCGTCATGCTGAGCGAAGCGAAGCCTCTCGGCTCACGAGATTCTTCGCGTCTCCGCCGCTCAGAATGACAGCCTGGCGGGGTTGCTGCCTCGCTGCGCCCCTCGCAAGGGCAAGCAAGGATTGATGGGGCGAAGCCCTACGGCATGGGCACGACGAAATCGCGCCCGACGATGATGCGCAGGTTCCCCGCGCCGGTCTGGCCGCTCGGCTCCTTGCGGATGTTCCGCTCGGCGACGTTGAGCAGCTGGGCCAGCAGGGCCACGGTCTGGGTGTTGTCGGCGTAGTCTATGATGAGGGTCTCGGCATAGTCGCTGCGGTCGGCGTTCTCAATCGCCACGACCTCAAATCCCTGCTCCTTCAGCAGGGCCGCCATCTGCGCGGCCAGCCCCGGCACACCCGCCCCGTTGAGGACCTCTATCTTGGCCGATTCGCCGGGAACGCGCTTGTGGTTGTTGTTGCCCGACGAGAACATCTCGTCCACCAGTGCGCGGATCTTCTCGCGGTTGGGCAGCAGCACGTCGCCGCCGCTGGGGGTCTTGGTCTCCACCACCATGGTGTAGTCTATGACAGCGGTGTGGATGTTCCCGGTGTCCACTTGATTGGCCAGTTTCGCCAGGGCCAGGATCTCGCCGGGCTGCAGGTCGGTCTGGACGGCGCTCATGACCGTCGCCATGAGGCTGGGCAACTTGGGCAGCAGGTTCAGGCGCAGGGCCTTGTCGCGCGCCGCCATAAGCACCTGCTGCTGACGCCGCCCGCGGTCAATGTCGCTGCTGCCGTGGCGCACGCGGGCGTACTTGAGCGCGAGGTCGCCGTCCATGTGCACGAGGCCCGCAGGAATGTGGACTTCCTGATAGCCATAGTCGTCGGTGGGGTACTGGGTGTCGTCTATGGGCTTGTCCACCTGGACGTCAATCCCGCCGATTTGGTCAATGAGTTTGCGGAACCCGTCAAAGTCCACGAGGATGTACCCATGGATGGGCACGCCGAGGAATTCCTGCACGGTGCGCATGGCCAGGGCCGGCCCGCCGCCCGGGTACTTTTTCACCTCGCCCAGCACGAATGCCTGGTTGATGCGACTTTCGCCGTAGCCGGGGATGGGCACCCACAGGTCGCGCGGGATGGACAACATGCCGGCGGTCTTGGTGGCGGGGTCAAGGGTAACGACGATGAGGGTGTCGGTGCGATAGATGGTCTCGTCGGGCCGCTTGTCCGCGCCCAGCAAGAGCAGGTTCACGCGCTCGGTGCGCTGCCACACGGGCACCTGCGGCAGGTCGGAGTTGGTCTCGGACGGCGGCGCGGGCGCGAAGAAGTTGAGGTTGGGCAAAAGCGGGATGTCGGCCTCGGCCACGAGGGCGCGCACCGTCCCGTAGAACACGTAGCCCGAAAGCAGCCCGCCCAGCGCGAAAAGCGCGAGGGCGATGTATAGCACCAGACGGGTCTTGTGCTGTGCTCCCCCTCTTGGGGGAAGCGATAGTTGTCTGCTCATTCAGCGTCCCAAAGGCGAGATAGAAAACCCCGGTCGCGGTTCGCAGCATCACGGGGCAGTTCGCATTATACCCATTTGACGCCGAACGTCAACAAATGGTTCCGCGGACACGGCGTCTCTGCGGCGGCGGAAATTCACCGCAGAGACCGCGGAGAACGCGGCGGATGTGGAACACGAAAGCCGCGAAAGGACACGAAAGGCGCGAAAACCTTTCGTGCCCTTCGTGCTCCAATCTCTGCGACCTCTGCGTCTCTGCGGTGCGGGAGGGTTTTCACCGCAGAGCACGCGGCGGATTTGGAACACGAAAACCGCGAAAGGACACGAAAGGCGCGAAAACCTTTCGTGCCCTTCGTGCTCCAATCTCTGCGACCTCTGCGTCTCTGCGGTGCAGTGCGAATTTCGCCGCGGAGAACGCGGCGGATGTGGAACACGAAAGCCGCGAAAGGACACGAAAGGCGCGAAAACCCTTTCGTGCTTTTCGTGGGGTTTCATGCCCTTCGTGCTCCGATCTCCGCGCCCTCTGCGTCTCTGCGGTGCAGTGCGAATTTCGCCGCGGAGAACGCGGCGGATGTGGAACACGAAAGCCGCGAAAGGACACGAAAGGCGCGAAAACCCTTTCGTGCTTTTCGTGGGGTTTCATGCCCTTCGTGCTCCGATCTCCGCGCCCTCTGCGTCTCTGCGGTGCAGTGCGAATTTCACCGCAGAGACCACAGAGAACGCAGAGAAAAAGAAAGTTTTGAGTCCTCCGCGACCTCTGCGTCTCTGCGGTGCGGGAGGGTTTTCACCGCAGAGCACGCGGAGAACGCGGAGATTTGCCCCGAATTCTCCGCGCTCTCTGTGTTCTCTGTGGTGATAGGAGGCACGTCTACCGCCCCCCGCCTGTGCCCCCTGCTTGCAGCGGCCTCCAACGAACGTCGGAACCAACCTGGGCCATCTTCCCTTGACGCCGCACGGCATCGTTGTATAATGGGCCAAAGGGTTTGGAGAAGGCGGTCAGGCGATGCGTCCCTTCGTTCATCTTCACGTCCACAGCGAATACTCCCTCCTTGATGGGCTTGCCAAAGTGGATGCGTTGGCCAAACGCGCGGCGGAACTGGGCATGCCCGCCATCGCGCTCACCGACCACGGCACGCTCTACGGCGTCATTGAGTTCTACCAGAAATGCCAAGCCGCGGGCATCAAGCCCATCATTGGCTGCGAGATGTACCTATCGCCCAACTCCATGCACTCGCGGGCGGGGCGCGACGACCAGAGCACCTATCACCTCGTGCTCCTGGCCCGCAACAATCAGGGGTACCAGAACCTGCTGAAGATCGCCACGGCGGCGCAACTGCAAGGGTACTACTACCGCCCCCGCATTGATAAGGAGCACCTCGCCGCCCACGCCGAGGGGCTGATTGCCCTCAGTGCTTGCGGTTCCGGCGAGATTCCCCGGCTGATCAAGGATGGCCTGATTGAGAGCGCGAAGGAAGCCGCCGCGTGGTACCGCGACCTGTTCGGCCCCGACGGGTTCTATTTGGAACTGCAATACCACGAGGGCATCCCTGAATTCGGCGACATCAACCGCGTCCTCGTGGACATTGCGCGGGAGTTGAACATCCCGCTCGTGGCCACCAACGACGTCCACTACGTCCACGCCGGCGACGCCTACGCGCAGGAAGTGCTGCTGTGCATGCAGACCAACGCGGTCATGACGGACCCCGACCACATGAGCATGGGGGACAACAGTTTCTACCTGAAGGACGGCGACGAGATGGCCGCCCTGTTCCCCGATTGGCCCGAGGCGCTGGACAACACGCTGCGCATCGCCGAAGCCTGCAACGTGGAGATTGAGTTCAACCGCTATCACCTGCCGCCGTTTGAGGTGCCCGACGGATACACGCCGCAGACGTACCTGGCGAAACTGGTGGAAGAGGGCCTTGCCGAACGCTATCCGGGGATGCCCCCGCACGTGCGCGAGCGGATGGAGTACGAACTCCGCGTCATCCACGACATGGGGTTTGACACCTACTTCCTCATCGTGTGGGACCTGGTCCGCTACGCGCAGAGCCGGGACATCTGGTGGAACGTGCGCGGGTCCGCGGCGGGGAGCATCGTCGCCTACGGCCTGGGCCTCACCTACGTGGACCCGCTGGCGCAGGACCTGATCTTTGAGCGGTTCCTCAACCCGGGCCGCGTCAACATGCCCGACGTGGACCTGGACTTCCCCGACGACCGCCGGGACGAGATGATCCGGTACGCCATTGAGAAGTACGGCGCCGACCAGGTGGCGCAGATCATCACCTTCGGCACGCTGGGCGCGAAGGCGTCCATCCGCGGCGCGGGGCGCGTGCTGGACCTGCCCCTGACCGAGGTGGACCGCGTCGCCAAACTGATCCCCCAGGGGCCTGGCGTAACCATTGCCGGCAGCCTGGAGGCCGTGCCCGAACTGAAGGCCCTGTACGAGGACGAGAACGCGCCCTATTTCAAGACGCTGATTGACACGGCGCGCGCACTGGAAGGCGTGGCGGCGCACGCTTCTACCCATGCAGCGGGCGTCGTCATCGCCGACCGTCCCCTGGTGGAGTACGTCGCCCTGCACCGCCCCACCAAGGGCGAGGGCGGCGTGGTAACCCAGTACGAAATGGAAGCCCTGGAGAAGATCGGCCTGCTCAAGGTGGACTTCCTCGGCCTGGCGACCCTCACCATCATGCGGCGGGCGTGCGACCTCATCCGCCAGAATCACGGCGTGGAACTCAACCTGCGCAACATCCCGTTGGACGACCCGGCCATCTACGAACTCCTGTCCAGCGGCCACGTAACGGGGCTGTTCCAGGTGGAAAGCGAGGGGATGCGCAAGGTGTTGCGCGGGCTCCAGCCCCAGCGGTACGAGGATGTGATGGCCGTCGTGGCCCTGTACCGCCCCGGGCCCATGGAGTTCATCGGCGACTTCATTGAGCGCCGCCACGGGCGCGTCGCTATTGAGTACGTCCACCCCAAACTGGAACCGATCCTCAAGAAGACCTACGGCGTCATAGTGTACCAGGAGCAGATCATCCGCATCCTCACCGACATCGCAGGGTACACGGCCGCTGAGGCCGACAACGTGCGGCGCGCTGTGGGCAAGAAGAAAAAAGAAGTCCTCCTGGCCGAGCGCGAAAAATTCATCCGCGGAGCCACGAGCCACGGCGGCGTCAGCGAAGACGTTGCCAACCAAATCTTTGACCAGATTGAGAAGTTCGCCAGTTACGGGTTCAACCAGGCCCACGCCGCCGACTACGCCTACATCACGTGTCAGACGGCTTACCTCAAGGCCAAGTACCCACTGGAGTATATGACGGCCCTGCTGTGCGTGGAGCGGGGCAACACCGAGAAAATCTCCCTCATCGCCGCCGAGACCCGCAGGCTGGGAATTGAACTCCTGCCGCCCGATGTGAACCACAGCGACTGCGACTTCGTGATTGAGAACGGCAAGATTCGCTTCGGCATGGGCGCCATCAAGGGCATCGGCGACGGGCCGATCAACGCCATCGTGGCGGCGCGCCAGGCAGGGGGCCCGTTCACCAGCCTGGGCGACTTCGTCAAGCGTGTGGATTTGCGCCAGGTCAACCGCAAGGGCCTGGAGTGCCTCATCAAGGTCGGCGCGCTGGACCGCTTCGGCGAGCGCAAGCACCTGCTTGAGGCCATTGACATGATGATGGCGGTGAGCCAGAAGGAATGGACGGCCCGCGAAATCGGGCAGATGTCCATGTTTGACCTGGTGGACGAAGCCGCCATGCCGGGGGTCTCCATTCTGGACACGGTCAAGAAGCCGCGCCCCGCAACCCAGAAGGAGCGCATCGCCTGGGAGCGCGAACTGACGGGCACGCTGTTTACCGAGCACCCGCTGCAAACCGTGATGAACCAACTGGAGGGTCTGGAAATCACGCCCAGCACCGCCATTACCGAAGAACTGGTGGGCCAGCACGTAACGATTCTGGGGACGGTTGCCCTCATGCGGACCATCAGCACCCGCAAGGGCGAGGAGATGGCCTTCGTCCAAATAGACGACCTGCACGGCAGCATTGAGTTGGTGGTGTTCCCCAAGGTGTACCGCACCACCAAAGACCTGTGGACAACCGACCGCATCCTGC
Organism: Chloroflexota bacterium; assembly: GCA_014874485.1. Classification (GTDB taxonomy): domain Bacteria; phylum Chloroflexota; class Anaerolineae; order DTLA01; family DTLA01; genus DTLA01. The sequence goes on from JADBJK010000073.1 coordinate 48,253, forward strand.
TGGTGCGCGGCAAGGTGGACATGCGCGACCAGAAGCCCAAACTCATCTGCGATTGGGCCACCCAGGAACTGTCTGTGCCTCGCGCGGCCAACGGGGCTGCGACCGACCTTGCGGATCTCAACGGCTACATGCCCGAGGCCGAGGAGGATTCGTGGGGCGCTCCGCCGTTCCTGGACGAGCCGCCCGCGGAACCCGACGTGCCGGCTGCGCCGCCCGTGTCGGAACCGCCACCGGAACCGCAACGCCCGACCGGCGAGCCTCCGCGCCGCATCCTTGTTACGCTGCGACTGGGCGGCGACATTGAGAGCGAGAAGCGCCGCCTCCACGAGATTTACCGTCTGTTCCGAAAGTACCCGGGACAGGACCGCTTCTGCGTGCGGGTATGGCGCGGCGGAGGAGGCTGGGAACTGGATTTTCCCAATGCCACAACCGCCTGCTGCGACGCGCTTTTGCAGGAACTCCAGAGCCTTGTGCCGCCCGATGCACTGGATGTGCAGCCGGTGCAGGCCTGACAGAGAGGGAGGTGAACCTTGAAACGAATCGGTGTGCTGACAAGTGGCGGAGACGCGCCGGGGATGAACGCCTGCGTGCGGGCCGTTGTGCGCTCGGGGTTGAGCGCCGGCCTGGAGGTGTACGGCATCCGCCGGGGCTATTCGGGCCTCATTGACGGCGACATGGAACCCCTCAGCGCCCGCGATGTGGGGGGCATCATCCAGCGCGGCGGCACGTTCCTGCAAACCGCCCGCAGCGCCGAGTTCATGACGGTGGAAGGCCGCAAGCAGGCCGTCCGCCGCCTCAACGACCGCCTCATAGATGGCCTCGTGATCATCGGCGGGAACGGGTCGCTGGCCGGCGCATACGAGTTGCACAAGATGGGCGTGGCTGTGGTGGGCGTGCCCGGCAGCATTGACAACGACGTGCCGTTCACCGATATGTCCATCGGCGTGGACACGGCGCTCAACACCATGGTGCACATCATTGACATGATCAAGGACACGGCGTCATCCCACCAGCGTTGCTTCCTCGTCCAGGTGATGGGCCGCCACCACGGCTACCTGGCGCTCATCGGCGGCATCATTTCGGGGGCCGAGGTTACCGTCATTCCGGAGAAAGAGATTCCCCTGGAGCAGATCGCCAGCGCCGTGGACGATGCCTACATCCGCGGCAAGACCCACGCCATCATCGTCGTGGCCGAAGGGGCCAGATTCAGCGCGCAGGAGATCGCGGACTACCTGACCAAGACATCGCCCGGGTTTGAGGTGCGGGTTACGGTGCTGGGGCACGTGCAGCGCGGCGGGTCGCCCACCGCATTTGACCGACTGCTGGCCACGCGCATGGGCATGCGGGCCGTCCAGGCGTTGCTGGCGGGCGAGCACGGCACCATGACCGGGCTGCGGGGGAACCGCATAGAACTGGTGCCGCTGGAGCAGGTGGTGCAGAGCACGCCCAGCCTGGACCTCACCAACTACGACATCGCGACGATGCTCGCGCGGTGAGCGCGCCTCGCCGGAAATCAAAGCGCCCACGTGGGCCGACGTGGGCGCTGGGGTAGTGCTTGGCCACCGAGCCAGTTTCCCGCTGTCATTGCGCGCGAAGCGTCTCGGCTGACGAGATTCTTCGCGGCTTCGCGCCTCAGAATGACAAGGCTATTGTCATGCTGAGCGAAGCGAAGCATCTCACGCTCCGGGGATTGCTTCGGGCACTCCGTGCCCTCGCAATGACAAAGCCTGTCTGTCATTGCGCGCGAAGCGACGCAATCCCCACGTGCGACGCACCTCGGAGGTGCGTCGCACGTGCCTTCTCACGTCATTGCGCGCGAAGCGTCTCGGCTGACGAGATTCTTCGGCGCTCCGCGAACGTTCAATCCACGAATCGCACGAATCTACACGAATGTAACAGGCTCCCCTCACTGTCATGCTGAAGCGAAGCGTCTCGGCTGACGAGATTCTTCGCGGCTTCGCGCCTTAGTAGGGACAATTCATGAATTGTCCCTACGGGCGCTGCGCACCCCCGCACTGACCCACCACCAGAATCCCTGTGGTAGAGTCCCAGTGCGAGAAATCCTATCCGAGGTGCGGCTTGAGCCGCTCTACCAGTTTCTCCTTCGGCATGTAACCGACGATGCGCTCCACCGGCTGGCCGTTCTTGAACAGGATCAGCGTGGGGATGCTCATCACGCCGAAGCGCGTGGCCACGGTGGGGTTCTGATCCACGTCCAGTTTGGTAACCTTCATCTTGCCCTCGTACTCTTGGGCCAGTTGCTCCACGATCGGGGCGATCATCTTGCAAGGGCCGCACCATGCCGCCCAGAAGTCCGTCAGGGTCGGCAGCGAGGATTCCACCACCTCCTTGTCAAAGTTGGCATCGGTCAGTTGGATAACGGTTCCCATCGGTTCATACCTCCAAGAATGTACGGCGTTAGGCCAGTTTCAGAAACAACTCCACAATGCGGATGATTTTTTCGCGCGCCTCTTCGGAATCGGGGGATTCCAGGCAACTCTCGGTGTACTCGCGCACGATGGCGCGGCCCACGGCGTCCAGTGCTGCGCGGACAGCCATCAACTGCGTCAGGATTGCGGCGCAGTCCCGCCCCTCCTCCACCATGCGCTGAAGGCCGCGAATCTGCCCCTCAATCCTGCGCAGGCGGATGAGCGTAGAGCCTGTTGGTTCCACCACTGCCACGTTGTCCGCGTCTTCCATATGCATACCCCCAGTGGGTAGGCCCATGCTACAACAACTCGCGCGATTTGTCAAACGTCTTTGGGGCCCGGGGTGCATTTCAATTCTGGGACGCGAGTGCCCGGACATCGTTCGGTTGCCGAGCGGAATGTACCCCACCTAGCCCGACCCCGGTTCTCCCCTTTTCCTCTCCGTAGGCGGGGAGGAAAGGGGAGGGCAATGGCTCCTTATGCATTCGTGCAGATTCGTGCGATTCGTGGATTGAACCTTCGCGCCCATTTGGTCCCGCGCCGCCCGGCCCTGCAGTTTACAGCGCGTGCGCTCTGTGTTATGATAGTCCCGCTGGCTTCATCGCGATCCTGAGAACGGAGGCGAACCGATGAAAGCAGTGGTCATGGCGGGCGGCGAGGGCTCGCGGTTGCGGCCGCTGACCCTGGGGCGACCTAAGCCGATGGTGCCCCTGGTCAACAAGCCGGTCATCGGACACATTCTGTCGCTGCTCAAGAAGCACGGCATCACCGACGTGGTCATAACCGTCCAGTACATGGCCGACATGATCCAGCGCTACTTCGGCGATGGCCATGGCCTGGGCATGCGGCTCGTCTACTCCGTGGAAGACACCCCCCTGGGCACGGCGGGCAGCGTCAAGAACGCCCAGGCCTTCCTGGACGAGCCGTTCATCGTCATCAGCGGCGACGCGCTCACGGACATTGACCTGGGCAAGGTCATCGCGTTCCACCAGCAGAAGCACGCCAAAGTAACCATCACCCTGTTCCACGTCCCCGACCCGCTGGAATACGGCGTCGTCATCACCGATGCCAACGGCCGAATCCAGCGGTTCCTGGAGAAACCCGGCTGGAGCGAGGTCATCTCCGACACGGTCAACACCGGCATTTACGTGGTAGAGCCAGACGTGCTGGACTACTTTGAGGCCGACAGGGTCTTTGACTTCAGCCAGAACCTGTTCCCCCTGATGATGGAGAAGGGCGACCCGCTGTTCGGCTACGTGGCCGACGGGTACTGGTGCGACGTGGGCAACTTGCAGGAGTACCTGCGGGCCAGTGGCGACATCCTGGAGGGCCGCGTGCAGGTGGGGCCGCTGGGCGCCGAGGCGCAGCCTGGCATATGGGTTGAGGATGACGTGCAGATTGCCCCCAGCGCCGTGCTGGACGGGCCGGTGTTTCTGGGCAGCGGCGTGCGTATCCGCGCCGGCGCGTACATCGTGGGCCCGTCGGTCATCAAGGAGAATACCATCGTGGACGCGCGCGCCCACGTGGAGCGCAGCGTTGTCTGGGCCAACTCGTACATCGGCGAGGCCGCCGACGTGCGCGGCTGCATCATCGGCAGCCAGTGCAACGTCAAGGGCCAGGCCGTCATCTTTGAGGGCGCAGTCATCGGCGACGGCACCACCATCGGCCAGCAGGCCGTGATCCACCCCAACGTGAAAATCTGGCCAGGCAAGGAGATTGAGGCCGGGGCCATCGTCCGCACCAGCCTCATCTGGGGGGCGCAGGGGCGGAAGGTCCTCTTCGGTCGGTACGGCGTGTCGGGCCTGGTCAACGTGGACCTCACGCCTGAGTTCGCCGCCAAACTCGGCGCGGCCTACGGGGCGACCCTGCCCCGCGGCGCGACCGTAACCATCAACCGCGACGCCCACCGCAGCGCCCGCATGATCAAGCGCGCCATTATCTCGGGCCTGCCGTCGTCGGGCGTCAACGTCCTGGACCTGCGCACCGTCCCCATCCCCGTCGCGCGGTACTACACCCGCTCCACCGGTGCGGCGGGCGGCATCCACGTCCGCGTCTCGCCCTTTGACTTCCGCATCGTGGACATCCGCATCATGGACGCGGAGGGCCGAAACCTGAGCAAGGAGGAGGAGCGCAAGATTGAGCGCGTCTTCTTCCGCGAGGACTTCCGCCGCGTCCACAGCGACGAAATCGGCAGCATCCAGTACGCCGCGAACGTCGTGGAACTGTATTCCGACGGCTTCAAGCGTGCCCTGGACATGGAGACCATCCGCAAGCGGGGGTTCCGCGTGGTGCTGGACTACGCCAACTCGCCGGTGTCCTTGGTTCTCCCCGAACTGCTTGACGACCTGAACTGCTCCGTCGTGGGGCTGAACGAGCGCATAGACGAGTCGCGGGTCTCCGTAACCGAGGAGGCGCTGGAAGAGGGCCTCGCCCAACTCGCCAGCATCTGCCAGGTGCTGAACGCCGACTTCGGGATTCGGGTGGACGCCGGCGGCGAGATCGTCTATGCGGTGGACGACAAGGGGCGCATCGTGCACCCCATTACCCTGTCCGCCGCCTTTGCCGACCTGGCGCTGGCGGCCCACGGCCCGGGCGGCACGCTGGTGCTGCCGGTCTCCGCGCCCGCGCTCTTTGACGACATCGCTCGCAATCGCGGCGGCGCGGTCATCCGCACCAAACTGGACCTGCACTCGCTGACACAGGAGGCCGCCGGTCAGCAGGCGACCCTGGCGCTGGACGGCCGCGGCAGTTTCGTGTTCCCCACCTTCCAGAGCATGGCCGACGCCATGATGAGCATGGCGAAACTCATGGAGTGGCTGGCAACCCTGCGGGCGCGCCTCTCGGAGGTCATCGCGGGCCTGCCCGAATGGCACATGGCCGGCAAGGACGTCCCGTGCTCCTGGGAGGTCAAGGGGGCCGTCATGCGGCGACTCCACGAGCAGCACAAGGGCCAGCGCACCGAGGCCATTGACGGCCTGAAAATCTGGCTGGCCGACCGCCGCTGGGTCATCGTCCTGCCCGACCCCGACCGGCCCATGTTCCACGTGCACGCCGAGGCGGAGACGGATGACTTCGCCCAGGAACTGGCGGAACGCTACGCCCGCATCGTGGAGAGCCTGAAAGGATAACCATGCGCCCCGTACTCGTGCACATCGGCAACATCCGCCTCATGTCGTACACGGTGTTCTTGGACTTGGCCGTGCTGGTGGGGCTTTGGGTAGCGTACCGACTCGCCCGCCGCTACCGACTGCCGCAGGACAGCGTGCTGGATGCAGCCCTGTGGGGCATCGTCGCGGGCATGGTCGGTGCCAGAGCCCACTTCGTGCTGGCGAACTGGGACTACTACGCCGTCCGAACCGGCGAGATACTCCAGTTCTGGAAAGGCGGCATGGCCTTCGGCGGTGGCCTCATCGCCGGCATCGCCGCGTGCTGGACCTTCGGCAGGGCGCGGCGCGTGAGCGTGTGGGACCTGCTGGACCCGCTGGCCCCCGCGCTGGCCATCGGCTCGGCGCTGGCGTGGGTGGGCAACTTGCTCGCGGGCAGCGCCTACGGCAGGCCCGGCCGGGGCCTCGGGTACCTGTTCCTGCCGGACATCTACGGGTACGTGGAGTACCGTTTCGCCACCCAGGCAGTGGCGGCGGTCGTGTATGCGGTCCTGTTCGCGTTCCTGTGGTACCTGCTGCATCGCCGACCCTGGCCCGGATTGCCCTTCGCCGCCTACCTGACGCTCGTCGGCGCGACCCAGTTCGCCCTGGAGTTCACGCGGGGCGACGACACGCTGCTCATCGGCGGGCTGCGGCTGGCCCAGTGGCTGGACGCCGCCGCGGTCATCGCCGGGGTGATTCTCATCGTGGCCCTTCGCCGGCATGCGAGGCCCGCAGCCGAGGGCACGTCAATCAAGGAGGGATTCGTTGGATAGGAAATTCACCGTCGGCCTGGCCCAGATGTTTCCCCGCCTGGGCGACGTTCAGGCCAACCTGGAGCGCCACCTGCAACTGGCGCGCGAGGCTCAGGGGCTGGGGGTTGACCTGCTCATCTTCCCCGAACTGTCGCTGACGGGCTACACCCTGCGCGAACTGGTGCCCCACGTGGCGATTCGCCCGTCGGACGCGCACCCGATGTGGAAGCCGCTGCTAGAGGCCAGCGCCGACATGGCCCTGGTCGTCGGGTTTGTGGAGGAGGACGCGCGGCATCGGTTTTTCGCCTCGTCGGCGTTTCTGGACGGGGGGCGCGTTGTCCACATCCACCGCAAGGTGTACCTGCCCACCTATGGCCTGTTTGAGGAGGGGCGCTACCTGTCCCCTGGCGATGGGTTCCGCGCCTTTGACACGCGCTTCGGGCGGTGCGGCATGGCCATCTGCGAGGACTCCTGGCACATCAGCACGCCGTACCTGCTGTGGATGGACGGGGCCGACTACCTCATTTTCTGCTCGGCGTCGCCGGTCTACGGCGTGGGGATGGACCAGGAGGGCGCGACGGCCAACGCCGCCACCGTAACCCTGTTCACCAAGACCTATGCCACGCTCCTGACCTCCTTCGCCTTCCATGCGAACCGAGTGGGCGTGGAGGAGGGGATTTCGTTCTGGGGCGGCAGCCTCGCCGTGTCGCCGCGCGGCCACGTCCTGGGCCACGCGCCCTACTTTGAGGAGGCGCTGCTGCCCGTGGAAGTGGACCCAGGCCTGCTGCGGGCCGCGCGCCAGCGCCTGCCGCTCCTCCGCGACGAGAAGCCCCTGCTGACCCTGCACGAGTTATCGCGCATCCTGTCCGAGGAGCACCCCCATGACGAACGTTGACGCCCTGCTGCAGCAAGACATCCCCCTCGTGCGGCGGCTGCTGGTCAGTGCCATCCGCACCGAGTTGGGCCGGTTTGGGTTCACGCGGGGCGTCCTGGGGCTTTCCGGCGGCGTTGATTCGTCGCTGGCGGCGTTTCTCGCGGCCGAGGCGCTGGGGCCGGAGAACGTGCGCGCTGTGCTCATGCCCTACCGCACCAGCGCGCCCGAATCCGCCGCCGACGCGATGGAGGTCATCCGCATCCTGGGCCTAAACCACGTTACCGTGGACATCACCGGCATGGTGGAGCCGCTCTTCGCGCAATTTCCGGATATGGGTCAGCGCCGACGGGGCAACGTGATGGCGCGGGCGCGGATGATTGTCCTGTACGACCAGTCGGAGGAATGGGGCGGGCTGGTCATCGGCACCAGCAACAAGACCGAACTCCTGCTGGGCTACGGCACGCTGTTCGGCGACATGGCGTCGGCGGTGAACCCGCTGGGCGACCTGTACAAGACGCAGGTGCGGCAACTGGCACGCGCCGTCGGCGTGCCCGAGCGCATCATCGCCAAGCCGCCCTCCGCAGACCTCTGGCCCGGCCAGACCGACGAGGGCGAGATGGGGCTGACCTACGCCGAGGTGGACAAAGTGCTGTACCTTCTCGTGGACGAGCGCCGAACGCCCGCCGAAGTGGTGGGCATGGGGTTCTCGGAGGGATTCGTGCGCCAGGTGTGGCGGATGGTGCAGCGCAATCAGTACAAGCGGTGCCCGCCGGTTATCGCCAAGGTGAGCGGGCGCACCCTGGACTGGGAGTTCCGCATGCCCCGCGACTGGGGCACGTAACGCCCGCCCGATGCTGCCGCCTCGGACGGAAGGGGGAAGCCCTGCGATCCGGTGCGAACGCACGGCTCCCTTTCGCGGCGTTCGCGATCCAAACGCCCTTCGCCCTAGCCCCCTCCGGCGCGGACCAGGCAACGCCCCGCCCGCGAACGCGAAGCCAAGCGCACAGCGGCGAGGGCCTCCCCCATTGCAGGGGAAAGCCCTCGCCTTTTGCTGAGGCGTGTTGAGGTGCGGCGCACGTTCTGAATGCGCCCGCCTGTGCTGAATCGTGCTGTTGGGACGCCAGACTGCTACTTCACCACAGGGATTCTTGATGCCGTGTCATAGCGAGGGCACACAGCGCCCGTAGGGACAATTCATGAATTGTCCCTACTGAGGCGCGCAGCGCCGAAGAATCTCGTCAACCGAGATGCTTCGCTTCGCTCAGCATGACAGATGGAGCGTGAGATTGCTTCGCTTCGCTCGCAATGACAACGGACTCTCTTCTCTGTGGTCAACTACTACTTCAGTTCTACGACGGCCTGCTGCTCTTCCAGTTTGGCCTTGGCAGCCTCGGCCTCTTCCTTCGGGACGCCGGTCTTGACGGTGGCCGGAGCGCTGTCCACCAGTTCCTTGGCCTCCTTCAGGCCCAGGTTGGTCAGTTCGCGCACGACCTTGATGACCTGAATCTTGTTCGGCCCCACTTCCTTGAGGATGACGTCAAACTCGGTCTTCTCTTCCTCGGCGGGCGCAGCAGCCGCAGCAGCGCCGGCAGCCGCAGCGCCGGGCATGGCCGCGAACGCAACGGGCGCAGCCGCGCTCACTCCGAACTTCTCCTCCAGGGCCTTGACCAGTTCGGCCAGTTCCAGGACCGTCATCTTTTCAATCGCCTGCAAAATCTCTTCCTTCGTCATTCTATTTTCCTCCCATTTGATTTTCAGATTGTGATGTGCCGACTAGGCAGCATTCGCCAGTTGATCCTGGCGCGCTTTGAGGGCATAGACCAGCCCTCGCATGGGGCCACTGAGCACGTTGACCAGGCCGTAGAGCGGAGCCTGCAGCCGCGAGACCACCTGCGCGAGCAACTCTTCGCGCGACGGCAGTTTGGACAGGGTAACCACGTCCTCCGCGGACAGCACGCGGTCGCCGAACAGCCCGCCCTTGACCTCAATGGCCTTGGTTTCCTCGGCGAAGGCCAGCAGGGCCTTGAGGCCCGCGGCGATGTCGCCCGACAGGTAGGCCACAGCCGTCGGCCCCACGAGGATGTCATCCAGCGCGGGCTTCTTCTCATCGGCCAGGGCCAGGCGGAACAGGGTGTTTTTCGTAACCTGGAACCGTCCGCCCATAGGGCGTAGCCGCGCTCGCAGGTCGTTCAACTGCCCCATGGTCAGCCCATGGTACTGCGTTACGACGACCGCCTGCGAGGAAGCCAACAGGTCCTTGTACTGCGCTACACGGGTTTCCTTGATCTCCTTGGTTATCGCCAAATTGTATCACCTCCTTACGATATGAACTCTGGATTTGGGTGCGTTGCCCCATTTCTGTCATTGCGAGCGAAGCGAAGCAACCTCGCATGGGCGGGATTGCTTCGGGCACTCCGTGCCCTCGCAATGACGGCTACCCACAGTCTGGGACCGAAAGGGTGCGTGGCCAAAAACAAAAAGCCTTTGCGCCAGCCGACGCAAAGGCTTTGCAATACCCACACGCACGCCAAGCGGTCTTGCCGCGCCCTGCTGGGCGGTACCCTGCCCAGGGACGGCACTCGCGTGGGAACTCCAATCCTTTGCCTCGGCAGGACTTACGCACCGAAGTGCACCTGCTGTCACCGGCACAGGAACGTATTCGGTTGGGAAGGTGTCGCCGTTACACCAGGCGCAGGTTCATCGCCTGGTACACGTCCACCCGCACCGACGGCCCCATCGTCGGCGCCAGGGCGATCTTCTTGATGTACGCGCCCTTCACGCTGGCGGGCTTCGCGCGCACGATGGCCTCCATCACCGCAGCGAAGTTCTCCAGCAACTGCTGCTCGGTGAAACTGGCCTTGCCGATGGGGATGTGCAGGTTGCCCGTCTTGTCCAGCCTGTACTCCACGCGCCCCTTGCGAATCTCCTCAATGGTGCGGGGCAGGTCTTCGGGCTGCACAATCGTGCCCGTTTTGGGGCTGGGCATCAGGCCACGGGTACCCAGCAGGCGGCCCAATCGCCCGATCTTGCCCATGATCTGGGGCACGGCCAGCACGACGTCAAACTCAAACCAGCCTTCCTGAATCTTGGCGATGAACTCGTCGCTGCCGACGTAGTCGGCGCCGGCTTCCCGCGCGATCCGCTCGGCCTCGCCCTCGGCGAAGACCAGAATCCGCTTGGGCTTGCCCGTGCCCGCCGGCAGGGGCACCACGCCGCGAATCTGCTGGTCGGCCTGGCGCGGGTCCAGGTTCATGCGCATGTGCAACTCCACGGTGGGGTCAAACTGGGTGTACGCCACCTGCTTCACCAGCGCCATGGCCTCTTCAGGCGAGTACAACTTGTTCCTGTCCACCAGTTTGGCGACTTCTTGGTACTTCTTTCCTCTCTTCGGCATCTTTCCTCCCTTTGTGGTTCAATTGGGCCTCATCGGGTGAGACCCTCCCACCGGCCCGTGTGGGGCCAGGGTTAGTCTTTGATGGTAATGCCCATGCTTCGGGCGGTGCCCTCAATCATGCGCTCCGCGCCTTCAATATCCAGCGCGTTCAGGTCCTTCATTTTGATCTCGGCGATTTCCCGCAACTGTTTGCGGGTGATGGAGCCGGCGGGCTTGCGATTCGGCTCGCCCGAACCCTTGGGAACGCCCGCGGCCCGCCGCAGCAGGTCAGGCACCGGCGGCGTCTTGGTAATGAACGTGAACGAGCGGTCCTGATAGACGGTGATCTCCACCGGGATGATCATCCCGGCCTGATTGGCCGTGCGGGCGTTGTACTCTTTGCAGAACTGCATGATGTTGATGCCATGCTGGCCCAGCGCAGGCCCCACCGGCGGCGCCGGGTTGGCCTTGCCAGCCTCAATCTGCAGTTTCACGACTGCCACAACTTTCTTTGCCATGTATCCTCCTCAACCTGTAGCGCAGGCCACAACCCGCACCACGGCATGCATCACAATCTGGAAACCTGGGTCAGGTCCACTTCCACCGGCGTCTCGCGCCCGAAGAAGGAGACCAGCACGGTAACCTTGCCCTTCTCCATGCTGATGCTGTCCACCGTGCCCATGAACTCGGCGAAGGGGCCGCTGATGATCTGCACCTTCTCGCCCCGATGGAAACTGACCTTGATGGTCGGCTCCTCGGCCTCCATCCGCTTGATGATCTTGTCAATCTCTTCCTGGCGCAGCGGGATGGGCTTGGTCCCCGAACTGACGAAGCCGGTAACGCCCGGGGTGTTCCGCACCACGTACCACGCCTGCTCGCTCGGCGTCAGCGTGTCCTTCGGGACGAGGATTTGCACAAGGACGTAGCCGGGGAAGATGCGGCGCTCCACCATGCGGCGCTGGCCGTCCCGGATTTCTATCTCCTCTTCCGTGGGCACCACGACCTGGAGAATCTGCTCCCGCATCCCCATGGATTCAATACGCTGCTCCAGGTTCTTCTTGACCTTGTTCTCGTACCCGGAGTAGGTGTGAATGACGAACCACGCCTTCTGGTAGGGGCTTTCGGCCTCTTCGGCTTCGGCGGTCGCGGCGGTCTCCGCGCTCGTCTCGGCCGAACCGGCCTCAGGCGCATCCTCCGGCTGCGCGGCAGCCGCCTGCTCCACGTCCTCGGGCACGGCGCTTGCGTCCGCGGGTTCTTCTATTTGGTTCTCGGGCGATACGGCTTTTTCCTCTTCCATCGGTCCCCAGATACTTCGTGCTATGCCCAGGCGAGTGCGCGCGGCTCCCTTTACCTAACCAGGAGCGCGAACAACTTGGACAGAACGTAGTCCACTACCCCCAGGAACAGGGCGAACGCCACCGTCGTCGCCAGGACGATGCCCGTGAGGCGCAGCGCCTCCTCGCGCGTGGGCCAGGTAACCTTGGCCAGTTCGGCCCGCGTCTCGCGCAGGTAGCGGACGATTCGGTTCTCTTTCTTCGGTGCTGACGTCTTCGCCACTCTTCACCCTCGGCAAGCACTCTATGAATTCGGTTTCAAACATTTCAAGACACCGCGCACATTCGGACTGCAGGCCTCGTGCGGCGGTGTCTTCGTCCAGCAGAGGCAGGCCAGGCAGGACTTGAACCCGCAACCCTCGCTTTTGGAGAGCGATGCTCTGCCAAGTTGAGCTACTGGCCTGTGCACGGGCAGGCCCAAGGGCCCGCCGGGTGTGCTCCTACTTCGTCTCCCGGTGCAGGGTGTGCTTCTGGCAACGGCTGCAGTACTTCTTCAACTCCAGCCTGCCCGGGTCATTGCGACGGTTCTTCTGGGTTGTATAGTTCCGCTCCTTGCACTCGGTGCAAGCCAGCGTGATGACTGCTCGGACGTCTTTCTTCTTTGCCATCTCTTCAATCCGGAAGCGTCGGCTTCCTTCCCCCTTCCAAGTCTATCTGCGGTTATTCCAGAATCTCGGTGATGACGCCTGCGCCGACCGTGCGGCCGCCTTCGCGGATCGCAAACCGCGACCCCACTTCCAGCGCCACCGGAACGATCAACTTCACCTTCAGGTTCACGTTGTCCCCAGGCATCACCATCTCCATCCCGGCGGGCAACTCCACCTCACCCGTTACGTCCATCGTCCGAATGTAGAACTGCGGACGATACCCCGTGAAGAACGGCGTGTGCCGCCCACCTTCTTCCTTCTTCAACACGTACACCGAACCCATGAACGTCGTGTGCGGCTTGATGCTCCCAGGCTTCGCCAACACCTGCCCGCGCTCAATGTCCGTCCGCTCAATCCCGCGCAGCAGGCACCCCACGTTATCACCCGCCTGCCCAAACTCCAGCGTCTTGCGGAACATCTCCACGCCCGTTACCACCGTCTTCCGAATCTCGTCCCGCAGGCCGATGATCTCCACCTCGTCGCCGACCTTCACAATCCCACGCTCAATGCGCCCCGTCGCCACCGTCCCGCGACCCTTGATCCCGAACACGTCCTCAATCGCCATCAGGAACGGCTTGTCTATCTCGCGCACCGGCGTCGGAATGTACTCATCCACCGCGTGCATCAGGTCCCAAATGCACTTGTACTCCGGCGCGTTCGGGTCCGTGGACGTGCTCTCCAGCGCCTTCAGCGCGCTACCCCGCACGATCGGCACCGAGTCCCCAGGGAACCCGTACTTGTCCAGCAACTCCCGGAGTTCCAACTCCACCAACTCCAGCAACTCCGGGTCGTCCATCATGTCCACCTTGTTCAGGAACACCACCATGCTCGGCACTTCCACCTGCCGCGCCAGCAGCACGTGCTCCCGCGTCTGCGGCATGGGCCCATCCGGAGCCGCCACCACCAGGATGGCCCCGTCCATCTGCGCCGCGCCCGTGATCATGTTCTTGATGTAGTCGGCGTGCCCAGGGCAGTCCACGTGGGCGTAGTGCCGCTTCTCGGTCTCGTACTCCACGTGCGCAATGGCGATGGTGATGCCGCGCGCCTTCTCTTCCGGCGCGTTGTCAATGCTGTCAAACGGACGGTACTCCGCCCAGCCCTTCAGCGACAGCACCTTCGTGATCGCCGCCGTGAGCGTCGTCTTCCCATGGTCAATGTGCCCGATGGTCCCCACGTTCACATGGGGCTTCTTTCGCTCAAATACTTTCTTGGCCATCTAGATTCCTCCTGTGTAAACAAAAACGCTGAACCTGATAGGACTCGGTGCAGCCGATCGTATGGAGCCCACGACCAGACTTGAACTGGTGACCCCATTCTTACCAAGAATGTGCTCTACCGACTGAGCTACGTGGGCCTCTACGCCGCTGTGCAGCCAGGTGGGCAGGGGCGGATTCGAACCACCGAAGGCTGAGCCAACTGATTTACAGTCAGTCCCCTTTGGCCGCTTGGGTACCTGCCCACGGAAAGCCGTTTTTCAAATCACAACCGGCGTGTGCTGCAGCGCCGGCTGTCCAGGAGCCGACGGTGGGACTTGAACCCGCAACCCGCGGTTTACAAAACCGCTGCTCTGCCGATTGAGCTACGTCGGCTCGGAGACGGGGTACACCCACCACGTCGGCAAACGCATTATACCCACACTGACCTCAATGGTCAAGTTGGTGGGCTCACCGCATAGCAACGTGCAAGTATACGCATAACGCCCCCTGTGTCAAATTGAGCGCGGACGCATGGCGGCGAAATGACCCTGCGCTGTCGCTGCCTTGACAAGAAACGCAAGTCAGGATATAATAGGGTATCCTAATCTTCAATATTAGGCTTTCCTAATCATCGCGCGGAGTTCCGGGATGATCTCGCAGAGCGTGGAAGAATACCTGGAGGCGATCTACAAACTGGCTGAGGACGGCGCGCCCGCGGGCATCCCTGCCCTGGCCGAGCGGCTGGGCGTCTCGTCGGTGTCCGCCAACGAGATGGTCCGCCGACTGGAGCGCGACGGGCTGGTGACGTATGCCCCGTACAAGGGCGTAACCCTCACCGCCGAGGGCGAGGCGCGCGCCCTCAATATCCTGCGGCGGCACCGATTGTGGGAACGGTTCCTGGTGGACGTGCTCGCCATGCCCTGGGAGGAGGCCCACGAGGCCGCCTGCGGCTTGGAGCACGTCTCGTCGCCCAGCCTGATAGACCGGCTGGAGCGCTTCCTGGGCGAGCCCGACACGTGCCCCCACGGCCATGCCGTGCCCACTGCCACCGGCCAGATTGCCGCCCGCAACGGGCATCCCCTGTCCGACCTGGCGGAGGGGGACGAGGCGGTGGTAGTCCAAGTCCCGGAGGAGGAGCCCGGCGTGCTCACCTACCTGAGCGGGTTGGGGTTACGTCCGGGGACCGCCGTGGTGGTGGAGGCCATCGCGCCGTTTGAGGGTCCTCTGACACTGCGGGTGGGCGAGGCCGTCCTGGCCCTGGGGAGGAATCTCGCCTCGCGCATTCTGGTTGAGCGAAAGTGAGGGACATCATGCACGCGAAGAAGCACTTTCACCTCGGGAAGCATTTCTGGAGACGGGAGCACAAGACGGCGGTCGCAGATGGCCGGGCCGTTACGCTTGGCACGCTGCCTGCGGGCAAGACGGCCACCATCGCCGAACTCCAGGGCGGGCGCGGGTTCACGACGCGCATGGCCGCGTTGGGCTTCACCCCTGGCGCTGAGGTTACCATGATCCAAAACTTCGGGCGCGGGCCCATCATCGTGCTGGTCCGCGGCACCCGCATCGCCCTGGGCCGAGGCGAGGCGGAACGCGTCTGGATTACGCCGAACGGAGGCAACGCCCATGGCGAATCGTGAGGAAACGGCGCGCTCGGTCCCGTCCGTGCTTGGAGCCTGCTGCGCCGATGGGAGCGGCCCGGTGCAGCCCGCCGGCCCGTGCACCATTCGGGTAGCATTGGTGGGCCAGCCCAACGTGGGCAAGTCCACCGTGTTCAACCTGCTCACGGGCATGAACCAGCATGTGGGCAATTGGCCCGGCAAGACCGTGGAGCGCAAGGAAGGCATCCACCGCTGCGATGGCGTGGACATCCAGATTGTGGACCTGCCGGGCACCTACAGCCTCACGGCCAACTCGCTGGAGGAGCGTATCACCCGCGACTACATCATCCACGAGCGGCCCGACGTGGTGGTGATGGTGGCCGACGCGGCGTCGCTGGAGCGCAACCTGTACCTGCTGTCCGAGATTCTGTGCCTGCCCGCGCCGGTCGTCCTGGCCCTCAACATGGTGGACGTGGCCCAGCAGCAGGGGCTGGGCATTGAGCCGCACGTCCTGGAGGCCGCCCTGGGGCTTCCCGTCGTCCCCATGGTGGCGTCCAAGAACCAGGGCGTGCGCGAACTGGTGGACACGGTCCTGCGCGTGTATCGGGAAGGGCCGAGAGGCGTCTGCCGTCCGGACATCCGCGAGGACCACCGCGAGGTGCTGGCGGAACTCGTGAACCTCATCGCCGGCAGCGTGCCCGAGCCGTACCCCGAAGACTGGGTGGCCCTCAAGATGCTGGAGGGCGACGAGGAGATCACCGAGATGATGCGGGCGCGCCTGACTCCCGAGCAGTGGGAGCGGGTGCACCGCGTGCTCATGAGGCACGAGGACGCGATCCTCGCCATCGCGGGCGGGCGATACGAGTGGGTGCGGCGGATGACCCGCGCGGCGCTCACCGTGCCCAAGGCCGGGCAGATTACCCTGACCGACCGCATAGACAAGGTGGCCACGCACCCCGTCTGGGGGCTGTTCGTCCTGCTGGGCGTGCTGGGGGCCATCTTCTGGCTCACCTACACCATCGGCTCACCGATACAGGCCTTTCTGGACCGGTACCTAATCCAAGCCGGGGCCGAGTGGGTGCGAACCGCCTTCGCTGCCGCGCCGTGGTGGGTTACGGGCTTGCTGGCCGATGGCGTCATCGGCGGGGCCGGCATGGTCCTGACGTTCCTGCCCATCCTGGTCATCTTCTTCGCCGTGTTGGGCGCGCTGGAGGACATCGGGTACATGGCCCGCGCCGCCTACGTCATGGACCGCTTCATGCACCTCATGGGCCTGCACGGCAAGAGTTTCCTGCCCCTGTTCTTGGGGTTCGGCTGCAACGTCCCCGCCGTCATGGGCGCGCGCATCGTGGACTCGCCCAAGGCGCGCCTGCTGACCATCCTGGTCGCACCGCTGGTGCCCTGTACGGCGCGAATGGCGGTGGTGGCGGTGCTGGCCCCCATCTTCTTCGGCTCGGCGGCCATCTGGGTCTCCTGGGGGCTCATCGCGTTGAGCCTTGTCGTGCTGGCGGTGGTGGGCATCGCATTGCACGAACTGGTGCTGGGCGGCGAGCACGTGGCGTTCATCATGGAACTGCCGCTGTACCACACGCCCAACGCCCGCACCATCGGGCTGTCGGTGTGGCAGCGGACGATGGGGTTCGTCCGCAAGGCGGGCACCATCATCCTCATCGTGTCCGTGGTCGTGTGGGCACTGTCGGTCCTGCCGCGCGGCGAGGTGGACACCAGCATCCTGGCCGCCGTTGGCCGCTTCCTGAGCCCACTAGGGGCGCTGATGGGCGTGGGCTGGCAGATGATGGTGGCGCTCCTCACCAGTTTCGTAGCCAAGGAGAACACCATCGCTACGCTGAGCGTCCTGCTGGGCGTCGGCGGTGAAGAGGCCGGCCTGGCCCAGGTTCTGCCCACACTGCTCACTCCGGCGTCGGCGTTGGCGTTCCTGGTGGTGCAGGTGCTATTCATCCCCTGCGCCGCGACGGTCGCCACCATGCGGCAGGAGACCGGCTCGTGGAAATGGACGGCGTTCAGCGTGGTGCTGCTGTTCGTCCTGTCCTTCGCCGTGGGCATCGGCGTGTACCAACTGGCCCTGCTCGCGGGGTGGGGTGTATAATGTCCGGGGAGAGCCTGTCATTGCGAGGGCACGTAGTGCCCGTAGGGACAATTCATGAATTGTCCCTACTGAGGCGCGAAGCGCCGAAGAATCTCGCCAACCGAGATGCTTCGCTTCGCTCAGCATGACAGATGGGGTGTCATTGTGAAGGCGCGTGCGACGCACCTCGGAGGTGCGTCGCACGTGGATGACTTCGCTTTGCTCGCAATGACACATAATGCCGGGCAGCACCCAATCACCCAACCAAAAAGGGGGCCGAATTCCAAACGCGAACGGAGGGCAGAAGATGAAAGTCGCCACGTTCAACGTCAATTCTATCCGCAGCCGCATTCCGGTTGTCCTGGAATGGCTCGCCAAGGAGCGCCCCGACGTCCTCGGCGTCCAGGAAATCAAAGTGCAGGATTCCGAGTTCCCGCTGGATGCCTTCGCCGACACGGGCTACCATGTCGTGTTCAAGGGGCAGAAAGCCTACGGCGGCGTGGCGCTGTTCAGCCGCGCCAAGCCGGAGGACGTCGCCTTCGGCCTGGACGACGGTGGCGAACCCGACGAGCACCGGCTCCTGCGCACCGTCGTCAACGGCATCCCCATCGTGAACACCTACGTCCCCCAGGGGAAGTTGGCCGATGCGCCGGAGTTCCAATACAAGTTGCGCTGGCTGGCCCGCCTGCGGGACTTCTTCGCCCGCCACTATGCGCCCGACAAGCCCCTCATCTGGATGGGCGACTTCAACGTCGCGCCGGAGGACATTGACGTGTACGACCCCAAGCGGCTGAAGGACCACGTGGACTTCCACCCGGAGGCTCGCGCCGCCCTGGAACGCATCCGGCAGTGGGGGTTCGTGGACGTGTTCCGCAAGCACCACCCGGGCGAACCCGGCCAGTACACGTACTACGACTACCGCATCCGCGGCTCGCTGGAGCGGGCTGTGGGCTGGCGCGTGGACCACATCTGGGCCACCGAACCTTTGGCCCAACGATGCACCGCCTCGTGGATTGACCTGGGGCCGCGCAAGGCCGAGAAGCCCTCGGACCACACGGTGCTGGTCGCCGTGTTTGATGTGTAAGGAGCCTTTCGCCTTTGGCCGTTAGCCAAGGGCCACAGGCTCTCTGGGAGATGTTTCGCTGATGTTGGAGCAATTGCTGGAACGGCTGGCGGATGGAGGCTCGCACACGCCTGAATCCCTGGCCCGCGAACTTGGCGTGAGCCGCGACATGGTGGAGCGGATGCTGGCCGACCTGGAGCGCCTGGGCTACCTGGAGCCTGCCGGGGGCGCGTGCAAATCCGCGTGCGCCGGATGCCCCAGCGCGGCCGTGTGCGCCGTCGGCACGCCCCAGCGCGTCTGGGCGCTCACCGACAAGGCGCGGCGCAAGGGGTTCTAGCCCCGTTTCGCCTGGGGGCCGCGATGTCCACGCACCGCATCCTGGACGCATGGGACGACTTCCTGCGGTTCTGGCGGGCCGCCGCAGACTTGCCGCTGCCCGCGCAGGTGGACCTGTGGCGCACCGCGTACATGGCCCGCTACCCCGAACTCCTGCACAAGCAGGTGGAGGACTACGACTCACAGGGCGTGGACTGGCGCCAGGTGGCCGCCGAGCGAATCTTCCCCGCACTGCCCCAACGGTTGCCCCGCATGGAGGCGGCCAGAGATTTGCTCCCCCACATCTGCGCTTCCATCTACGAGCGGGCGCAAGCGGCGCTGGGCCTGGATTTTGACGTGGTCTTCGTCATCTACGTCGGCATCGGGTGCGGCGCGGGCTGGGCCACGCAGTACGAGGGCCAACCCGCCTGCCTGCTGGGGCTGGAGAACATCGCCGCGGAGGGATGGCACACCCGCGAGCGCCTGGAAGGGCTGGTGGCGCACGAACTGGGCCACCTGGCGCACATGGCCTGGCGCGGCGAGTGGGGAGAGTTCGCCGAGCACGAGCGCGACCCGCTGTTCCTGCTGTACAGCGAGGGGTTCGCCGTGCGGTACAAGGAGGCGGTCCTCGGCGGCGCGGGGCACCTGGCGCAGGATGGGGAATGGCTGGCGTGGTGCGCCGCGCACCGACAGACGCTCGCCGCAGAGTTCCTGCGGCGGGTGGACAACGGCGAGGCGGTGCGCGACTTCTTCGGCTCCTGGTACGAGATGCAGGGGCACAGCCAGACGGGTTACTACCTGGGCCGCGAGTTGGTGGGCGATCTGGGGCGTGGGCGGGCGCTGCGCGATGTGGCCCGCATGTCGGTGGGCGAGGTCCGCGAGGCTGCCCGCGCGTTCCTGCACGCTGCGCTGCCCTAACGTTCTTTGCCGCCGCGTCGCTCAGAATGACAGGAAAGCCATCCCTGCGGCGTCATCGTGGACAAACCCTCGCGCGGTCGCTCCATGCCCACCCCGCCGACACCCCGTGCTGGAACCGAATCCCCGCGCCGGTGTTTACAAATACGAAATCGTGCGCTATACTCTCGCCGCGGGCCGGGGGCAGTCCACTCTTCAATCATCCGAAGGAGGAAGGCCATGAGGAAAATCCGCTGGTATGATTACATCACGGTCAACATCTACTGGCTCGGTTTGACCACGGTCTCCCAGAGTTTCGCCATCATCATCCCCCTCATCGTGCAGCGGTTTGTCAGCACTGCGGAGCAGGGCGAGGCCTACGGCACCATTCGGCTGTACACCCTGATGGTGGCGCTGCTGGCCCAGGCGCTGTTCGGGATGCTCTCGGACCGCAGCACGCTGCGCTGGGGACGGCGGCGGCCCTTCATCCTGCTGGGCACGCTGGGCAACATCCTCGCCATCATCGCCGTCGGGGCATCGCCCACCTACTGGTTCCTGTTCGCGGCGCTGGTCTTCTCGCAGATCGCGTCCAACGCGGCCCACGGCGCCGAGCAGGGTCTCATCCCCGACCTGGTACCCGAGCAGTATCGGGGCCGGTTCTCAGGCGTCAAGGCGATGATGGACCTGCTGCCGGTCATCATCGTCGCGCTGACGGTGGGCCCGCTGGTCGCCAAGGGGCAGATGTGGACGGGCATCTTCGTGGCGGTGGGCATCCTGTTCGTGGCGATGGCCCTCACCATGCTGGTGCGCGAGGAGCCGCTGCGCGAACCGCCCGGCCCCATCAACTGGGAGCCGTTCCTGCGCCTCGTCGCCATGACGCTGGTCTTCCTCGGCATCATCCTGGGGCTGGGGGCGGCTGCGAAGTGGGTCGGCACGCTGGTGGTGGGCATCCAGTCGGTGCCGCTGCTGCTGCTCATCATGGGCCTCGTGGGCGCGGTGGCCATTGCCGGGGCGGTGGTCGTGGGCGTGTGGGCCAGCGTGCGCATCAGCATCGGCGGCGAGAACGCGCGGCGCTACCCGTCCTTCTCGTGGTGGGTGGTGAACCGCCTGGCGTTCCTGGTGGGCACGACCAACCTGTCGGGGTTCGCGGTCTACTTCCTCCAGTCGCGCCTGGGGTTCTCAGGGGAGACCGCGGCCAAGCCGGCGTCGCAGTTGATGATGGTGGTGGGCATCCTCATCCTGCTGTTCGCCTTCCCCAGCGGGTGGCTGGCCGACCTCGTGGGCCGCAAGCGGCTGGTGGCCGTCAGCGGTGTCCTCGCCGCGCTGGGCGCGCTGGTGCTCGTCCTCGCGCCGAATATGACCGTCATCTACGTGGGTGGGTGCATCGTGGGCGCGGCGACGGGGATGTTCTTCACCACCAACTGGGCGCTGGGCACCGACATCGTGCCGAAGGAAGAGGCCGGCAAGTACCTGGGCATCTCCAACCTGGCCGGGGCGGGCGCGGGCGCTGTGGGCGGGTACATCGGCGGCCCCATCGCGGACTACTTCACCAGGAACGTGCCGCAGTCGCCGGGCATCGGCTACGTGCTGATCTTCGCCATCTACGGGCTGGTGTTCCTGGTGTCGGCGCTGGTCCTGGTGCGCGTGCGCGAGGAGTGGAAGGCGGAGGCGCGCTAGGGGTACGAGCGGCGGCGAGGCGCACGGGGGCGGTCGGGCGGCTGGCCGCCCTGGTGAAGACGCAAAAACCCATTGACACCGCGGAAGAATGCAGTTACAATACGAACAGAGAGACATGCGGCCTGGTCGCTGCGCTCGCGGCGGGTGAACAGGCGCATCTCACCCGCCGCGGCGTTGGCCAGCGCAAGGGCTTTGACGTGAGATGTGAACTCAGAGAGGTGAACAAAAATGCGCCAAGTCAATTTAGAAGAGGCAAAGGAGCGTTTGCTCGAGTTGATCAACGCTGTAATGAAAGGGGAAACGGTGCTGATCATCAAAGATCTGCAGGAAGCCGTGCAATTGGTGCCTGCGGTCTCTGTCGCACGTCGCCAATTCGGGAGTGCGAAAGGATTGATTGTCATGACGGATGATTTTGATGCACCACTCCCAGACTTTAACGCGTATATGCCATGAAATTACTCCTGGATACACACGCTTTCTTGTGGTTCATCGGCGGTGACGAGCGCCTCAGTCCCAGCGCACGGGCGTTGATCGAAGACATGAGCAACGATGCTTATTTCAGCATTGTCAGTCTATGGGAGATGGCGATCAAGATCAGCCTTGGCAGATTGCAACTGGCACAACCCTTTGAGATATTCATCCCGCACCAATTAAGCCTGAATCGGATTGGGTTACTTGGCATCACGATTAGCCATACTGCCAGGGTGGCTACCCTGCCCTTCCATCATCGTGACCCTTTTGACCGTTTGCTGGTAGCACAGGCCCACATTGAGCAAATGCCCCTTGTGAGTAGCGATGCAGCATTTGACGCTTATGGCATTACGCGTTTATGGTAAGAAGCGCTGGCTCACAAGCGTTTCCAGCCGACGCCGCCCCGCTGCGATTCGCTCCGCTACGCGGGCGGCTGATGCGCAAGCCGTTAGGCCGCCTGTGCCGCGCAGACTTTGAGGTTTTCTATGGTCCTGCACCGACTTTCATTGCCCCTCGCCGTATTCCTCGCGATGATCCTGCAGGCGTGCGCCCCCCAGCTGCCGCCGACGATCGAGCCGATTCCAACGTCCACCTTCTCCTCCACACCCACCACCACCGAAGTCCCCCACCGCCCAAGCATCACACCTCCCACACCCCAGCCACCGCAGGAGTCGGTGAAACCTATCACTCTCTGTTCGCCAATCGACCTTGAGCTCTACAAGTCGGCGGCACTCCCACTTCTCGACCAGATCGTTGTTGCCTCTCGGGAAGCCAGCCAGCTCGCAACATTGCCGCCGGACCGCATTCCAGCCCTTGTTGCCACATCGGTGGCCATCCAGGAGCAGCTTGTCGATATCCAGCCGCCCCGATGCCTGCAAGAGGCCCACAACGCCGCGCTCGCGGGGGCGTCCTTGCTTGTCCACGCGCTCGAAAGCATTGGCTCAGCCGACTATTCCCAGGCCGAGACATCCCTTCGGGCGTCCTTCGAGATGGTCGCCCAGGCGGTAGCGCTTCTCACCATTCAGATTTGGGAAGCAACCGCAACGAGCACGCCGACTGCCTAGGCGGCCTAACAACTCGCTGAAGCTGACCGGGCTGGCGTGCGGCGAAGTGTGGCTTGTCTTGCCTGTGGGGTTGGCGTAGAGTGGAAGGAGCATAGCCCGAGCCGCCTGGCAGTTAGCTCGAGGCCGTTCACCCGGCTCCGCTTCGCGCTCGGCTGAACGGCGCGGCGGCTTCGCCGTTGGGCGGCACTTTGCCGGTTGCCATTCCGAACTCCCGTAGAGATTGTGGCAGCGCTCAATTCATTGCTCAGCATCCGAGCAGTAGTAGATCTGAGCAATTCAACCGCTGACAGGAGGATGTTGGGACCGTTGGAACGTTCTGATCTTGAGCTACAGGGTGCGAGTTTCATTTCCCGCTTTCTTGCGTCAAACGAGCAAACAAGGGACACAATGAGAGCAGAGGGTGCGGATTTGGCCAACCGGCTCCAACGAGAAGCCATCGGTCTGGCGTACTCAAAGGCCACCGAGTTCAGCCCCAAGATCCCGCTATACCACCTGCTTGCAGCAAAGGTTGCGCTACTCGCACATTGGCCAGACAACAACGCTCTGGATGTATTTGAGAAGGACATTTACTACTATCGGGGCTTTGAGTCTAATCTAGATTTGGTGGAAGAATACGAAAGGTTTCGAGAAGCGTATACGGGAAGCAAGAGTTCATAGTGCGTAATCCTGAAAGTGCCGCCCAACTTGCGCCTGAAGCCGACGCCGCGCCGCTTGTCGGCCTGGCCCGCTCCGCTCCGCGCTCGGCTGAACGGCGCGGCGCGCGGATGGCCTCCTCCATCGCCACCAGCCCCTGCGCCACCTCTTCAACCCCCACGCGCTGCTTGCGGCGCAGGTCCCTCTGGCCCATGGCCCGCTCGCTGCCCGTTCGCGCGGGTTCGCGTCCATGCGCCGCTGCCGCCGCGCCGGAATTGACCGCCGGGGCGGGCGCGGGTATCATTGACCCGGAGGCATGGGGCAGATGGACATCCACATGGGCGACATCGTTCGGCTTCGCAAGCCGCACCCGTGCGGAGGGTACGAGTGGCGCGTCATGCGCGTGGGCGCGGACATCGGCCTGAAGTGCCAGACGTGCGGGCGCGTGGTCATGCTCCCCCGCGGCGAGTTTGAGCGCAGGCTGAAGGCCATCGTGTCGCGCTGGCCCGACAACAAGCCCGCGAGCCTGTGAGGCCGGAATCAGGCGGATGCCCCCTTCGCGCCGGTCGCGGAGACCAGCGAGCAGAACTCCCCACGGCATTCCTCGGCCACCAGTGCCGTCAGTCTGTCGCCCGCCTGGAGCACGGTGTCGCCGTGGGGGATGATCAACTTGCGCCCGCGCCGCACCGAGACCACCACGCAGTCGTGGGGCAGGGTCAGGTCTCGGAGCGCCTTTCCCACGACCGGCGATTCCGGGCTCACCTCCAGTTCCAGGAAGTCGGTCCCCGTCAATTTGCCCAGGCGCAGGCGCTCGGTGCGCTCCTGCAATTCCATGCGGCGGATGATGGCGGTGTTGTACGCCTTGATGATGTCGGCGCGGCGGATGAGGCCCACCAGTCGCCTGGGGTTCTCCCGCGAGACGACCGGCAGCCGGCCGATGTCGCGCGCGCCCATGCGCTTCAGGGCCGCCCACAGCGGCTCGTCGGGGTACGCCACGAGCAGGCTCTTCGTGGCGATGTCGCCTGCAGTCAGGTTCAGCGCGCCTTGCCTGGCCGTGGCCCGCTCCAGGTCCTGGATCGTTACGATTCCCAGCAGGTCGCCGTTCGCGTCCAGCACCGGGAAGCCGTGATGGTGGCTTTCGCGGAACAGCCGCGCCAGGTCCGCCAGCGGCATGTCGGCCGGCACCGTGTCCACGTGCGTGGTCATGGCCTCGCCGACCTCAATCCCCTGCATCACGTCAATGTCGTGGCCGCGCTCCAGGTGGATGCCCTTTCGCGTCAACTTCAGGGTGTAGATGGAATCGCGGCGCAGGTGCTCGGACAGGAGCGTCGCGAGGACGGTCGCCAGCATCAGGGGCAGAATGAGCCGGTAGTCGTGGGACATCTCAAAGACGATGAGCACCGCCGTGATGGGGGCGTGGGCGGCGGCAGCGAAAACGGCGGACATCCCCACCAGGGCGTACGCGCCGGAACTCGCCGTGATGGCCGGGAACAGCGCGTGGGCGACCTTGCCGAACGCCCCGCCGAACATGGCCCCCATGAACAGCGCCGGGGCAAACACGCCGCCCGAATTGCCCGACCCCAGCGTGAGGGACGTGGTGATGATCTTCCCGAAGGCCAGTACGAACATGATCTGGGCGAACAGGCCGCCGGAGACGGCTTCCTCAATGTGAACAAAGCCGGTGCCCAGCGCCTGGGGTATCGCCAGCCCGATGAAGCCCAGCGGAATCGCGCCCAGGGCAGGCTTGAGCGCGTCGGGGAACCGCAGCCCGTCAAAGCGGTCCTCGGCCCAGTACAGCACCGTTACGAACAGCCACGCCACGCCCGCGGCGGCCAGGCCCAGCGCGGCGTACAGCAGCACTTCCCACGGCGAGACCATGGAGTAGGCGGGCACGGCGAAGGCGGGGTTATCGCCCAGCACGCTCCGGGCGACGATGCTCGCCGTAACGGAACTGAGGACGACGGTAGCGAAGTAGCGGGTGGTGAACTCGCCCAGGATGACTTCCAGCGCGAAGATCACGCCGGCGATGGGCGCGTTGAACGTGGCGGCGATGCCGCCCGCCGCGCCGCAGGCCACCAGGTTGC
Source organism: Chloroflexota bacterium (assembly GCA_014874485.1). Taxonomy (GTDB): domain Bacteria; phylum Chloroflexota; class Anaerolineae; order DTLA01; family DTLA01; genus DTLA01. The sequence goes on from JADBJK010000073.1 coordinate 73,889, forward strand.
GGATGCGCTCGTCGGACAGGCGGAACAACTGTCCGATGGTAGAGCCCAGGGCCGAGCCGATTTGAACGATGGGGCCTTCACGCCCAGCCGAACCGCCGCTTCCGATGCACGCAGCCGATGCCAGTGCTTTGACCACCACGACGACGGGCCGAATTCGCCCGCCCCGCAGCGCGATGGCCTTCATCACTTCGGGCACGCCGTGGCCTTTGGCCTCGCTGGCGAAGTAGGTGATGAGCGGCCCGGCGATGAGCGCACCCGCCATCGGCACAAACGCCGGCGCGATAGGGCCGAGAAAGGCCAGTGCGCCCAGCACAGGGCCTTGAAAGAACCGTTGGAAGCCGGCGATCAACTTGATGAACAGGATCGCGCCGATGCCGGTTCCCGCGCCCACGATCAGCGCCGTGGCGATGAGTACGGATGTCTCCGAGGGTTGCAGGCGATCCAGCAGCCAGGCTGCGTGCGAGTTCAGCCCACGCCGCCGCACGCGGGGTTTGGAAGAAGATTCGTCCATTTCTCCACCCAAATGCAATATGGCAGAATTTCAAGACGTGGGGTATTATACGACACACAGGGCTGCGCGCAACTTGCGAGAAGGAGACAGGAAGCCATGCTCATCACACCGGACGAGGCCCGAAAATGGTACGGCGAAGACGACTCTGCCCACGACTTTGACCACGTGCTGCGGGTCCATGCCCTCGCCTTGCGCATCGCAGCCGCCGAGGGCGCGGACGTGGAAATCGTGTCGGCGGCGGCGCTGCTGCACGACGTGGCCAGGGCCGAGGCCGACCGACTGGGCCTGTGCCACGCGGAGATGGGCGCGGCGCGCGCTCGCGAAATCCTGCGAGACCACCCGGCCCACAAGGTGGAGGCGGTGGCCGTGGCCATCGCCAGCCATCGGTTCCGCAACGCCGCCGAGCCACCAACGCTGGAGGCGAAGGTGCTGTACGATGCCGACAAACTGGATGCCATCGGCGCTATCGGCATCGCGCGGGCCTACGCCATCGCGGGCAAGTGGAATCAGCGCCTGTGGTCGCCTTGGGCCGAAGCCGCCCACCTGGACGCGGGCGCCCGCGACCTGCACAACGCCGACCACACGCCGGTGCGCGAATTCCAGGTGAAACTGTCCAAGTTGCGGGATTCGCTGTACACGCCCACGGCGCGCGCCATCGCCGAGAGCCGACACCGGTACATGGCCGACTTCTTCGCGCGCCTGGAGAAGGAGGTGGCGGGTGAACTCTGAGCGCGAACTGCGCACGCTGCGGATTGAGAGCCTGGCACACCTGGGAGCGGGCATCGCTCGCGACGGCGGCAAGGTCGTCTTCGTGCCCTACACCGTTCCCGGCGACGTGGTGCGCGCCCGCGTGATTGAGGACAAGCCGCGGTTCGCGCGGGCCGTGCTGGAGGAGGTGCTGGAGCCTTCGCCCCACCGCGTGGAGCCGCTGTGCCCCTATTTCGGCGACTGCGGCGGGTGCCAGTGGCAGCACATCGCCTACCCGATGCAGACGCAGTACAAGTCGCGCATCGTGGGCGAACAGTTGGAGCACGTGGGCAAACTCGCGGGCGTGGCCGTGCGCGAGACGGTGGGCATGGCCGACCCCTGGGGCTACCGCAATTCCGCGCGGCTCACCGTCGGGCCCGACGGCGCGTTGGGTTTCCAGCGGGCCGAAAGCCACGAGGTGGTCGCCGTGGAGGACTGCCTGATTCTCCACCCCTTGCTGCGGGAATTGCTCCGCACGCTGGACGTGGAGTTTCCGGAACTCACGGCGCTGACGCTGCGGGCCGGAATTCGCACCGGCGAGCGCCTGGTGGTGCTGGAGACCGCGGGCGACGAGCCGCCGGAGATTGAGGTGGACATTCCGGTTTCGTGCGCGCTGGCGCTGGAGGACGGGCGCGCGGCGACCCTCATCGGCGCGACGGCCATCCACGAGGTAGTGGCGGGCCGCCGCTACCGCATCTCACCGACGAGTTTCTTCCAGGTGAACACGCTCGGCGCCGAGCGGCTTGTGGAAGTCGTCGCCCAGGCGCTGGAGCCGCAGGGCTGGGAGCGTCTGCTGGACTTGTACTGCGGCGTGGGTCTGTTCGGCCTGTCGCTGGCGGGCCGCGTCGGCGAGGTGGTGGGCGTGGAGAGCGCCCCGTCGGCTGTGGCCGATGCCCTCGCCAACGCCGAGGGGATGGACAACGTTACCCTGGTGGAGGGGCCGGCGGAGGAGGCGCTGCCAGCCCTGGAGGGCGGGTTTGACCTGGCGGTGGTGGACCCGCCGCGGGGCGGGATGGACCCTGTGGCGCTGCGCGCGCTGGTGGAGAAGCGCCCCCGTCGCATCGCCTACGTGTCCTGCGAGCCGACCACGCTGGCGCGGGACTGCGCAGCGTTGGTGAGCGCGGGCTATCGCCTGCGCTGGGTGCAGCCGGTGGACATGTTCCCCCAGACATATCACATTGAGTCGGTGGCGCTGCTGGAATAGACGGGCGGGCGGCGATATGTCCCCCGTCAGCGGCTCTTGTCCCAGAGGAGTTTCAAGGTGTTCAGCGCAAGGCCGTACCGGCGGTCCAGCACGCGCGGGTCGGTGCTCTCCGGCTCGTTGAACAGGGTAACGAACGGGACGGTGATGCCCTGCACGCGCAGGTATCCGTTGGGCTTGGAACCGGTGAGCGCCCCCCAGTCGTCTTCCCCGTAGGTGCGCTCCATCTCGGACCGCGGCACGGAATGGGTGAGGATGCCGTTCTTGCGCTTCTCGTCGTAGCGGGCCAGGTTGCGCCGCCACGACTCCTCAAACGAGACGAGCATGTAGAGGATCGCGCCGTGCTGAAGCACGCGGGGGTCCAGGCGCGACAGGGCGCGTTCGTAGCCGTAGTTCTTGCCGCGCGAGAACTCTATCAGCGTCGTGTGGCCGGGCTTGGGGCCGGAGCGGAGCCGGTCCTGCAGAGCGCGGTTCAGGTCGTCTATCAGGATGTCCCACACCTCGTCCGACGCAACGACATAGCCGAACTCCGCCGGGCGCGATAGCCGCCGCGGCTTCCCCTGCTTCTCCAGTTCGTCTTCCTCCAGGAAGTGCCGCCAGAGGAACACGAAATCGTCCAGCACCTCAAAGTTCCCGATGGCGTAGCGGTGCGCCCGCACGGCATCGGGCACCTTGGACATGTAGTCTATGAACTCGGACTTGCCGCTGGCCGGGCGTCCAAGAACTAGCAGGTACGGGAAAACGTCGGCGGTTGAGTCGGCCATGCCCCGCTCCTGAGGATAGTTCTGGCTAATTTTGCTCGCCCTTGTCCTTGGTGGGCGGTTCCGCGCTCTCGGTCTTCTTTGGCTCGCCAGACGACGCCTCGCGGAAGCCTCGGATCGCCTTGCCCAGGGCCGAGCCGATTTCCGGGAGCCGCCCGACGCCGAAGATGATCACCACGATGACCAGGATCAGGATCAATTCGGGAACGCCGAGTTGTGGCATAAAACCCTCCAGTCGTTGAGTGCTGCCGAATTATAGCACGCTGCGGGGTGCGGGGCAAAAACCCTGGGCCGACTCCTTCCGTCTCGCATCGGGCGCGAGGGGGTCATTGGCGCGGATTCGCGGCAGCGCCGCTATGAGTCCCCCGCACTCGCCCGCACCCAGTACTGCTCGGCGGGGAAGCCGCCTCCCATGCGCAGCGCGTGATCCCTCACGTGGCGGCGCATGTCAGCCTCATCCTGCCAGAAGATGGGGATTTGGGAGCGGTAGCGGGCAATGGCGTCGCACTTGGCGGCCAAGTCTTCCTCCGCGAGGCGCACAATCTGCGGCTGCAACGCCCCCAGCGGCGACTGCGCTACTGCCTGGCGCACCGCCTCCTGATCCTCGGCGTAGGGATAGTCCTCGTACCAGGCCACGGCCAGGCCGTCGCGCGCCACCAGCCGCAGCACGGCGGCCTGCACGACCTGGTGATCCACGTGGTAGCCCGCCGCCAGCATGGCGTACACCTTGGGGCGGCCCGCGTCGCGCCAGAACCGCCGTATCTCGGACGCGAGGGCGCGCGCCTTGACGGGGTCGTGGCGGCTAATGCCCCCGAAGATGGCGTCGCGATTGGGGTACACGGGCTCGCCCGTGCGGGTGTGCAGGCGGTAGATGGCGTCCTCGTAGGCCCAGTGGATGGGTTCGGCGCCCAGGACGGCCAGCGCCTCGCGGTCTTCCTGGCGGCGCATGGCGATGGCGTCGCCCTGTGCACCCCAGCGCGTCTCCAGGGCGCGGGCGAACGGCGAGCGCACGTCGGTCTGTGCGCTGCCCGCGAAGACGGTCAGCACGCCCACCGACAGCCCCGCGCGCGCCTGCTGATGGATAAGCCCCCCGCAGGACAGCGCGGCATCGTCCAGGTGCGGCGAGAGATACAGAACGTCCATGGGACCTCCTCGCAAGAATTGCCGCGGAGTACACAGAGATCGCAGAGGAGGGCGACGGGTTTTCTTTCCGTGGCGGTCTCCGCGCGCTCTGCGCCTCTGTGGTGAGATGCGCTACAGCATCTTCCGCGGCCTGTACTGCAGGGCTTCCGCGATGTGGTGCAGTCGGATGTCCGCGCTGCCTTCCAGATCGGCGATGGTGCGCGCCAACTTGAGGATGCGGTGGTAGGCGCGGGCGCTCAACTGCAACTGCTGCATGGCCGACTTCATCAGGCTCTTGCCGTTGTCGTCAATCTTGCAGAACTCGCGCACCTCGGCAGGCCCCATGTCGGCGTTGCAGGCCAGCGGCGTCCCCGCGAACCGCTGCTGCTGGCGCTCGCGGGCGGCCTGCACCCGCTGGCGGATGACGGCCGACGGCTCGCCGCGCCGCTCGTCGGACAGTTTCTCGTAGTCCACGCGCGGGACTTCCACATGGATGTCTATGCGGTCCAGGAGCGGCCCCGAGATGCGCTTCTGGTAGCGGCTGATGGTGCTCATGGAGCACGTGCATTCGCGCACGGGGTCGCCGTAGTACCCGCATGGGCAAGGGTTCATCGCGCCGACGAGCATGAAGTTGGCGGGGAAGGTCAGGCTGCCCTGGGCGCGGGCGATGGTTACGATCTTGTCCTCCAGCGGCTGGCGGAGCACCTCCAGCGTGCGCTGGCCGAATTCGGGGAGTTCGTCCAGGAACAGGACGCCGCGATGGGCCAGCGAGATTTCGCCCGGCCTGGGCCAGCGTCCCCCGCCCACCAGCCCGGCGTGGCTGATGGTATGGTGCGGCGCGCGGAACGGGCGGTGTCGGATGAGCGGCAGGTCGGGCGGCAGGCAGTCGGCCACGCTGTAGATGCGCGTGGCGTCCAGCGCCTCGTCTATCGTCATCTTGGGCAGGATGGCGGGCAGCGCGCGGGCGAGCAGGGTCTTGCCTGCGCCGGGCGGGCCGACCATCAGGATGTTGTGGCCGCCCGCCGCCGCCACCTCAATCGCCCGCTTGGCATGCTCTTGCCCCTTGATCTCCGAGAAGTCCACGCAGTAGGTGGGCAGGTCGTCGGTGTCTATGTCGGGCACGTGGTGCGGGTAGGGCGGAATCGGCGCGAGGCCCAGGAAATGCTTGACCAGCGACACCAGGTCGTGCACAGGAATCACCGTGATGTCGGGCACAAGCGCCGCTTCGGGCGCGTCGGCCTCGGGCACCAGGAGCGTGGAGAACCCCAGTTGCCGCGCCTGCCCGGCGATGGGCAGTACGCCGTTGGTGTGGCGCACCGTCCCCTCCAGCGACAGTTCGCCCAGGAGCAGCGTGTCGTCGGGGATGGGCGGCATCTGCTCGGTGGCGATGAGGACGCCCACGGCGATGGGCAGGTCGTAGGCGGGGCCTTCCTTGCGGATGTCGGCGGGGGCCAGGTTCACCGTGAGGCGCGTGCCGGGGAACATGAAGCCGGAGTTGCGGATGGCGGCCCGCACGCGCTCCTTGGATTCTTGCACGGCGGCATCCGGCAGGCCCACGATGGTCTGGGTGGGCAGGCCGCTGGAGATGTCCACCTCCACCTCAACCACGGCTCCATCCAGGCCGACCACCGCGCAACTGTGCACTTTTGCCAGCATACCGGCCTCCGCCACGTGTTGGGTTGTGCCCTCGGTTGCGGCAAGTGTAGCACAACTTGCGTGCGCCGCGCAAGCCGCGACCGGGAATTCGCCGGGCCGAATTGCGCTCCCGTCCTACCGTACCAGCCAGAGGCACGGGAAGCGCAGGGTGTAGATCAGGCAGGGCGGCGTATTCGTCGGCGTTGGCGTGGGCGTGGGCGTCTCGGTCGGCGTGGGTGTGGCCGTTGGCGTCGGCGTGGAAGTCGGCGCGGGCGTTGGCGTTGGCGTCGGCGTGGGCGTGGCCGTCGGAGTCGCGGTCGGGGTTGGCGTGGGCGTGGGTTCGCCGTACACGATTTCCAGGCGCGGCCTGAACGCGGCGTGATAGGGATCGGACTGCGACGAGTAGAACGTGAAGCCGATGTTGGCGCTGGACCCGCCGAACAGCAGCACGCCGTGGTTGGCCTCTGGGCGCGCCACCCATTTCTTGACCAGCGCGGTGATGTCCCACGTGTACCAGCGCTTGATCGCATTTATCCCCATGCTGGTGCTGGGCACGCAGGCCGTATCCTCGCATCGGGCCGCCGCTCCCTCCTTACGCCAGTTCTGGCCGGTAGCACGCTGCTTCCACGTGGCGCTGCCTTCGTCCCACGGCTCCAGCACCTCGTAAACGTCCATCATCAGCCCCGATTCCGTGGTTTTCGTCAGCGCGTAGAGCGACAGCGTGGCGGTGAGCACCGTGGAGTTGAGCGGGATGTAGGACAGGTCAAATCGCAGGAGGGGCACCTGGATGCCAGCAGCGCGCGCCACGAGTCCGCCCGCCTGCCCGTGGGGTGTAGTCTGGGCCCACTGGTTCAGGTACGTGTCGCTCACACCGGCGTAGCCGTCCCTGCCCTGCTGGAGCGTGGCTGCGACGGCCCGGTATGGCCGCAGGGTTGCCCTCACCTCGGACACGCGAATCTGCGTGCCCGCGACGACCACAATCTGCCCCGCGTACAGGTCCGGCGCGTACCCGGCGAGGTTGGCCGTGAACGCAATCGCCCCGCTGCCGATACCCTGGGTCTGCGCGAGCGTCATCCACGGCACGGAAGGCGTGGCGAACCACGGCACGGCGGGGTTGGACGTGGACACGAACAGCGTCCCCGACACAACCGGCGACTCAAACGGGACGATGGTCTCGGTGATGCGTGGGGACACGGTGAGCGTTACCGTCGGCGCGGCCCCGACCTCGGCCTGCACGCCCTCAACCAGCGCAAGGTGATCGCTCCCCACCGCCTCAATGACGATGCCGGAGATGTGAAGCCCGCCCTGCAATGCCGCCGGAGACACCGTTACCGTGATTTCCGCCGGCAGGTGCTCGCCCTGCGACGGTTCAACCTGAATCCAGTCGGCCTGCGCCACCGCCTGCCACGCGGCGTCGCGGCCGTCGTTGGCCTCCAGCAGGAACGTCTGCGACTGTGCGGGGGCGCCGGTGTCCGTGAACGCGAACCGCAGCGTGGCCGGGTTCGTCTGCAGGCGGCTGTACAGGGGCCTTGTGATGGAGCCGCTCCAGCCGTGATCGCCCCGCGCGTCCAGGACGTGCAGGTAGAAGAAGTCGCCCGGACGCACATCACCCACGTAGAACTGGCACTCGGCCGGCGTGGTCATCGGCGCGCACGACGCGATGAAGCCCTCTCTGCCCAGCAACTCTATTCGCACAATGGCGTCGCCGGTTCGGTCGGCGGCATACGCCTGGAAGGTGATCTCGTCCGCAGAGGTCGGCTCGCCCATCCATTGGCCGTTCCCGACCAGGGCCACGGCCAACTGCCCGTCGGTGTTGCCGAAGGTGCGCCCACTGCGGAGCGCATCAATGAGGTCGCGCCGGGTGATGTTCGGCGCGAAGATGCCGTAGTGCAGGCTCCCCGCCTGGTTGGCATAGTGTCCGTCGCCGTACCCGACGGACGAGACCTGCCAGCCATTGGCCAGCGCGCGCGGGTATGCGAAGTAGAACGGCGGCGCGGCGGCGTTCTCAATCAGGGTCATCTTGGGGGCCGCGGGCGGGAAGAAGCGGAAGCCGTTGAAATCGCCCATGCCGCCCACCCAGTCCAGCGGCATGGGGTGGTTGAACTGCGCGAATACGTCCTGGGGCTGTCCCGCCAGCCAGGAGTAGAAGTCGTCCACGAAGACCGGCGAGACGACGGACTCGGTGTTGAACACGTTCAGATGCCCCTCGTCGCGCGTCTGTTCGTAGCCGCGAAGGAGCACGAAGTAGCCGTCTTGCGTGTACCGCTCGGCCAGTTCGCCCAGCGTCTGCCACTTATGCGGGTCGGTCTGGGGGATGCGGCATCCCCTGGCGAGGGAGCCGATCTCCGGCTGGTAGAACGAGTAGTGGTGCTCGGTGAGGGCCATGAAGTCGTTGTGGCGGGTGTTCCGCGCCGCGATGATGGCCTCCTCCGGCAGACCGCACCCGTCGGGCGAGTACCCCGTGTGCTGGTGGAGTTCGCCGAAGTAGGCGTTCAGCCCCATGAAACTGGGGCGGGCGGGCGTCTCGGTCGCCGCGAGTGGGCCGGCGGGCGCGCTGCCGAGGCTGGGCGTGCCCACGACCGCTGCGACGACGACAAGCGCGACGGTTGCAACTGCCAAGAGGAGCGTTTTTCGGAACATGCGTTGGCCTCCCAGAAGTAGGTTGGCGGCCATGCCCCCGTCTAGGGCAAGAAGTAGAACGCCAGGGCGGTGATGACGTACACCGCCAGCAACTGCGCGCCCTCCAGCCAGTTGCTCTTGCCGTCCAGCGCGACGATGCCCGCCACCAGCGAGGCCCCCGCCAGCGTTACCAACTCAAACTCGTTGAACACCAGCGTCAGCGGGTTCCCGAACAGCAGGCTGATGAACACCAAGAGCGGCGCGACAAAGAGCGCAATCTGCAAACTGGAACCCACCGCCACGGCCATGCCCAGTTCCATCTGGTTCTTCCAGGCCGCTTGCACGGCCACCAGATGCTCGGCCACGTTGCCGACGAGGGGGATGATGACGATGCCCAGGAAGAACTCGCTGATGCCCCAGGCCTCCACCACCGGCTCGGCAGCGCCCACCAACACCTCGCTGAGCCAGGCGACCAGCACCGTGGCGAACACCAGGTACAGCAGCGACTTGCGCACCGACCAATGCGCTTGGCCCGTGGCGTGGCCGTGATCGGCTGCGGGCGACGCGCCGGGCACGAAGGCGTAGGCCAGGCTCAGCGCGTATAGCACCAGCATGGCGATGGCCACGCCGATGCTCAGCGCCTCCACCCCGTGATGATCCACCAGGTCTATGGTGTGGCTGAAGACGGACGGCACGATGAGCGCGACGACGGCCAGGATCATCATCGTGGCGTTCGTTCCCGCGTGCTCGCGTTCAAACGACTGCACGCCATTGCGAAGGCCGCCGAGGAACATGGCAAGGCCCAGCACCAGCAGGATGTTGCCGAGGATGGAGCCGGTGATGGACGCCTTCACCAGTTCCAGCAGGCCCGCGCGGATGGCGAAGATGGTGATGATGAGTTCGGCGGCGTTGCCCAGCGTCGCGTTGAGCAGGCCGCCCAGGCGCGGGCCGGTGTGCGTGGCCAGTTCCTCCGTCGCCTTGCCGAGAAGCCCGGCCAGGGGAATCAGGGCCACTGCCGACAGCACGAACACCACCGCCGGGTCCCAACCCAAGAAATCGCCGACAATGGCGATGGGCGCAGCCACGATCAGAAAGTAGAGTGCGTTCATCGTTCCATCACGGTTGCGAGATGAAGAGGCGTTCCGGCGCGTTGTGCGGCAGGATCACCCGCAGCGACTTCGGCGCGATGCCGAATTCCATCGGCGTGTAGCCCATGGCGTCGCCGTCCAGGTGCACGGGCAGCGGCTCCTCGGCCTCTATGTGGATGCGTTCGCCCTGGTAGTATTCCACGTCGGGGCTGATCATGTGGGTCTGCGACAGGACGTTGACCAGGTGCTTTAGCGTGTCGGCGAACCCCTTGCCCTTGAACACGCACACGTCCAGCAGGCCGTCGTCCAGCCGGGCGATGGGGGTCATGCGCACGGAGCCGGCATACGACTGGGCGTTGCCGATGACGGTGAGGATGAACTGGCTGCGGTACACCTTGCCGTCCACGGTGATGGTTGCCGGCGTGCCTGGGTACTCGCGGGCAACCTGCACGCCCGTGATCCACGTGGCCAGGTTGCCGATGTGGCGGCGCAGTTCCCAACTGACCTCTTCGGTTACGCGGGCATCAAACCCCACGCCCGCCCACATGAGGAAGTAGTTCTCGCCCGCCGTGCCCAGGTCCACCGTGCGGATTTCGCCCTGCAAGAGCACGTCGGCGGCCTCCAGGAGCGCCCGCCGCGTGAAGACTTTGGACACCGGGATGCCCATCTCCTGCGCCCAGGCGTTGCCGGTGCCGGCAGGCAGGACGCCCAGCGCGGTATTGGTGCGGGCCAGACCGTTGACAACGCGGCTGATGGTGCCGTCGCCCCCCGACGCGATGACCACCTCGTACCCCGCCTGCGCGGCTTCCCTGGACAGTTCGGTGATGCGGTGCGCATCGTTCTCCACGAACCAATCTACAAACCAGCCATGGGCCGCCAAGTAGTCGCGGGTGGCGAGGAGATCGTGGGTCAGGTCGCGCTGCCCCGCGCGTGGATTGTAGATGAGCCTCGTCTTCATGCGCTCCCCTGCCATCTCTCTGAGGTGTGGCAAATTATAGCACCGAAGTGGGTTTTGAACAAAGCGGAAAACCCGTGTAGAATGGGCGCACTACCGACGACGTGGAGAAGGATGGAAGGCAGAGCCCAGCAAGACTTGATCGGCGGCCGCTACCGCATTCTGGCGCGGGCCTATGCCGACGCGCAGGCCATCACCTACCGCGCCGAGGACACCCGTTCCGGCGAGGTGGTGGCACTTGTGGTGCTCCGCGCGCCGTCGGGCGAGGGGGGCACGCCGGCGGCTGACCTGCAGCAGGCGCTCCAGCGGTGGGCCGGCGCGTCGCATTCGGCGCTCCCCGCGGTGCTGGGCTTCGGGCTTGACCGCGGCGTGCACTATGTGGCGGCCGAGTGGCCCGGCGATTTCTGGCTCCCGCGCCTCGTGCAGAAGGCGGGCGGCCTGTCGGTGGCGCGCGCCGTGGACGTGGGGCTGCAACTCTGCTCCCTGCTCCTGTACGCGCGTCAGGTCGGGCTGCACATCCCCGACCTGATGGCTGAGGACATCGCCCTGGACGCGCGGGGCAACGCCCGCCTGCTGCCCGCGGCGCTGGTCCGCATCCCGAGCGCCCCCACGCCCCGCAGCCCCAGCGCCGACGCGAACCGGATCGTCGCCATCCTGCGCACCATGCTGGGCAGTGGCCTCGGCGCCGCGCCCGACCTGGCCCGGATTCTGGCCGATGGCCGCTATCCGGACGTGCTGGCCCTGGCCCAGGCGCTGGCCGACTACTGGCGGGCACGGTGGGGGGCGCTCCCCGACCGCCCGGCGGTCCGTGCCCTGTTGCCCGCGCAGGAACGGCCCCCGCATGCGCCCACGCCGCCGACAGCAGCACGCCAGCCCCGGCCCGCGCAGGGGTGGGATACCGTGGGCATCGCCCTTGCGGCCGTTGCCCTGCTCGCCATCTTGGGCCTCATCCCCCTGTGGGCCACGGTGTATGCACGGTACGCTGCGCCGGTGGCCTTCGCGCCCGGCCCGGCGGCGCAGGACGCCAACACCGTCGTCGTCCCCGACCTGACGGGGCTGGACGAGGCGACGGCATCGGCGGTTCTCGCCCAGACGGGCCTTCTGGCCCAGATCACAGGCCAGGAGTACTCCGACGACGTGCCGCTGGGCCGCGTCCTGAAGCAAGACCCGGCGGGCGGGGAGCGAGCGCCGCGCGGCAGCACGGTGCGCCTTGTGCTCAGCAAGGGGTCCGACAAGACGACGGTGCCGAACGTGGTCGGGCAGTCCTACGGAGCGGCAGAGGCGGCGCTGGCAGCCAGCAACCTGAACGCGACGCGGCAGGACGTGTGGAGCGAAAGCCCGTCGGACACGGTGATTGCCCAGGACCCGCCGGCCGGGACCCAGGTCATCCCGGGCACCACGGTCCTGCTACAGGTGTCTTCGGGGCGGAGTCTCACCATCAACGCTACGCTGGGCGATGTGGCGCGCCTGCTGACGGCCGAGGCCGACAGGGGCAGCCTGCGCCCCGGCGAGACGCTGCACATCACCTTCCGGTGGCAGGCGCTTCGCCCGGTGCAGAACCGCTATTCGGTCTTCGTCCATCTGGTCAACGCGAGCGGGCAGATTGTAACGCAGGACGACAGCGAGCCGGCCCGCGGGAGCCGCCCCACGACAACCTGGACGGCGGGCGAGGTCATCTCCGACGCCCATGTGCTGACTGTGCCGGCGGATGCAGCGCCCGGCGAGTACCGCGTCCTGGTGGGGCTGTACCTGCCCGAGGCCAACGTGCGAGTGCCGGTGGTACAATCGGGCCGCGCCGATTCGGAGGGGAACGCCCTCGTGGCGCACCGCGTTACGGTCGGCCCGTAGGGGAAGCGCAAGGCCAGGCCCGCCCGCAACTACCGCTACGCCGCCTTCTTCTGCCTGGCCTGCGTCGCCCTCACAGCGCCTTGTACACCTTCGCCAGCGACTCGCCGTACACGGACAGGTCCCACTCGCAGAAGTAGCCGAACGGCGTTACCGCGACGGTGTAGCCCGCATCGCGTAGGCGCGCGGCGAGCGTTTTCAGCGCGCGCTGGGCGTACTCGGGCGGCGCTGTGGTGTCGGCCAGGTGCGTGAAGGAGTGGAGCACCACATTCTTGAGGCCCCGCTTGTTGGCAATCCACTTGATGTTCTTCAGCGCCTTGGTCAGGAGCGATGGGCCTTGGGCTTCGTCGCCCGCCTCCGCGTGGATGAAGATGACGGCGGCGTCTCGCACTTCCTGCTCCACCTCCTGGTCCTCCACGAACTCCAGCGTCTTGGAGAACGAGCGGAACCAGAAGCGTTTGGCCTGGAACATCAGGAGTTTCATGCGATTAGCGTTTCACCTCACCAATTCTTGATTCCACCCGAGATGCTTCGCTCACAATGGCGTGAGAAGGCACGTGCGACGCACCTCGGAGGTGCGTCGCACGTGGGCCGACCAGATTGCTTCGCCTCGCTCGCAATGACAGCGGCCCCTTCTCTGTGGTCATGCGATCAGCCCACCACCTGGCGGAAGACACGCAGGAAGTTGCCGCCCAAAATCTTCTGCACCGACGCCTCGGAGTAGCCGCGTTCCAGCAGGCCCGCGGTGATGGCGGGCATCCGCGACACGTCCTCCAGGCCCACGGTCTGCTCGCCGCCGAAGAACCCGTCAAAGTCGGACCCCAGGCCCACGTGGTCGTCGCCCATGACGCGCACCATGTGGTCTATGTGGTCCAGAATCCGCTGGAGCGATGCGTGGCCGTCGGTGCCGTCCACGAACGCGGGGACGAAGGTTACGCCCACCACGCCGCCGTTGCGGGCGATTCCCTCCAACTGGGCGTCGGTCAGGTTGCGGCGGTGGTCGCAGAGGGCGCGGGCGTTGGCGTGGGACGCGATGACAGGCGCCTGGCTGACCTTGAGCACGTCCTCCACCCCCGCGGGCGACAGGTGGGCGATGTCCACGATGATGCCCAGGCGGTTCATCTCCTCCACCAGCGCCACGCCGAAGGTGGTGAGTCCACCGCCCGTGCGCTCCTCGCCGACGCCGTCGGCCGCCTGGTTGCGGAAGTTCCACGTGAGGCCGATGTTGCGCACGCCCAGGCGGTGCAACATGCGCAGCACGCCCAGGTCGCCCTCCAGCGCCTCGGCCCCCTCCAGTCCCAGGATGACGCCCAGCGCGCCGTCGGCCTTGGCGGCCTCAATGTCCGCCGCGCGGGCGATGAGGCGGGCGCCGCCGTTGCTGGCCTCCACCTGACGGTACATGGCATCTATCACCTGGAGCGCGCGGCGGGTGGCCTGGGCGGGGAGGTAGCGCGCCTCCACGAAGACGGCGAATATTTGCGCGGTTACGCCGCCCTCGCGCATGCGCGGGAAGTCCAGATGGTGGTCATCGTGTCGCTCGGACAGGTCGTAGTTGCCCTCGGCGGCCAGGAGCGCCGTATCGCAGTGGGCATCTATCACGATGGAGCGGCGGTGCAGGTCATCAGGCTGGGTCATCGTGGCGTTCCTCCGATGGTGGGGTTGGGGTGTCTTCTGGCGTCTCCCGACGGGCCTCGGCCTCGCGGACGCGACGCGCCAGCCGCAGCAGCGTGCGGCGGAAGGCGCGGCTCCACTGCGGCGTGCGCGGCACGGTCTCGCGCGACAGGACGATTCGGCGGATGCCGCTGTGGAGCAAATCCTCCTCGTCGGTGGGCGGGGGCTCATTCTTCGGGCTCATCGTGCTCTCCCATGCGCGCCTTGTCCAACTCCCGCTGGGCATCCAGCCGCGGGCGGCGCAGCCAGGCAAGGGGTATCTTCAGGTTCAGGATGTCTATGTCGCGGTTCAACTGGGCCAGTTCGCGCTGGAGCGCCGACCAGCGCTTCTGCCAGGCGTCCTCGGCCTGCTGTCGGCGGATGCCGCGCCAGGGTTCGGGCTTCTGCTCGCACATCGCCACGGCGCGGCTGTACGACTCCCACTCACGGACAAGGCAGGCCCGCCACTTGGCGATTCGGCCGCGCACGTCCTTGTCCACCTCTATCCACTCGGGCGCGAACCCGTGGTCTTGCAGGAGTTTGAAGGCCACCTCCATGTCGGGGGACAGGTACGGGTTTCGGGGCAGATGCACCGGCTTGCCCGCGCCCGGCAGGTTGTCAAAGACGCCCTTGCGCATGGCCTCCTGGATTTGCTCTTCCACCAACGCGCCCCAGTCTATTTCCGGCAGCGGATCCTTGCCCATTCTTGACATTCCCCCCGCGCGGTCTATAATCCGCGCGAAATCATCCCCGTTCGGGAGCGACGCAATGGCAACTCGGTTCCTGCTCGTCCGCCACGGCCAGACGGCCTGGAACAAGGATTTGCACTTTCGCGGCACGACCGACCTGCCGCTGAGCGACCTGGGCTTCCTCCAGGCCCAGCGCATCGCCGAATGGCTGAAGGGCGAACCCATCCGCGCCATCTACTCCAGCCCGCTCCTGCGCACGGTGCAGACGGCACAGCCCCTAGCCGACGCGCTCGGCCTGCCGGTGCAACTCCACCAGGGCCTGATCTCGGCGGACTACGGCGAGTGGCAGGGCCACACGCCCAAGGAAGTTGCCGAACTCTGGCCCGACCTGTACCAGAAATGGCTCCACGCGCCGCACGAGGTTCAGTTCCCCGGCGGCGAGTCGCTGCCCATCGTGCTGGAGCGCGCCGTGGCGATGCTCAACGAACTGAGCGAGGCCCACCCTAGCCAGACCGTGGCCCTCTTCAGCCACGAGATCGTGTGTAAGGCGGTCATGCTCCACGTCCTCGGCATGGACCTGTCGGCCTACTGGCGCATGCCGCAGGACAACGGATGCATCAACGCCTTCCTCTGGGATTCGCGCCGCCGCTGGCTCATCTACCTGAACGACACGTGCCACCTGCGCGGGCTTGAGGACAAGTAGCGACGGCCTCGCGGCTCGTACTTTACCACAGGGATTCTTGATAGTTTGTCATTGCGAGGGCGCGCAGCGCCCGAAGCAATCTCGCTGGGCTGTCATTCTGAGCGGCGCAGCCGCGAAGAATCTCGCTAACCGAGATGCTTCGCTTCGCTCAGCATGACAGATGGAGCGTGAGATTGCTTCGCTTCGCTCGCAATGACAACAGGCAATTTTCTCTGTGGTCAAGTACTAGGGCACGGTGTAGGTCGCAACGACCTTGCCCGTCGTGTCCTTCAGCGTGAGCGTGCGGCCCGAAACGAAGATAGCCTTGTTGATGCCCCAGTACAAGTCCACCTCGGTGTTGGTCCCGGATGCCGTGTGAACCCGCACGCTCCCGCCCTGGAACAGCGACAGGTCTGGGAACGTGTACACATTGCCCTGGCCGTCGTCCAGCGTCCAGCCCTTGAGCCGCGCCCACATCCCCCAGTTGGTGATGACGGCCACCGAGTCGCGCGCGTCGGGCAGCACCTGAACCGACTCTATGCGCAAGTCGGGGCCGGTGGGCGGCGTGTTGGTGGGGGCGACGGTGGGCGCGCCCGTCGGTGCAGCAGTGGGGGCCGAGGTCGGGATCGGAGTGATGCTGCCGGGCACGGGGATGATGAGTTTCTGCCCCGCGAAGAGCACGTCCGGGTTCGTGATGCCGTTGGCGGCCATCAGTTCCTCCAGCGAAATGCCGAACTGGAACGCGATGGCCGACAGGCTATCGCCGGGCTTCACGGTGTACGTCGTGGCCTGGGCTGGGGTCGTGGCCGCAGCGGCAGGCGACGCTACCGGCGACGCGGCCCTTGGCGTGGGCGAAGGCGCGGGCGCGGTCGGGGTGGCGCGGCCTAGCGTGAGCGTAACGGCAATGCTGATGCCCAGCGCGATGATGGCGTTGACCACGATGAGGAACGCCATCTGCTTGAGCGTCAGGCCGGTGCGCCCGGAGCGCGTGTCCCTCGGCTTCCAGGGTTGGTAGGTCTCGCGCGGCTTCCCTTCCATGCCCTCATTATACACGCAGTTCCGCCGCTTGGCAATGCCTGTGAGGGTATTTCACCGCACTGACCTTCAGTTGCGACGCACCTGCGAGGTGCGTCGCAACTGAACAACCCGCCGCCGTTGGTCTCCAACTTTGGAACCAATCGGAGCCAGTACATCGGTTGACCCCATGCTCGTGGCAAGGTATACTCGCAGGGCAGCGGCACGGTGGGCGAGATACCCTAGAACCTTACCACAGGGATTCTTTATGGCTTGTCATTGCGAGGACGCGCAGCGCCCGTAGGGACAATTCATGAATTGTCCCTACTGAGCGGCGCAGCCGCGAAGAATCTCGCTAACCGAGATGCTTCGCTCACAATGGCGTGAGAAGGCACGTGCGACGCACCTCGGAGGTGCGTCGCACGTGGGCCGACCAGATTGCTTCGCTTCGCTCGCAATGACA
>JADBJK010000065.1 GCA_014874485.1 Chloroflexota bacterium
AGAAGGCACGTGCGACGCACCTCGGAGGTGCGTCGCACGTGGGCCGACCAGATTGCTTCGCTTCGCTCGCAATGACAATGGACACTTTTGTCTGTGGTCAATCACAAGTAAGGAGCGGAAGCCATGTACATGATCTTCTATGTGTTGAATGATCCCCAGAAACTGGACGCGCTGTTGGATGCGTGGGATGCCATTGGCATCAGCGGCGCGACGATTGTGGAGAGCACCGGCAGACAGCGCCGACGGGCCAAAGCCCACATCCCAATGCGATTCAGTTTTGGCTTCGGCGGCAGCGAGTGCGTGGACTGCTACCACTACACGCTGTTCGCCATCGTGGAAGACGAGCGCCTGGTGCAGCGGTGCATTGAGGCGACGGAGCGCGTCGTGGGCGACCTGGGCCAGCCGGACACGGGGATTCTCGCGGCGTGGCCCCTCGCGGCGGTGAAAGGCATACCGAAACAGCCACGGAGCACGGAGGAACGTTGATGGTCTGGATACAGTTCATCGTCAGCGCCGCCGTTGTCGTCGTCGCGGCCGTCAAACTCGCCGAGTACGGCGACGCCATCTCGGTGCGCACGCGGCTGGGCGGGATGTTCATCGGCACGTTGCTCATGGCCGGGGCCACGTCGCTCCCGGAATTGCTGACCACGATCAGCGCGCTGGGGCAGAACGTGCCCAGCCTCGCGGTGGGCAACGTGTTCGGCAGCAACATGTTCAACATGTTCCTGCTCGCGGTGCTGGACGCCGTCTTCTGGCAGGCACGGATTCTGCGCCGCGTCGCCACGAAGCACGCGCTCACGGCGAGCCTGGCCGTGTTCATCGCCGCGATGTCCATCTTCTTCATCCTGGCGGATATTGACGTGCGCATCGGCTGGGTGGGGCTGGACAGCATCTTTCTCATGGTTACCTACGTGGCCGCCGTGCGGCTGCTGCAAGGGGATTCGCCCAGACCCGCCACCGGTGCGCAGGACGCCGCCGAAATCGCGGGCGTGCCCACCTTGCCGTGGGCGCTGGTGGGATTTGCCGCGGCCAGCGGCGCGCTCGTGCTCGCCACGCCGTGGCTGGTGCGCAGCAGCGCGGGCATCGCCGAGATCACCGGCCTGAGCACCGGCTTCATCGGGGCGCTGCTGGTGGCCATCGTTACGTCGCTGCCGGAACTGACCTCCGTCATCGCGGCGGTACGCCTGGGCGCTTACGACCTGGCCGTGGGCAACCTGTTCGGCAGCAACCTGTTCAACGTCTTCATCCTGGGCATCACGGACGTGTTCTACCTGCCCGGCCGCTTCCTGCACATCGTGGATCCGGCTTTCGCATTGGCCGGGCTGCTGGGACTCCTCCTGACCACGCTGGGCCTCATCAATAACCTGGTCAGGGCCGAGCGGCGCATTCTGTTTGTGGAAGTGGATGCGCTCCTGCTGATGCTGGGGTACGTGGGAGGAATGGGGTTCCTGTACTCGCGGGGCATTGGGTAGGCGTTGCGGGCTACGGAGCGGCGCCCGGGCTTCGCAGGCGCACGTCCCCGGCGACGATGCGGCGCGTGCCCTCGCCTGTTCGCACCAGGAGCGCGCCGTCGGCGTCCACGCCCAGGGCCACGCCTGTGATGCGTTCGCCCGGGAGTTCCACCACCACGTCCTGCCCGATGGTATCCAGCGCGGCTTCCCATTCCCTGACGGGAGACACGCCCGCGCGAAGTTCGGCGTAGCGGCGCGCGATGCCCTCCACAACGGCGCGCAGGAAGGCCCCGCGCTCCACCGGATGGCCGACGGCATTGGCAAGGCTCGTGGCGGGGTAGTCAAACTCGGCGGCCGACGGATCCCAGTTCACATTGAGGCCGATGCCCACGACGACAAACGGCGCGCCCTCGGCGTCGGTGCTGATCTCGGTGAGGATGCCGCCCAGTTTGCGGCCGCCATGCACCAGGTCGTTGGGCCACTTGAGGCCGATGGGGATTCCCAGCAGTCGCGCTGCCGCGTCGCGAACCGCCAGCGAGCAGATCATCGTGTATTGCAGCGGCGACGGATGGGGCGCGTTGGGGGTCGGCTCCGGCGGGCGAAACAGGACGGAGAACAGCAGGCTGGTCCCGGCGGGCGCAACCCACCTGCGATTCAGCCGCCCGCGTCCGGCGGTCTGCTCGTCGGCCAGGATGAGGGTGCCTTCGGGCGCGCCGTCCGCTGCCAGGCGCTTCAGGACATCGTTGGTTGACGTCGTGGAGCGCAGGTAGAGCACGCGGGACACGAAGGGCACGTCGGCCAGCCGTTTCGTCAGGATTTCTTGCGAGAGTTCCCCGTCCATCTGCTTCCCAGTTCGCGGGCGACGCCGCAAGCAGAACCAGCCCCTCGGCGGAGTGTTCCGCTTCGGGGCTGGCGTGGGCTCTGAATCATCGGCTCTCGGAGCCGATGCCGCGCAGGCTAGGCTTGCGCTTGCTGCTGAACCTTGTTGTACAGTTTCATCAGCCTGGACTTGCGGCGGGCGGCGTTGTTCTTGTGCAAGACGCCGCGCTCCGCAGCCACGTCCAACGCGCGAATCGCCCGGCGCAGGGCTTCCATCTGCTCCTCAGGAGTCGCCCCCTCCAGGATGGCCGCCTTCGCCTTCTTCACGAAGGTGCGGGCGCTGGACCGATACACGCGGTTGCGCGCAGCGCGCTTGCGCGAGATGCGGATTCGTTTGATTGCTGACTTCGTGTTCGCCAAGGATACTCCTCCCTTGTTACAATAGCACCGTAATATATATCAGTGTCGCCGTTTCTCCAAATTTGGCCCCTGCGGTTGAGGCGGTGAAATTCGTACTACACCGCAGAGACGCAGAGGGCGCAGAGGACTCAATTACTTTCTTCCCCTCCGCGTTCTCTGCGTTCTCCGCGGTGAAACCCGTACCGCACCGCAGAGACACAGAGGGCGCAGAGGACTCAATTACTTTCTTCCCCTCCGCGTTCTCTGCGTTCTCCGCGGTGAAACCCGTACCGCACCGCAGAGACACAGAGGGCGCAGAGGACTCAATTACTTTCTTCCCCTCCGCGTTCTCTGCGTTCTCCGCGGTGAAACCCGTACCGCACCGCAGAGACACAGAGGGCGCAGAGGACTCATACTTTCTTTTTCTCTGCGTTCTCTGCGCTCTCTGCGGTGAAATTGTTGCTAGAACCCCTCCACCTTGCTCAGATCCACAATGCCGTCGGCGAGGGCGCTGACCGCCTGGCACAGGCCCAGCCGCGCCCCCCTCACGTCGGGGTCCTCGGCCATCACCAGGATGTCGTCAAAGAACCGGTTGATGGGGTCGCGCAACGCCGCAAGCGCCGCCAGCAGGTCGTCCACCGACCCGTCGGGCCGGACGCGGGCGCGGGCCTGCCGGTACGCCTGGTACAGCGCCTGGGCCGCGGGCTCCGTCAGCAACTCCGGCCGCAGCGGGTGCTTCTCGGCCAGGCCGCGCACGATGCGTCGCGTGCGGGCATACGCGTTGAGGATTCCCTGCCAGTCGGGCCGCTCCACCCACGCCGCGAGAGCCTTGACCGCCTGTTCGGCCAGCACCGGATTGTGGCCGCGCTCGGCCAGCACCGCGTCCACCACGTCGTAGCGGTAGCCCGCGTCCAGCAGGGCCGCGCGCTGCCTGCCCGCGATGAAGTCCACCACGCTTGCCTGCGTGGCTTCGTCGGCGGCAATCGGCAGACCTTCCGCAGCCCAGCGGATGGCCTGGCGCAGGTCCAGCGAAATGCCCTTGTCGGTGAGGACCTGCACGATGCCCAAGGCCGCCCGCCGCAGGCCATAGGGGTCGGCGGAGCCCTTCGGCGCGAGGCCCGCCGCGAACAGCCCCACGAGGGAATCCAGCCGGTCGGCAAGGCCCACGACGACGCCGGGCAGGGTCTCGGGCAGGGCATCGCCCGCGTAGCGGGGCAGGTAGTGCTCGTAGATGGCGACGGCCACTTCGGGCTTCTCGCCGGACAGGAGGGCGTACTCGCGCCCCATCACGCCCTGGAGCGAGGTCAACTCCACCACCATCTTCGTGGCCAGGTCGGCCTTGCACAGGTGCGCGGCGCGGGCCGCCACTTCCCGCTCCATCGCGCCCAGCCCCAGCGCGTCGGCCAGGCGCTGGGTCAGCGTCTCAATGCGCCGCGCCTTGGCCAACATGGAGCCTAACTTCTCCTGGAACGTCAGCGTGTCCAGGACGGGCAGGAAGGCTTCCAGCGGCTTCTGCCGGTCCTCGGCGAAGAAGAACTCGGCGTCGGCGTACCGCGCGGTGAGGACGGCCTCGTTGCCCTCGCGCACCACGTCCAGGTGCTGGGCGTCGCCGTTCCGCACGGCGATGAAGTAGGGGAGCAACTTGCCACCTGCGTCCAACACGGGGAAGTAGCGCTGGTGCTTCTTCATGACGGTGATGAGCACCTCTTGCGGCAGGTGCAGGTACTTGCGGTCAAAGGACCCGCGCAGGGCCGTTGGCCGCTCCACCAGGTTGGTAACCTCGTCCAGCAGGGCCGGGTCGTCGGGGATCTGCCCGCCCACCTCGGCGGCCAGGGCGCGGACCTGCTCGGCGATGCGCTGCCGCCGCTCGGCCACGTCCACGACGATGTTCTGGCGCGCCAGCGTCTCAAAGTACGCCGACGCGTTCGGAACCTCAAACTGCGGCGAGTTCTCGGACCGCAGGCCGCGGCTCACCCGCCCGCTGGGGACGTCGGCGTACACGAACGGCACAATTGCGTCGCCCAGCAGCGCCACGAACCAGCGGATGGGCCGCGAGAAGTACACCTGGCTGGCGTTCCACCGCATGGACAGTTCAAACTTCAGGCTGGCGACAACCTGGGGCAGGCGTTCGGCCAGCACCTCGCCCGCCGACCGCCCGGGCTTCACCGTGCGGGCCACAACATAGCGCCCGCCGTCCATGTCGCGCACCTCCAGCGCCGACACGGCCACACCCTGGCTTCGGGCAAACCCCTCGGCGGCGCGGGTGGGCTTGCCCTCGGCGTCAAAGGCGGCCTTGGCGGGCGGGCCTTTGATCTCCTGCTCCAGGTCGGGCTGGCGCGGCGCGAGACCCTCCACGAAGGCCACGAGCCGCCGCGGCGACCCGCTGACCCGCAGCGAGCGGTAGGACAGGCGCGCGTCGGCCAGCATCCCGGCCATTGCCTGCTCCAGTTGCACAATGCCGCTGGTGATGTCGGCGGCGGGCAGTTCCTCCACGCCGATTTCCAGCACGAAGTCCTCGGGTTGCTGCGGCGCAGGCACGGGCACGTCGGGCGGCGCGACCGTCGCAGGCTTCAGCACGCCCCACGGGTGGCCCATCTCCTCGCGCTGCGCCACGTAGGCCTCGGCCACGGCGCGGGCCAAATCGCGCATCCGCGCGAAGTAGTGGGCGCGCTCGGTAACGCCGATAGCGCCTCGCGCGTCCAGCACGTTGAACGTGTGGGAGCACTTGAGGACGTAGTCGTGGGCGGGGATGACCAGCCGGGCCTCCAACGCGTTGCGGGCCTCCGCCTCGTACAGGCGGAACAGTTCCTGCAGGCGCGGCACCGATGCGCGGTCAAAGTTGTACGTGCAGTGCTCAATCTCCTGCTGCAGGAGCACGTCGCCGTAGGTGCGGCCCGCGCCCCAGTCTATGTCCACGAAACTCTTGACGCCCTGCAGGAACATGACGATGCGCTCCAGGCCGTAGGTGATCTCCACGGACACGGGGTCCAGCACGAACCCGCCCGCCTGCTGGAAGTAGGTGAACTGGGTGATCTCCAGCCCGTCCAGCCAGACCTCCCAGCCCAGGCCCCACGCGCCCAGCGCGGGCTGCTGCCAGTTGTCCTCCACAAAGCGCACGTCGTGGCGGCGCAGGTCTATGCCCAGGGCCTCCAGGCTCTCCAGGTACAACTCCTGCGGGTTGCCCGGGTCGGGCTTCAGGATGACCTGGTACTGGTAGTACTGCGACCAGCGGTTGGGGTTCTCGCCGTAGCGCCCATCGTCGGGCCGCACCGACGGCTCCACGTAGGCCACGTTCCACGGCTCGGGCCCCAGCACCCGCAGGACGGTGGCGGGGTTCATGGTGCCCGCGCCGACCTGCACGTTGTACGGCTGCCAGATGAGGCAACCCTTGTCGGCCCAGAACCGCTCTAGCCGCATGATGACTTCTTGAAACGATAACGCTTTGCCCATTCCTAACTCCCAAGTCTAGAAAATGCATTCACCGCAGGGTGCGCGGAGAACGCAGAGGATTGAGCATTCTGCTCCGCATCCTCGGCGCGCTCTGTGGACGATCAGCCGGCGCTTGCACCGGGTTGCGGCGTCTGCGAGTCCAGCGTCTGCCAGCGGCGGCGCAGGTCCCGCAGGAACGCCGCGCTCTTCAGCCGCCGCTCCATCAGATACACGTCGTAACTTTCCAGCAGGTTCTCCACCTCGCGGCGGATTCGGTTGGTCAGCGACAGCGTAGCGCACACCTCGTAGGGCCGCGTCTGCAAGAACCGCAGCACTTCAAACGCCTGGGGCGACACCGTCGGCAAGTTCGGGTCGTCGCCGGCGCATCGCGGGCAGACCAGCCCACCCACCGCCGGGTCCAGGACGTTGCCCTCCGGCTTCAGCGGGGCGCGGCATCGCACGCAGAAGAACAGTTCCGGCCGGTAGCCCAGCAGCCCCAGCAGGCGCATCTCAAAGTAGTGGGTCGCCAGCCACAGGTCGCGGACGGTGCTCAGGCGGCGCAGCGTCTCCACCAGCAAGTCGTACACCGCCGCCTGTCCTTCCTCCTCGCCGGTGAAGCCGTCCAGCAGTTCGGCCACGAAGTAGGCGCAGGCGGCCCGCCGCAGGTCCTCGCGCAGGGGGCGGTAGGTCTCCACGCTCTCGGCCTGGGCCACGATGTCCAGGTCGCGGCCCCCGTGCACCAGCAGCCGCGAGCGCACGAAGACCTCCAGGTGCCCGGCCTTGCGGCTGGTGATGCGGCGGATGCCTTTGGCCAGGACGCGCACCTTGCCGCGCTCGGGCGTGTACAGCGTGAGGATGCGGTCGGCCTCGCCGAAGTCGCTCCGCTTCAGAACAACCGCCTCTGTCCGATATTGCCGCTCCTGGGTCACGTGCGTCCCCCCGGCAGGCGCTCCTGCCTCTGCGGGCGGATTATAACACGGCGGAGGGGTTTCGGGCAAAGCCTTGCGGCGGCGGATGCGGTCCTACGGCCTGTTGGTAACCGTCCTTGCGCATCTGTCATTGCGAGCGAAGCGAAGCAATCCAGTCGGCCCACTTGCGACGCACCTCGGAGGTGCGTCGCAAGTGCCTTCTCCGTCATTGTGAGCGAAGCGAAGCATCTCGGTTGGCGAGATTCTTCGCGGCTGCGCGCCTCAGTAGGGACAATTCATGAATTGTCCCTACGGGCGATCCGCACCCTCGCAATGACATCGCATCTGTCATTGCGAGCGAAGCGAAGCAATCTCGCGCCCCGTGTCAGAAGAGAAACGGGTTGCCGACGCGCTCGCGAGCGATGGTCGTCGCGGGCCCGTGCCCCGGATACACGACCGTGTCGGGCGGGAGCGACAGGAGTTTCGCGCGGATGCTGGCGATGAGTCGGTCGTAGTCGCCGCCGGGCAAATCCGTGCGGCCGATGCCCATCTGGAACAGCGCGTCGCCGCTGAAGACGACGCCTTCCTTCTCCAGGTAGAACGCCACGCCGCCAGGAGAATGGCCGGGGACGTGGAGCACCCGCAGGCGCAGGTTGCCCACGTCCAGCGTGTCGCCGTCGTGCAGGAGCAGGTCGGGGCGCGACTGGGAGCCTTTCATCCCGAACCACGCCGCGCCGCCCCCCATCGCCAGCATGGGCGCGTCGGCCTCGTGGATGGCCAGCGTCGCGCCCGTCGCCGACACGATGGCGTCGTTGGCGAGGGTGTGGTCAAAGTGGCCGTGGGTATTCAGAACATACACTACGTCCACGCCCATGCGCTTGATCGCGTCCAGAATCCGTTTGGCGTCGCCGCCTGGGTCAATCACGGCGGCCTTCTTGGTTTCCTCGCACGCCAGGATGTAGCAGTTGGTCATGACCGGGCCGACGGTTAGCGTTTCAACAAGCATGTGCGCTCCCGACATGGCTGAACCATCAGACAAACACCCATCGCCGATGGCTTTTGAGATTCAGGCGAACAGATTATAATGGGCGAAGCATCGCTGTCAACAAGGAGGATACATCATGAACGCACCCGCGCTGTCCACCATGTGGATGCAGCGGCGGCATACCCACGTCCGCGAGTTCTTGGAGGCCGGCAAGCGCGCCGGGTTCACCCGCTTTGAGTTGGGCCATGTGGTGCGGCCCGAAATGATAGAGGGCATCACCCGCCAGGACGGCGAGTTCCCCAGCATCCACGCGCCGTGCCCCACCACCGTCGGGCTTGGCGGCAAAGATGGCATCGTCGTGAGCGCGCTGGACGAGGACAAGCGCCGCGCCGCCGTGGATTTGCACGTCCAGACCATGGACTGGGCGGTGGCCCTGGGCTGCAAGGCCGTCGTGATGCACATCGGCCACGTGGAGGTGGATCGCGGGATTGAGCGCGAGATGCGGCGGCTGTACATCGCCCAGCAGGAGGATTCGCCACGCTACGCGGCGCTGCGCCGGCAGTTGCAGGAGGCGCGCGCAGCCCACGCCCAGCCCTACCTGGACGCCGTGCGCCGCAGTTTGGAGACGCTGTCGCGGGAGGCTGTTCGGCGCGGCCTGCGCCTGGCGGTGGAGAACCGCTACTACTACCACGAGATTCCCACGCCCGCCGAGGCCCGCGCGCTCCTGGCCGAGTTCGGCGACGTGGAGTTCTGGTACGACACGGGCCACGCCCACGTGATGCACAACCTGGGGTTCATCCCCTACCGCGACTGGCTGGACGGGCTGACGGCACGCCTGGCGGGCATCCACCTGCACGATGTCATCGGCACGCGGGATCATCTGGTGTGCGGCCTGGGCGAGGTGGACTGGCCCTGGGTGCGCGAGCACCTGAAGTCCGACACGCTCCGCACGTGCGAGTTTGACTGGTACTTTGAGGCCGAGCACCTCTGGCCCGGCGTGGAGTTCTTGAACCGAGTGGGGTGTTTGTAGTCCCACACCAAGCTCGTCCGGAGGCGGCCAGTGCACGCTGTGCCACTGCCGTCGCACGCGGACTACAGTCATGTGCAGTTTGTTCTGCACACGGGTGTCGCTGGCCGTTAGCCTATCACTTGCCACAGCACGGCGCATACCAGACCCAAGACAAGGATGATAAAAGGCAGGACAGTGCCCATCCATTTCCAGATTCGAGTTAGCTGAAGGTAGAACTGGTTCTTGTAGTAGTTGTGCACTATCAGGAGATACAGTTGCTCCAGGTTATCCGTTAGTTCCCGGTCCAAATCCTCGGTAGCGTAGTTCCGGATGAAATCAGATAACCCCTCCAGATACGGTGCTAACGCCTCTCTCTTTTTGCCCTTTGTTGCAAAAGGACAAGCGTTCAGGCGAAGGATTGCCGCATTGCCACGGTAGAACCACTTCCACTTGTTCCCATGCTCCCGCAAGAGGAGGAATGGGTAGCGAAATGCGGCTTGGAATTCGTGGAAAATCAACACTACGAACGATGCAAGGAACTCACAGCCCAGTGTGCCAGCAAGTGTCCAGAATACCCAGGCATCTATCTTTGTAGACTGAGATACTAGCAAGCCTAGCCCTGTTGCGCAGATGCCCAGCATCTGTAAGGCCAGGTCTCGTGCCTTAGCCCTTCTGGCTTCGATCTCATCAGTTCGCTCCACATGATACCTGATCATCTCCTTGACGTCGCTATTCTTGGCTTTCTTGACCTCCTCGTCCAGCATTTTGATCGCGCTAAGGGATTGCTCAACTAACTCTTTTGGGTCGGAAATCTGCCCCGCGGGTTCTTTGCGCATCCGCTGCCCCATAGGTATCTAAAACCCTCCTTTCCGATATACACAATCTCCCCTCGCATCGTAGTCGCCCGTCCACGCTACACCCAGAAAACTGTCTGGCGCGTTCGTCGTGCCCGGACTATTCCATTTGGCCCGTAGGTAACACCGAACACTATCTCCCGTATCTAGCCTGCAATTGGAGTTCACGAGCATCTTGATGCTCTTTCTTGGAGACCATTTTTCCGCCACTGCTTCAAATGTTACGTACTCCCCGCGAGACGTGCGCAAGGCGTTGGCAAAATTCGCATTGAACCATCCTTCAAAGCCCGGAAGTCTATCGATACCACAGCAGCAGTCTGTGTCGCCGAGATGATTTAGCCCATAGTCCCCAGCACCGTAGGTCATCCCAACCCGATGGATAGCATCTATCACAGGCTGGAGACAGTCCCACTTGAACCGTGCGGGCAGAACCCACTCGCGGCCAGCCAGAAAGGCTTTGTGCTCGCGATAGAAGCTATACCCATCCCACCCAATCGCTTTGAACAGGTCTCGGAAACCACCCAGCTGCGACTCCACCGGTATCTTGAGAAACTCTACCACAACGTGCTGGCATTTGACCAGGGCAAGCTCTGGGATTAGCTCTTCCACGATGTGGTCTAGGAACGGATAAATCAGTGGCTGAAGGCGAGCGATGGTGTAGATGCCCTCGTCGGCCAACGTCTTCATTGCCTCAAGGCGTTTCTTAGGGCTGGGAGCGCTGGGTTCGATGGTTTGAGAGGCATTTGGCTCCAAAGTGGTGAACGATACTTGCACAGCGATGGACTTATAGCGCTTAAGCAGGTTTAACACGTCATCGCGGAGCAGCGCACACGTATTCTTAGTGCTTACGACTATGGGGTATTGATGCTCGCAGAAAGTCTGCAGTAGCTGCATCGATACACTTTCAGCAACCGGGTCGCAGAAAGGGTCACTAACCAATGGTGCTAGTTTGACAGAGTCATGGGGCTTCTCCAAACTGTGGTTGACAGACCATACAGAAAGGAGAATGCCCCATGACCACAGAAGATTTTATCATAACTTTGTTCTG
>JADBJK010000069.1 GCA_014874485.1 Chloroflexota bacterium
GCTCCGCGAGATTCTTCGCGGCTCCGCCGCTCAGAATGACAGGATCATCTGTCATTGCGAGCGAAGCGAAGCAATCCAGTTGGCCCACGTGCGACGCACCTCGGAGGTGCGTCGCACGTGTCTTCTCACGGCATTATGAGCGAAGCATCTCGGTTGGCGAGATTCTTCGCGGCTTCGCCGCTCAGTAGGGACAATTCATGAATTGTCCCTACGAGCACCCCGCGCCCTCGCAATGACAGTCAGGGCAATTCACGAATTGCCCCTACAATTGCGTCTCATGTTGCCATCCTGCGGCCTAGCGCGCCTGGCTCGCCACGACCCGCCGCGTCTGCACGTACCAGCCCGCGATGCTCTGGAACCGATCCGATGCGCTGCGCACCGGCCCCAGCGTTACCCCCTGCACCGTGTCCCGAACGCCCATGGTGTACACGGGCTGATACAAGAACACGGCAGGCGCTTCGTCGCGGAGAATCTCCTGGAGCCGCCCGTACAACTCCTGGCGCAGGACGGTGTCCGGAGTCCGCCGAGCCTGCTCCATGATCTCATCAGCGTCGCGGTTCTTGAACTGGGCGAAGTTCTGCCCCGGGTCGGTCGCCTGCGTGGAATGCCAGAACGGATACATATCCGGGTCGGGCGTGATGTCCAGCCAGTGGTACACCACCGCCTGGAACGCGCGAGGCCGCAGGTACTCGTTCGCCAGTTCACCCGCGGACACGGACAGCGGCACTGCCCGCACCCCAACCTCGCGCCACTGCGCCGCCAGGGCCTCGGCCACCCGCACATCCTGCGGCGTGTTCAGGCAGACGATTTCCACCTCCAGCGCCTTGCCGTCTTTATCGCGGATTCCGTCGCCGTCGGTATCGGCCCAGCCCGCGTCGGCCAGCAGCGACCGGGCCTGCTCGGCGTCGTAGGCGGCCTGCTCAACGGCGGGGTTGTAGGCCCACGACGTGGGCAGGAGCGGACCGTAGAGCGGCAGCGCCTGGCCCCGCAGCGCGTCGGCGATGAGCCGCTTGCGGTCGGTGGCGAGAGCCAATGCCCGCCGAACAGGCATCGCACCCAGCGGCGGCGACTGCGTGTTGAGGATAACCCACGTAGCCTCGGCCACGGGCGCGGAGTACAGGTTCAGCGAAGGCAGCGCCGCTGCATCCTCTAATCGGTCGGCGGGGATGGTTCGGATGCCGTCCACTTCGCCCCGGCCGTATGCGGCGAACACGGCGTCAGTGTCGGGATACAGGCGCAAGACAAGGTGCTCCAGATAGGGCTTCGGCGCGTCGGACAGCGGGTTGGGGCGCAGCACCACCTCCTCGGATGTAGCCCGCTCCAGCATGAACGGGCCGTTGCCGATGGGCGAGGAGTTGAACGGATGGGCCAGCAAGTCTTTGGCCGCCGTGCCCGCCAGGATGTGGTGGGGCAGCAGGCCGATGGTGGTGTAGTCCAGGAACGGCGCAAACGGCTCGCTCAGGGTGAACCGCACGCGCAGGTCGTCCACCTTCTCCACCTGCACCGCCTTCCACAACTCCACCAGATAGGGCGGGCCGGGGAAGTCGGGAGACCCCATGAGTTGGAACGTGTACACCGCATCGTCGGCGGTAATCGGCGCGCCGTCCTGCCACTTCAGGCCCGCCTTGAGGGTGAAGGTGTACACCAGGGCGTCGCCCGAAACCTCCCACGACTCGGCCAGGTCGGGCACGATGCGCGAGCGTTCGTCCGTGCGGGTGAGGCCGCGAAACAGCAGGCGCGCCAAGTCCTCGTCGGTCTCGTTGAAGGCCGCCAGGACTGGGTTAGGCCATTGGGGCGCGCCCACCACCCCTTCCGTGTACGTGCCGCCCTCCGCGGGAACCAGGACGGTGCTCACGTGCACCACCTGGCGCGCCAGGACTGCGCCGATGAGCACGATCCCGCAGATGGTGAGCAGTGCGGCCAAACGGGAACTGCGCGGCATACGCTCTCCAGGATTCCCTTGTGCGGGCAGAGGCGGCAGGCGCGTTTGGCGCGGGCTATGAGATCATGACGATGATGAGGGAGATGAGCAGGAACGCCACCGCCAGGGCGATGGTGGAATTGTACAGGACTTTCTCCACGCCGCGGCGCGTGCGCTGCACGGCAGATTGAGCGCCGAACACCCCTCCCAGGTCGGACTCGCGGGCCTGGAACAGCACCGCGACGATGAGCGCGATGGCGATGATGATTTGCGCGATATGCAGATAGGTCAGCAAGAACAACACCTCCTCAAACGTTGCTGCGCGTCGGGATTATAACATCTCCGCCGTGTCGCGCCAAATACCGCCGCGGCGCGATGAGGAATTCGGGCCTGGATTTGACAAATCGCGCGGGGCGGCATAGGGTAGGCGCTGACAACACCCAGGAGGAGCGCACCATGGGCCACGAGCACGAACACCCGCACGAGCACCAGCACGCCCGAGTCAACGCGAAAGTGGCCGTCGCCACCGACGACGGGCTGACCGTCCGCGATACCTTCGGCGGCGCGGCGTACTACGCCGTGCTCACGGTGCGCGAGAGCGACATCGTGCACAGCGAACTGCGCGAGGCTCCGTCCAACGCGGCGGGGAACCTGACGCGGGCCATTGAGGCGCTGGCCGACTGCCAGGTGGCGCTGGCGCGGCGCATGGACGACGACACGCGCCGAACGCTCCAGCAGGCGGGCATCCAACCCATCGCCACGGCGGTGGAACTGGTGGAGGATGCGGTGGATCGCTTCGTGCTGGACACGCTGGCCGAACTGGGGATGGGGCTGCTTGACCTCACCTAACCCCTCCCACACCACCGCATTTTGACAACCGCCCGATTCTGTGGATAATAGGCGCAACAATCCGATACATCCGCAAAGGCTGTGACGGAGAGGAGTAGGCGGCGGGGAGCCCGCCAGGGAGGGATGGCCGAGGACTGGAAGCCATCCTCGGGTCAGCGCCGTTGAAGTTCGCTCCTGAGCCGACGGGTGAACGCCGACATTCGGCCAGTAGTCCGCTCCGGACGCCCGCCGTTACCGGGCAGCCAGTAAGCCCTGACGGGCCGCTGGTGATGAGAGGGCCTCTTGAGGCCAAACAGGGTGGTACCGCGGAGTGCGATGTAGCCGCTTCGTCCCTGAGGGACGGCGGCTTTTCTTTTTGGATTGGGCGCACGTTCTCACCGCGGAGAACGCCGAGACCGCAGAGGCAGAGGGCCAATCCCTGCGAATTCTGCATGCTCTGGGGTAAAACGCGGAGACGCGGCGTGATGCGCCCCTACGGACTACGGACACGGCAGCCCGCAGGGCTTGGCCCCTTCAGCCCGGCGCTTTAGCGTCGGGCGGGCGAGCCGAGTCCTTTTGCAGCAACCCATGCATCACACGGTCAAGGAGAGGGATATGCTAGAGCAACTGAGCGACATCCGAGAGCGCGCAATGGCGGCGCTGGCGGCGGTGGACAGCCTCACCGCGCTGGACGCCTGGCGCACCGAGTACCTGGGCAAGAAGAGTTTCGTTACCGCGGCGCTCAAGAGCATCGGCCAACTGCCGCCGGAAGACCGGCCCGTGGTGGGTAAAGCCGCCCACGAACTGCGCCTGGCGTTGGAGGCAGCGCTGGAAGAGGCGCGGCAGCGCGTGCTGGCGCTGGAGCAGGAGCGCGCCGCCCAGGCCGAGCGGGTGGACGTTACCCTCCCCGGCAGGCCCGCCACCCTGGGCCGCTTGCACCCCATCACCCAAATCCTGTATGAAATCTACAGCATCTTCGCCGAGATGGGGTTCCAGGTGTACGACGCGCCCGAGGTGGAGACGGACGAACTCAACTTCCAGTTGCTGAACCTGCCGCCGGACCACCCGGCCCGCGACATGTGGAGCACGTTCTACACCACGCGCGACGGCATCCTGCTGCGCACCCACACGTCGCCCGGCCAGATTCGCGCCATGCGCCAGTTCTGCCCCGAGCCGATTCGCGTCATCCTGCCCGGGCGCGTGTACCGCTACGAGGCCGTTACGGCGCGCTCCGAGTCCATGTTCCACCAGGTGGAGGGCCTGGCGGTGGGGCCGCGCATCACCATGGCCGACCTGAAGGGCGTGCTCACCGATTTCGCCCGCCGCCTGTACGGGGAGCACCGACAGGTTCGTTTCCGGTGCAGTTACTTCCCGTTCACCGAGCCGAGCATGGAGGTGGACGTCAGTTGCGCGCTGTGCGATGGCGCGGGGTGCCGCGTCTGCAAGCACACCGGCTGGGTGGAGATCGCCGGCGCGGGCATGGTGCACCCGCAGGTGCTCCGCAACGGCGGCTACGACCCGGAGCAGTTCACCGGCTTCGCCTTCGGCATGGGGCCCGACCGCATCGCCATGCTCCGCTACGGGATTGACGACATCCGCTACTTCTACAGCGACGACCTGCGCTTCCTGGCGCAGTTCTAGGCCAGACGGTCATTCTGAGGCGCAAAGTGCCCAAGAATCCAGAGAAAATTGCCGGTTGTCATTGCGAGCGAAGCGAAGCAATCTCACGCCCTACCTGTCATGCTGAGCGAAGCGAAGCATCTCGGTTGACGAGATTCTTCGGCGCTCCGCGCCTCAGAATGACAGTTTACCGGGATTGCTGCGGGCGCTGCCCCCTCGCAATGACAAACCATCAAGAATCCCTGTGGTAAAGTACCAGCGGGAGCGCAGAATGACGGGGAGAACAGAGGAGAGGATACGATGAGAGTGCCGTTGAGTTGGCTCAAGGAATACGTGGACATCACCCTGCCGGTGGAGGAACTGGCCGAGCGCCTCACCCTGGCGGGCCTGGAAGTGGCGGCCATTGAGCGCATCGGGGCCGAGTGGGACCGCGACAAGATCTTCGTGGGCGAGATTCTGGAAGTCAAGCCCCACCCCAACGCCGACCGCCTCGTGCTGGCCGTCGTCAACTACGGGCGGGGCGCACCCATGACGGTGGTAACCGGCGCGCCCAACATCCGCGTGGGCGAGAAGGGGCACAAGGTCGCCTTCGCCACCGTCGGCGCGCGCCTCATAGACGGCTACTCCGAGGAAAAGCGCTACATGACCCTCAAGCCGTCCAAGATTCGCGGCATCCCCAGCGAGGGCATGGTCTGCTCGGAGAAGGAACTGGGCATCTCCGACGACCACGAGGGCATCATCCTGCTGGAGGACGACGCGCCCGTGGGCGTCCCCCTGGCCGACTACCTGGGCGACGTGGTGCTGGACATTGACCTGACGCCCAACCTGGCGCGGTGCCTGTCCATCATCGGCGTGGCGCGGGAGGTCGCGGCGCTCACCGGCCAGCGGGCGCGGGTTCCCGATCCGGTGGCCGTGGCCGAGGGCGCGCCCATTGACGGGCAGATTGAGATTCTGATTGAGGACCCCGACCTGTGCAACCGCTACTCGGCCATGCTGGTGCGTGATGTCAAAATCGGGCCGTCGCCCAAGTGGATGCAGCGCCGCCTGACCCTGGCGGGGATGCGCCCCATCAACAACATCGTGGACGTTACCAACTACATCATGCTGGAATGGGGCCAGCCACTCCACGCCTTTGACTACGACCTGCTGCGGCCCAGACGCGCCGGCGGCCCGCCCGCTATCATCGTCCGCAGGGCCAAGCCGGGCGAGCGCATGACCACCCTGGACGGCGTGGACCGCGACCTGACGCCCGAGATGCTGCTCATCACCGACGGCGGCGGGCCTGTGGCCATCGCCGGCGTCATGGGCGGCCTGG
This sequence comes from Chloroflexota bacterium, assembly GCA_014874485.1. Classification (GTDB taxonomy): domain Bacteria; phylum Chloroflexota; class Anaerolineae; order DTLA01; family DTLA01; genus DTLA01. The sequence goes on from JADBJK010000069.1 coordinate 5,685, forward strand.
AGAGCGAGGTTACCGAGCAGACCCGCAACGTCCTGATTGAGTCGGCCAACTTCCACGCCATCAACAACCGGCGCACGTCCCAGGCGCTGAAACTCGTGAGCGAGGCGTCCATCCGCTTCAGCCGGGGCATTCCCGCGTCCCGGACGGTGCCGGCGGCCACCCGCGCCGCCGAACTCATGCGCACCCTGGCGGGCGGCGTGGTGGCCCAGGGCGTGGCCGATAATTGCCCCGTTCCGCAAGAGCAGAAGACCGTCCGCCTGCGCCCCGAACAGGTGGGCCGCGTCCTCGGGATAGACATGACGGCGGATGAGGTCAAGGCCACGCTGGAGCGCCTGGAGTTTGAATGCGCGCCCGCCCCCGACGGGCTGGACGTGAAGGTGCCGCTCCACCGCCTGGACGTGGAGATTGAGGCCGACCTGCTGGAGGAAATCGCCCGCATGGTGGGCTACGACCGCATCCCGACCACCCGCCTGCGCGACGAACTCCCGCCGCAGCGCAACAACCCGCCACTGGAACTGGCGCGGCGCGTGCGGAGTGCGCTCGTGGGGTGCGGGCTGTACGAGGCGCTCACCTACTCATTCGTCGGGGCCGAGGATCAGGACCGCCTGCTGCCGCCCGCGTCCCGTGCGGACTTGTCGGTGCGCGCCGTGGAGCCTGGCCCCCACCTGCGGGACATGCTCCCGTGTATCCTGGCCGCCGACGCATGCATCCGCCTGGCGAACCCCATGACGCCCGAACGTACCACCATGCGCACGACGTTGCTGGCCAGCCTGCTGGCGGTAACGGCGGCCAACCTGCGCTTCACCGAGCGGGTGAACCTGTTTGAGGTGGCGCGGGTGTACCTGCCGGTGGACGACAAGGGCCTGCCCAACGAGGTAACGCACCTGGGCATCGTGATGACCGGCCCCCGCACCGAGCGCTCCTGGCTCACGCCCGAGCCGGAGCATCAGGACTTCTTTGACCTCAAGGGCGTGGTGGAGGCGCTCATGGCCGCGCTGGGCATCGGCGACTGGCACGTGGAGGCGGCGGCGCACCCCACGTTCCACCCGGGCCGCTGCGCCCACCTGCTCGTTGGCGACAAGCGCGTGGGCATCTTCGGCGAACTGAACCCGACCGTGCGCGTGGCGTGGGAACTGCCCGAGCAGCGCGTGTGCCTGCTGGAGATGGACCTGGACGCGGTGCTGGGCCACGTGTCCGCCGCCGTGAAGTTCCAGCCCGTGTCGCGGTATCCGGCGGTGGTGCAGGATATGGCCATCGTCGTGGATGAGACCATCCCCGCCGCGGAGGTGGAGCGGGTCATCCGGGAGACCGGCGGCAGGCTCCTGCGCAACGTCGTGCTGTTTGACGTGTACCAGGGGCCATCCATACCGGCGGGCAAGCGGAGCCTGGCCTACTCGCTCACGTACCAGTCGGACGAGAAGACGCTGACCGACGCCGAAGCCGCCAAGGTGCACAACAAGATCGTGCAGCGCCTGGCGGCCGTGCTGGGAGCCCAGTTGCGCGGGCCGTCGGGCCGATAGCCGGCGTAGCGTCCGGCGCCACGGAAAAAGGGCGGAGGGGTTGCTGCCTGCTCAGCAACCCCTCCTTTTGCGCGTTGCCTCGGAGCCGTAGCCCCTTCCCCTCAACGCGCCTGACCTAGGGGAGGACCAGCAATTGTCCGACGTAGATCACCCATGGGGCGGTAATGCCATTGGCAGCCGCCAGGGCCTCCACCGTAGTCCCGTGGCGCCAGGCGATGGAGTAGAGCGTGTCGCCGGGGAGCACCGTGTAGACGCGCCCAGGCCGCGGCTGCGATTCGGGCAGCAGGAGTCGCTGGCCAGGGTATATCCACCACGGGTTGGTGATGTGGTTCAGGAGCATGAGCGTCTGCACCGTCGTGCCGTGCCGCAGGGCGATGGACGTGAGCGTGTCGCCCGGCTGGACGATGTACACGCGGGCGGACGGCTCACCCCTCGCGGGGATGAGCAGGCTCTGGCCCACGTAGATGAACCAGGGGTTGGCGATGTTGTTGATGCGCGCCAGTTCGGCCACCGTCGTGCCATAACGCCACGCGATGGAGAACAGCGTGTCGCCCCGCTGGACGATGTACACCTGCGTATCCGCGGGCGGCTGCGGCTGACCCGCCGGCACCAGCAGGACTTGCCCCACGTAGAGGAACGAGGGGTCTGCCAGGCCGTTGAGCGCCACCAGCACATCCACCGTCGTGCCATAGCGCAGCGCGATGGAGTACAGCGTGTCGCCGGGCTGCACCGTGTAGTGGCCGAAGGGCATGGGCGTGGCCGTCGGCAGCGGCGTGGCGGTGGGCAGCGGGGCCGATGTGGGCCACGGCGTCGGGCTGGGGCTGGGCGCGGGCGACGTGGGCCAAGCCGTCGGGCTGGGCAGCGGCGTCGCCGATGGCCACGGCGAAATCGTGGGCGCGGGCGTCGGCGTCCAGACCGGCATCGTGGGCCACGGGGTGGCCGATGGCGTCGCGGTGCCCGCAGGCAGCGTGGGCAACGGCGTCGCCGTCGGGGTGCGCGTGGGCGTCGCGGACGGCCCAGGCGTCGCACTCCATTGCGGCGTCGGCGATGGCGATGGCGCGGGCAGCGTGTTCGTCGGCGCAGGTGTGAAGGTGGCCGTCGGCGTCGGCGTGGCCGAAGGCAGGCCCGTGGGCGTCCGCGTCGGCGTGTGGGTCGCCGTGGGCGTATGCGTCGGCGTCGGCGTGGCCGTGGGCGGCACTGTGGGCGTGGCCGTCGGCGTATGCGTCGGCGTGGGCACCCAGGGCGGCGTGTACCACGGCAGCGGCGTGGGCGTGGCGGTGGCCGTCGCCGTCGGCGTGCGCGTGGGCGTATGGGTCGGCGTCGGCGTGGGCGTGCCGGTCGCGCTGGCCGTGGGCGTGGGCGTATAGGTGGGCCACCACGGCGGCAGTTTCGTCGGTGTGGCGGTAGGCAGCGGCGTGGGCGTCGCGGTTGGCTCCGCCGTCGGGCGCGCCACGGGCGTCTGCGTCTTCTCCGGCGTATGAGTCGGCGTCGGCGTGGGCGTCGGCAGCACAGCGGTCGCCGTGGGCGTGCGCGTGGGCGTGGAAGTCGGCCCAGGCGCGGGCGTGTCGGTCGGCTCGGGCGTCGGCGTGGCCGTCGGCGTGCGGGTCGGCGTATCCGTCGGCGTCTCGGTCGGCGTCGCCGTCGGGGTGGCGGTCGGAGTAGGCGTATCGGTCGGCGTCGCCGTGGCCGTTGGCGTCTCCGTTGGCGTGCGGGTCGGCGTATCCGTCGGCAGCGGCGTGGCGGTAGGCGTGAGCGTCGCCGTCGGGGTCTCGGTGGGTGTATGCGTCGCCGTGGCCGTCGGGGTCTCGGTGGGCGTGAGCGTCGGCGTCGCCGTGGGCGTCCGCGTCGGCGTGGGCGTAAGGGTCGGCGTGGCCGTCGGCGTGCTGGTGGGCGCAGGCGTGACCGTCGCCGTGGGCGTGCGCGTCGGGGACGGCGTGACCGTGGGCGTGGCCGTCGGCGTCGCCGTGGCGGTGGGGGTGGGCGTCGGCGTGGGCAGGGTGTACTTCAACACCAGGCGCGGGCGAGCGGCGACCGTGGCGTGGTCGGCCGACGCGAACTGATACTCAACCGACACGCTGCCCGCTCCCTTGAGGACGAATCCCCGGTTCGTGGACGGGTCTTGCAGCCACTCCTGCACCACCTGGGTAACGTTGAACGTGTACCAGGTGCTGGCGTCGGTCAGCGTGCGGGAATCCAGCGGCGTGCCGGTGCGGTCGTCGGGGATGCCGTTGGCGCCCGGTGCTGCCCACGCCAACTGGTTCGTCGCGCGAAGCCACGTGGCTGCGTCCTCGCTCCACTCCTTGTTGACCTTGTACAGCGTTACGGTCATGGGGTTGGGATTGCTGCGGTTCTCCACGAACAGTTCCAGCGAAGCGGACTCCAGCCTCGCCCCGGGCGGCAGGTCTATGGCGTGGAAGGTGATGAGCGAGGCCCGCACGTCGCCCTGGCGCACGGCGATGCGGCTGGCCGTGCCGTTGGCCTTGTTCTCATCCCAGGCGTCAATGAGGGTATCCTCAGTTCCGACGTATCCATTCATGCCTTCCTGCAAAACTTTAACGGCCTGGTTGGGCGCCAGCGTCGGCGTGGGCGGCGGGGGCTGCGGCGCGCCCGGCGGCGTGGCGGTGGGCTGCGCCGTGGGTGTGCGGGTGGGCCAGGGCGTGGGCGTCGGCGCGAAGCCGTTCCACGACCCCGCCACGTCCAGGAAGTGGATGGTCTCATCGCCGTCGCCGTTGTTCCAGATGCGCAGGTCGGCCATGCCATCCAGTTGGTCGTTGAAGTAGGCGTCGGTAACGATCCAGTCCTTCTGCACCCACATGTTGGTGCCGCGCTTCTGGATCTCCAGCGACTTGACTTGGCCTTGCCCGTCGGGGTACTGTAGCGTCAGTTTGTCGGTGCCCTTGTCCAGATACACGAGGCTGATCTTGTACGAGAGGCCGCCCTGCGGGGGCAGGTTGGCGAAGGGCCAGCCGTTGTCAATGTCAAACGTCATGTAGTTGTTGCCGCTGGCGGCGTCGGTGCGCCGGGCCGTGTACGATGGCGAGGTCTGGCGCAGCATGTCCTCGGTGCGCGGGTTGGTGAAGTACTGGCTGCGGGCGGGCGCCGGTAAATCTACGTTCTTGACGGCGACGGTGCGGCTCTGGGGCGCGGTCTCCAGCCGGTACAGGTAGAACATGTAGTCGCCGTACAGGCCCGAAGTCCAGCAGCCGGTGGCTTCCTTGCGCGTGGTATCCTGAGCCTCGCGCAGGGCGATCCAGACGCTGGGCGTGGTCTCCACGTTCTTCCCCAGGTGCGTGTTCACGAAGTTGGAGAACCCCGGCACGGCGGCGAACACCCCCAGCACGTCCGAGTGGATGTCCATGAAGTCCAACTTGTGCGACATGGCAGCGAGGAACATCCAGTACGCGCCCGCGGGGCCGGGCATGATGTGCATCCCGCCCGCCGTCTCGCCCGCGCGGGGCAACAGCGGCCTGCGCAGCCAGATGACCGACTCGCCCGTGCGCTCGGCGTTGCTCTTGTACGTCAGCGCGCCCGAGTTGGGCTGCCAGATGTTGGTCTTGAGGCCCACGGGCGGGTTGAGCGTCGCGCCGAAGTCCACGTTGTAAGGCAAGCCTGCCAGGTAGATGGGCTTGTTGGGGAACGCCTCGCGGTGCCACTTTTCGGCATCCAGCAGGAGTCTTTCAAATTCGTCCTGCGTAACGTGCTTGGAGAGTTCGCCCTCAAAGTTGCACCCCCACATGTTCTTGGTGGGGACGGCCTCGCCGTCAAACCCGATGCCGATGACAACGCCCGCCAGGCGCGGGTCGTTCCCGAACTCGCGCCCCAGGTCGTAGATGAGTTTTCGGTACTCTTCCTGCCACTTGGGGTCGTCGTACTTGGGGGCGACCTGGGGCTTCTCGCACCCTGGGGCTTGCAGGATGTAACTGCCGCCGACGAGTTTCTTCACCCGCTCGGGCGTGAAGTCAATCACCGTGCCGTCCAGTTGCGCGCCATAGAAGTACACGTGCAGGATGACCGGTTTGGAAATCTGCTGTCCGTCGGGGAGCGTGATCTTCATCTGCGACGCCTTGTCCAGGTACGCGCGCAGGCTGCTGAAATCGCCATCAATGCTGTCCCACGTTACGATGTGCATGGAGCCGAACGGCCCGTACTCGGGCATGTCGTTCGGGTTCACGTTGCGCCAGTCGTACATCCAGTACACGATGGGCGGCGGCTTGGGGACGTTGCGGGGCGGCGAGGCCACCCACACCACGCGGTTGGCCGCCGAGCCGTCGTACTTGGCCCCTGCGAACTGGGCAATATCGCCCGTGAACACGGCGGTGATGGTGTTGTTCCCGTGCTCCGCGCCCGAAGCCTTCAGCGTCGCCTGGGCGTAGCCGTCGGCGTCGGTGGACGCGCTCTGCTGGTCGTAGAAGCCGGAGAAGTAGATGGTGCGACCCGCGGGCAGCGGCTTGCCCTGGGTGTCCAGCAGGCGGACGCGCACGGTAACCGAATCGCCCCGCGACACCTGGCTGGGCACGGAGACGACCTCCAGGCGCGTGGGGATGGCGTCGCCCCCGCTGCCCACCATGAACATGCCCGTGGCGCGGCTGCCCGTGTACTCGGCGTCGCCCTGGAAGTAGGCCACAGCCTGGTAACCGGTGGCGGTGTTCCGGAAGCCGCCCGCGCCGCAGAACCCGCTGCGCAGCAGGTCGTTGACGATGGGCATGTCGTAGGTCGCTCGCCCCTGGGCATCGGTGCGGGCGTAGTAGGCGTAGTTCCACTCGTCGTTGTAGGTGAAGGCGATCTTGCGCCCGCCGAGCGGTGTCCCGCTCAAATCGGTGAGGACGGCCTCCATGTGCAGGGTTGACGCCCCGATGCGCATGGACTCGTTGGGCGAGAGGGTCAGGGTCAGGCGCGATTCCTGTCGTGCCTCGTGGGGAACGACCGGTGTCTTCTCGGCCACCGGCTCCTGCCCCTCCCTGGGAGCCAATGCCCCCTTCAGGACGAGGAACAGGGCCGCGCCGAGGAGAAGCACGATGGCGGCGATGAGCAGGATTCGCAGCCAGGTGTTTCGCTTGTCGGCTTTGAGGTCAATCCAGCCGTCGTCCTTTCGGCGTGCCATGATGGATCCTCCCCTTTACGTTAGGCCCCCGGAGTTCGCAGGCCCCGAGGGCGCTTGCAGGCATCTGTCGGCATGCAAGTCTCGTGCCAGTCCGCGCGCTTGACAAGCGCGAGGGCGAGGGGAGAACCCTCCTCAAAAACAAAGCCTGGGGCGTCTCCCAGGCTTCCGCGAATGCCCATGGATTTCCCCTACCGGTAGGGCTTGTCCGTCAGCCCCGTCTCACAGGTCAAGTCATCTATGGTGCAGACCACGCGGGCCGGGTTGCCGTAGGCTACGGTGCGGGCGGGGATGTCCTTCGTAACCACGCTCCCCGCACCGATGAGCGCCCGCTCGCCGATTTCCACATAGGGCAGGAGCGTTACGTTGCCCCCGATCTGCGCCCCGCGCCGTATGGTCGGCCCTCTCATGCACCGCTTGGACTCCGTACAGCCCGGATGGATGTCGTTGGTGATGATGACGCCGGGCGCGAGGAACACATCGTCCTCTATCACCGTGAACTGGGCCACGTACACCCCCGTGTGGATTTTCACGCGGTGGCCGATGACGCAGCCATAGTCCACCACCGAGTTGCTCCAGATGGCCACGTGGTCGCCGATGCGGTTCTCCTCGCGCACGATCACGTTGTGGCCCGTCTGGAAGTCGGCGCCGATGACGGAGCCTTCGTACAGCACCGTGCCCGACCGTAGCCGCGCCCCTGGCCCGATGACGAGCCATCGGTCTGGGATGTCGCGCCCCGTCGGGTACCCGAGGAGTACGCCCTCGTCAATCTCCAGCGGCGGGCCTAGTTGCACTCGGCCTGAGAGCACCTTCACAGCCGCACACGCTCCCTCATGCCGCCGTTGAGCAGCGAGCGCGTGGCCGCCTCCAGGATGCGCACAACCTCAAGCCCATCGCGGCCATCGCTTCGGGGGCGCTCGCCGGTGCGGATGCAGTGCAGGAAGTGTTCACACTCCACGCGCAGCGGCTCCACGTTGGGGATGGCGGGCGTGGTGATGTCGCCGTACCGGTAGGACAGGTGGAACTCCTCCAGCGTGTCGCTGTAGGGCGGAACGTCCACACCCTTGTCGTAAATCTTGATCTTCTCGGTCGGCTCCACGTCGTCGTACACTACCATCTTCTTGCTGCCCACGACGGTGATGCGCCGAATCTTGCACGGGTCCAGCCACGAGACGCGGATATCGGCCATGACTTCGTTGGGGAAGTGCAGGGTCAGGTACGCCACGTCGTGAATTTTGGGGCGCACGTAGGCCGCGCCGCGCGCGCTGACGTTCACCGGCAGCATCCCCAGGACGAACGTCAGGATGGACACATCGTGGGGGGCCAGGTCCCACACCACGTTGATGTCCGGCTGAAAGATGCCCAGATTCACCCGCGTAGCGTTGATGTAGTAGATGCGCCCCAGTTCGCCGCTGGTGATAAGGTTGCGCAGGTACTCCACCGCCGGATTGTACTCAAACGTATGGCCCACCATGAGGGTCAGGCCCCGCTGCTCGGCCAAGTTCACCAGGTCCTCGGCCTCCTCACTGTTGGCGGTGAGCGGCTTCTCCACCAGCACGTGCTTGCCGGCCAGGAGCGCCTCCCTCGCCAGGCGGTGGTGCGTGCGGATGGGTGTAGCGATGGCCACCGCCTCCACGTCCGAGCCGAGGAGTTCCTTGTAGTCCGTGGTTACGCGCACCGCCGGATACAGTTCGCGGATGTGGTCCAGGCGGTCTTGGCGCAGGTCGCACACCATGGCCATGTCTGCGCTGGGTATCTCCTGGAAGTTGCGGATGAGTTTGGGCCCCCAGTATCCGGCGCCCAGAACCCCTACCTTCACTTGTCGTTCCACTAACCTGATCTCCCGAAGGGTGGTTTTCCGAACCTCATCGGTGAAGAGGACGCCGACGTTCGGATGCGAAGGCTCGTTCGCCACGCGCTGTGCTCACAGGTCAGTCACAGCCCGCACGCTTACGGCCATTCGGCCAGTCTCTGAGTCCTGACGATATAGGTGAACGGAACGTACAGTCGCCACAGTCGGGCCGCACCGAAGTCCACGAAGGCCACGCTGCGCGGCGTAAGGCTGATGCGCACCTCGTCGGGCGTCGTGGAGAAATACCCCGGGGGGTTCGTTCGCTGCACGATGTACTCGCCTGGCAAGACCTCGGGGAAGAGGTACCGCCCGTCGGGTCCGGTCGGGCCGAACTCGTGCAGGATGTTGCCGAGCGTGTCCTTGATGCGGACATACGCGCCGGGGAGCGGCAACTCGCCCAGGTCAATCACGCCATCCAGGTTGGCATCGTACCAGACCACGCCTGAGACGCTGGCCGCGTAGCGGGTGGGCGTGGGCGTCGGCGTCTCCGTGGGCGTGAGGGTAGGCGTTGCCGTGGGCGTAGCCGTCTCCGTCGGCGTCGCCGTCGGCGTGGCGGTGGGCGTGAACGTGGGCGTGCCGGTGGGCGTCGGCGTGCCGGTGAGGGTCGGCGTGGGTGTTGGCGTGCGCGTCGGCGTGGATGTGGCCGTCGCGGTGGCCGTTGGCGTCGCCGTCGGCGTGGCGCACAGGATCATCAGCGTCTCGGCCACGCCCCAGTCGCTCACGCCTTCCTGCGCCGTGGCCCACACGGTATTGGTGAGGATCGTATTCGGCCGAATGGTGCTGTACGTGTGCACCTCCAGGTGGAGCGTGCGCGTCTCCAGCGCCGCCAGCGTGCCCAGGCTCCACTGCACAACGCCCGGCGCGACCTGCACCGCCCCCGGCGTGGAGTCGCCCGGCAGGAACAGCGTGCTCACGGGGAGCGTGTCCGTTACCACAACGCCCGTCAGGGTGTAGTTCTGCGTGTTCTGGATTTGAATCGTGTACCGCTGCCGCCAGCCGATGCACAGCGGGTCATGCCAGTCGGTCTTGGCGACGTCCAGCACCAGCGCCTGGCTCCAGACCTCGCCGCCGTCCGGCGGGTTCAGCGTGCCCACGTAGATCGCGCCGCTGTCGGACAGCATGGAATCGGCAGCCAGGTTGTCGGCGTCGCCGAAGCCTGGACTGCTGACCTGCCGCCACTGCCCGCCGTCGTAGGCCCAGATCACCGGCCCCTGCGAGGCGTGGTTCACCGCCGCGAGGAGCAACCCGCCCAGCGGTTCCACTTCCGACACGGCCAGAGCGCCGTCCATCTGGCGGAGCAGGCGCAGGCCCATGGTGTCCAGGAGCCAAATCTGGTGGTCCACGGCGATGACCAGGCTGCCGGAGTAGGAGCACAGGTCGTGGACGCGAGCGCGCCCTGCGAAGGCCCCGCCGTCCACCCGCGCGAACGTCGTGCCGTCGTAGGTCCACAGTTGCGCCGCGCCCGGCCCATCGCCGGTGCCAATGTACAGCAGGCCGTTGTGGACGTGGAGCGCGGAGAGGATGGTCGTCGTTACGGGGCTGCCCTGGCCCACGAACCCGCCCGTCATGACCGGCGCCCAGGCGATGCCGTTGAAGCGCCAGAGCGCCGCCCCGTTGGTGGCATCCCACGTGCCCGCGTACAGGTTGCCACCGTAAGCGGCCAGCGCGGTAACGTTCGCATTTGCCGCGCCCAAAGTGCCCGACAGGCCCCACGTAACGCCGTTGTAGGCCCAGACCTGGGCCTGGTTCGTGCCCACGTACAGGCTGCCTGAGTACGAGGCCATGGCCCAGGGGACGGCAAGTGCAGGCCCCGCGCCCCAGCCGCCGGTGGACACCGACGACCAGATGCCGCCCGCGTAGCGCCATATCTCGGCACCCGCAGTGGCGTTGGCCGCGCCCGCGTACAGCGCGCCGCCGTACGTGGCCAGCGACGCCACCTCCGTGTTCTGGACGACGCCGAAGCCGTCGGTATTGATCTGCGCCCAGGGCCAATCCTGGGCCAGCGCCACCGACGTGCACAACAGGGTGAGTATCACAACTCCGGCGGCTATCGCGATCCCTCGCACAAACCGTCTCACCAGCAACCTCCATGTGGGCGCCGGAACGGCACCGCGGGCTGCGCCCTTGCTCGGCGCGGGCGGGATTGTATCACACCCGCAAGGGCGGTGTCAATTCGCCCGCCGCGCAGGCGCAACCAGGGGCATTTCCCCATTCCATTATACCGATGCGAGATGAACAGAGGATGAAAGAAAGCCAGCGGCGCAATGACAGTTTGTTCATGCGCCAACGGGGCATCACATGCCCTTGAACAGCACCGGAATGCGAACCTTGTGCCGCGTCCCCTCGCAGGTAACGTCCAGCCGGTACGAACTGACCGACCCCAGGTAGCCGTCCACGACGATGTAGTAAGTCCCCGGATCGGCAGAGTAACTGGCCAGCCAGTTGCCGTAGGCGACGCATGCGTTCGGGTACGGCGCGGACAGGATGAAGATGTCCAGGTCGGCACCGGGTTCCAGCGCCGAAAGCCACGACGTGAGGGTGGTCTTCGCCGTCAGCGTGAGGACGTACACCTGTTCGGGCCCGGTCTCGGCCCAGGCCAGGTTGCACGAATAGGCCGACACATTGCTGGGCCTGCCGCGCGTGTCGCCGACCACGTAGGAATTGCAGGCAACCGACACCGCGTTGCTGATGTCCAGAACCCGCGTGGCCGTCGGCGTCGGGGTCTTCGTGGCCGTGCCCGTGTTGGTCGGCGTCGGCGTGATGGTGGGCGTGCGGGTAATCGTCGGCGTGCGCGTGGCCGTGGGCGTGGGCGACGGCGACGGCGTGGGCGTGTTGATGGACTCGTCGGCGAACAGGACGGTTACGATGCTGCCCGCCGTTACGATCACGGCCTTGTTGTTGGTGGACACCGAGCGGTAGCCCGGCGGGTCGGTCTCCACCACGTAGTACACGGCCGGCGCGAGGTCGGGGAACCGGAACGTGCCGGTCTCGGTGGTAACCCGAGTCGCCAGGACTTGCTGGCTGGCGTTCTTCAGCGTGATGGTCGCGCCCGCCAGCGGGGGCTCGCCGGGTTCGGGCGTGAGGTTGCGGTTCAGGTCGTGCCACACCAGGCCCTGAATCTCGCCCGTGGACGGCGTGGGCGTAACGGTTGGCGTCGGCGTGTTGGTCGGCGTGGGTGTGTTCGTCGGCGTCGGCGTGTTGGTCGGCGTGGGCGTGGCGGTGGGGGTGGGCGTGGGTGCGCTGGTGGCGGTCAGGTTGATCTGCGCGGTAACGCCAGAGTGCCACACGCCGGTCTGCGCCGCCGTCAAGTCGCCGATGCGGAACACGACGATGTCGCCTTCCTGGCCGCCGTCCTTGCCCGGCTCAATGGGGTCATCGCCGCGCACGTCCAGCAAGCCGTACCACGATTCGCCCGCGTTGGTGAATGTGGTGCCCTGGCCGTACTGCACGCCGTCAATCCAAGCGGTGATGAGCGTGCCGTCGGGAACGTTGGCACCGTCCACCTTCACCGTGCCGTAGAACGTGGACGGCGGAGGTGGCACGGCCCCCGCGGGCTTCGCAAAAACCGCCGCAAGTATGAGAATCAGGGCGATGGATGCGAGCACCCCGCCCTTCGCAAGCCAGGATTTCAGCATGTGCGCCTTTCCTTCAGACTCAAGGTTGCAGTCGTCGGCACAGTTTGGCCCATCTGGCCCAGATTGTCAACCGCGCGGGCGAATCGCCCACCCGGCAGGATTGAGGGCACCCGTAGGGGCAATTCACGAATTGCCCCTTCACGAATTGCCCCTGGGGGTGGGCAATTCACGAATGGCCCGATGAATTGCCCCAGAACAACCCTGTAGGGGCAGGGTTGAGACCTGCCCCTACCTAGCGGGTGCAAGCGGCGTGCCCGCTACTTTCGGATGTTCTTCATGACGATAGGTAGCACCAGTCGCTTGGGCGCGCGCGGCGTAGGCGTCGGCGTCCTTGTCGCCATGGGCGCGAGGCCGAACGAGATGGGCACAGTCCAGCCGGCCAGAATCTGCACGTCCCAGGCCGGTTCGGTCGTCGTGAAGTACCCCGCCGGAATGACCACCCGGACCCGGTACCACCCAGGCGTCAGGTCGGGGAAGTCGTACTGCCCAAGGCTGTTGCTGTACGCAACGCGCAACGGGTTATCGGCCAGGTCCAGCAGGCGCACCATGATGTTGGTCAGGGGCGGCTCCCCGGCCGTCTGCACGCCATCGGGCGTAACGTCATCCCACACGATGCCATAGATGCGCCCCGTGCTCGGCGTGGCCGTGGGCGTGTTGGTCGGTGTCGGGGTAATCGTCGGCGTGGGCGTATTCGTCGGCGTATGGGTGAGCGTGGGCGTCGGCGTGTTCGTCGGCGTGAGCGTTGGCGTAGGCGTATAGGTCGGCGTGAACGTCGGCGTCGGCGTGGATGTAGGCGTGGGCGTCGGCGGGCACGGCTGCCAGTTGATGCGCAGCAGCGGCCGCGGGCTGGTTGACTGCGTGTACTCCGAGGACCAGAAGCGGCGCTCCACCGTCAGGCCGGTGCCAACGATGAGCACGCCATAGTTCTGCCCAGGGTCATTCGCCCAATCCTGGACAAGGTGAGTGATGTCAAAGGAGTATTTCGCATTGGTGTTGGACACCACCGCCGAGGCCACCGCCGTGAAGTCGCGGTCGCCCGAGGAATCCGCCCCAGGCGCGCCCCACGGGTCGCCCAGGGCCGCCTGGTTCCACGTGGCCTCGTCTTCCACCCAGGGCCGCCGCAGCCGGTACAGAGACACGGTCATGGATCGTGTCGGATCGCTGGCATAGAAGTTCGTTGTCAACTCCAGAACCGCCGACGTGATGATCACGCACTGAGGCAGGCGGCCGGTGAGGTCAAAGGACAGCAGCGCGCGCATGGGCGGGTTGCCGGTCTTGAGTTTCAATTCGGACCGCTGGAACTCGGTGTTGTAGTTGGTGTTGGGATCGTCCCCGCGCATGTACACGTCGCGCGTGCCCGCGTAGCCGTCCACACCCTCTTGCAGCACGATGGTGGACGGCGGCACGGTGGCGGTGGGGGAGACGCCTGGTGTCCCGGGAGTGGGCGACAGGCCGGGCGGCGTGGCGGTAGGCGTAGACGTAGGCGCGCCGTACACGTACCAGATGTCCAGGTAGGGCCGGTAGTTGGTATTCGGCTCCTCCGACGTGTAGATGCGCACGTCGGCGGTGGGGCCGCTCCCGACGAGGAGCACACCGTGGTTGGGTATCCCGCTCACCCAACCCTGCACCAGCGCGGTGATGTCCATCTCATAGCGTGTGTTGTCTGTGTCGCCAATGATGACGGAGCCGGAAGGCGCACCTTCCACGTCGCCGGGCACGCCCGCCGCGCCTGGAATCTCCCAGAACCCATCGCCCGCAGAGGTGGCGCGGTTCCAAGTAACCTGATCCTCAATCCAGGCGCGATTCAGGCGATAGGCCGACAGGGTGAAGTTCCCCGGCACGCCGTAACGGGTGAGGTAGAACAGCCCCAGCCGCGCCTTCACTACCGTGATGCCCGAGGGCAGGCCCGACAGGTCAAACTTGATGAGGCCCTTCATGGCGGGCAGGCCGGGCTTGATCTTGAAGTGGCGGTTCGGATCCAGGCCGAAGTTGGCGTCGGGCTGATCCTGCCGGATGTACGAATCCCACACCTGCGGGAAGCCCGAAGCCGAACGCTGCAAGCGCACCTTGACGGGCAGCGGCGTGGGTGTGGGCGTGCCGAAAGGCGTGGCCGTGCGCGTGGGCGTGTTGCTTGCGGTGGGCGTCGCCGTGCGCGTGTTGGTGGCCGTGGGCGTGTTGGTGGGCGTGTTCGTCGGCGTGGCCGTGGGGGGCGTGCCGGTAACCGTGGGCGTCGGCGTCGGCGCCGCGATGGTCAGGTTCAAACTGATATTCCCGCCGGTCTGCCATACGCCCGTCTGATCGGCCCACACATCCCCCACTTTGAACGACACGATGTCGCCCGGAACGCCGCCATCCTTGACCGACGTATCCGGGTCATCGCCGGGCACGTCAATGTTGTACCACGTCTCGCCACCATAACTGAACGCGTAGGCTATTGTGCCGTACTGGACGCCCGCGATCCACGCAGTAACCGGCGTACCCGCGGGCACGTTGGCCCCGCCCTGCTTGACCGTGCCGTAGAACTTGCACGGCAGCGGCGGCACGGCGCTCACCGGCGTGGCAGGGAGCAGATACCCCACGAGCAGGGCCGCGATGAACACTCCAACCAGGAGCGGTCTCATCAATCGCTTCATACGACTCTCCTTAGTTCGTAACCGTCAATGTGCAGTCCTGCGTTACGTACACCCAGTAGGCCCGTCCCGCTTGAATCTGCGACAGGTCGTTGAGGAACGGCGGCAGCGACGTATCGTACACCTTCCACGGGTCCGCGTCGTCAAAGGCGTCGTAAGTATACACCTTTGTGTATTTCCCCGCAATGGTTGCCAGCGCATCGGCCACCGACTTGGTCGTCTGGCCCGGGTAGCCGATGAGGTTCCAGCCGGCTTTGAGCGGGATGGCGGTGGACGATGGCCACGAGCCGTTGACCGTCCACGTGGCGTTCTGCGTGGCCCACAGCCACAACCCCTTGGTGTTGTTGATCTGCGAGAGGTCGTTGAGGAACGGCGGCAGGCTCACGTCGTACACCTTCCACGGGTCGGCAGTGTCAAAGGCGTCGTAGGCATACACCTTGCCATACGCGCCGCTGATGGGAGCCAGAACCGCCTCCACGTTCGTGCTGGCAAGCGTGAGGGGCACGGACACGAAGTTCCAGCCGGTGCGCAGGGAGATGTTGAAGTTCACGCTGCCCCCGCCGCCTTTGCTCACGTCCACGAAGTGGATGTACTCGTCGCCGTCGCCGTTGCAATCCAGGCGGAAGTCGCTGGCGCCCAGCAGGCCGTTGGCCATGCGCGCGTCGCTGATGACGAAGGTCTGGGTCTTCCACGTGCGCGAGTTGGTCTTGAGCACGTTGGCGGTGCTGCGCTGGACGCCTCCCACCGCATCGTAGTCAATCTTCCAGGTGTCGGTGCCGTAGTCAAAGTACGTTACCTTGATGGTTACGGTGTTGGAGCCGCCAAACAGGAACCCGTCGTCAATCTTGAACCACATGTAGCGGTTGCCGCTGGCCTGGTCGGTGCGGCGGGTAATCCAGGACTCCTTGCCGCCCCAGGCCCCGCCCAGGTTAACGTTGGTCTGGATGCTGGTGTTGTAACTGGAGTATCCCTTGGGCACGAGCGAGTTCACCAACGCCGCCTGGCTCGTGTCATCGGGGTCTATGCCACGGCGGTAGGTAACGAGTTTCGTCTGCCCGCCCGCGATCGTGTCATCCTGATACAGGTAGTACGAGTAGTTGCCCTTCTGCGGGTACCACGTGTACCCCGAATCGCGCATGGCCACCCAGACGCTGGGGGCATTGGCGGCCGTCTTGCCGAAGTAGGGTTGCGCCCAGCGGAAGTAGTTCATCACCTCCGTGCGTGGGTTGCCGTCGGCATCGGCGAACATCCACCCGCGCCAGTCGGTGGTCGTGTAGTCCACGGTGATGTAATCCACCGGATACGACTGGTTGTCCACCTGGTGCCCCAGCGCGCCCAGAAGCCCCCAGTAGGCCAGGTACGCGTGCGGCGTGAGGTACCAGTACGCCTCGTGGCCCACCGGCAGCGTGCGCTGTATGGAGATGAGCGGGTCCAATCGCCCGCAGCCCGCTTGGGAATACGGCGGCGTGATGATGACCGCGTCCTCATCGGCCAGGAGCCCGGCCACCAGGTTGCCCACACCCATGGGGGCCACGTCGGACATGATCTCCGAGCGGTTGCACCGATGCGTGTACACCGGCGCGTTCAGAATCATGATGGTCTTCTGGGGCCACCGCGTGCTGTTGCCTGTCCCGCCGAAGGCGATGGCATAGGCCCGCGCCGTCTCGCGCACGTAGGCGCGCCACAGGTCGTAGGTCAGGCCCGCGGCCTGGAACGAGGCGTCGTAGGCATCATCGCCGGGCTGCGTTTCGCCATACAAGCCCGTGCCCGCCAGAATGAACTCCACGCGCGGGTCATTCTTGTACCGCCCGCCCAGTGCGTAGATAAAGTTGAAGTAGCGGGTCTGATAGCAGGAATCCTGATACTTGATGGCCTCCAGCGGCGGATACGTGCTTGAACTGTAGCCCGCGCCGGGTGTGGCGGTGAAGATGAGGCCTGGGCATGCGGTTCGGACCCAGTCCGGAATGCCCACGCCGCCGCGCCGCCCGTTGTACGTTACGATGTGCAACCCCACGGGCTTGCCCAGCGATGATGCCGCAGCAAGGTAAGAATCTATCTTGCTCCAGTTGTAGCCGCCCTGGGTAGGTTCCAGTTCCTTCCAAGTGAAGGTCTGGTGCCCGCCCAAGATGGGCCAACTGCCCGGGCTGAGGTTGTCGGCATCGCGCGCCAGGTACACGCCGGGTCGCCCCCCGCCGGGAATTGTCGCGACGTCTATGGTATTCGGGTCGCCAACAACCTGCACGCCGGTGAGGACAATCTCGCCCTCGGGTTCGGGGTCGGCGGCCGCCACAGGGCCAATGGCCGGCAACACCAGCGAGCCGATCAGTGCCCCCACCAAAGCGATCCAAAGCCACGTCCTGCGATTCATGCAACCTCGCTCCTCAATGCAATCCAAGATATGCGCTGATTATAGGCGGAACTTGCCGCACTCCAAACTCACCTCTGCGGGCATCCCAAGCCGCGCAGGCCTGGGGTACCTCGCCCCGCTCGCAATGACCATGGCCTGGCCATCACGCGCCCGCGAAGAACTCGCGGATGGCACCCGCCACCTCGTCCACATGTGCCTCGGTCATCTCGGCGAACATGGGCAGGGAGAGAATCTCCCCCGCCAGGCGCTCCGTAACCGGGAACTGCCCCTTGCGGAAGCCCATGCCGCTGTAAGCCTCGGTCAGCGGCAGCGGGATGGGGTAATGCATCCCCGTGCCGATGCCGCGCGCGGCCAGGAACTCGCGCAGGGCATCCCGGCGCTCCGTGCGAATGACGTACAGATGGTAAACGTGCTCTACGTCCGGCAACACGTGCGGCCGCACCACCGGCAAGTCGGCCAGGCGCTCGTTGTACCAGGCCGCCACCTGCCGCCGTCGCGCGTTCCACTCGTCCAGGTGGCGCAACTTCACGCGGAGGACCGCCGCCTGCAATGTGTCCAGGCGGCTGCAATACCCCTCCATGACGTGCTCGTACTTGCTCTTCTGGCCGTGGTTGCGCAACAGGTCCAACTTGCGGGCCAGCGCCTCGTCGTCGGTTACCACAGCCCCCGCGTCGCCGTATGCGCCCAGGTTCTTGGCCGGGTAGAAACTGAAGGCGGCCAGGTGGCCCATGCTCCCCGCGCGGCGGCCCTTGTACCGCGCGCCGTGGGCCTGGCAGGCGTCTTCCATGACGAGGAGATTGTGCCTGCGTGCCACGTCCAGGATCAAATCCATGTCGGCGGGCTGGCCGTACAGGTGGACGGGCAGGATGGCCTTCGTGCGCGGCGTGATCGCCTCCTCCAGCAGGGCCGGGTTCAGGTTGTACGTCCGCTCGTCCACGTCCACCAGGCGGAAGGCCGCGCCCGTCTGGCTGATGGCCTCCGTGGTGGCGATGAACGTGTTGGCGGCGGTGATGACCTCATCGCCGGGGCCGATGCCCGCCGCCAGCAGGCCCAGGCGCAGGGCGTCGGTGCCGTTGGCGACGCCGATGGCGTGGCGCACCTCACAGAAGCGGGCGAACTCGCCCTCAAACTCCGAAACCGCCTGGCCCAAGATAAAATCGCAGCGATCCACCACAGCCTGGATCGCCCGGTCTATCTCCGGCTTCAGCGCAGCGTACTGGGCCTTCAAGTCTACGAAAGGTACAGCCATGTCGTTTCCCCCTTTTCTAACGATTCAATGCACCTGCCAGATACGGCAGGCGATGCACCACACACCGTAGAGTCGCAGAGGGTGCGGGAAAATCACCTCCTGCATCCTCCGCGCGCCCGGCGGTGCGCTCATCATCGCCGGCCCGACGACTCGTTAGCCACGCGAGCCAAGTACTCCCGAATCACCTCGTGAATGCGCGTGGGCGGCGCGACGTAGGGCGTGAACGTCATGGCGCGCGCCCGCCGCAAATCCGCTTCCAAATCCGCCAAATCGCGGCACCACAGCAGATGCCCCTGCCGCTCCATGTACCCCAGCAAATCATCCTGGTGGCGGTCGTAGCGGTCGGGGTTGCTCAGCGCCACCAGCGGCTTGCCCATGGCCGCCACCTCCATCACCGTCCCCATCCCGCCATGCGACACGACCAGACTCGCCTGCCGATAGTACGGCTCCAGCGAGGGCGCGGAGCGGAACCAGCGCAGGTTCTTCGGCTCATAGCGTCCGCGCCCGATTTGCGCCACGACCTCGTCGCCCAGCGCAGGCGCGAGGCGATCCATCGCCTCCACCAACGCGTCAAAATCCGTGGTGCCGACGGTTACGAAGATCATCAGCACAGCCTCCCCGCGTACACGGCCCTAGGGTACTTCGCCACCAGCGGCTCCCACTGCACCAGGAACAAGTCGGCCAGGCGGTACATGATGCGGCCGGTGGTGGACAGGGCCGTAACCCGCGAGCCGGTCTCCACGAAGATGACCTTGACGCCCGCGAGTTTGCAGACCAGCGCCACAGGCACGGCCACGCTGGGGCCGGTGCTGATCATGGCCCGCGGGCGGAACTGCCGCACGGCGCGCCACGCCTGCCACGCGCACACCAGGAACTTGCGCACGTCGTTGGGCAGGTTGTGGGCCTTGTCGCGCGGGCGGATGACGCGGAACACCGGCCCAGGCACGGTGATTTTCTTCTCCGACAGGTCATCATCGGCCACGAGGACGTAGCCGAACTCGTACCCCTCGCCCAGGAGTTCCACCAGGCGCACCATCTCCTTCGTGTGCCCGCCCTCGCCCAGCACCGCCAGAATCCTCATGCCGCCCTCACCTGACCTGCGATCCCCCGCGTGTCGCCAGCACGCGCTCGTACACCGCCACAATCTGCCTGGCCGTGGCCTCCAGCGACAGGTGCGCCACGCGCCGCCGACCGTCGGTGCGGCCACCGCGCGCCAGGGCCAGGCGCAACTTGGCCGCCATGTCCTCCGGCGTGCGCGCGCACAGGTAGCACCCGTCCGTGTCGCCGATGATCTCGGCCACATCGCCCACGTCCACCGAGACGATGGGCAGGTTGCACGCCATGGCCTCCTTGATGACCATGGGCGAACCCTCAAAATCCGACGCCAGCGCCAGCACGTCGCAGGCGTTCATGTACAGCGGCATCTCCTCGTGCGGGCGATTGGACGCAACGACCAACTGCACGCGGCTGTCCTGCGCCGACAGGAGCGCCACCGCCGCCTGGATGATCTCCAGCCGCTTTTCGGGGCGCGGCTCGCCTGCGAACAGGACGAGTTTGGCGTCCGCGGGCAGGCCCAGGCGGGCGCGCGCCTCGGCCTGGAGCATGGGGGCGAACCGCGCCATGTCCACGCCGCACGGGATGACCACAGCATCCTCGTCGCCCAGGGCGCGCTTCACGACGCCGGACGTAACGATAACCGCGTCCACGCGGGGCGTTACCCAGCGGCACAGTTGGCCCTGCCAGCCCAGCACGACCTCTATGCCGTGGTGGGTGAGCACCACTGGCAGGCGGCGCTGGCTCAACGCCACCAGGCCCGAGAACACGTAGTGCGCGTGAATCAAATCGTAGGGCGCGTGCCGGCGCAGGTGCCGCGGCAAATCAGCGAACCCGCGCGCGTAGTTCAGGCGGCTGGCCTTGCCATCCATGAAAAACACGTCCAAGTCAACCCCAAGCCCGCGCAGCGATTCCACTTGATCGCGCACGAACGTGCCGAAGGCGGGCTTGTCCGCCGTCGGGTACATGTTCGTTACCACCAGCACGCGCATCTAGTCTTGCTCCAGGAACGGGCGCTTAGCCCGCGGGTTGAACAGGAACAGGCCGTTGACGAACGTCCGATAGCGCCGGTAGTAGCGCAGCAGCGTCAGGCGCACCGTCTCGCCGGCGACGGTTTCCAGAGGCTGCGCGGCATCCAGCACGTGCCAGCCCTTCGCCTGGGCCAGACGCCGATACCACTCGGCCTGCCGCCCCAGGAACGCCTCGGACTCCTGCCCGGCCTTGCGGCGGGCGGCCACGTCGGGCGGCACGTCCAGCAGCAACCGGATTGCCGGGCGCGGCGACAGGCGCTCCAGCAGGCGCAGCGCCAGCGGCACATACCCCGCCCCGGCCGCATCCAGGTACGCGGCGACCTCGGCCTGCGCGTCGGCCACGTAGCGGTCGGCGATGACCACCCACCCGCGCAGGAGCGGCCACGCGACGCGAGCCATGTACTGCCGCCACAGGTCCAACGCGATGACCCACGGCCACACCCGCCGCACCACAGGCCGCCGCCACAGCGCCGCGCGCCGCTGCCACGGGTCGCTCGCGCTGTTGCCTGGCCCGGCGGGGGCTGCGGACGTGCCACCCAGCCACCTCTTGCCCAGGCCGATGAGCGCGTCGGTCAGCGGCGAGGACGCCCCCCGCGTCCACACGACCCGCGCCCGGATGTCGCACTGCGCGAAGGCGGCCTGCAACGCTTCGGCGTGGGCGGTCTTGCCCGACCCGTCTACGCCGCTGAGGACGGCCAGCATGGGCCGCTGCGAGCGGACGTTCAACTTGCGGCGCACCCCGGCCAGGGCGTGGCGCACGGCGTCATCCAGTTTCTGGGGCCGAGACAGCCGTCGGTCTCGCGCCACTTTGGCGAAGTAGTGCCGCTTGCTGTAGGCGAAGCCCACGCGCACGGGAAGCGTCCGCGCTTCCGCAGGCGGCAGCGACGCGGGCGGCAGACGGTGCGGCACGGCGTTCGGGATGCGCGCGTCCGCAAACCACAGCGCCTCGGCCCGCGCCACGTGCCCCAGGATGACGTTCAGCCCGCGGAGCCAGCCGCGCTCTTCGGCCTGCCTCGCACAGAAATCCCAGTCAAAGTGGGCATCGCTCAGGCTATGGCGCACCTTCACGATGTCCCAGAGTTTGAACTCCTTGTCCTCGTAGAAGGCGTGGGCCAGCGTTACCAGCACCTCGTCTTCGGGGCCCAGGATGGACACGTCGGGGTCATCTGGGGACGGCCTCACCCGCTCCCAGAGCCACTCGTCCACCAGGAACCCTGTGCCCCAGCCGACCTGCGTGTGCAGGTGGATGGCCGAGACCTCTGCCCCGCCCACGAACCGCTTGAACAGGAACTTTCGCGGCTCCTCAATGTTGCGCAGTTCCACGTAGCCCAGGCCGTAGAGCGCCTGCGCCGCCGCCAGTTCCGACTCCGGCGGCACGAGCAGGTCCACGTTGTCGCTGCGGTACGGGAACGAGGGGGCAATCCCCGCCGACTTGATGAGCGCGCACGGGACGCCCAGGGACGCCAGCGCGTTGCGCACCTTCACGTACTCGCTTCGCTGGCGGGCCAGGCTGGCCTGCTCCTGCGCCAGGGCTTCGGCGAAAGGCGGCGCGTTCCAGATGGGCAGGTCTGGGCGCACGCGCCGCGCCGACAGCAGCGGCACCTTGTTGCGCCGCAGGCACGCCACCAGCGCGTCCATGTCGGCCTGCGACCAGTCGTCGGGATTCACGGGCTTTGCGCCCGCGTCGCTGAGGAAGACGGCCAGCCGCAACGCGCGCTCGCTCATGCCGTCCTCCCCGAAATCAGCATCTGCGCGGCGGCGGCCCAACTGTACCCCTCCACGCGGGCGCGGGTGCGCACCGACTTGTCGGCCAGCGCCTGCCGCACTGCGTCGGCCAGGGCCGCATCGTCGGCCACGTAGCGCAGCCCTTCCCCCGCAGGGAAAAGCCGCGGCAGTTCGCCAAACGGCGTGCTCACGACCGGCAGGTTGCAGGCCATCGCCTCCAGCACCGACATGGGAATCTCCACGCTCCCCTGGGCCGAACGAACGGGAAAAACGTAGCAGTCGGCCATCTGGTACAACTCGGCCAGGCGCTCTACATAGCGGGTGATGACGATAGCCCCCGCATCCTCCAGCGCGCGCACCAGCGCCTCATCCACGCCGAACGCCGAACTCCCCAGGACCACGACCTGCGCCTCGCCCCGCAAGGCCCGCTGGAGCGACACCAGCGCGTGGATGTTGCGGTTGGATAGGATGTGCCCGGCGTGGAACACGAGGGGGACATCGGGGGCCAGCCCGTACTGCGCCCGAAGCGCACGCCGCCGGGCGTCATCGGCCGGGGCGAAGGTTTCGGTGTCCACGGCGGGCGGCAGGATGCGCACGTCGCACCCCATCTCGCGCAAGGGGGCCGCCGTCGCCTCGCCCTGCGCCCAGACCGGCCCGGCGCGTAGGAGCGGGATCAGCGCCCGCGCCACGCGCCCGTACGCGCGCGGCTGGAACGCCACCATCGCCACCGGCGTCCGGGCATACGTTGCGAGGGCGCGCGCCCGCACGAAACTGAACAGCGTGGCGCACGCCGTCGGGAAGTAGAGCGTGTACTCGGGCCTGAAGCCGCGCACGCGCCGCATGAGGCCCGCGCTGAGGAGCAAGCGGTTGGCCCGCACGCGGTGCACGCCTGCGTCGGGGATGCCGCTGCCGCGGTTCGTCAGCGCCAGCACCTCGTGCGACGCCTGCAACGCCCTGAGCAGCAGCCACGACGCCTTCTTGATGCCCTCGTCAAACGGCGGCACCAGCGCCTCGGAGAAGTAGAGCACGCGCATCGTCCTCATCCTCCCCGCGCCACGTCGCGGTACACGTCCATGTACTGCGCAACGACGCGGTGCAGGCTGTAGCGTTCTCCCACGCGCTTCTTGGCCGCTGCGCCCAGGCGGCGGCGCAAATCATCATCGGTCAGGACGCGCACCAGGCGGTCGGCCAGGGCGGGGATGTCGTCCTGCGGCACCACGTAGCCGCTGACGCCGTCCTCAATCATGTCGCCCACGCTGCCCACGCGCACCGACACAGACGGCTTGCCCGCCGCCGCTGCCTCCAGGATCACCCGCGGCGACGATTCCTGCCGCGAGGTCAGCGCCAGCACCGCGCACTCGGAATAGGCCCGCAGCGTCTCCTCGTAGCGAATGAGGCCGCGAAAGACCACCGCGTCGCTCAGGCCGTTCTCGGCGGCGTAGGTCTCCATGCGCTGGAGATATTGGCGGTCGTCTATGCGCCCGGCGAAGTGGACATGGGCTTCGGGAACCTGCTCGCGCACGAGTTTGAGGGCCTGAAGCAGCGCCATGCCGTTCTTGAGTTCGGTAATCGTCCCCGCGCACAGGATGCGGCCGGGGACGGTGCGATCCGCCACGGCGAAGTAGTCGTCGGAAACCGGGATGGGGATTTCCGTCCAGCGCGGGTCGGCCTCGGCGTGGTACTCCCGGCGCACGTAGGGGTTGATGGCCACAACCTTCCGGACTCGTGGCATGGCAAATCGGTCGTACAGCATGGCCGCGCGGTAGCGCAAGCGGTCAAACCACGTCTGGCGGAAAATCTCCGCCTCGCGCCACACGATGCCGTGAATGGTCAGGACCGTCGGGAATCCCGCCAGGATGCCCGCAGCCGCATACTGGGCCATGTGCGCGTTCACCACGTCCGGCTGGATACGGCGCAACTCGCGGCCCAGTTTCCAGACCGACGTGAGCATGTTGGGCACGACGCGGCGGCGCGGCACGTGGAGATAGTGGACGAACACCGACCCGTCCTGCACCACCAGGTTGGAATCCACCTCCTTGGTGCAGTGCACGACGTGCAGTTCCAGGTCCTCCACCGCCTTGAACCCGCGCACCAGGTCGCACGCAACCGCCTGCAACCCGCCCGACCGCCGCGATGGGTCCAGCGGGTACATGATGGCCAGCGCCACTTTGAGGGGCTTGCTCACCGCACCCCCTCCCAACTGCACTCACAGGTATTCCACATAAGGGCAGGTGTGTCCTTCTTTGGTGGCAATGTAGATGTACTCCGACGTAAAGCCCAGACGCTCCAGCCAGCGCCGCAGGGTGTCCAGCCCGAACCCATACCCCGATGCCACCGGGCCTTTCCTCACCCTCTCCACGCGAAAACCTGCGCGGCGGAACTCGGCGACCCAGCGAGCCTTGCGAAAGGCCCCGAACTCCTCCAGATGCCCCGACGAAACCCCGTGGGTCTCTGGGATGAACCATCGGTACACAAACGAATGTCGGCGCTTCTGCACCTTCGGGTTGTTGTCAGGTTCCTGGGGCGACGCGCCACCGGCCCCGCCCGGCACGTGCCGCCGAACCTTGTCCGTCAGCACCTTGCCGCCCCCTCTCGTGATCACCTGCTCAAGCAGGACGACGACGTGGTTCGGGAAGTAGAGCAGGAGTTCGCACAATTTCCAAAACGGGCTGGGGACGACATGGATCGTTACGCCGTCGTCCTTCAGCACCCGGCAAATGCCCGCCAAAGCCCGCTCCGGCGCGGGCAGATGCTCCAGCAGATTGGACGAGAACACCAGGTCAAACGAACCCGGCGGAAAGTGGTCGCCCACCTCCTCTGCGTCCAGCACCCGGTAGTCCAGGCCGTCGTGCGGCGGCAGTTGCAGGATGCCGGGGTTGATGTCGGTGGCGGTCAGGCGGCCCACGTACTTCCGCAGCAGGGTGCTCTGGAACCCGTCCCCCGCCCCCAGTTCCAGACCTGTTGCAAAAAGGCCATCCGGACACCCGCCGAAGATGAGGGCAATCTCACGGGTCCTGTACCCATGCAGCCACTGAAGCCAATCGGGCTTGATCTTCACGGCGCGCTACTCCTTTCGCCGTCGCCCCGCTCCAAGCGAAGCACATCCGCATAGACATCCAGGACCTGCTGAGCGACTCCTGCACTTCGGAAGTTGGCCTCTGCATAAGCGCGAGCCGTATCGGCCACGGACTTGGCCAGAGGCGCATCGGTTAGCGCCCGCAGGAGCGCGTCGGCCAGCCCCGCCACATCCCCCGGCCTCACCAGCAGGCCGGTCAGGCCATCTTGCACCACGTCGGGAACGCCGCCCACCGCCGTGGCGACGACCGGCACGCCCGCAGCCATGGCCTGGGCGACGGCCGCCGGCAGCGTCTCCTGCCACGACGGCAGGGCGAGCGCGGCCGCATGGGCGTACTCGGCCAGGATGTCCGACTCGGACAGCGGGCCGAGAAATCGGACGTTCTCCTCAAGCCCCTGCGCCGCCACGAGTTGCCGGATGCGCGCGACGTAGTCGGGGAACGGGCGCGTGTCGCCCGCGATCCGCAGGCGCACGTCGGGCAGGCTGCGCCGCACGCGGGCAACCGCCTGCGCCAACTCGTACACCGCCTTGCGCGGGCTGACCACGCCGGCGAACAGGATGGTGCGCGGTTCAGGCGCGCGCCGCAACGCGAAGAACCGCTCGGAGATGGCGTTGGGCACGTGCCAGACGCGGGCGCGCGTCCAGCGGGCGAACTCGCGGGCCACGTAGGGCGCTATGGCTATCAGGTAGCGCGTTCGGTGGATGCAGCGGCGCTCGTACCAGGCGTCCCACAGCCCACGCGCGCGCTGCGAAAGCCCGCGCAAGTACGCCAACTCGCGGAAGGCCACGCCGTGCGCGGTGATGACGGCAGGCACGCCCGAAGCAAGCGCCGCGCCCGCGTAGAACGTTGTCCCCTGTCCGTGCACCAGGTCGGGCTGCTCCTGCTCCACGATGCGGCGGATGGCGCGAAAATCGCCCGCGTAGCCCACAGCCCTGCCCCACCGAAGCCTGGGCAGGTAGGTGATGCGCACGGGGCCTCTTGTGCGCGTCTGGGGCGACTGCACCGATGGCAGCGACGTTACCACGTGCAGGCTCACATCCCCGCGCGCCGCCGCGCCGTCCAGGAAATACACGACCGTGGACTCCACGCCGCCGTGCGCGCGCTCCCAATCCAGCGGGAACGGGCTGAGTATCAGAACCTTCACGCCGACCCCTCTGCCGTTTCTCTCGGCACGATCAGGGCTTGCCCCTCGCCCAGAATCCACCCCAGGACGCCGCCGACCAGGACATAGAACAGCACCGCGCCGAAGGAGAAGATGACGATGTCGCCGGCCATGCCGGGAAGCAGGTACGCCACAAACGCGCCCCACGTTGCGACGATGAGGCTACGCGCCTTCGCGTCGGCGATCCTGCGATAGAACCGAAGGGTAACCCAGAATGCCGACAGAAGGAAGCCCAGATACGGGATCAGAGTTATTAGCCCGCTCTGGACCAGGATGTACACAAAGGAGTTGTGAGGCGACATCAGCACCCTGGCGTTCGGGTCCGCGTACTGGTACGCCGCGCCCCGCGCGTATAGCGTGTACAGCGCCGCGAAATTCCCTTGCCCCACGCCCGTGAGCGGATGCGCCTGGATCATCTTCCACGCCGTGCCCAGCACTTGCATCCGCCAGATGATGGGACCTTCGGCTTGCAGGCGTTCGCGGATGGCAGGCACCGCGCTGACCACCCCCCATGTGATCCCCAGCAGCACGACCGCCGTAAGGAACACCGGCAGGAAAACCTTCCGGAAGCGCGGGTAGAACGGCAGCATCACCAGCAGGGCCGCGATGAACGCCGCCCACCCGGCGCGGTTGTAGCACATGAACGAGCCAACCGCAAGGACGAGGAGCGTGCCAAGCCACACCAGGCGTCGCCCGCGTGTCTTGCTCTCAATCATGCCGCGGGCCGCAAAGGGCGCAGCCATCGCGATGCAAATCGTCGTGAACGCCGGGTTCCCCAGCAGGTTGACGACCCTGCGCACGTGGGTGGAGTAGATAACGCTGCGGTCTTCGGGATAGAAAAGAATGATGCCCGTCGTTTGTTCGTGGGTTGCCAAGAGCGCCAGGTAGAAGCCGACGATGGAAAGCGTGATGGCGATGCGCTTCACATCGCGCTCCGTGGAGAAGAACTGCCGCGCCAGGAAGTAGGCAATGACCGGCACGAGGTAGATGTCCCAGTAGTTCTGCAGCGCCTTGTTCGTGGACATGGGCGAGCCGGAATAACTGATGAGGGTGAATGCCGCGAACAGGGCCATGAAGATATCGCTCCAGATGACGCGGGACAACTTGCGCCTTCCGACGGCCACTTGCGCGGCGAATAGGGCCAGTAACACCAGCGTAACCAGACGGCTCAGTTTGAGGTCGGGGATGCCGTGTCCCAACTGGATGTCCAGCGGGATGAACCGCGCGTAGGGCGCGATGATGATCCACAGGAGCATCCCGATCTTCGGGTCCACGAGAATCGCGCCCAGGCAGAACGCCACACCGACGTAGGTAACCACCGCCGTAGATTGCGGCGAGACGAGCGCCGCGCCCAGTGCATATCCCACAACAAGCGCAACGGCAACGAGGGCGATCCGCCCGACGAGGCGGAGCACCTTCCCATCGCCCGAAAGCCATTCCAACCTACGAATCATCGCAACTCCTCATAGACCGTTTGCACCCCCGCGACGTACTGCTGCACTGTGAAGCGCGTCTCCACTTCCTGGCGGGCGGCAGCGGACAGTCGCCGGCGCAGGTCCGGGTCGCGCATCAGCCGCTCCAGTGCCTGCGCCAGGCGGTCGGCGTCGCCGGGGGGCACCAGAAGGCCCGTGCGCTCGTCCTCCAGGATTTCGGGCACCGCGCCGGCGGCGGTCGCCACGATGGGCAGCCGCGCCGCCATCGCTTCCACGATGACGCGGCCGAACGGCTCCGGCTCCACCGACGTATGCGCCAGCGCGTCCACCGCTTGCAGAAGCGCGGGCACGTCCGGCCGGAATCCGGCGAAGACCACACGCCCCTTCAGCGGGCCGCCCTCCACGCGGGCACGAAGCCTCTGCTCAAAGTCGTGGCCGCGCCACCCCTCGCCCACGATACACCCGACCAGGTTCGGGTGCGACGGGGTCAACCGCTCCATCGCGTCCAAGAACACCTCATGTCCCTTCCACGGGACCAACCGGCCCAACAGCGCGACGACGAACGCGCTTTCGGGCAGGCCCAGTTCTGTCCGGATTCGGGCGCGAGTGTCCGGCTGGTTCTGGAACTCCGCCAGGTCCACACCGTTGTGGACCACGTACCACTTGCGGAGCCGCACGCCGGCGCCCAGAATCCAGTCCGCAATGGCCTGGGAGATGAAGATGTGAGCCGTGATGCGGGGCGCAAGGAGCCGGTCAAAGCGGGTCGGCGGTTCAAAGGACCGCACGTGGCACACCACCGGCACCCGCGCCCACAGTGCCCCCAGAATCTCACCGCGGTTGAACGGAATCCCGTCGTTCACGTGTACCCAGTCGGGTCTCACATCGTAGAGCAGGTTCGCGAACGCCTCGGCCCTCTCCAGGAGGCGCGGCAGATGCTTGCCCAGGAAACCGAACCCATGATAGAGGCGGCGGCCCCACTCCCAGTCGCGCAACTTCCGCGCCGCCGAGGTCCGCGTCAGCCCTTGCAGCATCGGCGAGGTCTGGGGCGGCGTGTTGGCCCACGGGCGCGTCAGCACCTGCGCGCCCAGGTCCGAGAACCGCTCGGCGAACGGGTTGCCCTCGGCCACGAGGACAATCGGCTCAAACCGCGCCCGGTCCAGCCCACGCACCAGGTGATACAGGCTGACCAGCGACCCGCCGATCTGCGGGGCCTTGTCCACGTACAGCACGCGCCGCATCTGCGCCGACTCCGAAACTACTGCGCCTTCGCTTTGGCCCTTGACCGGCCCAGCGACTCAATGAACTCCAGGATGAACGCCAGGATGACGCCCACCGCCGCGCTGATGGCAACGCCCACCAGCAGGAGCCGCGGCAACTGCGACGGAGCGGGACGGTCCGGCTGGCGCGCGGGTTCGGCCACCTGGATGAAGCCTGCGTTCAGCGACTGGCTTTCCTTCAGTGCGGCCTCGTTCAGTTTCCCCGTCAGGAAGTCCACGTTCGCCTGGACCTTGTACACCGCCGTCTGCTTGGCGTCGTATTCCGAGGTGAGGCCGATGAGCGACAGCAGGCGGGTCTCGCGGTCGGAAATCATCTGCTCGTATTCCAGCCTGGCCACTTGGGCGGCCTCGGCGCTGATATCGGCCTCCACGGCTTTCTGGGCGTAGTCCCGCGCCAGACCGTAGTAGTACGAGGCCGTCGCGGTAGCCCCCCGCGCCGACGCCGATTCGGCCTCTACGGTCGCCTTCTGCGCTTGCTCTCGGTACAGCGTCGCCTCGCGGGTCTTCTGCTCACCCTGCAACACGGCCATGTCGCGACTGAATCGCAGTTGGCGCAGTTCATCCTGGTACGCCGTCAGTTCGCGCTGGAGCGAATCCAGGTTATGCTGCAGTTTGAACTGCAAGAAGGCCTCTTTGGCGGCGTCCAGGTTCTTCTGCTCCTTCTCCAGTTCCTGCGCGATGAACACACGCAAAACGGTGGCCCGCTTCGCCCGCAGGTTGCGATAGTAAGTCAGCGCGTTGTCCACCAACTTCGTAACGATGGTCTCGGCGTCTTGGGGAGAGTCGGCCTCGTAGGTAATGTAGATGAATTCCTCCTCGGTGCCCACCGTCATGCGCTCTAGCAGGTCAACGGCGCTGATGCCCAGGTTCAAGTCGGCGATGGTCTGCCACGCCACGATGGGGCGCTTCAGCGCTGCGATGAAGTCCTGCTGGGCAGCGGAGACTTCCTCGGCGGCGGGGCCGGAGCGGAACTCCGAGAACAGCGCCACATCGCCAGGCTCCGATGCGATAACCTGAAGCCGCACGGTGGCCTGGTACACCGGCCCTGCAGTCAGCGATGTCATCAGGATCACGCCCACCGTCAGCACCATGATGAGCGCGATGAGCCAGGCGCGTTTCCAGATCACCCTCAAGTACATCAGAAAATCCGTTGTTTCCATTCTTCTCCTCTCCAATCTGCGCCCCCGCAAGGTCTCAAGCAAAGGGCGGGAGCGCCTCCGTGTCTATGTCTCGTGCTGCAAGAAGGCGGCCAGTTGAGACGCGATGAACTCCACGCGGGCCTCCCAGGAATGCTGGGCGGCGACACGGCGGCGCTCGGCGCGGGCTACCTCGTCGTCCTGCGCCATCGCCGCCTCCACCGCCTCGGCGAAACGCTCGCGGTCGGCGATGGACA
Source organism: Chloroflexota bacterium (assembly GCA_014874485.1). Classification (GTDB taxonomy): domain Bacteria; phylum Chloroflexota; class Anaerolineae; order DTLA01; family DTLA01; genus DTLA01. The sequence goes on from JADBJK010000069.1 coordinate 36,188, forward strand.
CCCACTGCGCGAAGGCCACCGCCGCCGGTATGGGCGTGGAGACCACCGGCCTCCCGGCCGCCAGGTACTCGTACATCTTCAGCGGGTCAATGCTCCGCGTCCACTCGTTTAGTTTATACGGCATGAGGCAAATGTCCAAACCCTTGACGTAGTGCGGAACGAGCGCCACGTCCTTCTTGCCCAGGATGTGCACGTTGGGCTCCTGGCGAAGGGCAAACCCAGTGGCGTCTTCGCGGACGGCCCACGGCCCCACCAGGACGATGGCCCAGTCGCGCCGCGCCCGCGCCAAATCGCGGAGCAGGGCGTAGTCCACCTTGTCGTTCAGCGCGCCCACGTACCCGATGCGCGGCCTGGGCAGCGCTTCCAGGTCGGCGGGCAGGGCTGGGTCTTCCAGCGCCCGCGAGAACGCCTCGTAGTCCACGCCGTTGGGCACAAGGTACGTGCGCGGGTTGTGCCCGCCCTTGCTCTCCATGAGCGCGGGCGACGTTACGAACACCAGGTCGGCGCGCTCAATCAAGCGGCGCTCCCGCTCCAGGAACGCCGCGCGGCGTTCGGGGGTCAGCCCGCCGTAGCCCGCATAGTCGTCCACGATTTGGTACACGCACGCCTTCTCGCCGAACTGGCCGATGACGTCCGCCTGGTCTGGCCGCACCAGCCACAGGATGGGCCGCCCCGCGCCCAGCCGCCGCATCGCCGCCCGCAAATCCCGACGGCGCAGGCGAGCGAACAGCGACGCCAGCGGCTCCCGCCCGCTGATGGGCGCCCACAGCGGCGGCGTGTACACGTACAGGTTGCTCAGCACCTTGCGAAGGCGCGGGCGTGCGCGCAGGGGGCGGATCGCGCCGCTGCGCAGTCCGGCCCAGACCTGCCGCAGGTAGGGTCGCGGCTCCACGTAGATGACCAGATTCTGCCGCGCCAGGCGACTCATGATCTGGTGCCGGTTGCGCCAGATGTCGTCCCACGGGTCCGGCGCGAAGCAGAGAATCGTCTCCCCTGCGATCATCGCCGCGACCTCCGCGCCTTGCGGTAGGCGTCCAGATGCTGGCGCGCCAGCCGATCCCAGCCCAGCGACTCCGCGTAGGCCAGCGTGTCGCGGCGCGCGGCGTCCCTGTCCAGCGCGGCGGCCCGACGGAGCGCATCCACGAGGCCGCGCGGGTCGTCCGGCTCGTAGAGGACACCGCGATGGCCCTCCACCAGCGACGGAAAACAACCGATGCGCGGCGCTACAATGGGCAGGCCGAACGAGAACGCCAGCAGCGCCGCGCCCGACGTGGTTACCTCGCGGTAGGGCAGCACATCCGCGTCGGCGGCCAGCAGGTAGCGATGCAGTTCCCCCTCGGGCACGTAGCCCAGCCGCAGGCGGATGCGCGAATCGCCCCGCGCCGCCGCCTCAACGCGGGCCGCGTAGTCCGCGTCCTGCGGGTTGCCCGCGACCAGCAGGATATAGTCCTCGCCCTCCAACTGACGAAATGCCGCAATCAGTTCCTCCACGCCCTTGTAGGGCCGAATCTGGCCCAGGAACAGAAACACCTTATGCTGCGGCGACAGGCCCAGGCGCTGGCGGGCCTCCTCGCGCGTGCCGCTCACCGGGTACGCGCCGATGTAGTTGCCATGCGGGACGACGTACACACCGCGCTTGCGCCCGTAGAGCGCGGCCAACTGCACCGCCACGCCCTCGTCGTGCACGTGCACCGCGTCGGCCAGGGCGAAGACGCACCGATTGGCCCAGCGGTTCAGGCGGGCGTTACGCCCCTCGTGGTGGGCCAGGTTGTGGACCGTGTACACGAACGTGATGCCCTCCAGTCGCGCCAGCGCCACCGCCGCAACCAGGCGCACGAACTTCTTGAGCGCCCGCCCGCGCGACGGCGACGCGATTTGCAGTTCCACCCAATGCAGGTGAATCACGCCCAGGTGCCGACGGTGGCGCCACACCCAGCCGGGCGTGAGGTCGCGGGTGGACTCGGCACGCACGCCCGGAACGGCATCCAGCGCCCGCCGCAGCAGTTCCACGTAGGGGTTCATGGCGACCGTGGAGACCAGCGCCACGCGAAGGTCCTTATCCGCAGGATTCGGGCTTCTATCGGCCCATGCGGTCACCTCAAGCCTCCTTCGCCACCGCACCGTGCCGCCCCGGGCGCACGAATTCCCACGCAGCCTGACCCAACTGCCGCACCTCGGGGTCAATCGCCCACATGATGGCAGCGTACACGATGACCACGGCCACGCCCGCCGCGCCCAGTCGGACGATGGCGCGGGCCAGGCCCCACGTGTTCCAGTACACCAGTTTCCCTGCCAGCACGGCCACCACCGAAGCCAGCCCCTGTGGCAGCAGAATTTGCACGTACTTGCCCCACGAAGCGTGGATGATCTTGTTGGCGAGATACACGGAGATAGCAAAGTCTATCACCGAGATAATGGCCGAGAACAGGCTCACGCCGACGATGCCCCCCCACTTGATGGACGGATACAGGAAGATGAGCATCATGGTGAGCCGCCACAGCGCGATGTAGGTGAGCCAGCGCGGCTGCCCGCCCGCCTTGAACACGTTGCCCATGTTGGCCGCGATAGACCGCACCAGGCCGTAGATGCCCAGCAACTGCATGGGCAGGATGGCGGGACTCCATTCCTTCCCATAGGCCTGGGTTACGAAGTTGTCGGCAAAGCCGATGGTCGCCACAGCGATGGGCACCGACAGGAGCGACACGTACTTCAACGCGCGGAAGTACACGCTGCGGAACATCTCCAAATCGCTCTGGACTTTGGAAAACGTCGGGAACATGACCTGGTTCACCAGGCGGGTGATCTGCGTCGCGGGCAGGTTGGCGATGGTGTAGGCCAGGTCGTAGAACCCCAGCGTCGCCGTTGCCAGGAACTTGCCCACGAACACGTTGTCCACGTTGGTGATGGCGAAGACCAGCGCCTGGCTCCCCACGATGTGCTTGCCGTAGTCAAGGAGTTCCTTGGCGCGCGCCTTGCTGAAGCGCAACTTGGGCCGCCACGGCGTAACGAACCAGATGAGGCCCGCGGCGATGAGCGACACCGCCACCTGCCCGTACACCAGGCTCCACACGCCGAAGCCCAGCATCGCCAGCACGATGGACAGCCCGTTGCCCAGCACGCCCGCGGCCAAGTCGGGGAGCACCTTGCGCTTGAAGGACAACTCCTTGACCAGGAGTGCCACCGGCACCTGGGCGAACGACGACAGAAGCATCGTCAGCGCCAGCACGCGCTGGACGGGCACCAACTGCGGCTCGCGGAAGAAATCGGCCACCCACGGCGCCGACAGGAACCCGATGATGTAGAGCACCAGGCTGCTGCCCAGCACCGTCCAGAAGGCGGTGTCGGCTGCCTCCTCCACATCCGTCTGCCGGTAGATGAGGGCCGACGTAAACCCCAACTCCTGGAACATCATCAGCAGGTTGATGGCGGGGTTCGCCAGCGCCCGCAGGCCGAAATCGCCCGGGGCCAGGAACCGCGCCAGCACCAACTTCGCGATGAACGACAGGAAGCGCGTGAAGACCACCGACAGCGCGACCCAGATGATGGCCGAACCCACCTGCCGCTTCAGGGTCATCGTGCCTCCTTCTTTCGGCAGACCAGTACGAAGTCGCGCGCGAACATGGACGGCCAGGCGTGAGCGAGCCACTTGTAGAGATCGCGCACGACGCGCTTGCGGAAGAAAGGCGGGTAGAAGTCCCGCGCCCACAGCGATGCGCTGCCGTCCACCTCCACCGGCTCCAGCCCCCGCGTGCGGCAGAGGCGCTTGGCCTCGCGCACGGTAAAGAACCGCAGGTGCATGGCGTCGGTGGGCGAATGCGGCACGTAGGGAAACCGCCCGAACAGCACCCACAGGCGGCACTTCCAGTGGGCGATATTGGGCAGGCACACGATGAACCGCCCGCCCGGCTTCAGCACCCGCGCGCACTCGTCAAACGACCGCTCGTGGAAGAAGCGGTGCTCAATGGCGGAATTGGACACGACCACGTCAAACGCGGCGTCGGCAAACGGCAGGTCCTCCGTGTCTATGTCCACCTGCTGCGCGGGAATGCCCTTGTCGCGGGCGCGCTGCACGGCGACCGCCGACAGGTCCGTGGCGGTAACGTCCGCGCCCCGCTCCTGCATCTTCTTGGCCAGCACGCCCGGCCCGCAGTCCACCTCCAGCACCTTTTCGCCAGGCTTCACGCGGCTCGCCAACAGTGCCAGCCGCTCGTGGTCAAAGGTGTCGTCGGCCTGCGTCCAGTAAGCGTCGTAGTAGGCAACTAAATCCATGCTCGCTCCTCTGTGATTCGGTTCCAGTACTTTACCACAGGGATTCTTGATAGTTTGTCATTGCGAGGGCGCTGCGCGCCCGAAGCAATCCCAGCAGACTGTCATTCTGAGGCGCGAAGCGCCGAAGAATCTCGTCAACCGAGATGCTTCGCTTCGCTCAGCATGACAGATAGAGTGTGAGATTGCTTCGCTTCGCTCGCAATGACAACAGGCAATTTTCTCTGTAGGTTACACATGCGTCCTCTTCAGGTGTGTCGCACCGGATGATTCGGTGGCATCAGGCTCGGCGCAAGGCCCGCTTGGCCCTGCGCCAGACGTTCAGCACGCGCTCCATCCTGGCCTCGTCGCCGCCCAGAAGCGCGCGCAGCGCCTTCTTGGCGCGGTACTTCCAGGGATGGGTGCGGCGAAGGCTCAACTCGCTCTTGAGCGCCATGAAGCGGTCGTACTCGTAGGCCAGTTCCTCCGGCGTCAGCGTGGGCAGGTTGAGCACGCTGGTGCGCGCGTAGTAGGTAGACAGCGCGCCCGCCTGGGGCACGTAGTACCCCTTCTCCACGGCGATGTCGTGCAGTTCGGTCATCGGGTACGGGTAGAACACCGAGAACTGCAAGTCGTCAGGCTCCAGGCGGCGGTTCAGTTCAATGGTCTCCTCTATCATCTCCTTTGTTTCGCCCGGGATGCCCAGCATGTTGCACGTGTACGCCTTCAGCCCGTGCTTGCGCAGGCGGCGGAATGCGGCGATGATGTCCTCGTTGCTCATGCGGCGCTTCAGGATGTCGCGGCGCAACAGTTCATTGCCCGACTCAATCCCGATGCGCACGCCCTTGCACCCCGCACGGGCCAGCGCCGCCACAATCTCCTCGGACAGGCGCTCCACCCGCGTGTTGATCCAGAACGGCAGTTTGAACTCCCGCCCGTAGGCTTCGCAGAACTCCAGCGTCCACTTCTCGTCCAGCGTGAAGGTATCGTCCTGGAAGTTGATGGTCTTCACCTTGTAGCGCGATTGGAGTTCGCGGATTTCGGCCAGGACGTGGGGCACGCTGCGGAAGCGCACGTACTTGCCCAGCCCCTTGTAGCGGTTCTGCAGGCCCGGGTTGCAGCAGTAGGAGCACTGATACGGGCAGCCGCGCCCGCTCATCATGTCCACCCAGCCGTCGTTGGCCGCCAGGATGCCCTCAAAGTCAAACAGGTCCCGGTCGGCGAAGGGCAGTTCGTCCAGGTTGGCGATGAGCGGGCGGAGCGGGTTGCGGATGATGTCGTCGCCGCGCCGCATCCACAGGTTGGCGATGTCGTGGAACGGCTGGCCCGCGGCCACGCGCTGCACCAGTTCGCGGAAGGCATACTCGCCCTCGCCCACGCACACGGCATCCCAGTTGGGGTTGCCGACCACCTCCTCCGGCGCGAGGGTCGGGTGCGTGCCGCCGGAAACCAGGATGAGTTCGGGCATAGCTTCCTTCAGCCACGCCGCCCATTTCTCCACAAACGGGTGCTGGTGCGTCGTGGACGAGAAGGCCACGATGGCGGGGTTGGCACGGGCCACGCGCTCCAGCAACTCTTCGCGGGTCGGCTCGCGGTCCGCGTAGTACAACTCGGTCGTGTGCCCGTCCTGCTTCACCACGGCGGACAGGTACGCGAGGCCGTGGTAGAACTTGCGCGCGCCGTAATGCTCAACACCTTCTATGTCCGGATACACAAACAGAATCTTCATGCACTCCTCGCTTCTACTGCCAGAAATACGGCGGCACGGAAACCACCGGCAGGAATACCTGCGGCGAAGCCCTGCGGGTGGCCGTCGGCGTGGGCGTTACCGACGGGGTCAGGGTCGGCGACGGCGTCGGTGTGGGCGACAGGGTGCCCGTCCGCGTGGGTGTGGGCGTCAGGGTCGGGCCGGCGGTGGCGGTCGGCGTCGGCGTATGGGTGGGCGCCGCGGTCGGGGTGGCCGTCGGCGTGTTGGTCGGGGTCGGCGTCACCGTCGGCGTCGGCGTGGGCGTGGGCAGGGCGTAGGCGACCCACAAGCGCGGGCCATTGGGGTTGCCTCCGTCCGCCGACGCGATCCTGTACCACGTGTATGCGTTGCTCTGCCCCTTCAGGAGCAACCCGCGGTTGATCTCCGGATTCGCCACCCACTGGCGGGTCATGGGTCGGACGTTCATCTCGTAGGTCTTGAGTACCTGATTGATGCTCACCGTGCTGTCGGCATCCCTGTATCGGTCGGACTCGGTGTTCTCCGCCCCGTTGGCGCCCCATGTGTCGGCGGCGGTTGCCCGAAACCAGGTGGCCTCTGCGGCGTTCCACGCGCGGCGCATCTGGTAGGCCGATACCGTCAGCGTCTCCGTGTTGCGCTGCGAGGTCGTGTAGAACCGCAACGAACTCCCCAGAATGACGGCGTTCTCCGGAATGGCGGTCGTATCAAAGCGGATGAGGGCGCGCTGGTTGCCGTCGGACTGGATGGCCAGATACGTTTCGGAGCCTTTGGGCGTGTTGTCGTTGTACACAATGTACGTGTCTTCCGCGGCGCGCAGTTCCAATTCAGTGAACTGCGGCGCGAGGGCGGGCGGCGAAATCCGTATCTCGTGGGTGCCCCACCCCGGCGTTACCGACAGGAACCCGCCCGCCGACGATACGTTCGTGTGCGCGTATCGCCCGGTCGCGGCGTCAAAGTTCTGCACCACCCACGTGGACGACAACCCCGCCAGCCCCATCTGCTCCAGGTTGAGGCGGAAGGTCAGCGATTGTACGCTGTCCGACGTGTTCGCAGGCTTCGGGTCTTCGGTCTTCACGGTGATGACGCCGTCGGCATCAAAAGCCGCTTCCACGCGGCTCCAGTGGTCGCTCCCCGTCTGGGTGATGGTCAGCCAGTAGTAGGTGCACGACCGGTCGGTGAAGGCACACCGGCCATCGGTCCGAATGACCAGACGCTGCGGCACTTCCACCCGGCGATAGGGCTTCAGGAAGTTCAGGACACCGTCGCTCCCACCGGGCCACGGCGTCTCGTGATGACCATCGTAGAGGGCCACCGTGGGCGGGATGTCCGCGTACAGGGCCACGGCGTCGGACAGCCGAAGCGTATGCGAAACCGGCACAACCGTGTCCTGCAGCCCGTGCGTCAGGAGCATGGGGATGTGGGCCATGTTGGAAGCGTACTCAATGGGCGAGCGGCGCTCATACTCAAAGGGTTTGCCCAGGGGAGACCCGCCGATTTCGGCCTCCAGTGCAGACTGTCGCCATGATACTGACTCCCAATACCACTGGTCCAAGTCCGATGGGCCGCGCTCTATGGCGGCGGCGGCGAACAGTTGCGGGTACTTGCCCGCCATGCCGCTGGCCATCATCCCGCCCATGGACACGCCCGTGATGTAAATCCGCGACTCATCCACGCGGTAGTTCGCCTTCATATAGTTGATGGTATCCAGCAACTGCCCCTGCACGCTGAGCGAAAGCGTGTGGTTCTGCTCCAGGTCGGGCGCCACCACCAGCCAGCCGTTGCGGTTCGCGGCATCGGCGTGGATTCCCAGCGCGTCCAGCGCCTTCCCGCTCCAGCCGTGGATGCTCACCAGAAGCGGCAGCAGCACGTCGCCCCTGTAGCCGGAGGGCGTCATGATAGACGCGCGGTAACTCCAACTCCCATTGCTGGCCTTGAACGAGACGGTGCGGATGGTCGCGGGGACCACATCGCCCTCGGCTTCAATCTTCACGTTCACCGCGCCCCACAGGTCGGTGGGGTCGGCGTCGGCGGTGATGGTGATGTCGTTGAACCCGCTCCGCAAGATGTGGGGGTCAAAGGGCCACGAGAACGTCCGCCCCGGCTCACAGGTGCCGCCACCCGATGGGAACGTTACGCCTACCTTCACGCCGTTCACATAGATGCTATGGCCCGCCTTGCTGTTGGAAAGGTCCATGATGAGTTTGGCGCGGGTAAGGCTTCCCGTGTACACGAGCAGAACGTTGGTGCGCGCCTCGGTTCCGAATGTGGAACCTACCCTGACGCAGTCGGTGGCGATGGTGGACGTGATGACCGTGCCGGGCACCGGCGTTGGCGTGGGCGTCGGCGTGGGCGTGCGGGTGGCCGTCGGCTGCGGCGTAACGTCGGGCGCGAAGGTGTAGTAGATGTCCAGCAGGGGGCGCTTGCTGGCGTCAGTCCAGTCGGACGCCCAGAACCGGTACTCAATGATGGACGAAGCCGTTGGCAGGAGCAGAAACCCGTTGTTCGTGTCCGGCGCTGCAAGCCATCCGGTAATCGCGTCGGTAACGTCCAGTGCGTATTCCGTGCTCACCTGGTCAACGGTAACCGTGGCGACAGCGCTTGCCTCGCGGTCGCCGGGGCCGTCAGCGCCCGCCTTTTCCCACGCCACGCCCGTGAGGCGGCTCTTCCATGTAGCCTGGTTCGCGTCCCACGGCTGGAGCAAACGGTACAGTTCCAGCGTCATCGGCCGGTCCGCCGAGCGGTACGATGTCGTCCACAGGTGCAGCGTGGCCGAGAGGATGCGTGCGTCAGGTGGTATCTGGCCCGCCAGGTCAAAGCGCAGCAGGGCGCGTTTGGCAGGCCCCCCGGTCCGCACCTGCAGTTCGCCCCAGTAGGTAGGACCGTTGAAGTTCGCATCAGGCACGCTGTCGTTGATGTACGTATCTGCAACCCCCGTGTACCCGTTGACGTTCTGCCGCAGTTGCACGTGGTAAATCGTCTCCCCGTTCAGCACCCCAACGGGCTTGGGCGTGCCTGCGTCCCAGGTCGCGCCCGTCGCGGCGTCCGAGGACTCCAGCGCCGCGCCCCATATCAGCGCCAGCAGCGCCACCGTGCACAGGGCCACTGCCAGCGCCCACGGTTTCCGGTTGCCTTTTCGCAATGCAGGTTCGTGATGTGCGTCCATGTCCACCCCTGACTTGACCGTGATTACACCTCCACTGCCCGGCGGCCCCGATAGCGGATGACCTTGGCCGGGACTCCGGCGGCGATGGCGTAGGCGGGGATGTCTCGCGTTACCACGGAGCCCGCGCCGATGACCGCGCCCTTGCCGATACGGACGCCGTCCAGCACGTACACCCCCAGCCCCAGCCAGACATCATCCTCTATAACGATGTCGCCACGTGTAATGATACCCTGCTCGCGAATTGGACGCGACGTGTCGTCAAACTGGTGCTCGTAGGGGCTGAAGCCGCACCCAGGGGCCATCTGCACGTTGGCCCCGATGTGCAGACTGCCGAGAAAGCCCTTCAGGTTGCAGTTGCTCTGGATATGCGTGTGCGGGCCGATGATCACGCTGCCGCCCGCGCCCACTTCCACAATTGTGCCGCGATGCAGGTGCACGCCCTCGCCCAGGACGATGCGCCCCCCATCCGGGTGGGCGTAAACGGTAACGTAGTCGTCAATGAAGCACTGCGGCCCGATTTCCAAGTCCCTGGCCCAAATCTGCGCCTTGGGCGAGATGTACGGGTTGCGCGTCAGGTTGGCCAGGTACTTCTTGTCCTTGTACGGCCCGCGCAGCGCCGACGCCAACCGAAGGCACACCCGCCCCACGACGGGCACTGCCGACCCCTGCATCAGGACGGTGAGTATCTGCTTACGTATTCCCCAAGCCATGCGACATGCTCCTCGCTCGTTGTGTCGCGCCGCGCTCCGCCCCACCACTACGGCACCGCCCGCCTAAAGACCAGCAGCCCATCGGTCCCCCACGCGCGGGTCTCCACCCGCATCAGCAGCGTGTACATGCTGCGAAACTTCTCCGAAGGGAGCAGGGTCTTGCGGATGAAGATTTCCAACGCCACGATGTACTCCGGCATGAAGGCGTAGACGAGCGGTTCCGGCACCGCGTAGTTGCTGTCGGTCAGGGCGGGATCCACCGGATTGAACGGGATGGCCTGCGGCGAGACCAGCCCCACCGTATCCAGAATCGTCGCGTCGCAGTAGTAGCCGACAGCGCCGATTTCCGGCGCGGCGATGAGGGTGGCGGGCGTTACGACCGGGTCCAGCCTCTGCGCCACGTCGCGGTACAGGTTTTCGCGCTCCAGCCAGATGGGCCTCCGCAGGGAAAGCCACCCGCCCCCCGCGTCCGGGACCAGGTTGTAGCCCAGCAGTTGCACCGCGAGGACGGCCCCCAGCGCCGCCGCGAACGCGCCCGCCTCCGCGCGGCGAAGCGACCCGACCCTGCGCTGCACCCATCGCCCCGCTGCCACCAGCCCGACGACGATGCCTGCGATGGAGAACGGCACCGGCGGAACGAAGTACCACTCAAACATCAGCGGGTTCGTCACCGAATATGCGGCGGCGTAGGCCAGCGGGAAGGCGAAGACAGGCCAAGCCGCAGCGTGTCTCCGCAAGGCCGCCCACACGCCCACGCCCCACAGCACCGCCTGCGCGGCTCCCAGCACCGGGAACCATGGTGTGTAGTGTTCGTACAGGAGCACGCTCCGCGCCGGCCACGCGATAAGCGCGCTCAACCCCGGCAGATTGCCCATTCGCCCCGCAATCTGATCCACGAACAGGTTGCTGAACCGCGCGCAGAAGTTGACCAGCGCCGAAAACGCCGGCATGGGCTGGTACGATTGCCCCTTCGCCCAGACCGAATTCGTTACCGGACTGCCGAAGTATGCGAAGGCAAATGCGAACCACGGCAGCACGACCAGGGTGAACGCCGCCGCCTCGCGCCACGCGGCCCACCGCTTCGCGGCGAAGATGCCCAGGAACGCCAGCCCCGCCGCGGCGACAGCCTCGGGCCGGGTGAGCACCGCCAGGCCGAACACCGCAGCCGACGGGACGGAGTGCCCCGACACGTACAGGTAGAACGCCGCCACAAGCAACATCGTGAACAGCGAGGTCTCCATGCCGGTAACTGCGCCGGCGACGCTCTGGGAGCACAGGGCAAACGCCACCGCGCCCAGCACAGCGCCGCGCCTGCTCCCGCTCAAGCGCCAGATGAGGCCGGCGAGCAGGATGCATGTCAGCCCGTCGCTCACGGCGTTGATGGCAAGCGACAGATGGGCGTGCGAGACGGGCAATATGCTGCCCAACGCCAGGAGCAGGGTGTACAGCGGCGTGGTCGTCCCCAGCACCCGTTCGCCCACGTTGTACACGAACCCCAGGCCCCCGGCCAGGTTCCGCGCGTAGCGGAACGTGATGTAGGCATCATCCACAATCTGCGGGCCTTGCAGCCAGCGCAGGGCCACAGCCGCCATCGCAGCGAGGGCAATCGCCCGGTCGTGCCGGCGGCTCCCTTCCCATTCGCGCCCGAAAATCCTGCGCATCATCGCACCGCCTCCACGTACCCGTTCCGGCGGAACCACTCCACCGCCTCGGCCAGCGCCTGCCGGATGGGGGTCTGGGGCATGCCCAGTTCCTCCACCGCGCGGCGGCAGTCGCACGTGAGCGCCGGCGGCAAGAACCCCTGGCGCGCTGCCCCGCCGCCCAGCGCCTGCCGCACCGCATGGAGCGGCGACCGACGCGGCGGCTGCGCCATCCGGACGCCCGCGACTTCGCTCACCAGGCGCAGGAACTCGTCGCGCGTCATGTTCCCCTGCACGTTGCCCAGGATGTAGCGGCGGCCCGGCTGCCCCCGCTGGGCCGCGAGAATGTGCCCCCGCGCTACGTCCCTCGCCGCCACCAGGTTCAGGCCGCCCGGCGGGAACGAGGGAACCCTACCCTGGAGCGCGTCCAGCACCCTGCGCCCGCTGGACGACGGTTTCACGTCGCCCGCGCCGATGGGCGATGTCGGGTTGACCACGACGACCGGGAGCCCCTCCTGCGCCATGGTCAGCGCCAGGAGTTCGGCCAGGTACTTGGACCGCACGTAGTGGCTGCACGAATCCCACAGGTTGAACTCCACATCTTCGTTGGGCAGCGAGCCGTCGGCGGGCCTGCCGATGGTGCCGATGGTGCTGGTAACCACCACGCGGGCGTAGCGCAGCGCCGAGGCCGCCTGCAGGATGTTGCGCGTTCCCACCACGTTGGTCTCGTACATCAGCGCGCTATCGGCCTCGCTGGTGGAGTAGAACGCGGCCACGTGGAACAACGTGTCGCATCCCTCCAGGGCTGCGGCCAGACTATCGCGGTCGCGCAGGTCGCCGTGGGCCACCTCTACGCCCAGTTGCTCCAGCCACTGCGTATCGTGGCCGGGCCGCACCAGCGCGCGCACCTGCACGCCATCGGCCACCAGTTCGCGCACCAGAAGCCCCCCGATGAACCCCGTCGCACCCGTAACAAATGCCTTCACCGCCCAAGCCTCCTCGCAACCCTCGCCAGAAGCCCGCGCCGCACCGGCGCCGATGCCGGCGTCCACGATGCGCGGAGCACCTCCGCGTGGCGTTGCGCCTCCTCCACAGGCACCGTCCAGTCCATGGCGGTGCCTGGATACTTGTCCACAACCTTGACGTGCAGCGCCGACGGCCGCATCTCCACGACGAACCGAGCCGTCTCGGCAACGGCCGACTCGTCCTCGCGCGGGAGGCCCGTGAGCAGGAAGACGCGCAGCGCGACGCCATGGCGGGCGCACGCCGCAGCCGCCGCCAACGCACGCCCGCGGTAAACGTCCGCGCTGGCCGCATCGCGCGCGCGCCCCACCGCCGCCAGCACGGCTGCGTCGGCGGATTCCAGCCCCACCTTCACCGCCATGCACCCCGCCTTCGCCATGGCCTGCACCAGTTCCGCGTCCAGGTCGTCGGCGCGGGACTCGCACTCCCACGCCAGGCGCACCTTGCGCCGCGCGAGGGCCTCGCACAGCGCCAGCACCCGGTCGCGGTCGCGGGCGAACACGGGGTCACGGAACACCACCCGCGCCGGACGGCACTCCCGTGCCAGGTACGCCACCTCGTCCACCACCTCGTCCACCGGGCGCGGCCGAAACCGATGGCCCTGCGCCACCGCATAGGGACAGTAGGCGCACGCGTGATCGCACCCCTTGCTGCCCACCACCGTGAGCATCCCGTACCCCTGCCATCGGAACAAGTCCCAGGCAGGACGGGGCAGGTTCACCAGTGGCTGCCCCGCGTCATCCGTCGGTATGCCGGGTTGACGGAGCGCAGACAGCGACAGCGGCCCGCGCCACCGCGACGGCTCCGTTCCCAGCAGCGTGATGAACACCCCCAGCGTCCGCTCCGGCTCGCCCACAAGCCACGCGATGTCAGGAACCGCCCGGAGCGCATCTTCCATCCACGCCACCGATGCGCCGATGGCCACGATGGGCGTGTTGGGCAAAGCCTCGCGCGCCGCCCGCAGGAACACAGCGTCGGCCTCCCGCGTGGCCCACGAAACCTGCGCGACCAACCACGTGGGCGACTGCGCCGCTGCCCACGCCACTGCCTGCTCCACCGAGTCGCACTCCAGCACGCAGTCGCGGGCGACGACCTCCAGGCCGCCTTCGCGCAAGGCCCCGGCCACCGTCGCCAGGGTGTGCGGTGGGTACAGGAACGCGCCCGGTTCCGGGTACACGTTGCCCATGCCGCCCGCGCCCTCGCGGTTGGCGGTGGTGCCCGGCGCACTCGGTGGGTTGATGCACACCACGCGGCGGGTCATGGCGCGCCTCCTTGCAGGGCATACACCCATGTGCGGCCCTTGTTGCCCACGTATTGATACGCGAGTTTCAGTTGCGGCGGCGCGGTTTCAGGCTGGAGCAGCGCCTTCAGTTGCGGGCGGATGACGGTAACCTCGCGCTCGTCCACCACCACGTAGTCCACGCCGTGGGCGCGGGCGTAGTCCAGGAATTGCGGCATCTCGGCGCGCGGCGACGGAACCCAGTCCAACCCTGCGTACAGGGCAATGGCCAAATCCCGTGCCATGACCACGCTCCCCTGCGGCGCGTGATGCTTCAGCCACAAGCCGGCCTCGCGGTGGCCGAAATCGGTGCCGCGCCGCCCCTCGCCCACCGCCACGACGGTCAGGCCCACAAACGCCAGGCACACCAGGGCGACCGGCAGGGCGACGAGCGCCCGCCGTAGCCACGCGGCAAGGGGCCGCTCCCCGCGCAACGTCTGCGCCGTATCGGCAGCCCAGTCGCCCATGGCCACAGCGCCCCGCCCGACCCACGCCAGCGCAATCGGCAGCGCCGGCGCGAAGAAACGAATCTCCACGTGGAAGGGCAGGAACGCGGCAAGAAGCGGGAGCAGGCCCGCTGCCCAGTACAGTTCGGCGACGGCGCGCCGCCTGTCCCACGGCTGGGCGAACCAGCCCAGGCCCACGAAGACAAGCAGCAGCGTGGGGAACACCGTGATGTCAAACCAGGCGTCCAGCAGCAGGCGGAAGTTGGCCCAAACGCGGCGGAGTGTCTCCATCGGGCTTTCGGCCAGTTCGGCGGCCAGGTCGCGCTGGAACCGTTCGGGCGAGTACCAGATGATCTCGCGGCCCGTGCTGTCCAGCGAGGCGGTTACGCGGTCGTATTCGGCGGGGTCGCGGGCCAGCACCGCCCGGCCGATGTCGTAGGTAACGCCCAGTTTGCCGCTGATCATCCACCGGCCAGTGTGGGCGTGAATGTACATGAGATAGGGCAGCGCGACGAGAATCGCCGCGGCGATGAACCCGCCCAGCGCCGCCCATGCCCGGCCCGACCGCGCCTGCCACGGGGCCAGGATGCCCACGACCAGCACCGCCGCGCCGAGCGCCGCGTAGAAACTCCCCTCGGGGCGCGTCAGGTAAGCCAAAGCGAAGCACGCGCCCGCGGCGACGGCAGGCCCCACGCGCCCGCCCTCGGCAGCCGCCCACGTGAACCCCAGCCCCCCGAACACGCACAGCAGGTACAGCGGCTCGGTCATCGTGCCCCAGTAGAGCACGGAGCCGTTCAGCGCGGGGCACAGGGCCAGCAGCAGGCTCGCCGCCAGGGCCACCCGCCCGCCGAACAGCCGCCGCACCAGCGCGAAGAACGGCACGATGAGCGCCGCGCCCGCCAGGACGTACACCGCATCGCTGGCGGCCTTCAGGTCGCCCAGCAGGCGGTAGAACAGGCTTGCCACCAACGGGAACAGCGGTGCGTAGTGCAACTCCGGGTGCCCGGCCACCGAGAAGCCGCGCCCCGTGGCCAGGTTCTGCGCCAGCGTCAGGTAGTCCGGCTCATCCCAGCGGATGGCGCGGTCGGCCCACAGCACCAGCGCCAGCCGCACCGCCAGCGCCACCAGCGCGATGGCCGCAACCGCCGCATATTCCTTTCGCACCCCTCGTTTGCTCTCCGACACGATTCTGAACCCTCGCCTATGGTCGCAGTGCCATCACCGCCGCTGGTACACGAAGATGTCCGCCCCTTCCGTCGCCATCTTGCGGAAGCGGCCTTCGTGCTCCACCAGGTCGTACTGCGCGTCCAGTTCGGCCTTCAGCGTGCGAATCTGGCCGAAGTACGGGTCGTTCGGGTACATGTCAATCGGCGCGATGAGCCAGATGCGCCCATGCGGTGCGCCGCCGGAGGCCACGAAGTCCAGTGTGGACGGCACGGCCAGGTGCGCATCCTCCCAGCGGGCGCGCCACCCCTGCCAGATGATCTCCTCCACGCGCCCGGGCGGCTGCGGAAACGCCACCTGCGCCTGCTCGCCCTTGAAGTAGAAGTTGAACGGCGTGGCGAGGTAGTCCGGCGCGATGATGAGGATATCGTCCGGCCCGGCCGCCTCCTGGACGTACTGGGCGATCTCCCGCATCGCCGACACGGGCTTGGCGTACAGGTTCTGCAGCGGCGTGTACCAGAACAGCAGCGCGATGACCGCCAGCGCCATCAGCCCGTAGGCCGGGCGCAGGCCCGAAATCGCCCGCGCGAACAGGAAGCAAAGCGGCGGGAACACCGCCATCGCCACATACGACGGAATCAGCCCGTGCGTCCGGGTGGTGGCGAGGATGCCCACCGCCATGGGGAACCCCAACGCCAGCACCACCAGATCCAGGGCGGGCGCGAATTCGTAGGCCACCGCCAGGCGCTTGCGGGACACGGTGAAGGACAGCGCCCCGATGGCCAGCAGCGCCATGTAGGGCAGCGGCCGACTGCCCGGCCACGTCATGGACGTCAACTCGTTGAAGATGCGCCAGAAGTGGCCCAGGGGCGAGTTCTCGCTGTGCACCCATGGCCCCATGACGATCCCCGGAATGCGGAACTGTTCCAGCAGCGTCGGCAGCCAGGGCAGGTACAGCAGGCCCACCCCGCCCAGCGACGCCATCCACGCGCCCAGCAGCGAAACCCGTCGGTCGCGCATGAGCCAGTGCCACGCCACGAACAGGTTCTCGGCGGCAAACACCAGGATGCCCCAGTTGTGCGTGTACATCATGAGCGCCGACGAGAGGACCCATCCCACCCAGTAGCGCCGCATGTTGTGCCGCGTGGCGTCGTGGAGCGTCCAGATGGACAGGAGCGCCAGCAGCGGGAGCAGCGTGTACATGCGCGCCTGCCGCGAGACCAGGATGTGCATGGGCAGAAACGCCCCCACGCCCGCCGCCAGCACGCCCACGTAGCGGGTGAACAAGTCCCGCCCAACGGCGTACAGCAGCGGGATTGTGGCAATCCCCACCAGCGCAGGAAGCAGCCGAATGCCGAACTCGTTGGTGCCCCAGATTTTCGCCCAGAAATGCATGAGGAAGAAGAACAGTGGCGGGTGGCCGTCGGCGACCAGCGCGCCCGAAATCCCCGCTGGGAACGACTTGGCGGCGACGAACAGCCCCTGCGCCTCGTCGCGCCACAGGCCGTCGGCCCCCAGCCCCCACAGCCGCAGCGCCGCGCCCGCCAGGGTGAACGCCACGACCGCCCACGCTTCCCAGCGCAGCCGCGCGTTGACCTTGCCGAGCGCCCGCCCTATTTGCACGATGATCTTGCGAAGCAATTCCATAACCCCCGTCTCTAGTACTTGACTACAGAGATAGTTTTCCATTGTCATTGCGAGCGAAGCGAAGTCATCCCCACGTGCGACGCACCTCGGAGGTGCGTCGCACGTGCCTTCTCACGTCATCCTGAGCGAAGCGAAGCATCTCGGTTGACGAGATTCTTCGGGCGCTGCGCACCTTCGCGCCTCAGTAGGGATCATGAATTGTCCCTACGGGCACTTCGTGCCCTCGCAATGACGTATCATCAATTGGTGTGGTGAAGCATCAGCGTGCGATCACGAATTCGGCTTGATTCGGTACACCACAAGTCGCTCGCCCTCGCTGGTGTCCACGTGGACGAGTTCCAGTTCGGGCGGAATTTGCGATTCATCCATCAGAAAGGCCAGTTGCGGCCGCAACTTCGCCACCTCGCGGCTGTCCAGCACGAAGTAGTCCGCGCCCACGTGCCGTGCGTAGCGGAGCACTTCGGGCCAGGTGGCGTTGGGCGTCGGCTCCCACTGCGCATCGGCGTAGAACGCGATGGCGGGGTAGCGCGCCATGATGACCGTGTCGCGCGTCGTCGCCAGGTTGTCCTTCATCCACAGGCCCACGGTCTTGTGGGCGAAACGGAACGAGCCGCGCGCCGTGTTGTCCATCACGCGCGGCAGCGCCACCACCAGCACCGCGACGATGAGCAGCGTCGGCACCCACGTCCCCCAGCGCCGCCACGCGCTGCCCCCTCTCCCCGAAGCGAACAGCAAGCACGCCGTGCCCGCGACCCAGTCTCCCAACTTGGCCAGGCCCGCCGCTAGCCACAGGATGAGCGTGGGCAGCAGCGCCGCGATATACCGCTCCTGAATGAAGAAGACGAGAAACGCCATCACGGGCAGAAGCGACAGGAGCAGCAGAAACTCCCGCTTGGCCCGTGTGCGGTTCCACGCCTCGCCGAACAGCCCCAGCCCCACCAGCGGCAGGAAGAAGTACGGGAACATGCGCGGCGAGAACGCCTGCGACAGGAACGCGAGGATGTTCTGGTACACCAGGCGGGCGAACTCGCCAGGCGCTTGCAGGATGGCCTCCACCATGCTCACGTGATAACTCTCGCGGGAGAAGAAGAACACCTCCAGCCCCGTGGAGTCCAGCCCCCACGTGGCCTTGTCAAACGCCACCGTGTCGCCGTAGGCCAGCCGCCAACTGGTAACGAAGGTTACGCCCGCCTTCTCGCTGATCATCCACGCCCCCGTCTCCAGGCGGACGTAGACCATGTACGGCATGAAGATGAGGGCGAACCCCACGACCAGGCACAGCAGTTCCAGCGCGATGCGCCGCGCCCGTACTGCCGCCTGCCCTTCACCGCCCCGCCTGCCTGCAATCCACTCAAACAGGCGAACCACGAGCAGGTAGAACAGCAGGATGGCGAAATAGGCGATGCCCTCGGGGCGCACGATGTACGCCGCGCCCGCCGCAAGTCCCGCCAGGAACACCACCCAGGCACGGCGTCGCTCCATCCCCGCGAGGAGCGCGAACATGGCCCCGTAGGTGAAGAAGTAGTAGGGCGGTTCGGTCATCGTCCCCCAGAACAGGATGGTGCCTGTGAGCGCGGGGAACACCGCCGCCAGCAGGAGCGCGATGTACCCCACCTCGCGGCTGTAGATGCGCCGCGCCAGGCCGTACAGGGGCAGCATGAGCGCCGTGCCGAACAGGACGTAGCAGATGTCGCTGGCCGTCTCCAGGTTACCGGTGATGAGGTAGAACACGGCGCTCAGGAACGGGTACCCTGGCGTGTGGTGCACGTCCGAGTAGCCCGTGAACGAGTAGCCGCGCCCCTCAAACCAGTTGCGGCCCAGCCACAGGTAGAACGGCTCGTCGCCCCAGACCACGCGCTCCACGAACAGCACCAACGCCAGCCGCACCAGAAACGCCAGGGCGACCAGCAGCCCAACCCACAGCCATTCTCGGTTCCGCGAAATCGCCTTCGCCCGAACGGTCATTCCGTGTCCCCCGCCTCCGACTTCTGCGCGGCGCGCGCCTCGGCCAGTTCCGCCTCCAAGCGCCGCACGCGCTCCTTCAGAATCGCCACCTCCTGCGCCAGGACTTTCGTCCGCTCGCTGAAACGCGAGATATTGGTGGAAAACTGGAACAGGATGAACAGGATGCACACGGCCGCCACCAGCCCGATGAACGCGGGCGGATAGGTGATGCCCAGCGCGAACGAGATGGCGTCCAGCAGGTCAATGACCACCGGCAGCAGCACCAGGACGATGCCGGTGAACAGCCACAGGATGGCGTACTCTTCCTTCAGTTTGCGAGTGCGCACCAGGTTGACGACGAACACGAGTATCCCGATGCCCAGTGCGATGAGCAGAACCCTCGCAGCAAGGCTCATCTCTCCCCTCCTTGCGCTGCCGGCGCGGGCAGTTTGCGCCACAGGATGTAGAAGGCCAGCGCCGCCAGCAGCAACGTCCCGAACATCACGTGCGAGCGCACGAACCGCACAGGGATGGGCGGGAACTGGAACCACTGCCTCCCCAGCATGAAGTAGGCGATGACCAGCGCCCCGGCCTCCAGCCACGACCACGGGTAGGTGCTCACGACGCGGCACGCGAGGACGATGAGCGGCAGCAGCAGCCACACGAAAGCGTACACCTGCGAATGCGGCTGGGCGAGCAGGAGCACGACGATGGCCGCGGCAAATTCCAGGTCAAACCGCGGCGACCGCACATCCACCGGCTTGCGGGTGAACCAGGCCAGCGCCGCGCCCAGCACCGCTGCGCTCCCCAGCCACAGGCCCGTCGCCAGGCCGGGCAGTTGCAAGCCGCGCAGCGTGGGCCAGAAGATGTTGGGCCGGAACAGGCGGCTGAAGAACCCGTTGAGCGATTGGTTGAGCGGGAACGCGCTGAACGCCCCACCTGCGTACACCGACCACGCCTCCGTGTACGCGGCGAAGTTCTTGGGCCCGGCGATGAGGATGCTTGCGCCCAGCGCCACCGCGGCCACGCCCAGTCCCCATGCCGCCGCTTTCCACTTCCGCTTCCACGCCAGGAACAGGATAAGCGCCCCCGGAAAGAACTTGATGGCCGTGGCGAACCCCAGGGCCACGCCCGCCCAGGCATCCTGGCCCCGCTTCAGCGCCAGGAAACTCAGCGCGATGAGCAGGAACAGGAGAATCTCCACCTGGCCCAGGCGCAGGCATACTGTGGCCGGGTAATAGCCGTACAAGAGCACCAGCGCCACGACCGCGCCCGTCCAGTCCAGCCGCCCGATGGCCGCCAGCACCGCCGCGCACGCCCCCAGCAGCAACACCGTGGTGAGGCCCGTCCACAGCGCTGCCGCGACCTCATACGGCAGGAACGTCAGCGGAACGGTCAGGATGGCCAGCAGCGGCGGGTTACCGTAGGGCCAGCGGATGCTGTCGTCGCCCATGTTGAACTGGCCGCTTTCCAACGCCGCGCGGAAAGCGGGGCTTTCCGCGTAGATGTTCTCGCCCGCCCGAAGCCGCTCGGCTGCCTGGTAGAATATCTCAAAGTCGTGGTTGTTGGTGATGCGGAACACGCCCACGCCCCACCAGACGACCAGCGCAGCCAGCGCGAGAATCACCAGCACCTGCACCCAGCGGTTCATGCCCCGTGCGCCTCCTTGTGGGAGTTGTTGGAGTTGACACGCGCGGCCCAGGTTTGCAGGACCTCGCGCATCGGCGCGAAGGCGAAATCCCGCAGCAGGGCGCGCACCTTGCCCAGCCCGCCCCTGCGCCCCCAGTAGGTGGCCATGCGCTCCATCGGCGTCAGCCCCTTGATCTTCGGTGTGCCCTCGTACAGTTCCCACGGGTGCACGTACACCGCAAACGGGCGCGTACGGTTGACGTCGCGCAGGAATCGGCGCACCAGCCTGTAGGGCCACAGCCGCAGGTACGCCCCGCCCGAGACGGGCAGCCGCAGCCCCGCCACCGTGCACACCGTCATGGGGAACTCCCACAGCGGGCCTCGCGGCTCCTCGCGCCGCACGTCCGCCGCCGAGATTCGGTACGGAGCCAGCGGCGCGCCCGGAACCCCATACAGCGGTGTCCGCGCGGGGAAGATGCTGGAATCGTAGGCGTAGCCGAACTCGCGCAGCACCGGTATGGCCCAGCGCGTGTCCTGATTCAGCGAGAAGGTGGGCGCGCGGAACCCTGTCGGTCGGCCACCGCCCAGGACGCGGTCGTACAGGTCGGCGAATTCGCCCAGTTCGCGCTCCAGTTCGGCCTCGGACATCGTCCACAGCGGGCGGTGGCTCATGCCGTGGCAGGCGACTTCGTGGCCCAGGTCGTGGATGCGCCGGAACAGGGCCGGGTGCTTCCTCATGACCTCGCCGACGACGAAGAACGTGGCGCGGACGCCCGTCTCCTCCAGCATCGCCAGCAGGGGTTCCAGCGCCTCCTCAACTTGGTCGCGCGGCTCCACGGGCAGTTGCCGCTGGCGGATGAGTTCGGCGTGGTACCATTCCTCCACGTCCACGGTAAACGCGTTGATGACCTGCACCATTCACGCACCTCCCTGGTGAATCCCGTTCCGGCGGATTCCGTTTTGCGAAGGGCGGATGGCGTTGGTGTGCGTTTGTTTCCGAAGCAGGACCACGAAAATGGACAGGAGCATCTTGACCACGTAGTAGATGGGCTTCCAACCGGCGTGCATGGACGTGCCACTGATGCGCGCCCGCACGACAACGGGGACCTCCACGACGTTGAAGCCGGCATGGTGGAGCACGATGAGCGTGTCGGCGTCGGGGAAGTCGGTGGGATAGTTGTCGCGGGCGAAGAACTCCATGACCTCGCGGGTCAGGGCCTGGTAGCCAGACGTGGGGTCGGTGAAGGGCCGACGGGTAACCCGCCGCACGATGGCGCGGAAGACGCCCATGCCCGTGCGGCGCGCCCATCCGGCGTTGTACTCCATGCGGCCCAGGAAGCGCGACCCCAGCGCCACGTCCGCGCCCTCGTCCAGGGCGCGCAGGAGCGCCGGCAGGCTCTGCGGGTCGTGCTGGCCGTCGGCGTCCATCATGATGCCGATGTCGTAGCCGTGCTCCACCGCGTAGCGGAAGCCGGTCTGGACCGCACCGCCATAGCCCAGGTTGCACGGCAGGCTCACCACCGTGGCCCCCTTGCGGCGGGCGCGCTCGGCGGTGTCGTCGGTGGATGCGTCGTCCACCACCAGCACGTCCAGCGTCGGATCCACCGCCCGAATCTGGTCCAGGACGGCTTCTATGTTGTTCGCTTCGTTGTGGGCCGGCATAATCACCAGCCGACGTTTGTCAACCAATCTTCAACCTCGCCTCACTTGGATTCACCGCAGAGCACGCGGAGAACACACAGAGAATCGTTGTGGTCATTTCCCTTTGGCCCCAGCGTTCTCGGCGGGGAATTCGTGCGTTCGGTGTGCGCGATACCGCGCCGCCCAACGCTCCCACGGCAGCCCCCTGAACCGCAGCCGCAGCACCGTGTACAGGGCGCGGTAGATTTCCCGTTTGGACACCTTGGACGCGCCCCGCCGTCGGTTCTCAAAGATGATGGGCACCTCGCCGACGCGATAGCCCAGCCGCTGCGTGCGGTACAGCATCTCTATCAGGAACGAATACCCCTCGGAGAAAATCTCGTCCAAAGCCACGCGCTCCAGGACCTCGCGCCGATAGCAGCGGAATCCCGCGGTGCAATCCCGCGCCCGCAGCCCCAGCATCACCTTCGCGAACGCATTCGCACCCCAACTCAGCACCTTGCGCGGCAGGGTGCAGAACCGCGTCCCGCCGCCCCGCACGTAGCGCGAACCGATGACGAGATCGCACTCCCGCATCTTGTCCATCATGGCCGGAATGTAGCGCGGGTTGTGCGAGAAGTCGGCGTCCATGCTCAGGATGCACTCCGCGCCGTCGGCCAGCGCCCGCCGGAACCCCGCGATGTGCGCCGTGCCCAGGCCCAGTTTGGCCGGCCGGTGAATCGGGATGACCCGCCCGTCTTCCGCAGCGAGCCGGTCCAGAATCTGGCCCGTGCCGTCGGGCGAATTGTCGTCCACGACGATGACGCGCAGGTTCAGCGGCAGCGCCAGCAACTGGCCCACCAGCGGCTCTATGTTCTCGGCCTCGTTGTACGTCGGGATGACGACGGCGATGGAACTACGTTGACCGTCCACGCACGCCCCTCCTCGCCTGGAATTCGGAGTTCCCCACGGCCACGGCAACAAGCGCCAGCGTCGCCGCCGCGCTCACCAGCCGCACCGCGCCGAAGACAGCAGGCTCCTCGTACACCAGAAGCACCTCGTGCGTCCCTGGCTCCAGGCGCACGCCCATCAGCACCCCGTCCACGCGCTCCACAGCAGCCAGCGCGCCGTCCACAAAGGCGCGCCAGTGCGGATACCAACCCTCGCTGACCACCAGAAGCGACTGGGCCTCGGGCGCGGCCTTCACGCGAATGCGCGTGGGGCTTTCGCGCAGGTACGCTACCTCGCCACCCACGGGGTCTTCGGTCGCCGCCGTGGAGCGCAGCAGGGCGAAGGGACGGTGCTCTGGCCTCTCCAAGACCTGCACCGTGTCGGAGTCCCACGCAACCTGCACGAACCCGACGGCCTCTGCGGCGGCGCGCAGGTCGCCGTACTGCGGGTCGGCCTTGCGCAGCATGGCGTACCGCACGCTCAAGATGTCCAGCGCCGCGTTCAAGTCGCCCCAGTCCAGCAGTTCCCACGTGCGAATCGGCGCTCCCTCCACCCAGTGGCCCGAAAAACGCGGAACGGGAGCCAGCGGCAGCGAGTACGACGCCGCATACCGCACTTGATTCTGGCTTGCGGGTTCCCACAGCCGCCACTGGCCGCTCTGCTCGGTCAGGAAGGCGTAGGCGGCTCGCTCGTCGCGGGTGAAGTAGGATTCCTGCGCCCCGAACACGCCGCCAGCGGGGCGGAAGTCGGCCACGATGACCACGACGGCCAGCGCAAGCCCTACGTTCAGCGGCACGCGGCGCATGATGCGCTCCAACGTCATCATGCCAAGCCCTGCCAGCACCGCCAGGGCGAACACCACCAGCATCAGCCCGCGAAACGGGATGAGCGTCTTGAACAGCGGCAGCGCCTGGAACGGGTTGATCGGCACGGTGGGGCCGAACGCCATCCACAGCGCCAGCGCGCCCAGCAGGGCCACCACCCACGCCCCGCGCTGCCTGCGCAACTGGGCCAGGCCCAGCGCCGCCAACCCCAGCACGGGCCAGCCCAGGTACCAGGCAAACAGGCCACCGAAGGATTTCCAAATCGTCGGCAGGGTGGCGGTATCCACAGGGATGCCCACACGCCGAATCAGCGCGCCCCACAGGAGCGCGGGCGACGCCGAGTAGTCGGCCAGGAGCGCCGTGGCCGCGCCCCCCGTGCTTGCCCGCATGTGGTACGCGCCGAGGTACTTCAGTTCCATCGCCGCGGGCAGCACCATGCCTATCGCCACCACCGCCGCGCCGACGCCCACGACGGCCAGGCGGACGACCGCCCCGCCGAACGCCGTCTCGCGCCTCACGACGCGCGCCAGTTCGCGCAGCGCCGCGTATGCCGCGAACCACACCGCCGACACCAGCGCCCGCTCGGGGCTCACCCACGGGAACAGACCCAGGCACAGCGCCGACAGGGCCAACAGCCGCGCGCGCCTGTCGGGACGCCGCAGCGCCCACTCGTAGAACAGGAACGGCAGCGGCAACAGCGCCCAGAACGGCACGAACTCCCACCAATCCACCGCCGTCTGGATGTGGTACGGCGCGATCATGTACACCAGCCCAGCCACAAGCGCCGCCTGCCATCGCCCCGTGAGTATCCGCACGTACTCGTACATTGCCACGCCCGACGCCACGAAGCCGACGAACGCCAGCGCCTTCAGCGCCTGCTCCATGGGGATGCCCATCCAGCCGATGAGCGCCACGGTCGCGTACAGCGGCCAGGCCAGCAGGCGCATCCACGGGAACCCGCCGAACTCCCACGGGTTCCACGGGGTCAGAAAGCGGCCGTGGCGCAGTTCGTCCAGCACGAACCACGACGTGGCAAACTGGACGACCATCTCCATGCGCGGCGAGGCAGGCAGGCGGCCGTTGAGCCAGCCGCGCATGAAGCCCAGCATCACCAGGGCCAGAAAGCCCCAGTGCGCCCAGCGGCTCGTGAGTATGCGCTTGTACCCCTCGCGCCTATCGGCCGAGGTGCCAGGCGATGACCTCGTCAATCTTGTCCTCCAGCCGCCCTTTCGGGTCGTATCCCAGCAGGCGGCGGGCTTTGGAGATGTCGGGCACGGAATACCGCAACTCGCCAGGATGCGCGGGCGCGTATTCGGGCCGAATTGTGGGGTTCAACTTGCCGCACAGCAGGGCGGCGACCTCGTTGACCGACGTGGCGCGCCCCGTGCCGATGTTGAACACCTCGCCCGCCACGTCCTTCTGTGCCGCCAGCACCGTCGCGTCGGCCACGTCGCCCACGTACACGAAATCGCGGCGCTGTTCCCCATCGCCGAAGATGACGGGCGGCTCCCCCGCCAGCAGCCGCTTGATGAAGATGGTGATGACGCCCACGTAGGGCGTGTACCCCTGGCGCGGGCCGTAGGTGTTGAAATAGCGCAGGATGATCGGCTCCAGGCCCAGGACACCCGCCAGGCACAGCAGGTACTTCTCGCCCGCCAATTTGCCCACGCCGTAGGGCGAAATCGGCTCCGTCGGGTGGGTTTCGGGAATCGGGTCGGGCGTCGGCGCGTCGGCATAGACCCCCATGGACGACGCATAGACGAACCGCCGCACCTTCTGCTCGGCGCAGGCTTGCAGCACCGTCAGCGTGCCCATGACGTTGGTCTGCGCGTCGTCGTAGAACCCGTCCACCGAGGCGCGGATGCTCACGCGGGCGGCCAGGTGGAACACAATGTCCACGCCGTCCAGCGCACGCTCCACCGTCGCCGCGTCGCGGACGTCGCCGACGACCAGTTCGGCCCCCTGGGGCACGTTCTCGCGCACGCCCACCGACAGGTTGTCCAGCACGCGCACCTGCACGCCCAGCCCCACAAGCCGCTCGGCCACGTGCGACCCGATGAACCCTGCGCCGCCTGTTACCAGCGCTCGCTTGAATCCAGGCCCCTTCATGGTGCGGTCTCCCTCAAGTCCAGCGTTACCTCTGGCGTTACCAGTTGGCGCACCAGGTCGTGGGGCGTGTCCACGACGGTGCCCGACAGAATCAGCGAGTCCTGGATGAGAATCGGGTGCTTGATGACGACTCCGTCGCCCAGCACGGAGTTCTGCACCCGCGCGCCCTCGGCCAGCGTTACCCCTTCGCCGATGACCGAATCCACGCCCAGCCGCTTCAGTTGCTCCAGGTTGCACTCCAGCAGGTCTTTGGCCACCGTAACGTTCACGTCCATGTCCACCACTTCGGCGGGATAGACGGGATAGCCGTCCTCAATCAGAATCTGGATGGAGTTGGTGAGTTCGTACTCGTCGCGCTGGGCCGTCCGAGGCGTGCGGCGGATGGCGTCAAAGATGGACAGGTCAAAGGCGTAGATGCCGCAGCCCTTCAGGTTGCTGGGCGGGCAGCGGGGCTTCTCAATGACGCGAGAGACCGTGCCGCTGGGGTGCACCACGACCGCGAAGTTGCGGCTGATGCGGGCGGGGTCTTCCTCGCGCTTGACCGCCAGGACGGCCCCCGCCTTGCGCTCCCAGAACATGTCCACCATCTCGCCGAGGCGCGGCGCCATCATGAAGATGTCGCCCAGGAACAGCAGGAACGGGTCGTTCACATACGGCTCCAACTGCCCCACCGCGTGGGCGATGCCGAGTTTCTCCTTCTGCTCCACGTAGGTGATGTGCATCCCAAGCCACGCCCCATCGCCGAACCGCGACACGATGCCCTCTTTCAAGTGGCCGACCACGAGGATGACCTCGCGGATGCCGATGCGGCGCATGTCCTCCAGTTGGTACTGCAGAATTGGCTTGTTGCAGACGGGCAGGAGCGGCTTGGGCCGATAGATGCTCAACGGCTCAATGCGGCTTCCCTGCCCCGCCGCCAGAATCACCCCGATCATCTTGCCGTTCATGGACGTCCACCTCACGATGGCCTTTGGCATCCTGCGAATGGCAAAGGCCGAGTGCTAGATTGTCATTGCGAGGGCACGGAGTGCCCGAAGCAATCCCAGCAGACTGTCATTCTGAGGCGCGAAGCGCCGAAGAATCTCGCCCACCGAGATGCTTCGCTTCGCTGATGCTTCGCTTTGCTCAGCATGACAGATGACCCTGTCATTCTGAGGCGCGAAGCGCCGAAGAATCTCGCCCACCCAGATGCTTCGCTTCGCTCGCAATGACACAACAGACTATCTTCTCCATGGTCAGGTGCTAGATTCGGTTCAGTATCCGCGCGCGGTACAGAACCTGCTTGAGTTTCAGATACACCAGAAACCACCCCATCTGCCAGGCGGTGCGGAACGTCTTGAGTTTGGATTGCCCCGCCAGCCGCTCCGAGTGGGTAATGCCGACCTCGCCGATGCGGTAGCCCAGCGTCTGCGCCTTGACCAGAATCTCCGTCGGCGTGGGGTAGCCGCGCGCCTCAATCTGGATGGCCCGCGCCACGTCGCGCCGCAGGAGTTTCAGCGCGCAGTTGGTGTCCCGCAGGCGCAGCCCGAACATCAGCCGCACCAGGATGTTCAGCCCGCGGTCGGCCACCACGCGCACGAACGTGTCCCGCTTGCCCTTGCGGTAGCCCGTTACCAGATCGTACCCGCCACGCTGCAATTCGGCCAGCAGCAGGCGGTACTCGGCGGCGTCAAACTGCCCGTCGGAGTCAATCGTAACGATGTAGTCCCCGTCGGCGTGGGCGATGGCCTGCGACAGGGCGTACCCGTATCCGCCGTTGGGCTTGTAGTCCACCACGACGAGAAATGGTATCTCCGCCTGGAGTGCGCGCAGAATCTCCAGCGTGCGGTCGGTGCTGCCGTCGTTGGCGATGACGATCTGCCCGCGGATGCCGTCGCCACGGATGACCTCCGCCCAATAGCGCACGACCTGCGCGATTCCCTCCTCCTCGTTGTAGGCGGGGGCGCAGATGGAGATTTCGGGTCTGGCGTCAGTCCGCTCGCTCATGTGCCATCCCTTGCCCCGTCATCGGCCGATGAGAAACGCCCCGCCGCAGATGAGCAGCACGCCGATCCACCGCGCGGGCGACACGGGCTCCTTGAGAATCAGCCACGACAGGAAGACCACGATGACGTACCCCAAGCCCACCATCGGATACGCGAAACTCAGCGGCAGCCGCGACAGCGCCACCAGATAGACGACGGACGACAGGGCGTAGCAGAAAATCCCCAGCACCACGTAGGGATTGGAAAACATCCGCACCAGCACGCGCAGGTTCAGCGCGTTGAGCGCGCCCACCTGGGTCATGCCCGTTTTCATCACCATCTGGCCCGCCACGCCCAGCGCGACGGCCGCCAGCAGGAACAGTACTGGACTCATGCTCGCTTTGCTCCTTGACGGAATCATCTTGTCCCCGCACCTGAAAATCGGTACACCCAGATCGTGTCCTGAATGTAAGATTTCTTGTCCCCGTTCACCCACTCGCTCGGTGGGATGGCGGGTGTCGGCGGAATCAGGCGCATCAGCGCGCCGCCATGATACAGGCCCTCGTCCTCAAACCGCCCCGCCAACTCCCAGCCCTGGCGCGCGCCCATGAGCGCCCTGGCCTCGTCCCACGACTCGTCCAGGCTCCGCTGCGCCAGCAACACGATGCGCACGCCGTTGGCCTCCAGCCAGGCCAGCGCCTCCTCGGACGGGAAGCGGCGCAGAATCTGCTCTGCCTCCCGAAACGCTGGCGGGACGAAGGTCCCGTACCCATAGGCGATGGGCTGGCCGTGAACCCGCTGCTGGTACAGAGGATAGCCGTACCACGTGCGCTCCATCGGGAACTGGGCCACGGGCGACGGCTTCGGCTGCGCCGCAAGCCAGGCGTCCACGGGTTGGCCCTTCGCTTCGCTATATCCTAGCGGAAACGGCACAGACGCCAAATCCAGCGCCAGGGTGAGCGCCAACCCGACGGACAGCGCAATTCGCCCCGCGCGCGCTTTGGCCCGCTCGGCAAGGGACGCAGCCCCCGCGCCCGCCAGCAAACTCACCGACAGAATTGCCATCAGCGCGAACCGCGCCGGTACCCGCATCGCCGTGAAGAACGGGAAGAACAGGTACAACAGCAGCGTCGGCATGGGAATCAGCACCGTCCCGGCCACGTCCATCTTGCCGAACCGCAGCGGGTTCAGCGCCGCCTTCTCGGTCAGGAAGTACATCCCGCGGGCGAACGCGCGCGCCACCGCGTCGGGCACGGGAATGCGCACCGGCCCGCCCGCGACGTGCAGCGTCGTCCCCAGCGCCAGCACCAGCCCCGCCAGCCCAAGCCACATGTACGGCCGCAGGTTTCGGTCGCGCCGCCCCAGGCCAATCGCTGCCAGCGCCAGCGCCGCCCATCCCAGGTACAACACGCCCTCCTGGATGTTCGGGATGTACTGTCGCGCCAGCGCCTCGCCCCAGACGGGGTGCAGCACGCTGGGCCACAGGAAATCGGCCACGCCCGCCGACCACTGGTCAATGTAGGCCAGGTCGCGGTATTCCGTCGCGCCCGCGCCGGCGTTGCGCAGGAGCGGGATGGCCGCCGGGAGCATCACCACCCCGGCCACGACGGCGAACGCCGCCAGAACCGCCAGGGGGCGGCGTCCCGTCCACTCGCGCCGCGTCTGCGCCCATCGGAGCGCGCCGAACAGCGCCAGGAACAGCCCCACCATGTAGGCGTAGTACCACGACGACAGCGCCGTGAGGCCCAGGAACACGCCCGCCAGCGCCCCGTCCCGGACGGCCTTCGTCCGGAAGGCCCGCTCCGCGAACAGGAACGCCAGCGGAATCCACTGCGTGCCGAGCAGGGGCAGGTGGCCCGCCCCCAGGTGCGCCATGCGGTAAGGGCTGAAGGCGAACACGGCCCCCGCCACCGCCCCCGCGAGTCGGCTGCCGGTGAGATAGCGCGCCAGGCAGTACATCGCCCACCCGGACAGCACAAACGACAGCAGGACGACCGCGTTGTAGGCCACGACCTCGCCCCAGAACGCGGCGAAAGGCAGCGCCAGCGCCATGTTCGCCAGCGTCGTCTCCGACAAACTGACGTCGTACCCCGCCGGATAGAAGACATCCGGGTTGAACAGCGGCGACTGCCCGCGCTCCAGCAGGGCCGTCTTGACCCCCCATATCTTGTAAACGTACTCGTAGTTGTCGCCCGGCGGGCCGAGCACGGCATCGGACAGGTGCGAGGCAAGCGGCCACGTGCCGACCACCGCAAGCGCCGCGAACACCGCCAGCACCGCCAGGTGCTCTCTCCACGACATCCGGGGCGCGGCGCTCATCCCGCCCCTCCGCGCCGCCGGAAGTGCAGGATGGTGATGTCGCGGAACTCGCGCTGCTCCACCACGTCCCCGTAGCGCCGCAGGTACTGCTCCAGCGCGTCGTTGTCCGTGTGGCTGACCACGAGCCAGAAATCGGGCACATGCGCCACCACAGGCGCGACCTTCGGCTCCAGGTCGGCCTCGCTGGTGTGCCCGCGCCAAACGGGGTGCAAATCGGCATCCACCTGGTAGTAGTGCACCAGCGGCACGCGGATGTCCTCATCCACCAGGAAAATCGTGCTCCCCGCAGGCGCGTTCTGGGCCAGGTAGGCCCCTGCACCGCGCCAGTCTTCCTTCTGCGGCACGGTGTACAGGATGAGCAGCACCGCGGCGACCCCCGCCAGGTAGGGAATCATCACCGTCCATCGCAGGGCCGTGCGCCGAATCTGAGTGAACCCCCTGCCCGCGACAATGGCAAAGGCCGGCGCAAAAGGCACCATGTAGCGCAGGACGAACATGGGCTTGAACTGCGCCGCAACGAACGCAACGACCGCCGGCAGCACCATGAGCAGCACCGCGCACGCCCATTCGCGCCCGCCGCCCTGCCACCACGATTCGCCGCGCCGCCGCAGCGGTGGCACCAGGCCCAGAATCAAGCCCAGCCCGAAGCATCCCGCCGCCAAGTAGAAGACCCAGACCCAGGGCGGGCGAATCGTGCCCAGCGCGAAGTCCACCGGCAGCAGGAACAGTTGCTTCAGGCCGGGCGCGCCGTACTTCTGGGCGATCCAGGTCCACCAGCCCGCGCTCTGCTGGGCGGTGATGCCGACGAACCACGGCACGGCCAGGACCAGCAGCGCAGCATTGGCCGCCAGGTACGCCCCTATCGCCTTCCGCCGCTGGGGCTCCAGGATGAACACAAGGATGGCCCAGACGTTGACCGCCGCAACGACGAGGATGGCGAACGTGTGGGTGTACAGGCCCAGCGCCGCGCAAAGGGCGTACATCGCCCATAGGGCGGGCGTGCGCCTGCTTCGGATGACTTCCACCACGGCCAGGACGGCCAGCCAGGCGAACAGCCCCGCCAGGACGTACATCCGCGCCTCGCGCGAGTACCAGATGTGGAACGGCGACACCGCCAGCAATCCCGCCGCCCAGGCCGCAGGCCGCCTGCCGAACAGCCGCCGCGCCACGCCCATGACCACCAGAACCGTTGCAACCCCGCAGATGACCGACAGCAGGCGGATCATGAACTCCGTGCGGCCCAGGTCCAGCCAGAAGTGCAGCAGGATGTGGTACACGTTCTTGTCGGTGAAGGCGAACCCGCCCGGCCGCAGGAAGTTGAGCAGCGACAGATCCGCGCTGGCGAAGGCGACGCTATACGCCTCGTCAAACCACAGGCTTTCGGCCCCCAGCCCGATGAGGCGCAGGAGCGCGGCCAGCCCCACCAGTTCCACCAGAATCCACCGATCCATCGGGAGAGCCGGTCCCCAGTATGAAATCAGCGCATCACGCCGACGTCCACGCCAATCCGAAAGTTTCAGATGCGCCTCCTACTACTCTGCTACAGTGAGTCTTGATGACGTGTCATTGCGAGAGCGCGCAACGCCCGTAGGACAATTCATGAATTGTCCCTACTGGGGCGCGAAGCGCCGAAGAATCTCGTCAACCGAGATGCTTCGCTTCGCTCGCAATGACAACGGGCATTCCCTCTACGGGCAACTCCTACTTCGCGGTCAGGTTGTACAGTGCAACGCCGATAGGCCCGCGAAACTGCCGCTCATCCACAAGCGTGTAGTGCTTGTCCATGTACCGCTTGACCAGGCCGTTGGGATCTCCGTAATGCCCCACGGACCAGATGAGCCACGCCCGGCGATGTCCCTCAAGCCCAGGCTGCACGCTGGATGCCACCTCTTCCGGCGGCAGCGGGACCTTGAACCACGTCCACGCGGGCAGATTCGCCGTGGCATAGTACCCGAACGGCTTCTCGTTCCATCCCGGGTAGAACACGGCCACGTCGCCGTCCGCGGCCCGCTCCGACACGTACGCCGCCGCACTGCGCCAGTCCTCGGTTTGCAGGACGCTACCCATTTGTCCGAGGCCGAAGGCCAGCGCCACGACGAGCACGGCCACAGCGCCGCGCCGCAGCCACGCCCCAGGCACCGCCCTGATGCCACCCGCCGCCAGGAGCAGGTAGCCCGGCAGGAACGTCAGCAAGTAACGCTCCGAGTACAGCGGCTTGACCTGGGACACGAGCCACGCCGTGCCCACCGGCGCAACAAGGTACGCCGCGGCAAAGAACACCCCCCGCCCACGACCGGCGTCGCGCGCGCGGATGGCCGTCCACACCGCCCACAGGCCCAGCCCGGCCAGCAGCGCATACGCCAGCCACCGCAGCCACACCGGGTAGAACGCCCGGACGTTGCCGACGCTGAACCCCACCAGGATGTCGGCCAGGGCGCGGGGGCCGGGCGTGCCGCCGCGGGCCACCCATCCGCCGCCACCCGACGTAACCTGAAACCACATCGTCGGAATCCACGGCGCGAACAGCGCCACGCTCGCCAGCACCCCCGCCGCGAACTCGGCCACATGTCGCCAGCGGCGCACGCGCCACGCCTCGTACAGCACGTACACGCCCTGCGCCAGGAACACGAACACCGTGTAGTAGTGCGTGTACAGGGCCGCCGCGCTCGCCAAGACATACCCGACGGCGAACCTCGCCTTGCGCGAGTCCAGATAGGCCACCAGGCACAGGCTGGACAGCAGCGCCCAGAACCCAAGCCACGTGTACATCCGCACCTGCTGCGAGTACCAGACGTGAATCGGGGCCAGCGCCAGGAGCGCACCCGCAACCAGTCCCGTGCGGCGGTCAAACAGGCGCGCGCCCAGACCGTACAGCACCGCCACGCTCAGCGCACCGGCGACGGCGGACAAACTCCGCAGCGCGGCCTCGCTCTCGCCGAAGACGCGCCAAAAGTGCAGCAGCAGGTAGTACAGCGGCGGGTGGATGTCCTTCGCCGTCCACGCGATGACCTCCGGCACCGACTTGCGGGCCAAGAACAGGCTGGTCGCCTCATCCAGCCACAGGCTCTCGGCCCCGATGCGCCACATCCGCACCGCCAGCGCCAGCAGGAACAGGGCCAAAGGCGCGATCCAGGTTGTCTGAGCCGCTTTCTTCGCGGCGGCGGTGAAGGTCTTCAGCATAGCCTCGCGCTACCCCTGCGGGCGGTTGCCAAAGGACTGGAACGGCGTCGGCTTCCACCACGCCCACTCCACGCAATTGCGGCAGGAAGGCACATCGTCCAGTTTGCGGGCCAGGTGCTTGCGGCGCAGTTCCTGCATGGCCGGGCCGTTCCACGCCTTCATCACGCCGCCCGCCACGTTCCCCAGCGGATACAGCGCGTCAAAGTCGCGGTCGCAGCAGACCAGCGTGCCGTCCCAGTAGATGTGCACGTGGAACCACAGGTTGGGGCAGTGCCAGCGCTTGGGGGGCACGTTGGCCTCGGCGGCCCGCAGGCTGGCGATGGCGTCCACCTGATTGCCCCACGAGTCAAAGGGCTTGACGCTGACACGGGACACCCCCGCCTGCCGCCACTGCTTGGTGAACTCCTCCACCTCCGGCAGCGTCGGCTGCATCTCTATGATTTGCACGTTGACCTGGGGATCCGCGCCGGGCACCTGGCGGCGCAGTTCAATGAACCGCTGGATGTTGGCCCGCGTCTGCTCAAAATCCCCGCGGCGGCGGATGGCCTCGTAGGTCTCGGCGGACGCGCCGTCCAGACACATGTAGATGGTCCCCAGCCCCGCCTTCAGAATCTCCTTGCTCAGGTCCTCGGTGAGCAGCGTGGCGTTGGTGGAGATTTCGGGGCGGATGCCCTTCTGGTGGGCGTAGGCGATCATGTCGGGCAGTTTCGGGTGCAGCAGCGGCTCGCCCCAGATGTGCAGCGTGGTAACCGGCACGTGGCCCGCCATCTCGTCCACGATCTGCCGGAACAGGTCCCAGTCCATGTAGCCCCGCTTGCGCTTCATCGTGCCGATGCCGTTGGGACACATGATGCAATTCAGGTTGCAGGCGTTGGTGGACTCCAGGTACATCCGGTCGGGATAGTAGGGAAGCCGCACCAGCCCGGCCTTGTAGCCCATGTACTTGACCAGGGAAGCCGCCCGCTTGCGCAGTCGGCGGCCTCGCGGAATCCTTATGCCCATGTATGCTTTCCTTCCTTTCGTAGGGATGCGAATCGCCTGAACAGCCCGAGGCGCGTCAGGTAGCGCCCCGCCGCGCGGATGGGCTTCACCCGCGAGATGGCCCAGGCCACCGCCCCCAGGCGCGGGCCGAAGGCCTTGAGGTAGCGACGGCGTTGGCGGCTTTCCTCAAACCGCCGCCGCGCGACCAGGGCCAACTTGCCCAGCCGCGAGTCCGACACCTCCGACACGTTTAGGAAGGGCGCGATCTCCTCGGTGTAGGCGTTGTAGTAGTAGGCGCGGGTGAAGTCGGCGTTGTACTGGGTCTCGGGCCGCCTCTTGACCAGTTCGTCCCACAGGCGCGTGCCCGGGAACGGCGTCGTGATGCTGAACATCGCCTCGTCCAGTTCCAGTTCGCAGGCGAAGCGGATGGTCTGCTCCATCGTCTCTTCGGTATCGCCCGGCAGGCCCAGCATGAAGTACCCCTTGCTGCGGATGCCGGATTCGGCGGTCCACTTCACCGCCTGGCGCACCTGGTCCAGGGTGATGTTCTTGCCGGTTCCCGCCAGGATTTCGGGGTTGCCCGATTCAATCCCGTAGTGGATTTCGCGGCAGCCTGCGCGGTACATCATGGCGAGGCTTTCGGGCGTAACGCGGTCCACGCGCCCCAGGCACTGCCAGCGGATGTCCAGGCCCTCGTCAATGATCATCTGCGAGATGGCCATGAGGCGCTTGGTGTTGATGGTGAACAGGTCGTCAATGAAGTAGAAGTTGCGCACGCCGTACTGCTCGCGGAGCAGGCGCAGTTCGTTGACGACGTTCTCGGCGCTGCGCTGGCGGTAGGTGCGCCCGACGATGCCCTTGAAGCAGTAACTGCAATTGAAGGGGCAGCCGCGGCTGGACAGGACGGTGAGCATTCGCCCGCCGTCGGGCGCGGCCAGCGGGTACTTGTCCAGTTCCAGCAGGTGGCGGGCAGGCAGCGGCAGCGCGTCCAGGTCGGCGATGAGCGGGCGCTCGGGCGTGCGGACCACGTGCCCGTCGCGGGCGTAGGCCAACCCGCGAATGCCGGAGAAGTCCTCGGCCCCGGCCTCCAGCGCGGCCACCAGTTCCATCAGCGTCTCCTCGCCCTCGCCGTAGACGACGAAGTCCACGCCCGGGTCGGAAGCGACCGCTTCGGGGAAGACGGTGGGGTGCGGCCCGCCCAGCACGATGGGCACCGACGGCAGGGCCTGCTTCAGCAGCGCGATGCTCTGGGTTACGCTGTGGTAGCCGCCGGTCATCACCGTGAACCCGATGAGGTCGGGGGCGTAGGCCACCACGTGGGCCACGTCTTCATCCTGCGGACGGTGGGGGCGCAGGCCGAAGTCAAAGATGCGCGCCTCGTGCCCGCCTCGCTCCAGCACCGCGCCCAGGTAGGCCAGGCCCAGGGGCGGGTAGTCGGTAACCTTCTCGTGCCACTTTGGCGCAATCAGCGCAACTCTCAAACCCTCATCTCCTTTGGATTCGGTTGTGCGAGGAAGGGCAAAGCGTCGGGCCGCGTGCTCTCCGCCAGCCCCCTGCACAAGTACGTCGGCCCCGAGTGCCGGGAGCCGACGCAGGGAGCGGCCCGTTCGTGATGGTAGGTCTCCTTATCCAAATTATACACAACCTTGATGAAAAACGGATGACAAAGCCATTCGGTGCGCATGACAAACTGTTCATGATGAATCGGGCCGTCGGCGGGCGCAGGAGCACCGGGCCTCACTGCCGCGAGGCATCCGAGGGAAGTGTGGTGAAGTCCAGGGACAGGTCGCGCCCGCCCTCCAGGCGCTTGGGGAGGATGAACTTGAACACGCTCCCTTGCGGTTCCGCGCCCTCCACCCAGATGCGCCCACGGTGGTGCTCCACGATGTGCTTGCAGATGCTGAGGCCCAGCCCCGTGCCGCGGTAGGGACGGGTCGCGCCGCTGTCCACCTGGTAGAAGCGCTCAAACACCTTCTCGCGCTCCGATGGGGGGATGCCGATGCCCGTATCCGCCACCGAGATGAGCACGCGGTCGCCCAAATCCTCGCCGCTGATGACGATGCGGCCGCCCGCAGGCGTGAACTTGATGGCGTTGTCCACCAGGTTCGTGAGCACCTGCTCCATGCGGGTCGTGTCTGCCTCCACCGTGGCGAAATCGGCGGGTATCGTCGTCTCCAGCGCGATCTGCGCCTCCTGCGCCTGGGGCGAGAGTTTCTCGGCGACCCGCGCGGCGATGTCTGCGAGGGACACCTCCTCTATCCGCAGGCGAATCTGCCCCGACTCTAGCCGCGAGAACTCCAGCAGTTCGCTGATGAGGTTCTGCAACTGGTCGGTCTGCTCACGCACCGTGGTCAGGAAATCACGCTGCAGGTCGTTGATCTTGCCCGTCTTGCCCATGAGGATGATGTCCACGAACCCCTTGATGGAGTGGAGCGGCGTCTTCAACTCGTGGGACACGACGGACAGGAAGTTGGACTTCATCTGCTCCAGTTGCTTCTGGCTGGTGATGTCGCGCAGGACGGTAACGACGCCGCGCGCCTCGCCTGCAGCGCCCGGCACGGTGGTCGCCAGGGCCTGGTAGATCATCTCCGGGTGCTCGCGGGTCATGGGCACGCGAATCTCGCGGATGACGGGCTTGCCCGGGGCCGCCAGCGCCTCGCGCATCACGTCGTGGAGTTCGCGGTGGCCCACGGTCTCCGCCAGGGGCCTGCCGAGGAGCGGATCATCTTCCACGCCGAAGATGCGCACGGCAACCGGGTTCATCATCACCAGGTTCAGGTCGGTGTCGGTAACCAGAACGCCGTCGCCGATGCCCTGCAGGACGGCTTCCAACTCGTTGCTCTTCTCCTGCACGCTGCGGTAAATCTGCTCCGTCTGGCGCTTCTCGCGGGCCAGGTCTTCGTACAGGCGCGCCTTCTTCACGGCGATGGCGGCCTGGTCGGCGAACGCTGCCAGCAGGTTCAGGTCGTCGGGCGTGAACGCATTGGCTTCCGGGCTGGTGGCGCTGAGCGCGCCGATGGCCTTGCCGTCGGACATCAGGGGCACGCTGACGATGGACTGTACCGGCAGTTGCCCCAGCCGAATGTAGCGGGAATCCTGGGCCACATCGCCGATGAGCACCGGCGCGGCATGGGCGACCACCCACCCGGCGACGCCCTTGCCCACAGGGAAGCGCGACCCCCACAGGTTCTGCGGCGGCACGCCCGACGCGGCCAGCGTTACCACCTCACCCGAAGCCTCATCCAGCAGGGCGATGGAGCAGCGCGTGCCCCGCAGCACCTGCGAGGCGTTGGCCACGATCATCGCCAACAGCGACTCCAGCGCCACCGCCGAGTTGATGGTCTTGATGCCCTCTTGCAGCGAGCGCAACTGCATGACCCGGTCGCCCAGGTCTGTCGCCGTGCGCTGGAGCACCGAGGTCTTGCGGCGCAGTTCTTGCCCTTGCTCTTCCAAAGCCAGGTTGAGACCGCGAATGAGCCGATAGCGGCGTTCCAGCAGCCACGCCACGTACAGGGCGGCCAACACCATGGCGAACAGGATGAGATACCGAAGCACGAAAGCGGGCGACAGCAGAAACAGCAGCGACTGAATCTGTAGGTACACGCCCAGGATGTACAGCGGCCCGTACAGGAACGGCAGGAAGATGAGCCAGTGCACAAACGGATAGCCCAGCGCCACCTTGACCGCGAGGACGAAGTAGAGCAGGTACAGTTCGCTGCCCACACCGCCCGAATGAGGAATCAGGAACAGCACGGCCAGCGAGTCCACAATGGTGGCCATCGGCACGAGCCACACGGGCATTTTGTCGCGCCACGGGCCGTACACCAGCACCGACATGGTGAACGCGAAGGCCATGAACACCGCCAGGCCCAGCGCCGCAACGCGCGGAAACGGAGCCTGCTGCGTGGTCCACACGCTGATACTGCCCACCAGGAACATGCCCCAGCGGAACGGCGCGCCAAAACGCCGCTCCAGGCGCAGAAGGCCATCCTTGCGGTATTGAACCGTCGGCGGCGGTATGAAGATGGTGCTGGACGCGCTCATGGCGAAGCCCCTCTCATCGGCGCACCCCTCATCGCGGCGGCAGGGTCGGCGTGGCGGTGGGCGCCGGCGTGGCCGTGAACGTCGGCCCAGGCGTGAATGTCGGCGTGGACGTGGGCGCAGGGCGAGTCGGCTCGGGAGCGGCCTCCGTCGGCGTCGCGGTCGGCGAGAAGGTGCGCGTCGGCGATGGCGCAACGGTTTCGGCCTGCGCCTGCGTGGCCGTCGGCCGCACGGTGGCCGTGGCGGTCGGGCTGGGCAGGTGCGTGCGGGTCGGCGTGAACGTCCGCGTGGGCGAGCGCGTCGGCGTCGGCGACTCGGTGGGCGGCAGCGGTGTGGGCGTGTACGGCGGCGGCACCGTTACCCCCGCGCCGCTCCGAAGCCACGACAGCGACCGCGCCCACACGCCGTTATCGGTTCCCGCCAGCAGCGTCTCGTTGTCCACAGGGTCCAGGGCCAGACCGTTGACCGCCAGGCGTCCCATCCCCTCGCGGAAGGGCTGCCAGGTCCGCGCGTAGTCGGTGCTCCAGTACACGCCGTCGGGGTTCGCGCCCAGGAACACCGTGCCGCGCCTGGCCGGGTCCACGAGCAGCGCGACGGCGAACCCCGTGCCCAGGCCGACAGATCGGCGGTTCCAGGTCTGGCCGCCGTCGGTGGTGGCGTAGACGCTGGCCCCCGCGGCCATGTACGCCATGTCGGGTTCCACCGGATCAATGGCAATGGAACTCACCACGCGCTCCAGAGAAAGGCGCAGCGACAGGGCCCACGTCTGCCCCCTGTCCCGCGAGATGTACACTTCGCCCCGCGACGTGCCCAGCCAGAGTTCGCCGGGCCTGCGTGGGTGCACCACAAGCGCCGAGGGCGCGCCTGCGGCAGGCGGGCTATCCAGCCGCTGCCAGGTCAGGCCGCCGTCGGCGCTGCGGTAGACGTTTTCGGCGGTGGCGGCGTAGAGCAGCGCCGGATCTGGCTCAAACGCGATGGCCCGCACGATGTCTTTTCCGAAGTCTGCCCGCAAAAATGTCCAGGAACCGGGATACTTTTGCGCGTAGAACCCCGCCGAGTCGGCCCGCTCTCCGAGAGCCAGGTAGAGCCGCATCGGCTGGCCCTCCTGCGCCGCCATGCGCACCTGCGGGAGTTGCCCCCATGCGCCGGTGGGCAACCCGTCGTTGAGCGCGTGCCAGCGCCCGTTCACGAAGTGCCAGACGCCCTGTCCCGAAGCGACGCAGAGGTACCGCGACTCCTCACCGCTCCGCAGGGCGTAGACGGCCTCCACCTTGCTGCTCTCCATGCCGATCGGACGCCAGGCATTCGCCAGCGAGTCCGCCGGAACGGCCAGCACCAGCAGCAGGGGTGCGAAGAAGACCAGGCAAGCCACTAGCGCCTGAATCACTCTCGCCCTGGTTATCGGGACTTGCATGGGTATCCCCTAGCGCGGCGGCCTCGTGGGCGTGGGCGGCACCGGTGTGGGCGTTGGCGGTGCCGGCGTCTTGGTCGGCGGCACGATCGGCGGAGGCGCCTGAGTTGGCGGCACCGGCGTTGCCGTGGGCGGGACGGGCGTGTTGGTCGGCGCGCGGGTGCGCGTGGGCGTCCGCGTCGGGGTGGCCGTCGGCGTCGGCGTCGCGTAATTGGTCAGGATGTCCTCTATCCGCGCCTGGGCCTCGGCCGTGTCCACGCCGACAACGGTCAGCGCCTGGCGGTACTGGGCCAGCGCCTCGGTGTAGCGGCCGCCATCCTTGAGCGCGTCCCCGCGCGCGATGTACGTCTTGTACAGCCAGGTGGCCGCGTTGCGAATCGGATACTCGCCTTGCGATGTGTACAGTCGGCTGAACCGTGCCTGGGCCAGGTCAAACTCGCCGTTGCTGAAAGCCACGAGGCCCGCCAGGTACGATTCGGCGTCGCTCTTGATGGCGGCGGTTTTGCTCTCCTGCGGGTTGATGGTGAGCGCGCTGGACAGGTGCTGGATGGCGAGCCGAATGTCGGCGGCCTGGCTGGCGGGGTCATCCAGCAGGCGCTTGGCCTCGTTGACGTAGGACTCAAACAGCATCTTGCGAACCGACTGGGCGTTGTAGGTGGCGTCCAGGCTCCGGGTGCGCTCCAGGCGGTCAATGGCCTTGCCCCACTCCCCGTTCTCGTAGTAGGTCTGGCCCTCTTTGTACAAGTCGGCAACGGTCTTGCGCCGCTCTACGAACGACGCCAGGGTGCTCGCGTCGCTGTAGCCGGGGTCTATCTCCAGAATCTTGTTGAGTTCCGTCCAGGCCAAATCCCACTGCTCGTTGGCGATGTACGTCCTGGCGTTCTGGTACAGGAGGCTCAGGTTGGCGAGGCGGCGGGCCTTGTCCAGGCCGAACTGCGCGCCCTTGTGATTGGGATCGCGCTCCAGAATCTGCTGGTAAATCTGGATGGCCTCTTCGTAATCTCCCACGGTCATCTTGGCCTGGGCGCGGTTGTAGAGCACGTCAATCGGGTCGGGCTGCTGCG
This sequence comes from Chloroflexota bacterium, assembly GCA_014874485.1. Taxonomy (GTDB): domain Bacteria; phylum Chloroflexota; class Anaerolineae; order DTLA01; family DTLA01; genus DTLA01. The sequence continues at coordinate 77,268 of JADBJK010000069.1, forward strand.
TCTTGAAGATGAGATAGGCCCCGAAGGCGACGACGAGCAGCACCAGAGGCCAGATGAGCACGCGCCAATTGAAGCGGATGGGGGCGCGGCGCGCCTTGGGCGGCCTCGGCGCTACCTCCCGAACCTCCGGCTCTGCGGCCGCTCCGGCCTGCGCGGTCTCGGCCTCGGCCGCCTGGCCCTCAGGCCCCATGGCCTGGAGTTGGATGAACCAGTCCAGTTCGTCCAGCAGGGCGTCAATCCCAGGGCGGTTGGGCTCCATGGCCTTGAGGCGCACGAAGTACTCCATGGCCCGCTGCCATTCGCGGCGGCGGTAGTGGGCCATCCCCCGCGCATAGAGCGCCTCTGCGTCCAGTTGCTCGTCGGGATTGGGGTCTCCTTCCACTCCCTGGGCCATCTTGTTCAGGGTGTCGTCCATAGCCCCTCCCGACGCCCAGGCGTGCTGGAACATCTCGCAACCTGCATTCTTCTCCCCCCAAGCATTCCGAAACCTCAAACGGCGGCTTTCTTTCGGCCTCATGCCGCCGGCACGACACGGTTCAATTGGGCCGGGCTAGTGCCCCCACCACGGCAATTCTTGACGGCGTGTCATCGCGAGGGCACGCAGTGCCCGTAGGGACAATTCATGAATTGTCCCTACTGAGGCGCGGAGCGCCGAAGAATCTCGTCAACCGAGTTGCTTCGCTTCGCTCGCAATGACAACGGACGATCCTCTGTGGTCAAGCGCTAGCGCCCCGGAGCCCCCTCCCCGATGGGAATGTCCGGATACACTTCCACAGCCCTGTCCTCCGCGAGTTGCAGGGAGCGCACGGTGCGCGTGCCGTCAAAGTTCACCATCGCCGCCGGCAGGTAGGCCTTGGGCGAGAGTCGCGTGCGCACCTGCACCAAATCCACCAGCGTCCACGTGTTGTACCAGCCTAGCCCCACGTTCGGATCGTAGTCGTACTCGCGGTTCCAGTTGGCAAACTCCACGGTGATGGTCTGCCCCGCATATGGCGACAGGTCTATCTGGGCGTAGCGCCAGCCCAGGTCCCGCAGCACCAGCACCGACGTAATCGGCTCGGTGAAGTTGCCATCCCGCAGGACCAACTGCGGCGAACCGCCCTGGCGCGTGATCGTTACGTCAAACGAGTCGTAGAGCCTGCCGTCGCTCCCCACGACCACGTCATACGTGTAGATATGATACCAGAAACTCAGGACAGGGGTCAACATCTGGCTGGCGGGCGGAACGGCAAACGTCTGGGACATGCAGGCCGCGCCCACCGGCACGCTGGGCAACGTGTCCATGCGCGTGTAGGCGGGGTCACCCAGGCGCGCCACCCACCCCTCCACGCCGCGATAGTCGGCCGCGCGCACCACGCTGCGGTTGAACGTCGGCGTGCAGCCCAGGTTCCAGCCGTTGAAATTGCCGGTCTCCAGGTCCCCATTGACGATAGGCGACACCTGCACGAGAATCTGGGCCGAGGGCGGATAGTCGCCCTGGTTGCCGGCCAGGTCGCGCGCCCGCGCCCGGAACCCGTAGGTGTGCCCGCGCTGGCCCACATACGGGGCCGACGTTTGGTCGGTGTTGGTGAGCCAGTCCACCCATGCGCCGGTCAGTCCATCGGCCACCTGCACGTCGTAGCGTGCCAACCCCGATCCAGGCAACGGGTCCGTCCCCGCCCACGAGATGGTGAACGACGTGCTGGTTTGGAACGAGCCGGTCGGGATGAAGGACACGAACGGCGCCGTGCGGTCAATGCGGAACGACACCGTGATCACACTGGACTCGTTGCCGGCCACGTCCGTCGCCTTGTAGGCCACCGTGTGATCGCCATCCGTGCTCACAGCGACGGAATTGCCCACCTGCCAAGAGCCTCCATTCACGCGATAGCGGATGGCGGCCAGGCCCGACAGCGTGTCGGTCGCCGTGAGGGTTACCGTAACCGGCGAGACGTACCAGTTCTCGGAGCCCAGCGTGCCCACCAGGGCGTGGGTAACGGTCGGCGGCAGCGCATCCCGCCGGATGGCCTTCGGAAGCCACGCGTAGTTCTGATACCCGACGTTGCCCGCCTCATCTTCTAGCCACACGTAAAGGTCATGCTCGCCGTTGGCCGTAACGTTGATGGCGGCGCTTGGTGCGATGATGGCGATGCGCGTGCCGTCCGTCGGGCCTGAAGGCGGGCTGTTGAGTTTGTAGTACATGGCGACAATGCCCGAATCATCGGCGGGCACAGGGTTCTTCCAGGTTACGGTGAACGTGCTGCCCCTGGACCAGCCGGACGGCGTTACCCGCACGTCCGTCGGGGCGGCGGGCGGACGATTGTCCACTCGGACGGTGAGCGAGCGCACGGTCTCCACGTTGCCCGCGGCGTCCAAACCCCTGTACTCCACCACGTGCTTGCCAGATACGCTCACCACTGTGGCTGCTGTGGCCACACCGGTCTCGGTAACCCAGGCCGAGCCGTCCACGCGGTGGGCCACGCCGGCGACGCCGGAAAGGCCAGCCTGATCCTGCGACACAAGGGTAACCGTAACCGGCGAGGTGAACCAACCGTTGTTGCCCAGCACCCCGCCCAAGTAGGCGTTCGTGGTGGGCGGCAGCGGGTCGTACAGGAATGCATTGATACGCGCCGCGCGGTTCACGAAACTCACGTTCCCCGCCATGTCGCGCAGCCAGACGGTGATGCTGTGCCTGCCCTCGCCCGAAACAGCGATGTCGTCTATGCGGGTGCCGCCGGGCACATAGGTGCCGTCGGTGTTGAACAGAGGCTCGGCGTCCAGTTTGTAGTACGCGCCGGCGATGCCCGACGTGTCCGCCGGGGGCGTCCACGAGATGCTGAAGCGGTTGACGTTGGTCCAAGCCGTGGGCGATGGCGTCAGGTCCATCGGCATGCCGGGCGCTGTCGTGTCCACGCGGACGGGGCTTTCCACAGGCACGCCCCGGTTCCCGGCCACGTCCACGCCGTAGTGCTCCAGGACGTGATCGCCGTCGGTGGAGATGCCCACGGTGTTGCCCTTGACCCATGGGCCGCCATCCAGGCGATAGTACACCTCGCCCTCGGCGGGGCCCGACGTGGTATCCGTAACCGAGATGGTAACGCCGACCGACGAGCGGTACCAACCATTGTCGCCCACCGCGCCGCTAATCTGGATGCTGCTTGTGGGCGGGACAGTGTCTACCTGCACCGTGCCCGACATGATGTCGCTCTGGTTGCCCGCGCGGTCAATGGCGTAATAGTAGAACGTGCGCGTCCCCTCGCCGCCGACGACAAACGTCTTGCCCGACAGCCACGGGCCGATGGTGCCCATGCGATAGCGGTATCCCGTGTCGTCCACGCCCGATGTGGCGTCGGTCCCGTCCAGGATGACGGTAACCGGCGAGGTGTACCACCCCGTCGCGCTCAACGTGCCCGACAGCGTGTGCGTTACCGACGGCGCGGCGGTGTCAATGCCCACGGTGTACGTGTGGGTGGGTTCTATGTTGCCCGCGTTGTCCGTCGCGTAGTAACTGAACGTGTGCACGCCATCGCCCGACATCAGGAACGAGGCTGTGGTGGTCAGCCACGCGCCACCGTCCACCTGGTAGAACCGCTGACTCACGCCCGAAAGCCCCGGCTGATCCGTAACAGTGAGGGTCGCCGTAATCGTGCCCAGGAACCAGCCGTTGGTCCCGGCCGGCCCCACCAGGGCGTGGGTCGTCTGGGGCGGCGTCGCGTCGTACTTGAACATGGCGGGCCACACCAGGCGGCGGTTGTGGTTCACGTTGCCCGCGTTGTCCTGGAGCCACAGGTGCAGGTCCCACATTCCCTCGGCGGGGACGCTGATGTCCGTGATGGCGTTGGTCGTGCTCACAAAGCGGACAGCATCGGTGGGCGAGGTAGGTGGCGTGAACTTGTAGTACGCGCCGGCAATGCCCGACAGGTCGGGCGCGTTGGTCCACGTTACGGTGAAGACGTTGGTGTTCTTCCAGCCGTCGTAGTACTGCGGCTCCGTCGGCGCGTAGGGCGCGGTGTTGTCCAGGACGAACGTGGCGGGAGTCGGCGGGTCTTTCACGTTGCCCGCCTTGTCCGTCGGGCGCATCTGCACGGTGTAGATGGCTTCCACAGGCGGCGTGAAGGTGTAGCCCCAGGTCTCCGCGCCGGTGGCCCGCAGCCAGACCGGGGAGTTTGCCCAGGCGCTACCGCCGGCGAAGTACTTGTTGTCCGAACTCCGCTGCAGGGTGAAGTCCACGAAATCCACACCCACGCCCGCGTCGGCAGCCAATCCGGCGATGGCTCCGGGCCAGGTGGCGGTGCGGTAGGCCGCGGACGTGGTGAGGGTCGCGGTCGGCGGCGCGCTGTCGTAGATGAACTGGCCCGTCCCGTATGTAACTTCGGGGACGCCCGACACGCTCCACGCCCGGGACTGCACCGTGTACGTTACGGACTCGGTGGGGCTGAAGGGGTAGGTCCAGTTCAGCGTGCCCGTCGCCGTGAGCCACTGGGACGCCAACTGCCAGCCCGTCCCGTTGTAATACTTGTCGTCCGTGCTCCGCTGCACGGTGATCTCCACGCGCGCCACGCCCGAAACTCCCGCCGAGGCCGTGCCGGTGATGGCCCCCGTCCAGGTGGCGGGGCGGTAGAACCCCGACGTGCCGACCACAGAGTCCGGCTCTTGCAGGTCTAGGGCGAAGGAGCCCGTGCCGTAGGTGATCTCGGTGTTGCCCGCCTTATCCACGGCACGCGAGGTTACGGTGTACACCACGCCCGAGTCGGGAGCGAACGGATAGGACCAGGTTACCGAGCCGGTGGCGGTGATCCACGTCTGGGCGGCCTGCCAGATGGTGCCGTTCCAATAGTGCGGCGCAACGGACCGCTGCAGGATGATGGCCACGCCCAGCACGCCCGACGTGGCGTCGGTGGCCGTGCCCGTGATGGCGCCCGTCCACGTCAGCGCGTTGTAGTAGCCACCGGTGCCCACCTGCGAATCGGGCGGCTGGAGGTCGTAGCAGAAGGAACTGGTGGCATAGACCGCCTGCACGTTCCCCGCGGCGTCCAGCGCGCGCGACCGCACGGTGTAGGTCATGCCATCCGTCGGCGCGAAGGTGTACTGCCAGGCGTCCGTGCCCGTCGCCGCGAGCCAGACCTCGGTATCCTGCCAGCCCGTGCCGTTGTAGTACCGGTTGTCGGGCCGCTGGATTGTCAGTTCCACCCGCTGGAGGCCCACGCCTTCGTCCGAGGCCGTCCCGTCAATCTGCCCCGGCCACGTCTCCAGGCGGTAGAACCCCGACGTGGTGATGGCCGAGACCGGAGAAGCGGCGTCGTAGGTGAACGTGGATTGCGACGGCGTCGCCTGCTCGTTGCCCGCGCGGTCGGTGGCCTTGGCGCGCACCGTGTACGTCTCGCCGTGCTGGGGCGCGAACGGGTACGACCAGTTGGCCGTGCCGGTCGCGGGCAGCCAGACCTCAATCGCCTGCCAGACGGTGCCGTTCCAGAACGTGTTGTCGGACTTCTTGATGGACAGCACGACGGACTGAAGCCCCGACTCGCCATCGGCCGCCGTGCCGGTGATGGCCCCCGTCCAGGTCGCGGGGCCGTAATATCCCGACACGCCCACCGTGGACGTGGGGTCGGTGCCGTCGTAGGAGAAGGCCGCCGAGCCGAAGGTCGTCTGCATGTTGCCCGCGCGGTCGGTGGCCCTGGACTGCACGGTGTAGGTGAGGCCCTGGGTGGGCGTGAACGCATAGGTCCACGCGGTCGTGCCCGAAGCCGTGAGCCACGTGGTGGACGTAACCCAGCCCGAGCCGGTGTAGTACTGGCCGTCAGGCCGACGCACGGTGATGTGCACGACATCCACGCCCGCGAAGTCATCCGACGCCAGGCCCGCGATGGTGCCCGTCCAAGCCGTCTTGCCCAGCAGGCCGCTGGTGGTAACCGAGGACGTGGGGGCGCCGCTGTCGTAGATGAGCGTGCCCGTGCCGTAGGCGATCTGCTGGTTTCCGGCCATGTCCTGGGCACGGGACTGGATCGTGTACGTGCGGCCATGCTCGGGCGTGAACGGGTAGTGCCAGTTTGCCGTGCCGCTCGCCAGCAGCCAGATAGGGGTGGTCTGCCACCAGGATCCGTTGTAGTAGTACGTGGTGCCCCCGTCCTGCCGCTGGATGGTGATGTCCACGCGGGCGACACCCGATTCGGCGTCGCTGGCCGTCCCGGTGATGTTGCCGGTCCACGTGAGCGTCCCGTAGTAGCCGCTGGTGCCCACAGATGAGGTGGGCAATCCGGTGTCCAGCATGAACGTGGCCGCCGCGGACGGAGCGGTCTGCACGTTGCCCACGTTGTCCGTCGCCCGCGAGCGCACCTCGTAGGTCATCCCCGGCGTGGGCGCGAAGGCGTAGGACCAGGCAGTGGTTCCCGAAGCGGGGAGCCAGACGGCCGACCCCACCCAGCCGCTGCCGTCGTAGTACAACTCGTCGTTCAGGCGCTTCAGCGTGATCTCCACCTTCTGGACGCCCGAGCCCACGTCGCTGGCCGTGCCGGTGATGAAGCCCGTCCACGTGGCGGTGCGATAGTAGCCGCTGCTGCCAACGGCAGAGGTCGGGGGAGTGTTGTCAAAGTAGATGGTGCCCGTGCCCAACGCCGATTGCACCAGGCCCGCCTGGTCTGTGGCCCGCGACGACACGGTGTACGTTACCGTCTCGGTGGGCGCGAAGGGGTAGGACCAGTTCGTGGTGCCGGTGGCCAGGAGCCACACCTGGGATGTCCCCCAGCCCGAGCCATCGTAGTACTGGCCGTTATCGCCGCGCCAGATGAGGACGTCCACCCGCGCGACGCCGGAAGTGGCGTCCGACGCCGTGCCCGTGATGACCGACAGCGTCTTGAACCAGCCGTTGGTCAGTACCAGGGACGAGGGCGCGGTAGAATCCACCGCCAGCGGGTAGGCCGGGCTGGTCTCGGTCATGGCCGCGCCGTCCAAGATGCGGAACATGATGAGGTTGTTGGTGGCGGAGTCGGGCAGGAACAGGTTAGTAACCGTCATCCGCTTGGTGGTGGTCAGGTCGCCGGAGACGGTCAGGCCCGTTTGGCCCCACGAGAACCAGGACCCGCCGCCGTCGGTGGAGTACGAGTACTGCGCCGTCGTGTCCTGCAGGCCGTCCGAGTCGGTAACCGAGACGCTGGCCGACACAAGGCTCTGGGTGATCCAGCCCGTGGGCCTGAACTCGTTCCACGTCGCGGCTTCGGCCGCCTGCGGGGGCACTGCCGGGGCCGCGGGAGCGTCCATGAAGCCCGCATGAGGGGCGATGCCGGCGCGGGCCGACTGGCCACCCAGGAAGAAGACCGCCAGCAGCAGAAGCCCGGCGATGCCCAGTGCGACAACGACGCGAACGCCCTGCTGCCGAATCGTTCCGAAATCTCTCATCACGTTACCGCTCCGCAATGCGAATACCCGCGGAATCCACGGGCGCTACGCCTCAAACCGATACCCCAGCCCCCGGACCGTGAGCAGGTACTCCGGATTGGCGGGGTCAACCTCTATCTTGTTGCGCAACCGCCGGACGTACACGGCGACCTGGTTGCTCCCCCCTTCGTAATCGTAGCCCCACACCGCCGACAGCAGGAAATCCTGCGACAGGACCCGGCCCGCATTTCTGGCCAGACAGTACAGGAGCCGGAACTCAATGGGCGTGAGGTCAATGGTCTTGCCGCGCACCGTCGCCTTGTTCTCCAGCGGGTCCAAGACGAAATCGCCCACTGCGAGCCGCCCCTGCGGTTCGCTGCTGGCGTAGGCTTCGGTGCGCCGCAGCACAGCCTTCACGCGGGCCAACAACTCCGCCGGCTCAAACGGCTTGGCCAGGTAATCGTCTGCGCCCAGTTCCAACCCCTGCACGCGGTCTGCCGTCTCGCCCCGCGCCGAGAGGAAGATGATGGGCACCTTCTTCTTGCTGCGGATGCGGCGGCACACCTCGTGGCCGTCCATGCGCGGCATCATCACGTCCAGGATCACCAGGTCGGGCGACTCTTTCTCAACCAGTTCCAGGGCCTTGATTCCGTTGTCGGCCGTGCTCACCGTATAGCCTTCCTCACGGAGAAGGAAGGCGATCATCTTCACGCTGGGGGCGTCGTCATCTACGACCAGAACGTGCATTTGCCTTTCCTCCGTGGTCGCAAACACACCCTGAGTTCGGTGCAGACTGCGTGGGGTGAGGTGGGCGACCCCGCAACTGCTTTGTCCTCGCATTATACCACGCCTGACATAACGACGCAACCAGCGCCCGGCTTTCCACCTCCTGCCATCGGTGCAAGTGGCGGGCCACGCCACCCATCGGCTCGCCCACTTGTCCACGACGGCCACCCGTGTTAGAATGCAACCACACACAGGCCTCTACCTAGTCAACGAGGCTGCATAACCCTGGATACGGGGACGGACGACCGTATGCGCGTTACTCTGAAACTAGACCCGCTGTTCCGCTCCAAGATTGACGCCGAGGGGCCTATCACGCTGGAACTGCCGGACGGGGCCACGGTCGCGGACTGCCTGGCGGCGATGGCAGCCCGCTGGCCCGACCTGGAGCCGATGCTGGCGGCCCCTGCCGTGCCCTACTCGCTGTTCGTCAACAGTCGCATCGTGCCGCGGGGACGGCGGGCGTCGTTCCCGCTCAAGGACGGAGACACGCTGTACCTGTTTGAGCCGGTGGCAGGCGGATAGGCGCACGCCGTTTTTCGCACCGCGGAGCCGCAGAGAACGCCAGACCGCAGGAAAGACACCAGGGCTGGGAGGCAGGTCTATGGACAGAACCATCCCATCGCCGGGGAACGAGGAAATCGCCCTGTACACCCGCACGTACTACTCGCTGCTCCGCAGCAGCGGCGAGATTCAGATTCGCTCGCTGGAGGAGACCCACGCGGGGATGAACTCCTCGCTGCACCTGCACGCCGAAGACCCGATCATAGACCTGGGGGCGTTCATCTACGCCTACCTGCGCCTGCCGCCGGTGATGGACAAGGTGCGCCTCATCGTGCTGGGCCAGACGCCGGAGGTCTTCATGCGGCGCGGGTATCCCGACATCCGCGAGTGGACGCCCGTCCAGTCGCCCGGACGACGGCGGCGGGCCTACTTTGACGGCAAGGACACCCTCGCGGCGCAGATCGCCAGCGTGTCGGACATTGACGACCTGGTGCCCATGCTGGTCGCGCTGCAAATAGAGTGGAACAAAATCCACGCGCATCTGGCCAACACCCCCGCCGAGGACACCCTCCGCCGCCATGCGGAGGCGGGCAACCCGCTCACCCCCGCCGAGGCCGACCAGGTGCGGCTGGCGCTGGAGTTGTCCGAGGCCGACTTCGCGCGGCTCCACGCGCTCTGGGGCGAGGAGTGGCCGCGCCACCTGCTGACCATCGCCCAGCGGCGCAAGGCCATGTCCATCCTGTTGCTGGCCGGCTCGTTCGTGGACTACCGCAAGGCCACCGAGGAGTGGTGGCGCGAGATTGAGCGGGCGGCCGAAAGGCTGGGGCTGAGCCAGCGGCCCGTGTACTTCGTGTCCAGCAACACCCACAGCATCGCCAACCTCCTGTCGGGGTTCGCCGTAACGCGCGAGGCCGAGATCGCCGAATACCTGCGGCAGGAGAACCCCGAAGGGCTGTGGGACGAGTACCGGCGGCTCCGGCAGAGCGGCGAACCCGGCATGGAGAACCTGCTCTACTACGCCTACCGCCTGTGCGCGTCGCATCCCGCGTACCGCCACCTGCGGGATGCCATGCGCGCGTGGGAAGAGGAGAGCGGCATCCTGCGCATCCCCGCGCCTGCTGCGCTGGACATCGGCGCACAGGTGATTGACCTGCGCCGCCTGCGACCGGAACGGTTTGACAGGCGGATTCAGATGCCCGGCCTGGAGCGGCTGGCGCGGAGTGCGGCCCTTATCTTCAACGTGGACTACCCGCTGGGCATGGCGGCCTACCTCATCCTGACGCAGGCGACGGCCAACCTGGGCGAGTTGCGCGGGTTCTACGCCATGGGCAAGGCAGCCACCCTCAACGGCCGCGTCGGCGACGTGATGATCCCCAACGTGGTGTACGATGAACACTCGCAGAACACGTTCCTGTTCAAGAACTGCTTCTCGGCGGGAGACGTGGCCCCTTACCTGCTCCAGGGCGCGGTCTTTGACAATCAGAAGGCCGTAACGGTGCGCGGGACGTTCCTGCAGAACCGCGACTTCATGCACGTGTTCTACCGCGAGGGGTACACCGACATTGAGATGGAGGCCGGGCCGTACCTGAGCGCGGTGTACGAGAACATCTACCCCAAACGCTACCCCATCAATGAGATCGTCAACCTGTTCATCAACGCCTGGTTTGACATCGGCGTAATCCACTACGCCTCGGACACGCCCTACAGCCGCCGCCAGGAACTGCTGTCCAAGAGCCTGTCGTACTTCGGGGTGGACGCGACCTATGCGGCGTCGGTGGCCATCGTGCGCCGCATCCTGGCGCGGGAAATCGGCGCGGGGTGAGAGGTTGGGAGCGGCGAAACCGCGCGGGGCTAGACCCCCGCCGCGTGTAGGGGCACAGCATGCTGCGCCCCTACGCCCAGCCCGCAGGGCTTCGCCCCTTCAGCCCGACGGCTTCAACCTCGGGCGGCTGGGCGGCGTTTGGACCACGAAACCCGCGAAAGAGCACGAAAGGCGCGAAAGGCGCGCGGGGCTGAACCCCCGCGCTGAAGGGACAAAGCCCCGTTGGGGCTATCCCAGCCCGCAGGGCTTCGCCCCTTCAGCCCGGCGGCTTCAGCCTCGGGCGGCGGGCTGGCCCGCGCGGGGCTGAACCCCCGCCACGTGTAGGGGTGCAGCACGCTGCGCCCCTACGGGCAGCCCGCAGGGCTTCGCCCCTTCAGCCCGACGGCTTCAGCCTCGGGCGGCTGGGCGGCGTTTGGACCACGAAACCCGCGAAAGAGCACGAAAGGCGCGAAAGGCGCGCGGGGCTAGACCCCCGCCGCGTGTAGGGGCACAGCATGCTGCGCCCCTACGGGCAGCCCGCAGGGCTTCGCCCCTTCAGCCTCGGGCGGCAACACCCCACACGAACGGGGCAAATTGACAGCCCCCGCCCGCGGGCATACAATTCGCCCTGCTAAATGGTTTTCTCGCCAAGAGATTTGTGGTATAATTCCCTCCAAAATGTGTGGAGGAAGTTATGCCGAGACGGATACGGT
>JADBJK010000075.1 GCA_014874485.1 Chloroflexota bacterium
GTCGCGCCGCTCCTGCTCATCCATCGCGCGCTGAGCATCCCGGCGCTGCGCGAAGAGGCGCAGGTGGATGCCAAGACAGGGCTGTACAACGCCAAGTATTTCGCCAACGCGCTCAATGAGGAACTGCGGCGCGCGCGGCGGTTCGGTCGCCCTCTGGCCGTCATCATGGCGGACTTGGACGGGCTGCGCCACATCAACAACACGCACGGCCACCTGGCGGGCGACGCCGTCCTGGAGGCTATCGGGAAGATCATCCGCGAGCAGATTCGTGAATACGACGTGGCGGCCCGCTTCGGCGGCGAGGAGTTTGCCCTGGTGATGCCCGAAACGACGACCCACGAGGGATACGTCGTGGCCGAGCGTATCCGCAAGGCGGTGGAGTCCACCCCCATCCAGATACCGACGCGCGTGGAGCCCATCTACGTAACCGTCACGGCGGGAGTGGCGTCGTATCCCGATGACGGCTACGAGCCGCAGCACTTGCTCCACGCCGCCGACGTGGCCCTGTACCAGGGCAAGGCTTCGGGCAAGAACCGCGTCCGCATGTCGGCCCCGGGCGAGCGTGGGGAGCCGCCCCTCGGCCCATCCGGGGGCAACGCCACCGAGGAACCGCCTGCCGCGCCTGCGCCGGGGCCTGGCCGGACCTACGCGCCCATGACCGCGCCCGTGGGCCCGCCCAACCCCCGGGGCGAGCACGCCACCCCGCCGACGAAGCCGCGCCGCATGCCCAAATCGGCGTGGGCGTTCCTGATTGTGGTCATGGTGTGCGGATTGGCGCTGTGGGTCTTCTATCTCCCCTCGGTGGCGCGCTCCGACGTGTTTGACGTGAAGGGGCTGGCCATCCTCGCCGTGTTTGCCGCGTTAGCGGAGCTGTTCTCGGTGGACCTGTACGGAGCCAGCACCGTGTCGGTGAGTTTCGTGGCGATCTTTGCGGCGGTGCTGATGTACGGGCCTGTGGGCGCGGCCCTGATCGGCCCGGTCATCGCCCTGGGCCACTGGATCAAGCGACGGCCGCGCATCTACCAGGTGGTGTTCAACGCGGCCAACCACACGATTTCTAGCATGGTGGCGGCGCTCCTCTTCGCCGTGGCGGGCATCAAACTGCGACCGGAGAATATCGTGCTCCTGGCAGTGCCGGTGCTGGGGGCGGGGATGGTCAACTACTTCGTGAGCACGATGCTCCTGTCCACCGTGCTGGGGCTGTCGGAGCACATCCCCCCGTGGCAGGTCTGGAAGGAACAGTTCCGCTGGCTGGCGGTGCACTATGTGGTGATGTCCTTCCTGGCGCTGTTCTTAGCCCTGGCGTATCTGACATTTGACGTGTGGGGAATCGTGGCGTTCCTCGCGCCGCTCCTCATCATGCGCTATGCCCAGAAGCAGTATGTGGACCAGACGGTGCAGAACGTGGCGGCGCTCCGCAAGGTGAATGAGGAACTGGCCCGCGCCAACGAGGAAATCCAGATGATCAACGACGAACTTCTGATGACGCTGGCCAGCGCCATTGATGCACGCGACCCCTATGTGTACGGCCATTCGGCGCGGGTGGCCGAGTACGCGGTGGCCCTGGCGCGGGAGTTGAACCTGCCGCCGGAGCGGGTGGAACTGGTGCGCCGCGCCGCTCTGTTGCACGACGTGGGCAAGATCGGCCTGCCCGAGCACGTGCTCAACAAGCGCGGCAACCTGACAGAAGCGGAATTTGAGGTGATGAAGCAACACGCTCTGGCCGCCGATGGCATCCTGGGCGTGTGCCACCAACTTCAGAACCTGGTGCCCATCGTTACGGCGCACCACGAGCGCTGGGACGGCAAGGGGTACCCCGGCGGTCTGGCCGGCGACAGCGTCCCGCTGGAGGCGCGCATCCTGGCGCTGGCCGATGCGGTGGAGGCGATGGCCTCGGACCGGACGTATCACCGCGCGAAGCCCGCCGAGGAGATCGTGGCCGAGGTGGAGCGGAACGCCGGCACGCAGTTTGACCCTGCGGTGGCTGCCGCGTTCGTCCGCGTTGTGAAGCGCGAGGGGCCTCAGTTTATCCGCAACTCGGCTCAGGAGGTCAATAGCCGCAAGGGAACCGGACGCTGGCAGCCGCCCGAATGGCTGTCGCAGGACTGGCAAACGGAGGCCGGATAGATACATGGAGGAGGCACGCATGAACGAACTGCCGACGCAGAAGATGTTGACCATCCGCGACGCTTCGTTGCGGCTGAATCGCTGCGCGGAGGTCGTGAGGCGCTATGTGCGCGAAGGCAAACTGCCCGCCTATAAACTGGGTCTGATGTGGTACGTGCGCCCGGAAGACGTGGAGGCGCTTGCCCGCAAACTAAACTCGGCCTCCAAGTAGGCCTACGGACACAACGGGTCCCATGCCACCACACAGAGAGCAGCACCGCACACCGCTGCGCATCTGGGGGAGGACCCATGTTGGCAACCGCACGAGCGAGGATGAACGTGTACGAATCGGCAACCAGCGCCGCGCTGATCGTAGAGGCGGCTACCCCGGAGCAAATGACGCGCATCGCCGAGATGCTGGCGGAGGCTGCGCCGTGGGTGATGCCTGTGTTCGCCGCTTCACCGGCCCAGGCCGATGACCTGGAGGCTGTCCTGGTGCGGCGCAACGGATTTGTGGTCCAGCGCGTGCGCACCGCCGACGAACTGGCCGAACTTCTGGAGACGCTGCGACGCATGGGGCCATCGCGGCGGCCGGCGTCCTGGCTAGGGGGGCTGCTGCGCCTCAGCCTGGCCGTCAGTTCCATCCAGGATCAGGATTCGCTGCTGGAGGAACTCCTGGGGCAGGCAACAGCGCTCACCGACGCTGCGCACGGGTGCGTGTGGCTGGTGGATGACACCGACGGGCTGCTGAAGCACGTGGCCTGCGCGCCGGACTCAGAGGCGGCCCACGCGGCTCTGCCCCCCGGCCTTCCCGAATGGGCGCAGGAAAACCGCAAGGCGATCCTCATCACGGCAGGGCCTGCGCCGTCGCTGCTGGCCTACACGCGCTCGGCGACGAGCGGGCTGGCCGCCCTGTCCATCCGCCTGGACCGCAAGGTGAAGGGCGAGGCGCTGGCCGTGCCGCTCATGGCCGCCAGCCGCCTGCTGGGCGTGCTGTGCCTGCAGGCTGGCCAACCGCGCGAGGCGTTCACCGGCGAGCAGTTTGAGGCCGTCTCGGTGATGGCGGCGCAGGTGGCCATGAGCGTGGAGGGAGCACGGCTTTTCGCCCGCGTCCAGCAGGGCAAGAAGGAGTGGGAAGCGACCTTTGACGCCATCGGCGAGTCCGTGCTGCTCATCAGCCCCGAGGGCAAAATCCTGCGCGCCAACCAGGCAGCGGCGAGGGCTGCGGGACGCCGTTTCACCCAGTTGGTGGGCGCGCCCTGCTGCGAGGCGATGAGCGGCACGCCCCATCCGCCTGACGGATGCCCGCTCCAACAGGTGCTCCAGACGCGCCGCCCCGCGTCGGCGGAAATCACCGACCGCGACGGCTCACGCATCCGCCATGTGGCCATCTACCCCATCTTTGACGCGCGGGGCGATATCCAGGCCGTCGTGGAATACGCCCGCGACATCACCCAGATCAAGGCGGCCCAGGCCCGCCTGATGCAGGCCGAGAAACTGTCGGCCCTGGGCGAACTGACCGCGGGCGTGGCCCACGAATTGAACAACCCGCTGACATCCATCCTCGGCTTCGTCCAACTGCTCCAGCGGACCGAACTTTCGGACCGTCAGTCGTCGTACCTGGGCGTGATTCACGATGAGACCCGCCGCGCCGCGCGTATCGTGCGCAACCTGCTCACCTTCGCCCGCCGCCAGGAGCCCGAAAAGAAGATGCTGGACATCAACACCATCCTGGAGGAGACGCTGTCGCTCCTGGCCTACCAACTGCGCGTGAGCGGCGTCAAGGTGGAGCAGGACCTGGACCCGAACCTGCCGAAGACCGCCGCCGACCCGTACCAACTGCAGCAGGTCTTCGTCAACATCATCAACAACGCGCAGCAGGCGATGCAGGAGGCCCACGGCGGTGGCACGCTCACCATCCGCACGCTGCCCGTGCTGCGGCCTGCAGGCTACGCCCACAACACGACCCTGAACCTGGCCGACCAACCCGATTCCACGCTGGAGAGTTGGGTGCGTGTAGAGTTTACCGACGACGGGCCGGGCATCCCGCCCGAACTCCTGACGCGCATCTTTGACCCCTTCTTCACCACCAAGCCCCCGGGCAAAGGCACGGGGCTGGGGTTGAGCGTTTGCCACGGCATCATCCGCGACCACGACGGGCACATCTGGGCCGAGAGCACGCCCGGGCGGGGCGCCACGTTCGTGCTGGAACTGCCCGTGCGGGGCATGCGGCGGGCCGAGGCGGAGAAAGCCGCGGCCGACCGCCTGCCCGAATTGCCCCCTGGCAACGTGCTGGTGCTGGACGATGAAGAGGGCACCCTGCGCCTGCTCAAGGAACTCCTGTCCCAGCACGACCAGAAGGTGGAGACCCTTGCCGACGGCGCGAACGCGCGGGAACGCATCGCAGCCGCTAACTACGACGTCATCCTGTGCGATGTGCGCATGCCCGGCTTCGGGGGCGACGCGCTGTACGAGTACCTGAAGGAGCATCGGCCAGAACTTGTCAAGCGGCTGGTGTTCATTACGGGCGACACCGCCAGCGCCCAGACCCGCGCCTTCCTGCGCAAGGCTGGCCGCCCGGTGGTGGAGAAGCCCTTTGACGTTGCCGAACTCCTGCGTGTCATCCAAAACATCTACCGAGACGTGCGGGAGTAGTACTCTGCCATGGGGATTGTTGAGGGTGTGTCATTGCGAGGGGCGAAGCCCCGAAGCAATCCCAGCAGGCTGTCATTCTGAGGCGCGAAGCCGCGAAGAATCTCGTCAACCGAGATGCTCCGCTTCCAATGACGTGAAAGGCACGTGCGACGCACCTCCGAGGTGCGTCGCACGTGTGCCGACCGGATTGCTTCGCTTCGCTCGCAATGACAGCGGTTGTAGGAGCGCCCTTTCGTCCGAATGGAGATGACCATGAGTGCGTTTGTGCCTATCAGACCTGAAGATGTCGCCGACAATGTGTTCAAACTCATCGGGTCCGACTGGATGCTCATCACCGCCGGAACCCGAGGCTTCTTCAACATGATGACGGCCTCGTGGGGTGGCCTGGGCGTGCTGTGGAATCGGAACATCGCCATTTGCTTCATCCGGCCCCAACGCTATACCTACGACTTCATGGAGCGCTCGGGGTACTTCACCCTCTCGTTCTTCGGCGAGGCGTACCGCGAGGCGCTCAACCTGTGCGGCTCCAAGTCGGGCAGGCAGATCAACAAGGCGGCTGCTGCCGGCCTGACAGCCATTGTGGGCGAGACGGGCGCGGTGTACTTCGCCGAAGCGCGCCTGGTGCTGGAGTGCCGCAAGATTTACTTCCAGGACCTGGACCCCACGCACTTCCTGGATCCGAGCATCCACAAGAACTACCCGGCGCGGGACTACCACCGCATGTACCTGGGTGAAATCCTCCACTGCCTGGCGAAGGTGTAGGGCCCAGATCCCTCATCACGATGGCTGGGTGCCGCCGGGCACGCGCCGATGCGAAAGGGGAGCGCCGTGTTTTTCTTCGCGTACTGGGGCGCGCCCGCGGGAGAACCCCGATGGCGCGATATCCTGTCCCGCCGCGCCGCGTGGCTTGGTCTGCAGTCTCACACATTCTCGCGCGCACTGGCCGATGGCCAGGCGTTCGCCTTCGGCTGGGCGAGCATGCGCCCGCCGGACACGGATGCGCTGGTGCGCGAGGACGACGGCCGCCTGACCATCATCCCGCTGGACACGCTGTCGCGGGCCGAGGCGCTGGCCCAGGGCTCGCCACGGGGATTTGAGACCAACGCGATCCGCATGGACGTGTCGCTCCTGTCGGGCGAGGTGCGTGTGGCTGTGCCCATTCTGACGGTGGAGCCGTTCTACTACGCCCGCGATGGCGATGGCTGGGCCTTCGGCAACGACCTACGGCTGATGGTGGACTGGGCCGGGCTTTGGCTCCATGCGCAGGGCGTGTACTCCATGTTCCAGTGCGACTATGTGCCCCCGCCCTATACCTTGTCGGAGACGGTGCGGCGCGTGCGGCCTGGGCATGTGTTCACACTTCACCCCGATGGGTCGCCGTCGGAGTGGCAGTTCTTTCGGCCAGACGACATGGTCGCGCCGCCCGACGATAGCGAGCCGGTGGAGCGCGTGCGCCACGCGCTGGATTCGGTGCTGAGGCAGGTGGGGCGTCCGGCGGTGGTGCATTTCAGCGGCGGCGTGGACTCAGGCCTCGTCGCGGCGCGGCTGGCGGCGCTGGGCCGCACCGATGTCCGCCTTCACAACTTCACGACAGGCTCGGAATCGGACCCATTCTACAGCCTGGCGCAGGACATGGCCACCCACGTGGGCCTGTCCTGCGAGCGCGTCCTCTGGAATCCATCCGCCATTCCAGACATGCTGAGGAACCTGGCTCGCGAGTATGCGGTCCCTGTGCCCGATCCGGCCTTCCTGCCGACGCTGGCGCTCGTGCGAGACACGGAGCAATGGGACGAGGCTCCGGTGATGATTGCCACCGGCACCAGCGCCGGGCATCCGTTTGACACGGCGTTTCGCCTGGGGCCGTGGCGCAAGGTGTACGCCGTGCCCTACCCGCTGCGGTACCTGGGCGCGCTGACCTACCGTCTGTGGTTCTGGCGACGGCAGGGCACGGCGGCCCGCGCTACCTCCACGCTGCAACGGAGCATGGAGTTCACCGTCATGCAGAACGCGGCGTTTCTACACGGCACGCTGCGCGGGGTCGCCTACGACATCCCGCCCGATGTCCGCGCGGCAATGTGGGATGTCCTGGAGGAAGCCCAAATGCGCCCGACTGAGGGGATGAGCCCCGGAGACCGCGTAGCCATGGCGGCGATGCTGCGGCACGGGACGCACATGTGCGGCGCGCGCCCCTTTGACCCGTTGCGCAGGCGCGGCGCGCTGGCTGTCCACGCCTTTATGGAGCCCCAGATGATACGGACGGCGTTCTCCATCCCGTGGCACGTGAAGCGGGGCAACGGCGAGGGCAAGGCGCTGCTCAAGGCACTGCTGGCCCAGAGCGTGCCCCGCGAGTGGGTGTACCGCAAGCGCCAGCCGTTTCTGACGCCGTTCCGCGATGTGTTCACGCACCCGCGGATTCGGGAGATGGTGGGCGATGTGGTGCTGTCGTCGGGGAACGCGCTCCTGGCGTTCTGTCGGCCTGATGGCGTGCGGGAGGTGTTCGCCCGCGCCCTGGCCGGGGAGACCCTGCACGTGGGCGCGCAGCGGTTCGTGTGGGTGCTCACGACCCTGTCGCTGTGGCTAGAGCAGATGCGCGGGTAGTGCCTGACCGCAGAGAGAATGGCCCGTTGCTATTACGGGCGAAGCGAAGCATCTCGGTTGACGAGATTCTTCGCGGCTTCGCGCCTCAGAATGACAGTCTGCTGGGATTGCTTCGGGGCTTCGCCCCTCGCAATGACAACTTGAGCCTGTCATTGCGAGCGAAGCGAAGCAATCTCCTGCATGCATGGGACTGCCTCGTCGCTGTGCGCCCTCGCAATGACACACCATCAAGAATCCCTGTGTGTAGAGCATTAGGTCTCACCGCGATTCGCGCACCCGCGCCGCGTGGGATAATGTGGGATATCTGTGGGATAACGAGGGTTATTTCAGGATGTAGTACGTGGCGCGCTTCTCGCCGATCTTCAGGAGCAGCCCCTTGTCCACCAGGTCGGCCAGGTCGCGGCGAATCGTCTCGGGGCTCACGTCGGGCGACAGTTCCTGGAACTCGCGGTTGGTGATGCGGCCGTTCTCGGCGATGTACTCCAGCGCCTGCTGCTGGCGCGGGTTCAGGTTGAGCAGTTGCCACTTGCGGGCGTCGGGGCGTGTGGCCACGAACCGCCCCGCTGGGCCGTGCAGCGTTACCTTGAACCCGTTGGCGGTCTCCTGGAACTCCGGTGCGGGAAGTCCCCGCTCGGTCATCAGGCGGATCATGCGGTCAATGCCGTATCCCAGCCGCTCAATGAACCCCAGGTCGGAAAGCACCTGCACGATGACCTCATTGCGCGAGAACCGCTCGTCCACGATGTTCTGGATGGTAACGTGGCCGGGAAGCCGCCCCGGGCTGTAGAACTCAATGCGGTTGCTGAACATGGCGATACGGATGCTGTCGCCGCGGATGCTGTAGTCGCGGTGGGCCACGGCGTTGACGATGGCCTCGCGCACGGCCTTGAGCGGGTACTCGGTCTCCTCGTCGCGGGCCAGCCCGTTGATGCGCACGCCCCGCCGCATGTGGCTGACCAGGAACGCCTCGGCGCGGCGAATCTGCTCGGGCAGCGTATCGCGGATGTCCTCGCGCACGAACTCGTCGTCCATGGCGTCGCCCAGATAGCGGACGGCGACGATCTCGCTGCTGCGGCAGAACCGTTCGGGGTGCTTGCCGAACAGCAGGATGCCCGCGTAGGTGGGGACAAGCGCGCCGTCGCGCTCGGCCAGGCACCCGCGCAGGAGCAAGGTCTGCTCGGGGGTGTCGGCGACCAGGCCCTGGAGCGCGGCCAGGTAGCGGGCGACTTTGGCCTCGTCCAGGTCTTCCATGCGGGCGTTGGGCGGCACCTGGGACTCAAACCCCACCTCGCCGCGCTCCAGCATCAGGCGGCGCACGTCGCGCGGGCCGAGGACGGCGTTGCGGGCTCCGTCGCGAGCGTAGAACTTGCCCTGCACGGCGTAGGCGCGGGGCAGGCCGCCCGGGACATGGACGACGAGGGCCGTCGCGCCCACGACAGACGCCACCCGCGGCACCGGCAGGATGAGCGGCGGGTCGCACAGGAGCGCCGCCTCGCGGATGGCTTGGCGGGCGGCTTCTACGTGCGCCTCGGCGTCGGGCGCGGCGGGGAGTTGCAGGACGACCGCGCCTCCCTTGGCGTTGGCGAAGGCGGCCAGGCATTCGGCCAGTTTCCGGGGCGACGCGTCGGCGGGCAGAATCTCCACGAACGGGCCGCGCCCCTCGGCCAGCAGCGCCTCTAGGTCGTCGGCGGGGCTGTCGTCAGGGTTCAACGTGGTCAAGCCTCCAGTTGCCTTTCTCCTGAATCACAAACCAGTTGACCGAGTGCATCCGCTTTTGCTGCTTGGGGTCGTTCTTCAACGTGTACAGGAACTCCACGTGGACGATGGCGCCGAAGTAGGTGTTGCCGTTGACGTCCACGTAGGGGATGTTCTCGGCCTGCGGCGTGTAGGCCAGGGTTTGCACCAGAATGCGGTCTATGCGGCCGGGCATGACGGGCAGGCCGTAGGCGTGGATGTTCTGCGTCTGCGCGGCGAGTTTGACCCGCTCCCGCGCCGTGGTGCTCATCAGCGGCAGGAAGTCGCCGTTGGGCATGCGGTTGTAGTAGGCGAGCACGACCTTTTCAGGGTATTCGGACACCGCTACGTCTTCCGGCTCTCGGAAGGCGAAATCTATCCAGGCCTCGCGGTAGGGGAGCAGGGCCTTCTCTTCCGCGTCCAGATAGGTGTCGCGGGCGGCATCGTATTCGTAGAGTTCCTTGCGCGCCAGTTGCGAGCGGTCGTACAAGCGGTGGGTGATGATGACCCGGTTATTCTCGTCGGGCAGTTTGATAGCGTCGCCGCGGAAGTAGCCGATGCAGCGGTACACGGGCGGGTAGTCGCGCGGGTCAGTCCACTCCGGCGCTTTGCGCGATGGCTCGTAGCGGAACAGGGCGAACTCCTCAGGCGGGCCAGCACCGTGCACAAGGATTTCGGGCCGACCGGTGGTATCGCCCTTCACGTAGTCGCCCATGTCCACGGTCGTGTTCGCCCAGCCTATCTCGGAGGCATAGTCACGGTCGGGCAGACGGAGACGATAAGGGAACAAAATGGGCGGGTTGCCCCTGTCGTTGTCGTAGATGGCCACGGCGATAGGGCTACGCTGTCGGGTAAGGTCGTATTCGTAGATCACGACCCATTCATCAAACTTGTCGCCGTCGGTGTCCATCCGCTTGACGCCGTGGTTCCCGCCTGCCACCTGGGAGACCCCGGCAGGCATGATGTCGGGCCATACGACCCACCGGTCAAACACCATCCATCGGGCAACAGGCTCGCGCCACTTCCAGGTGTCCAGTTGCGAGTAGCGCTGGTAGCCAAGGTAGATGAGCACGAGTAACAGAGTGAACCCCAACCACCCAGTAACGGCCATGCGTAACTGGATGTAGCACCCGGCCTCACTTACCTTGGTCTTCACGCTACTCATGGGCTAGATCTCCTGCCTTCCACTACGTCTGCAGCGCCTGCTTTCGCCCTCCTGGCCTTCTTCTTGGGAGCGGTGGCCTCCGCCTCCGGCGCGGGAGGCTGGGCCAGCGCCGTAGCCAGCACCTGTTCCATGCGCTCCACAAACACGAACGTCATATCGCGCCGCACCTTCGCGGGCAGTTCAACCAGGTCCTTCTGGTTCTTCTTGGGCAGGATGAACGTGTAGATGCGTGCGCGGTGGGCGGCGAGAATCTTCTCACGCAGGCCACCGACAGGCAGCACCCGCCCGCGCAGGGTGATCTCGCCGGTCATGGCCACGTCGCGCCGCACGGGCCGCTCGGACAGGGCCGACACCAGCGCCGTGGCGATGGTAACGCCCGCCGACGGGCCATCCTTGGGCACCGCGCCCTCCGGCACGTGCACGTGGATGTCTATCTTGTCAAAGTCGCGGGCCTTGAGGCCCAGGTCGGCGGCGTGGGAGCGGGCGTAACTCAGGGCCGCCTGCGCCGATTCCTGCATGACCTCGCCCAACTGGCCGGTGAGGTTCAGCGACCCCTTGCCCTCCATGACGGTTACTTCCACCGTCATGATGTCGCCGCCGGTCTCGGTGTAGGCCACGCCGGTGGCCACGCCGATTTCGTCTTTCTCCTCGGCCTCGCCGTAGGAGAACTCGGGCGGGCCCAGGTACTTGTGCAGCATGCCGGCGGTGATGCGGGCCGGGACGCGCTTGCCCTCGGCCTTGGCCCGCGCCAGTTTGCGGCAGATGTTGGCAATGGCGCGCTCCAGGTTGCGGACGCCGGCCTCGTAGGTGTACTCGCGGATGATGTGGCGGATGGCCTCGGTGCTGAAGGTCGGCGGCGAATCCGACAGCCCGTGCTCCTCTATCTGCTCGGGAATCAGGAAGCGGCGGGCGATTTCCAGTTTTTCTTCCTCAATGTAACCCGGAAACTCTATCACTTCCATGCGATCGCGCAGCGCCGGCGCGATGGGGTCCAGGAAGTTCGCCGTGGTGATGAACAGCACCTTGGACAGGTCATAGGGCACTTCCAGGTAGTGGTCCGAGAAGGCGTGATTCTGCTCGGGGTCCAGCACTTCCAGCAGGGCCGAGGTTGGATCGCCTCGGAAGTCCATGCCGACCTTGTCTATCTCGTCTAGCATGAAGAGCGGATTCACTGTTCCGGCGCGGCGCATGGTCTGGATGATGCGGCCGGGGAGCGCGCCCACGTAGGTGCGGCGGTGGCCTCGGATTTCGGCCTCGTCGCGGATGCCGCCCAGGCTCACGCGCACGAACTTGCGCCCCAGCGCCTCGGCGATGGACTGCCCCAGCGAGGTCTTGCCGGTGCCCGGCGGCCCCGCGAAGCACAGGATGGGGCTGCGCATCTTGCTGCCCGCCAACTTGCGGACGGCGATGTATTCCAGGATGCGCTCCTTGGCCTTCTTCAGCCCATAGTGGCGCGATTCCAAAATCCGCGCCGCGTTCTCCACGTCCAGGTTGTCCTCGGTCTGCGTGGACCAGGGCAACTCTATGAGCCAGTCCAGGTAGGTGCGGATGACCGTCGTCTCGGGCGACATGGGCGGCATCTCGGCCAGGCGCTGGAGTTCCTTCTCGGCGCGGGCCCGAACTTCCTCTGGCATGCCTGCCGCGGCGATCTTCTCGCGCAGTTCGGCGATCTCCATGGTCTGGGTGTCGCCTTCGCCCAGTTCCTGCTGGATCGCCTTGATCTGCTCGCGCAGGAAATACTCGCGCTGGGAGCGGTCCACCTCCTTCTGCACCTGGGAATGGATGCGGTTTTCCAGTTCCAGGACGTCCAGTTCCTTGGCGAGGATGATGCTGAGTTTCTGCAGGCGCGTGTTCGGGTCCGAGGTCTCCAGAAGTTCCTGGCGCTGCGCCACCGAGATGTTGAGAATGGACGCCACCAGGTCGGCCAGCCAGCCCGGCTCGCTCACGTTCATGGCCGCGACGTAGGCATCTTCGGGGAGCGAGCGGTTCAGTTGCACGATCTTCTCAAACAGCGCCAGTACGGCCCGCATGAGCGCCTCGGACGAGATGGTCTTCTCGCTGGGCTCGTAGATGGGGGCGACGCGGACGCGCAGGTAGGGCTCGGTCTGGGTGAACTCCACGATGCGGATGCGGCGCTGGCCCTGGCACAGGATGCTGGTGGTGCCGTCGGGCATGCGGAGCGTGCGGCCGATGAGCACCTCGGTCCCCACCGTGTACAGGTCCTTGGGCAGGGGGTCAACGATCTCCATGTCCTTCTGCGCCACGACGACCAGTACGCCATCCGTGGCCGTGGCGGCCTCCACGGCCTTCAGCGATCGGTCCCGCCCCACGAACAGCGGCGTAACCATGCGCGGGTACAGCACCGTATCCCGCACAGGCAGGACGGGATAGTCCCGCTCCTCGTCGGCGTCGGTATCCGCCGATTGGGGCGTCTGCAAATCGTCCAGGATGTCTCGGTAGTCTATAGACAAGGGGCCTCCTTCGGATGTGAATACGCGCTTGCCCGCACAACGCGCACAGGTATTGTACACAAAACCGCGCCAAAAGTAAATCAGACGTTGCGACTCGGTGCGAGTTGTGTTATACTACGGTAGGTTTCTGGGAGTCGTCAGGAGGTGGGTCAGGTGAGCACGTTGCGTGTGATGATCGTGGACGACCATCCCCTTCTGCGGGGCGGCATCCGCCGAGTCCTGGAGGCGGAGAGCGACCTGGAGGTGGTGGGCGAAGCGTCGGACGGAAAAGAGGCCATCAGTCTGGCGCTGGAATTGGAGCCCGACATCGTGCTGATGGACATCAACCTGCCCACGATGAACGGGCTTCAGGCAACGCGCGAACTGAAGCAGTTGCGCCCCGACATCGGCGTCATCGTGTTCACGGCCTACCACGACGAGACCCAGGCGCTGCACGCCATCCAGGCGGGGGCGTCGGCGTACTTCCCAAAGGACGTTACCGCCGCGGAACTGGTGAATGCCATCCGCGAGGTGAGCCAGGGCAATTACGTCATTGACGACACGGTGTTGGCCAAGCCCGAAGTGGCCAAGTGGCTCCTCAAGCAGTTCCAGGAGGTGTCGCCCATCCAGGCGGAGGATGCTCTGGCGGACGAGTTATTCCTGCCGCTTTCGCCGCGGGAGATGGAGATTCTGCAGTTGATCGCGCGGGGGTTTAGCAACAAGGAAATCGCCAAGGAGTTGCGGATCAGCCGCCAGACGGTGAAGAATCACATGACCAGCATCCTGCGCAAGTTGGCCGTGAACGACCGCACCCAGGCCGCCGTGTACGCCCTGCGGCGCGGCTGGATTCGGCTGCAGGATACCCAGTAGCGCCAGAATCGCAAGCGAGAGGGACTATGGACAGAAGCGCGGAACTGATGGACATCCAGGCCTTCTTCCGCGAGTTGGAAGCGGAACAGGAGCGCCTCCAAGTGGAGATCAACGAGATCGCCCTGCTGGTGCGCCAGAGCGCGGCAGAGGTGGAACGGCTGGCCCAGCGCAACGCCCAGGTCAACACCCGCGTGCGCCAGATGGAGGCGGCCATTGAGACGTACCCCAGGGACGCGATTCGGCAACTGTACCTGGCCGCCCAGGAGTCCGAGGTGCGCCTCATCGCCATGCGCAGCCAGGTGGAGCAACTGCAGGCGAAGCAGGAGAAGATGCAGCAGTACGCGCAACTGCTCCAGCGGGTGCTCGGGCTGAAGGACTGGGCCATGCAGCAGGGGCTACAGCCCAGGACGGCGGTCTCGGACACGGTGGCGCTGGCCCGCGTCATAGAGGCACAGGAAGAGGAGCGCCAGCGCCTGGCCCGCCAGATGCACGACGGCCCCACCCAGTCGGTTACCAATTTCATCCTGCAGACCGAAATCTGCGAGCGGCTGTTTGACACCAACCCCGAGCAGGCACGGATTGAGTTGGCCAACCTGCGGAACGCGGCCACCAGCACCTTCCAGAAGATTCGTGAGTTCATTGCCGAGTTGCGGCCGATGATGCTGGACGACCTGGGGCTGATTTCCACGGCGCGGCGCTACCTGCAGGACGCAGGCGAGAAGTCGGGGATGACCATCACGTTCACGCCGACGGGCACGGGCCGCCGCCTGGCATCCTACCTGGAGATCACGCTGTTCCGCGCCATCCAGCAGTTGGTGGCCAGGGCGCGGGACGACGCGCGGGCGTCTCGGGTGCAGGTGGCGCTGGACGTGGAAGGCGACGTCGCCACGCTGATCGTGGAGGACGACGGCGCGCCCGTGGACTTTCACGGGGAGTCGCCTGGGCAGCAGAAACAGGCCGAGGCGCTGGAGGTGCTGCGCCGCCGCGTGGAGATGCTGGGCGGGCGCATGGACGTATCCAGCGCGGGCGGCGTCGGGACGGTCGTGCGGCTACAGATTCCAGTGGAAGCGTAGCGCGGCCCCTTCACCGCCTAACACAAGAGCGCCGTAGGAGCGAACCTTGTGTTCGCTTGAACCTTGTGTTCGCTGGAACCTTGTGTTCGCTCGAACCTCGTGTTCGCTTGAACCTTGTGTTCGCCCTCATCGTAGGGAGCGCGGACGCGAACAAACGATGATCACGAATTGCAGGGGCGATTCATGAATCGCCCCTACTCTCATCGTAGGGAGCGCAGGCGCGAACAAATGAGGATCGCGAATCGTAGGGGCAATTCATGAATTGCCCCTACGATTCATGAATCACCCCACGATTATGTCTCCACAACCCGCGCTTGCAGCCCCTATCGCGCTGCGTCGCGCATGACGATGGGCAGGAGGATGCGGCCGCGCGGTATGGGCGTGATCTTCGGCGTCAACTTCGCCGTGGGCGTCGGGGTCGGCGTGGGCGTCTCCGTGGGCGTCGCGGTCGGCGTCGCCGAGGGCGTGCCCGTCGGCGTGGCGGTGTTCGTGAGCGTCGGCGTGATGGGCGATTCGGCCTGCCACGAGACGGCCCATGCGTCCAGGTGAGGCGACGCGTCCCCATCCGACGATTCCAACCGCGCCGACAGCCGAAGTGCGGGGTACGCCTGCACGCTCAGCCCCAGCAGACTGGCCCCGCTGGCCACGTCCGTGAGGAGCGGCGCGCCCGACGCATCGCACACATCCACGTGGAGCGCCGCCCCCGCGGGGACGGTTGCCGTATAGGTCAGTTGGCCCCATTGGGCGAGCGGGTCGGGGGCGATGAGCACGGAGATGGCCGAGCCAGCCCCTTTGTAGCGGCGGTACGACAGCCGCACCCCATGGACGCGCGGCGACACCAAGTGGTCGGTCGTGGACAGGTTGGCGCGCACCTGGACGAAGCGGCCCACGGGCGCTGGGATGGGCAGGCCCGATGCGACCAGCGGAGCCGACCAGTCGCTCCAGGACGCGTCGGGCGCGGGCGTGTTGCCGCTGCGCACCTGGAACGACAGCGCGGTGCCCGCCAGTACGGTCGCGTCCCACTCCAGCGTGCCCCACTCCGTGATGCCGCCCGTGTCGTGGACAGGCGACAGGTACGTGCCCTGCTGCACGTAGTTTGGGTCGTAGGAAGACGTGTAGATTCGCCCAAGAGAGTCGCGGCGATCTTCCCACGCCAAGTGCAACCTGCCCGACGGTTCCGCAAGCGCGGCCCCAGGGCCATGCTCATACCCTGCGCCGCCCGCGTCCGCAGGGGCCAGCGAAGACCACGTTCGCCCGCCGTCGGTGGAGCGGGCGTAGAACAGGTTGGGTTTGCCACTATCGTACTGGCGGCACAGGAGGTGGATCGACGAACCACCCGCCGCAAGGACGGGGTCAAACTGGTCCGCAGTGGCCTGCGGCGAGGCGATGGGCACAGGCGCAGACCACGAGGCCCCGCCATTCGTGCTCCTGGAAACGAAGATGTCGTAGCCGCTGACGGGGCGGTTGCAGTCGTCCCGCCAGGCGGCGATGACCGTGCCATCCTCTGCCACGGCCAGCGATGGTGCATCCTGGCCGCCCGCAACGCCGTTGATACGGACGTCCACCCCCCAATGCGCGCCGCCGTCGGTGCTGCGGTCCACGTACACACTCCACACGCCGGTGCGGTTGTCGGCCCAGATGGCGTACACGGTGTTCGCGCCGGCCGTGATGATGCGGGGCGCGTCGCTGAACTGGACGGCGTCCACGTCGCTGATGCGCGCGACGTTGCCCCAGTTGGCGTTGTTGGCGTAGAACAGCCCCGCGTAGTCCCGCGTCCAGATGACGTGAACCCTGCCCGATGCCGAGCGCGCGATGGCTGGGGTCTTGTTGCCCGCATTCGCGAACGCGGCCAGGGTGGTCAGCGTCCAGGCCGCGCCGCCGTTGGTGCTCCGCCCGTACACGATGCTGTCGCCGGTGTCGCCCTCCTTGGACTCCCGCCACACGGCGTGAATCTCGGTGGGGCTGGCCGCTGCGATGCGGGCGGGGTATCGGTACGACTGAGACGGGTGCAGGATTGCACGGGGAGCCGTCCAGGTGAGGCCGCCGTCCGACGAATAGGCATAGAAGACCTCCCACAAGGCAGAGGCCAGCGCGTCTTGCCAGACGAGGTGGATGCCCCCCGCTGCGTCGCGGGCCAGGTCGGGCGACTTCTGGGCGGACTGGTGCGTAGGCGAGTACACTTGCATGGGTGCGGAGAAGCCCGCGGTTGTCAGTTCAATGGCGTCCTCCGCCGTGATCACCCGCGTTCCGCTGAACGTCCCCGCTGCGAAATCGGCAGCCGTCGTCTGTGTCCACGTTACGGTTTCCTGCGCGAGCGCGAGTTCGCCGTCGGCAACGATGGTGTCGGTCAGGATTTCAAGGCCCGTCGCGTCTGCGAAGGTGTCCTCCCACCACGAATCGCCGGAAGAGGGTGCTGCGGACGCGGCAACAAACACCGCGACCAGGGCGGCAGAGAGCACGAAGATGGCGGCGGTCAATCGGGTGATGTTCGGTTTCGTCATGATGTCTCCGTCCGTGCTTGGGATGTGCTGGCACAGCGAGCCGACAGCCCATAGCCATCGGCTTGTTTGTTGCTACAACGCGCGTCGTCTGTCCCGGGTTCGGTACGGACGCCGGGCTTCGTCCCAGAACCGCAGGGCGGCTATCCCCAGCCGCCGCGGGCGAGCATGGAAACCCGCCCCGCCCCAAACCACCGTGCAGGGTTCGGCGCGGGTGCTACCTGGCCAGCGCCTTGTCCAGGAGTTGCCACAGGTCCAGCACGTCCACGAACTTGTCCACCTCGTTGGCAAGGCGGCCCGCGCCTCGCAACAGCGTGGGCGTGCACGTCGGGCACACGGTGATGATCGTCTCGGCGCCGACCGCCAGCGCATCGCGCACGCGGTTCTTGGCGATTTCCGCCGACAGTTTGGGGTTGACGGCAGTTACGCCGCCCCCACCGCCGCAGCAGGTGCTGAACGTGCGGTTGTGCTCCATCTCCACCAGGTGGACGCCGAGCGCCCGGATGATCTCGCGCGGCTCCTCAAAGACGCCCAACATGCGCCCCAAATGGCACGGGTCGTGGTAGGTGGCCGTCATGGCGACGGGTTCCAGCCGCAGGTCGCCGATGCGCTCGGCCACGGCGACGATGGCCGGCTTCACCCGCAGCCCGTACTTGTCGCGCAGTGTAATCGTGCACGTGGGGCACAGGGTGAGAATCTCCTGGTCGGCGTAGGGCGCATAGACCTGCCGGAACCGCTCCTGCGCGCGGGCGAACCCCTCGGCGTCGCCGGTGGCCTCCACCACGTACCCGCAGCAGACCTCGTCGGCGATGAGCGGGTCAAACCCTGCTTTTTCCAGCACCGAGAGGATGGTCTTGACCTCGGCGGGCTTGCTCTGGTACAAACACCCCAGGTAGAGCGGCGTTGTGCCTTCGCGCCGAATGGCCGAGGTTCGCGGGAACAGGTAGCCCTCGGTGAGAATCTGGTCGGCATTGGCGCGGTGCTTGGGCGCTTGGAAGCCGGCCTCGGCCAGCGCCTCGCGCAGGGCGGTGATGATCTCCACGTTGTGCAGGGCGCAGCGGGCCGCGCAGTAGCCGCACAGCAGGCATTCGTCGGCCATGCGGGCCATCTCCTCGTCGGGCTGGAGCGTGCCCTCCAGCAGGCCGCGGGCCACCAGCATCTTCCCCCGGCACGAGTAGGTTTCGTACCCCTCCACGCGGTACACCGGGCACTCCTCGCGGCAGAACCCGCAGCGGGTGCGGTTGCACGTGTAGATGTCGTCTATGTATGGCTCAAGGGCTTGCAAGGGGTTCATCGCAGCCACCTCGTGTCAAATTTCTTGCCCGGGTTCATGATTCCCGCCGGGTCAAACAGGGCCTTGACCTGCTTCATGTACTCCAGGCTGGGGCCGTGCTCCAGGGCGTTGAACCCGCCCAGGCGGTCGCCGTCGCCGATGTACGAACTCATGGTGCCTTCCATCTCCACCGCCATCGCACTCATCTCGCGGACGTACTCGTAAAAGTTGCGGATGCTCTCCTCCGTGGAGTCGTCCACGAACACGGCGAAACTGATGCTGGCCGTGGCTTTGTTCGGCGCTTCGTTGTACACGGTCATGCCCAGGATGTCCTGATGCCACTTGGCGGCGATTTCGCGGAAGCGGGCGTAGGCTTCGTCCAGCCTGCCGATGGGAAGCCCCAGGTCGGCTGCGCCGAACTTCTTGACCCGCTGGCTGTCGGGCCACTTCTGCTTGAACGGAATGAACTCCAGGCGGTGCTTGGAGTCCCACCACCCGTCCACCATCTCCTGCTCGCGCACCATCTCCGCGCCGTACTCCTCCGTAAGGATGCGCGTGGTCTTGTCCATGCTGAACTCCACCACGTCGGGGTCGCCCGCCCACGAGATGAACAGAATCGCCTCGGCCCAGTCGGGGACTTCCGGCTCGCGGTGGTACTTCTCGCGGTACGAGTGGGTGTAGAAGTGCAGGCGCTCGCGGTCGTTCATGTGGGCGCTGTCAATGGCGAGGCCCGCCGCCAGGAGCCGCTCCAGGGCCTTGGCACCCTCGTTCAAACTTCGGAACAGGTAGCCGCGCACCTGGCGGGTCTGGGGCAGCGGGAAGACGCGCAGGGTGGCCTCGGTTACGATGCCCAGCGTCCCCTCCGAGCCGACGACGAGTTCCATGAGTTTGTAGCCGGTGGATGTGAAGGACGCCTTGCGATGCCCCAGGCGCACGGCCTCGCCCCGACCGGTAACCAGCACCAGGTTGGTCAGGTTCTCCAGAATCTTGCCGTAGCGAATGCCGAAGGTGGAGTCGTTGTCGCAGCCGATGCACGCGCCGATGGTGCAGGCGCGCTTGCTTTCGGGCTGGTGCGGGAACCACAGGTTATGGCGGGCCAGGTGCTCGTTGAGCGTCCAGACGGTGATGCCCGCCCCGACGGTAACGGACAGGTTCTGCAAGTCCAGTTCCAAGATTTGGTTGAGGCCCTTGGTCTCCACCATGATGCCGCCGCGCCAAGCGGCCACCCCGCCGCCCATGCCCGTCCCGCCGGCGAAGGGGACGACGGGCAGGCTGTAGCGCAGCGCCACCTGCACCAACTGGACGACCTCATCGGTGGTGTGGGGGATGACCACGAGGTCGGGCAGGTCCTGCGCCGAGCGGTGGCGTGGGCTCCAGTCGCGGCTGTAGGCCATGCGGTGCATGGGCGAAATGGTAACTCGGTTCCCGAAGACGGCCTGAAGGTCCTCAAAGGCGCGTTGAATGTGGGTTTCTGTGGGCATTGCATCACTCCTTTGTGAATGCATGGCTTGAATTCACCGAGAGCAATATTGGCTCACCGCAGAGCACGCCGCGAGCACAGCGAGGATTCAGAATAGTTCTCGGTGATCTCTGCGTGCTCCGCAGCGAGGCCCGTTCTTTCGGAACAGTCATGGGCCGGGTCTATCCCTCAACGTGCAGGATGCGCTCACACGAGGGGCAGAAGGCGACCTGGGTGCGGTCCCGGGCCTGCTGGGCGATGGCGATGGGGACCGAGACGCCGCACGCGCTGCAGACGTTGGCGCGGGTCAGGAGCGCGACGGGGCGGTTGCCCTTGCGACGGGCCAGGTACTCGTAGAGGCTCAGGTTGTCCGGGGTGAGGCTCGCGCGGATTTCGGCGACGGTCGCGTCCAGGTGGGCGATGCGCTGCTCCAGTTCGCCGCGCCGACGGGTGAGGTCCGCGACCTGGGCCTCGCGCTGGGCAGTGGCCTCGGCGAGTCGGGCGCTGGCGGCGTCGGCGTTGGCCTGCGCCTCCTCCAGGGCGATGAGGGCTTCCAGCAGGTCGTCTTCCAACTTGGCGATGCGCCGCTGTAGGGCCTCGCTTTCGCTTTGAAGGCTGGCGAGTTCCTTCGGGTTCGTAACCTTGCCGCTGAACATGCGCTCCTCGGTGGCGGCCTTCTTGGACTTCACGGTCTGGATTTCCAATTCCAGTTCGCGGACGGCGGCCTGTGCCTTGATGAGGGCGGCCTGCGCGGCCTTGGCCTGGGCAGCCGCGGCCTCCACCTGTGATGAGTCGCCGAGAATGGCGACGGCCTGCGCGAGCCGCTGGGCGCAGTCGGCCCGTTCCAGTTCAGCCTGCTGAAGGCGGTACAGGGTCGGCGCGATTTCCATTGGGCCCCTCGCGTGCGTGTTGGCGCGTTTGCGCGGCCCATTATAGCACGGGGGGCAGGGCGAGGCAATTGCGGGCTGGCGTTGGCCCGTACTGGATTCACCGCGGAGCACGCGGCGGATTTGGAACACGAAAGCCGCGTGCGGTACGAATTTCACCGCAGAGAACGCAGAGAACGCGGAGGGGAAAAAAGTAATTGAGTCCTCTGCGCCCTCTGCGTCTCTGCGGTACGAATTTCACCGCAGAGAACGCAGAGAACGCGGAGGGGAAGAAAGTAATTGGGTCCTCTGCGCCCTCTGCGTCTCTGCGGTGATAAGCCTCTGGATTCACCGCCGAGATTCGTCCTGGCCCGACGTCCGTTGACGCTGCGGGGGATCGTGGTAGAATGCAGGCGCGATCTCGTAACGGAGAGCCGTATGCCCACCCACGAACGGAGCGAACATCTCTGGATCGCGCTGTGCACGTGTGTGCTGTTGGCGTTGACGGTGGCGCCCTATGCGGTCGCGTGGCTCGGCGCGCCGCAGGGCCTCGTCTTCACGGGCGTGCTGTACAACCCCTGGGACGGGCACTCGTACCTGGCGAAGATGCGCCAGGGCTGGGACGGCAGGTGGCTGTTTCATCTGCCGTTCACCGAGGAACCCCACGACGGCGCGTTCATCTTCGCGTTCTACCTCGCCCTCGGCCACGCGGCGCGGGCGCTGGGCCTGTCGCTTCCCCTGACCTTCCACCTGGCGCGGGTGCTGGCATCGGCCTTCATGTTCGCGATGTTGTGGCGTCTGCTGGGGCGGTTCTTCGCGGGGCCGATGCGCCGCAGGGCCTTCCTGCTCACGGCGTTGGGCGCGGGCCTGGGCTGGCTGTTCCCGACGACAGCCCCCCTTTTGCCCGACCTGTGGATTCCCGAGGCGTTTGCGTTCTACAGCGCGCTGTCCAACCCGCACTTCCCTCTGGCGCTGGGGTTGATGGCGGCGCTGGCGGACATGAGCCTGGCGGACGGCGGGCGTCGGCGACTCCTGGGCGCGGCGGCGTGCGGGTTGGCGATGGCGGTGGTGCAACCGCTGGCCCTGCCCGTCATCCTGGCGGCGCTGGCCGCCTACGCGCTGGCGCAAGCCCTGCGGCGGCGGGAGTGGCGGGGGGCGTTGGGCGCGGCTGCGGCAGCGGGCGTCGCAGGTGCGCCTGTGCTGGCCTATGACTTGTGGGTGTACCGCGCGAACCCCGCGCTGGCGGCCTGGTCTGCGCAGAACGTTACGGTTTCGCCGCCTGCGTGGCACTGGCTGGCGGGCTACGGCTTGCTGGCGGCGCTGGCGGGCGTCGGGTTGTGGGCAGCCCTGCGGCATTCGCCATCGCCGTTGGACTTGGCGGCGGTGTGGGTTGGGGCCGCGGCCGTCGGGATGTACATTCCCTTCGCGCTCCAGCGCCGCTTCTCCATCGGGCTGGGGATTCCGGTGGGGATTCTCGCCGCGGCGGGCTTCGGCGCGCTGGCGGGCAAGGTGAAGCCGCGCCTGGGGAACGCGCTCTTCGCGGGTGTTCAGGGCTTGGTGAGCCTGTCGGCGGCGTTCCTGCTGGTGCTGGGGATTGCGGGGGCAGTCGGCGGCGAGCCGCGGGTGTTCGTGAGCGCGGACGAAGCGCACGCGCTGACCGCCCTGCGGGACGTCGGCGGCGGGCGCGGGGTCGTGGCGGCGTCGCCCGCGCTGAGCACGATTGTGCCCGGATGGGCCGGCAACCCCGTGGTGTACGGCCACCCCTACGAGACCATCCGCGCCGAGGAGAAACAGGCCGCGCTGGAGCGATTCTTCGCGCAGGCCGACGATGCCGCGCGCCGCCGCTTCCTGGCCGAGCACCGCGTGGCGTTCGTGCTGTGGGGGGCGAGGGAGCGGGCGATGGCGTCGGACTTCTCGCCGGAGCGGCTGGGGCTGCGTCTGGTGGCGCGGTGTGGCGCGGTTGAAGTCTGGGCCACAGGGGAGCGGCCATGAACGTCGTGCGGCGCGAATGGGCGTGGGTTGTGCTCCTCATCGGCGGCATGACGCTCGTCAGCCTGTGGCCGCTGCCGGTGCACATGGATCGCTTCCTCATGCCTTCCCGTGGCGAGTCTTCGGATTTGGCGATCACGCACTGGCCTATGCTGTCGCTCTGGGGGGAATCGGTGCGGGAGCGCGGCGAGTGGCCGCTCTGGATGACGACCTACTTCAGCGGGCAACCGCTGGCGGGCAACCCGCTGGTCGGGTTCACCTATCCGCCGAACTGGCTCCATGCTGCGCTGCCCACGGAGACGGCCTTCGCGGCGCTGGCGCTGCTGCACGTGGGGTTCGGTGCGCTGGGCATGTACGCACTCATGCGGAAGGGCGCGGGCCTGTCGCAGGGTGGGGCGCTCCTTTCGGCGGTGGTTTTCTCGTTCGGCTCACGGCTGGCGGCCCACCTGGGTGCGGGGCACGTGAGCATCGTGTACGGGTGGGCCTGGCTGCCGTGGGTCGCGTGGGCGGCAGTGGCGGCGCGCTCGTGGCGCGATGGCTGGCGGCTGGGACTGGCGCTCGCCCTGGCCTTCCTGGCCGACGTGCGCATGGGGTACTACGCGGCGCTGGTCGCCGGGGCCATCGGCGTGGTGAGGGGCGTGCGGGCGGTTCATGAATTGTGGACAATTCATGAATTGCCCCTACGGGCGCGGCGCTGCATCTCGCGTGGGATTGGGGTCTGGGGTGCAGCGGCGCTGGCGTTCGCAAGCGGGGCGGCAGTCCTAGCGTTCCCGTTGCTGGAACTGCTGGGGCAGGCGACGCGCGCCGGCCTGTCGCCGCAGGACGCGATGGCGCTCTCGCTGCCGCCCGCGGGCTTGTTGGGCGTGGTGCTCCCGCTGGAACCCGCGACCCACGAGTGGGCAACGTACCTGGGGTTGCCGGCGCTGGGGGCGGCGATTGTGGCGCTGTGGGGGCCGCGCCGCAAGGTGGCGTGGGCGCTGTGGGGATGCCTGGCTTTGTCGGCGGTGCTTGCGCTGGGCGCGTACACGCCGCTGTACGGCGCGGCGCTTCGCGTGCTGCCCGGGTTGAGCCTGTTGCGGGTTCCGGCGCGGTTCTGGATTCCGGCGCTGGGGTGCGTCGCCGCGCTGGCGGGCATGGGACTGGACGCGCTCCCCGCCATCCGGCGCGATGCGAGGGCGCGGCGGTCGGCGACCCTTGGGCTGGGCGTGCTGGCCGCTGGCGCAGGTGCGTTGTGCGGGGCCGCGCTGGCGACGGGCCTTGGCGATGCGACCGCTTACCTGCGGTTCGGCGTCGCAGGCGCGGTTGGCGTTGGGTCGCTGGCGCTGGGAATGCGGGAGAGCGCCGATCGGGTCGCCGCCGCGCTCATCCTGTGCGCTGCGTTCGCGGACGCAACCGGCGCGGCGAGGGCGTGGTGGCACCTGGCGGCGGTGGACGAAGTGGTCGCGCCCGGGCGAGAGGTCGCGGCCTATCTCGCAAGCCTGCCCGAACGCGGGCGGGTGTACTCGCCGAGTTACAGCGTGCCGCAGCAGACGGCGTGGTTCTACGGGTTGGAGATGGCAGACGGCGTAGACCCAACCCAACTGGCCCGATACCGTCGGTTCATGGCGCTGGCGGGGGGCTACGAAGACACGGGGTACACCGTTACCATCCCGCCGTTTCCGCCCGACGCATCGGTGGAATCGGCGCTGCGCGACAGCAGGCCGAATGCCCGCTTGCTGGGTTTACTAGACATAACGCACATCGTGGCGGCATTTCCGATTGCAGGCGACGGATGGGAGTGGGTCGGGCGGGTGGGGGGCGCATACATCTTCCGGAACACCGAGGCGCTGCCGCGCGCCTGGCTGGTGCACGAGGCGGAGGTTGTCCCCGACGCCGAAGCGTTGGGGCGGCTTGAGGGCGTGGACTTGCGGCAGCGAGCGGTGGTTGTCCCCGAGTGGGCGGGGGTCGTGGCGGCCGCGGGCGGCGATGCGGATGGCGATGCTGTGCGCGTTGTCGCGCGGTCGGCCAACGCGCTGGAGTTGGACGTGCAGGCTTCGGCGCCCGGCCTGTTGCTGGTGAGCGAAGTCTGGTATCCAGGGTGGCGGGCCTGGGTGGACGGGCGCGCACTGCCCGTGGCGCGGGCGGATTATCTCCTGCGCGCCGTGCCGATTGAGGAGGCCGGTGCGCATCGCGTCCGCCTGGCCTACGTGCCGGTTTGGCTCTACGTGGGGGCGGCGGTTTCGGCGGCGGCGTTTCTCGGCTACGGCATCGCAGCGGCCTGGGGAGGGAGACGGTGAGGCGCTGGCAGGACGCGGCGGGCGTTGGCGTTCTCGTGCTGGCCGCGGCACTGGTGTCGTGGGATGTGCTGTTTCGGGGCCGCGTGCTCTACTGGGGCACGGCGTCGCTCCAGTTCGTGCCGTGGCATCAGTTGGCTGCCGACGCCATCCGCAGCGGCCACGCGCCCTTGTGGACCCACGCGCTGGGCAACGGCGCGCCGCTGCTGGCGAACCTTCAGTCGGCGGTGCTGTATCCGCCGAATCTGCTGTACCTCATCATGCCCACGGCGCAGGCCATGAGCGTGCTGTTCGCGCTGCATCTGGCGCTGGCGGGGCTTTTCGCGTACCTGCTGGCGCGGGCGTGGGGGTTGCGACCTGCCTCTGCGCTGATGGCGGGACTGGCTTGCGGCCTGGCGGGGTTCGCGGTGTCGCGGTCGCAGTTCGGCAGCATGACGAGCGCGTACCCCTGGCTGCCGGCTTCGGTGCTCATGGCCGAGCGCCTGTTCGCCAGGCCCTCGCTGCGGCGCGCTGTGGGGCTTGCGCTGGCGTTGGCGGTGTTCCTGTGCGCAGGCCACGCGCAGATGCTGTACTACGCGCTGCTGGTGCTCGGCGGGTACGCGCTGTGGCGAGGGTGGGCGGGAGCCCCACACGGACGGCGGGTGCGCGGGAGCGTGGTCGCCGCGGGTTGGTTGGCGCTTGCCGTCGCGCTGGGCGTGTTCCTCGCCGCGGCACAGGCGCTGCCCACCGCGGAACTGTTGGCGCAGTCGCAGCGGCCGGGCGGGCCTGACTACGAGCGGGCGATGGCGTACTCGCTCTGGCCGTGGCATCTCCTGGCCTTCCTCGCGCCCGATTTGTTCGGCAACCCCGCGCGTGCCAACTACTGGGGCTACGCCAACTATTGGGAGGACTGCGGGTTCATCGGCGTCCTGCCGCTTCTGCTGGCCGTGATGGCGGGCGCGGCTGCAATCCGCTGCTGGTTCAGGCGCAAGCCGCCCCATCCGGCGCAGGCCGACGGCGGTCCCGCGACGCCGACCCCGACGGGCTTTCTGCTTGTGGTTGCGGTGGTGGCGCTGGTCATGGCGCTGGGCAGCCACAGTCCGCTGTACCTGTTGGCCTACCGGTGGTTTCCGGGCATCGCCTGGTTCCAGGCCCCGGCGCGCTTCCTGTTCGTGTACACCTTCGCGGCGGCGATGCTGGCCGGGTTCGGGGCCGAGCGCATCGCGCCTTCGCGCAGGTGGGTGTTCTGGGGGCGGCTGACCCTGGCCGGCGGGCTGGCTGCCGCGGCCATGCTCCTCGTGCTCCAGGCGGTGCCGCCGTTCAGCGAGAGCACGTTCCCTGCGGCGCTGCTGCGGCTGGCCGTAACGGCGGCGGGCATTGGCGCATGGGCGGCGGCTTGCCCCACGCGGGGAGACCCGCGGCGCGTGGCCGCGTGGCGGTGGTCAGTGGCGGTCATCGCGCTGGTGGAACTGGCGACCTTCGGGCGGCCGCTCATCCCCACCGCGCCCCAAAGCGCCTTCGCGGGCGAAGCCGACATTCCGGCTTTCCTGCGCGAGACGGCGGGCACGGCGCGGATTCTCACGATGGACGCCTACGAGTACAACACCATGTTCGCGGGGTTCACGCGGTTCGCCGATTTCGGGCCGCAGGACGAGGCGACGGTGCGGGCGCTCCGTGCCAGCCTGCTGCCCAACTTGTGCGCACCGGAAGGGCTGGAGACGGCCAGCAACTACGACCCGCTGCTCCTTGCGCGCCACGCCGAACTGCGCGCCCGCGCCGAGGCCGCAACCGGCGACGCGCAGAAGCGCCTGCTGGGGCTGATGAACGTGCGCTACGTCGTTGCACGCGCGGCTCCAGACGGGTGGCGCGTCGTGCGGGATTCGCCGGGGATGGTCATCGCCGAGAACGATGCGGTCTTCCCGCGCGTGCGGGTGGTGTCATGCGCGCGGCAGGTGCGTGCGCCGGACGAATGGGATCGCATCCTGCGCGATGGCGACTTCCGGCCCGATTGCGCGTGGCTGGAGACCGCGCCTGCGATTGCGACCGACGCGGCGCAGGCGGGCACGGTGCTCTCCTGGGCGGCGTCGCCCAACGGGCTGACGGTGCGCGCGCGGACGGACGGGCCGGCGTACCTGGTGTTGAGCGAGACGTACCACCAGGGCTGGCGCGCCTGGGATAACGGGGCGTCGGTGCCGGTGCTGCGTGCCGACTATGCGTTCATGGCCGTGCCCCTGGCCCAGGCGGGCGAGCACGTGGTGGAACTGCGGTTCGCGCCCGCGTCGTGGGCGGCGGGGTGCGCCGTGTCGGGGGTGGCGCTGTTGTTCGCGGCGGGGGTGCTCCTGTGGCCCGCCGTGCGGCGCAGGGCGAAATCAGCACGCGGAGGCAGGCAAGGATGACGGCACGTTCCGCATGGGGCAGACGGTGGGGCATCCTCGCGGTGCTGGGCGTCGCCGGACTGGCGTTGGCCTTGCTCATCCACCTGCCGAAGCGCACGCCTGGGTACATGGACGCCTACTACCACTTGACGATTGCCGAGCGCATCGCGGGCGGGCAGGGGTTCACCGAGCCGTTCGTGTGGAACTACCTGGACGTGCCCGCCGACATCCCGCATCCCAGCCACCTGTATTGGGCACCGCTGCCCAGCATCCTGGCGGCGGGAGCCATCCGACTGCTGGGCGATTCGTACAACGCGGCCAGCCTGCCGTTCATCCTGTGCGCGGCGGCGCTGCCCCTGCTGACCTACGGCCTGGCGCGGCGGCTGGGCGCAAGCGTGCCCGAAGCGGCGGTTTCGGGGGTTCTGGTGCCGCTGGCCGGGTTCTACGCGGCGTACTGGACGTCGCCGGACAGTTTCGCGCCGTTCGCGCTGGCGGGGTGCGGCGCGCTGTGGCTCATGTCGCAGGCGCACGAGAGCCGATGGCGGGCGCTGGCGGCGGGCCTGTGCGCGGGGCTGGGGCATCTGGCGCGGCCCGATGGAGTGCTGCTCATCGCGGTTGGGCTGCTGTGGGCGGCGTGGGCGGGGGCATCGGGGCGCGCACCTCGCGGGCGGGCACTGCGGGCCGCGCTGTGGATGGTGGCGGGATACGCCGCCGTCGTGGGGCCGTGGTTCGCACGCAACTGGGCGGTCGCCGGTTCGCCGCTGGCCGGGGGTGGATTGAGCGCCCTGTTCCTGCGCGACTACGATGAACTGTACGCGGCGCGGCACATCCCTACGCTTGCGGATTACCTGGCGTGGGGCGTGGGCAACATCCTCGCATCCAAGTTGAGCGCCCTTGTGTCCAACCTTGCCCTGCTGGTGGGGGCGCTCCTGGTGGTGCTGGCTGCGCCGGCGGCGTGGGGGCTGTGGGCGGCGCGGCGGGACACGCGGCTGTGGCCCGCGCTGACGTTCGGGGCGCTGCTCCTGCTGGCGATGAGCCTGGCGTTCACGTTCCCGGGCGTTCGCGGCAGTTTCTTCCACTCGGCGGGGGCGCTTGTGCCGCTGGCGTTCGCGGCGGTCTTTCCGGGGTTGCGCGCGGGCGTGGCGTGGGCGTCGGCGCGGCGGGGGTGGAACCCGGCGCAGGCGTACCGCGTCTTTGCCGTGGCGCTGGTGGCGATGGCGCTTGCGGTCAGCGGGATGCTGTACGCACGGGCCATCGGGGGAAGGGGCCCGGCGGTCGCGCCCTGGAACGCGCGGTACGATGCGTATCCGCTCGTGGCGCGCTGGCTGGACGCGCACGCCGAACCGGCCGACCGGGTGCTGGTGGGCGATCCTGCGGCATTCTACTACTACAGCGGGCGCGAGTGCGCGGCCATTCCATCCGACGGGATGGACGGCCTGCGGTTCGTGCAGGCCAAGTATCGGGTTCGCTACCTGGTGCTGGAGTACAATCACCCGCGCTTCCTGGACGGGGTCTACCGCGGCGAGGAGACGCCGGAGGGATGGGTCGCGCGGCAGGTGTTCCACGATTCGCTTGGGGAGAAGGTTGTGGTCTATGAGATGGCCCAAGAGCGATAGGGGGATTCTCGCAGCGGCGGCAGCAGTCGGCGCGGCGGGGGCGCTGGCCTACGTGGGCTACGCGGCGGCGCAGGGGTTCGCGGGCTTCCCGCTGGACGACGGCTGGATTCACCAGACCTACGCCCGCAACCTGGTGGAGACCGGCGTGTGGGCCTACGTGCCGGGCGAGGTGAGCGCGGGCTCCACGTCGCCGCTGTGGACGCTCATCCTGGCGCTGGGGTACGCGCTGGGTGTGCCCTTCCGCACGTGGACGGCGGCCGCCGGGGCGCTATCGGTGGCGGCGGTGGCCGTGGTCGCGGACCGGGTCGCGCGGCGGCTGACCCCCTGCCCCCCGCTCGCGGGCTGGGCTGCGGCGCTGGCGTGCGCGCTGGAATGGCATCTCCTGTGGGCGGGCGCGTCGGGGATGGAGACGGCGCTGTTCGCGGCGTTGGCGCTGGCCGTGCTCGGCGGGGCGCTGGGCCTGGCACGCGAGGAGCGCCTGTGGGCGTGGCTGGGCTGGGGGCTGCTGGGCGGCGCGGCGTTTCTCACACGCCCCGAAGGGCTGCTGCCGCTGGGACTGGCCAGCGCGTGCCTGCTGGTCGCCCGACGCGCAGACTGGACGCGGGGTCGGCGCGGCGCGGCGCTGGCGCGGTACGGACTGGCCGCGGCGGGTTTCCTGGCGCTGGCGATCCCGTACCTGGTGTTCAACTGGAAGGCGTCGGGCACCATCCTGCCCAATACGTTCTACGCCAAGCAGGCCGAGTACCGCGAGGTCGCCGAGGCGCTGCCGTGGTTGGTGCGGGCGGCGCGGGTGGTCGGGGTGCAGTTCGTGGGCGGGATGGCGCTGCTGGTGCCGGGCATGGTGGCGGCGTGGCGGGACATCGCCAGGCGGCGCGACTGGATGGGGTTTCTGCCGCTCGCGTGGTGGGCGGCGACGGTGGCCCTGTACGCCACGCGCCTGCCCGTAACGTACCAGCATGGGCGGTACGTGATGCCGGTGATTCCGGTGCTGCTGGTGTACGGCGCACCCGGCACGGTGCTGCTTGTGAAGGCGGCACGCGGCAGGGCGGGGCGCATCCTGTCGCGGGCGGTGGCGCTGGCGGCGTGCGCGGTGCTCGCGGCGTTCGTCGTGGTGGGTGCGCGGGCGTACCTGGCCGACGTGCGCATCATTGACAGCGAGATGGTGGACGTGGCGCAGTGGCTGGATGCCAACACGCCGCCCGACGCCGTGATCGCGGTGCACGACATCGGCGCGGTGGGATATTTCACGCGGCGGCCCCTGCTGGATTTGGCGGGGCTTGTCAGCCCGGAGGTGGTGCCGTTCATCCGCGACGAGAACCGCCTGTACGCCTACATCCGAGCGCGGGGGGCATCGTATCTGGTAACGTTCCCGTCGTGGTACCCGCAGATGACGGCGCGGCCCGACGTGGTGATGGTGTACCAGACCCGTTCCCCGTGGACGATTCAGGCGGGCAGCGACAACATGGCCGTGTACTATCTGCGATGAGGCGGCGATTCGGCTCCAAAATCCGTAATCCGTTGCTGGCCTCATTTGTCGTGTCATCCTGAGCGAAGCGAAGGATCTCGGTCGGCGACGCCCAGATTCTTCGCCGCTTGGCGGCTCAGAATGACAGTTGGGGCGCGCGATTTTGTCGGCCCGTGTGCCTGTGATATGATACGCAATATGCTTGCGCAGGCTTGGATGAGCGTCAGGAATCGGCTTGGCAGGGTGAATACATGGACCGCTGCAGTCGCGCTGCTGACGCTGGCGGGCGCGGCGCTTCGCGCATTCCACCTGGGCGCACAAAGCCTGTGGTACGACGAGGGGTTCAGCGTCCACCTGGCCACCATGTCCCTGCGCGAGGCCACGGCCTGGACCGCCCGCGACGTGGCTCCGCCGCTGTACTACTACCTGCTGCACTTCTGGCTGCGCCTGTTCGGCACAAGCGAAGCCGCCGCGCGTTCGCTCTCCGCGCTCGTGGGCACGTTGACCATCCCCGCCATGTACGCCGTGGGCAGGATGCTCTTCGGGCGACTGGCGGGGTTTCTCGCCGCGGCGCTGGTGGCGGCGTCGCCCCTGTACATCTGGTACTCGCAGGAGACGCGCACCTACGCCCTGCTGACGTTCCTCGGCGTTGTCGCGGCGTGGTTTCTGCTCAAGGTGCTGACGGAGCAGCACGCGAGGCGTCGCCGATGGTACTGGGTCGGGCTGCTGTTCGCCGCTGCGGCCGCGAGCCTCTCGCACATGACCGGCGTGTTGCTGCTTGCCTTCTTCGCGTTGGCGTTCCTGGCGGGCTGGGCGGCGTGGGTTCGGCGTCCGAAGGTGCTGGCCGAGGGGCTTGCGGTCGCCGGGACGTTCGCGCTCCTGCACGTACCCTGGATTCTGCTTGCGGTGCGGAACCTCGGCATGTACCGGGGCTACTGGGGCGGCACATTGGGCATCGGCGGGGTTGTGCGGCGGGCGTTCCTGTCCTACTGGACGGGCGAGACGGTGTTCAGCCAGACGGCGGACGCACTGCTGCCTGGGTTCGTCGCCATCTCCATCTTGGTAGCGGTGGCGCTCCTCGCGAGGGCAGTGCGGCGTCCTGGCCCGCTGGGGGAAGCGCCGCTGCCCCGCTGGTTCGCGCTGCTGTTCCCGGCGCTGTACACGGCCTTGCCCGTGGGCCTGTTCATCGCGCTGTTTCTGAACCGGCCCAAGTTTGAGGCGCGGCACCTGCTGTTCGCGTCGCCCGGGTTGTTCCTCATCGTGGGCGGCGGGCTTGCCGTTCTGCTAGGCGGGCTGCACGTTCGTGCACGCTGGGCGCGGGTGGCGGCGCGGGGCGTGGGCATCGTGGCGCTCGTGTTCGCGCTGGGCGTGTTCGCCTATGCCGATTACAACAACTACTTTGACCCACGCTTCCAGCGGGACGACTTTCGCAATGTGGCCCGCTATCTAAAGGAGCACATCGGCCCCAACGAGACCGTCATCCTGTGCGCGGGACATTTCTTCCCCGTGTTCCAGTACTACTTCGGCCCCGACAACTGGCATCCGCTTCCGAATGACCTCATCCTGGACGTGGACAACGTGCTGACATACCGCGTGGCCGACGACCTGAACCGCATCCTGGCGGGCAAGGACGGCGTGTGGGTGGTGTTCTGGCAGGATCACATCGCCGACCCGAACGGCATCCTGACCATGATGCTCAACGAGGAAGGCTCGCGCCTGCCGTCGGGGCCGCAGTTCTGGGGCGTGCGCTACGTGCACTGGGCGTTGAACCCGGGCGCGCACTTCTCCAGCGAGCCGCGCGTCCAGCACCCGCAACGGCTGAACTTCGGGAACCGCTTGGAGTTGCTGGGCTTCTCCGTGGGCGTCGCCGACTACCTGCTGCTGTACTGGCAGGCGCTGCAACCGCTGGACCGCGACTATTCGGTGTCGCTGCGCCTGCTGGATGCCGACGGGGAGTTCTGGGGTTCGCTGGACCGGCGGCCCGCCGGGTACTACTTCCCCACAAGCCGCTGGCGGCCAGGGGAGCCGGTGTTCGGCAGCAATCTGGTGCCCGCGCTGCCCGGAACGCCGCCCGGCGACTACTATCTGGAAGTGGTCGTGTACGACGAGAAGACCAAGGAGCGGCTGGATGTGCTGGACGCGGCGGGAGCGCCACAGGGGCAATCCGGGCGCATTGGGCCGGTGCCCGTTCGCGCGCTGCAGCCGGCAGAGGCCGCC
Source organism: Chloroflexota bacterium (assembly GCA_014874485.1). Classification (GTDB taxonomy): domain Bacteria; phylum Chloroflexota; class Anaerolineae; order DTLA01; family DTLA01; genus DTLA01. The sequence goes on from JADBJK010000075.1 coordinate 32,662, forward strand.
GACCTCCCCAACGGGCGCAGCCCGGTGATGCTGGACGGCAACCTGGGCCTGGCCGCGTGGCAGATGGACCGAGAGCAGGCGTCGCCCGGCGAGACGGTGTCGGTGGTTGGGTACTGGCAGGCAGCGGGCACGGTGGGGGCCGACTATGACGGCGTGCTCATGCTGGTGGGCAGCAACGGGGTTGTCGTGGCGGAGAAGGCCCAGCGCCTGGGCACGTCGCAGTATCCCACATCGGCGTGGGGCGCGGGGCGTCCGGTGCGGTGGGTGGCGAGGCTTCCCGTTCCGGCGGCGGCCTCGCCGGGCGCGTATGTCGTGAAGGTGGCGCTCCGCGACCGACTGAGCCGTGCTGTGGTCGGCGAGCCGCTGGTCATCGGCGAGGTGCAGGTGAGCGGGCCGGCGCGGGTGTTCACGCCGCCGCAGGTGGGGACGCGGGTCGGCGCGCAGTTCGGCTCGTGGGCGGAACTGTACGGCGCGGACGTGGGGGCGACGACGGTTTCGCCAGGCGGTTCGCTGAAGGTTACGTTGCACTGGCTGGCGCTGGAAGAGATGCCCAAGTCCTACACTGTGTTCGTGCACCTGATTGACGCCGAGAACCGAATCTGGGCGCAGCAGGACAGCATCCCGCAAGGGGGCGCGCGGCCCACAACCGGCTGGCTCCCCGGCGAGTACATCGCCGATGCGTACACGCTGCACCTCAAGCCCGAGACGCCGCCAGGGGAGTACTGGATTGAGGTGGGCCTGTACGACGCCTCCGATCCGTCGTTCCCGCGGCTGCCGGTCTTGGGGCCTGACGGGCAACCGACGGGCGACAGGGTCTTGTTGGCAAAGATTGCCGTCCGGTGATAAAATAGGCGCTCTAGGGGGGCGCTGGGGGCCACAGGCGCGTCGTTGGCGCGAGCGACACGACGGCGTCGCCATCCGCCAGAGTCTATGTTGTGAGAGGGGGCATTGAAAGAATACGCTGCACCGAGACGCCTGCTGGCGAATTCCTGCGTGCGAGGACTGTGCCTCTCGCAGTTCACGGCGCTGGTGGGGAACTTCGCCCTGTACTTCGCTTCCATGGCGCTGGTGGAGGAGATCACCCATTCCAGCACCCAGGTCGGACTGATGATCTTCTCCAGCACGCTGCCCGGGTTCATCTTCGGGCTGATCGCGGGGCCGTATGTGGACCGCCACGACCGCATCGCGGTCATCAAGTGGGGCTGCATCCTGCGCGTTCCCATCGGCATCGGGTTTGCCCTGGCGATGTACTTCGCGCCGCACACCAGGTCGCTGCTGTGGGTGGTGTACATCTGCAACTTCCTGCTGTCGGCGCTGGCCCAGTTCGTCATCTCGTCGGAGGCGTCGGCCATCCCACGCTACGTAACGGCCGAGCAGTTGATGGGGGCGAATTCGCTCTTCAACCTGTCGTCGGTGGTCTCGCAGGGCACGGGTGTCATCCTCATCGCGCCCATCTTGCTGAAACTCGGCGGGCCGTGGCTGGTCGGCGTCGCGAGCACCGGGCTGTACGTTCTGTCGTGGCTATCCGTTGCCCGATTGCCGCGCGACGGTTCGGACATTGACCCGACCAAGCCGACCGTGAAGAACGGGTTCCTGTCGGCGCTGGCAGACTTGAGGCAGGGCTGGGCGTACATCGCCAGCGACCGCTTCGTCTGGCTGGCGGTGATTCAGATGGTGCTGGCGGCGACGGCGGTCCTGGCGGTGTCCACCCTGGCGCCGGGGTTCGCCAACCGCATCCTGGGCAAGCACGTGGCGGATGTAGCGTATGCGGCGCTGCCGGCAGGGCTGGGCTTCGTGAGCGGCCTGATGTTCATCTCCAGCCGCCACGGGCTTCGCATGTCGCGGCAGGCGTGGTCGGCGCTGGGGTTGACGCTGTTCGGGGCGGGGCTGCTGGGCTTCTCGCTGCTGACGATGCTCAAGGGGCTGCACCTGCTGGGTCTGGCGCTCACCGTCATCCTGGCGGGGTTCGGGTTCGCGCTGACCATGATCCCAGCGCGCACGATTCTACAGGAGCGGCCCGCGCCCTACATGCGCGGGCGGGTGATCTCCACGCAGATCGTGCTGGCGAATGCGGCGTCTACGCTGCCCATGCCGGCCACGGGAGGGCTGGCCGACATCTGGGGAATCCAGCAGGTTCTGATGACCATCGCCGGGATCGTGCTGGCGATGGCCGCGTTGAGCGTGTACATGGTGCACAAGGAGCGGGCCAAGGCAACGGCGGCCGCCGTAACAGCCAAGGCGAAGGAGGTGTCTTGAGGAAACAGGTCTATGTCCTGATCATCACAGGTCTTGCCGCGCTGATTGCGCTACTGCTGGGCGGATGCGGGGGCCGTCCGTTGCTGTCCGATGTGGACGTGAGCCCCCGCCTGATCTCGCCCAATGCCGATGGCGTGGATGACGTTACGCGAATCTCGTACCGGCTGACGGGCAGCGCCGACTTGTCCATCTACCTGGTGGACGCCCAGGGCCAGAAGCACTATTTCCGCAAGGCACAGCGCCGCTCGGCGGGGCGGTACGGTGTGGATTTCGGCGGGGTGGTGGACGGTCGGATGCTCCCCGACGGCGACTACGAACTGGTGGTGGAGGCGGTGGATGCCAAGGGCCAGACGCACCGCATGAGCCGCCCGCTTTCGCTGCGCGATGCCGACACGACGCCCCCCGAACTGCTGAACTTCAGCGTGTACCCCCAGCGGTTCACGCCGAACCAGGATGGGTACGACGACCGGGTGAAGGTGTCCTACTACCTGACCAAGCCCGCCGATGTGCGCGTGTTCCTGGTGGACAAGGACGGCAATCGGTTCCCGCTGGCCGAGCAGGAGGGCGTGGTGAAGCCCGGCGAGGTGGGCACACACATCTACGACTATGCGGCTGGGGTGGACGAGGGCGCGACGCCGCCGCCCGATGGCCTCTACGAGGTGCGAGCCGAGGCGCGCGACAAGGTGGGTAACTTCACCGTGGTTACCAGCACGCTGGAGATTGCCGACGGTGGCGTGCCCCGTGTGGACATCGTGCAGGCGGCGGTGGAGTTCTACCCGACCGTGGTGCCCATCGGCCAAGTTCTCGCCTTCACCCTGACGGTGGAGAACATCGGGTCGGTGCCGGTGCGGACGACGGGGCCCGCGCCTGGGACGCTGTACACCAGCAGCCAGAACTTCAACACGCTGGGCTACACCGAGTCGCCCGGCGCCTGGCGCGTGGGCATTGACTTTGAGAACAACAGCAGCGGGCGGCCCTATCCGTATCGCTGGGCGCTGGCCCCGGATGACCAACTGACGGTCATCGGTGAGGGCAAGTACCTGATGCCCGGCCAGCGCGCGACGGTAACCGGCTTCATCCGCATTACCGAGAAGCCGCCCCGGAATTCGCCGCACTTCTGGGCCGGCTTGATTCACGAGGACGTGCGGATTCTGCTGGACCACGTGGACCCGCAGGCGATTGAGATTGCGTATTAGCGGACAGCGGTCAGCATTCAGCCATCGGCACAACACGGGGCAGCGGCTGATCGCTGAATGCTGACCGCTGAAGGCTGAACAGGCCATGAACGACCTCTCCATCATCATCGTCAGTTACAACTCGTGCGAGTTGACGCGGGCGTGCCTGCGCTCGGCGTTTGACGGCCTGGCGCGGTCGGGACTGCGTGGCGAGGTGTGGGTGGTGGACAACGCCTCGTCGGACGGCAGCGCCGACATGGTGCGGGCCGAGTTCCCCCAGGCGCGCCTCATTGCCAACGCCGAGAACCGCGGGTTCGCCGCCGCCAACAACCAGGCCATCGCCCAGAGCGAGGCGCGGCACATTCTGCTGCTCAACTCCGACGCCGAGGTGCGGGGCGACGCCCTGGGCGAGATGGTGCGCGTGCTGGACGCGCGGCCGCGCGTGGGGGCGGTGGGCGCGCGGCTCGTGTACCCCGACGGCTCGTTCCAGCACTCGGCCTTTCGCTTCCCAGGCTTCGCGCAGATTCTCCTGGACTTCTTCCCGCTCCACCCCCGCCTGCTGGACTCGCGGCTCAACGGACGCTATCCGCGTCGCCTGTACGCGGGCACCGAGCCGTTCGCGGTGGATCACCCGCTGGGCGCGGCGCTGATGGCGCGGGGCGAGACGGTGCGCCAGGTGGGGCCGCTGGACGATGGCTTCTTCATGTACTGCGAGGAGATTGACTGGTGCTGGCGGATGCGGAAGGCGGGCTGGGACGTGCTGTGCGTGCCGACGGCGGAGGTGATGCACCACGGCGGGGGAACCACGCGCAAGTTCCGCGAGGAGATGTTCGTGGCGCTGTGGCGGAGCCGCTTCCGCCTGTATGAGAAGCACCGCGGCCCGCGCTACGCCGCGTGGGTGCGGCGATGGGTGCGGCTGCTGATGCGGGTGGACGCGGCGCGCATCCGACGGAAACTGGCGCGGGGCGACATCGCGGAGGGGGAGGCGCGGGCGCTCCTGTCGGCCTACGCGCGGGTGGCGGAGTTGTGATTCACCGCGAAGGGTTTGGATCGCGAAATCCGCGAAATGGCGCGGCAGACACGAAGGGCCCTTCGCTGGACGGATGACATGAAAGTCGCAGCGGTGGTATTGACGAAAAACGAAGCGCGGCACATCGCCGATTGCCTCGCCACGCTGGACTGGGCGGACGAGCGCGTGGTGTTTGACTCGTTCAGCGACGACGGCACCGTGGACATCGCCCGCGCGTCGGGCGCTCGCGTCATCCAGCACCCGTTCACGGGCTACGCCTCGCAGCGCAACGCCGCGCTGGAGCAGGTGGAGGCCGATTGGATTTTCTTCGTGGACGCCGATGAGCGCGCCACGCCCGAACTGGGCGCGGAAATCCGCCAGGTGGTGCAGCGGCCCGAAGTGGGGTGGTGGGTTCCCAGGCGCAATATCATCTGGGGCAAGCACATCCGCCACACGGGTTGGTCGCCCGACTATCAGATGCGCCTGCTGAAGCGCGGATTCGCGCGGTACGACCCCGCCCGCGAGGTGCACGAGGTGGGCGTGCTGGACGGCGCGGAGGGGTTCCTGCAAAACCCGCTGACGCACTACAATTATGACACGATCCGACAGTTCGTGCAGAAGCAGGGGCGCTACACCGAGTACGAGGCGCGAATCCTGCTGGAGTCGGGCACCGTGCCGCGGGCGCGGGGACTCGTCGGCCAGCCGCTGCGCGAGTTCTACCGACGGTTTGTGTCGCTGGAGGGCTACAAGGATGGCGGCCATGGGTTCCTCTTGAGCCTGCTGATGGCCTACTACGCCTTCCGACGGGTGCAGATGGCGCGGAGGATTGCCCGTGGGCGGTAGGATGCGGCGGGTGAGGCGCGCCATCTCCAGGTTCTCCCACTACGCGGCGACGGCGTTGTTCCTGCTGCTCCTGCTCGTCGGCATCCGCTCCGACGTGTACCCCCACACCAAGGTGCTGGAGCAGCGGCTGGAGGTGCTCACCGCGGGCAAGCGGTTCAGCGTGGCCGCGTGGGAGGTGCAGGCGCTGACGGACAAGGCGTTGCAACTCGTCCGTGGGTCGCGCCTGGACGAGGGCGACACGGCGCTGGTGCGGGAGTTCTTTGACGTGGCGGGGCGCATCGGCGCTCTGCGGGCCGAGGCCGAACGCCTGGCCGCGCAGAAACTCCACATGTCGGCGCGGGCGTTGGAAATCCAGGCCGAGTTGAAGACGCTGTACGCCAAGCGCGATGCCCTGGAGGATGACGCCGAGGACGTGCTGGCCCTGCAAGTTACGCGGGCGCTGCGCGAGAACGAGTTGTACACGCGCATCCTGGGGTGGAATGTCATCTGGCCGCCCGTTACCAGCGAGTTCGTGGATTTGCCCCTGCTCCTTGTGATCTCACCCCGCGAGCGGATTGAGCGCCGCGTGGACTACCTGCTTGACCCCGACCTGACCGTGGCCGAGATGGAGGCGATTGAGGACGCGGTTCGGGACATGGGCTATTCGGGCCTCGTTACCCACATCGGCGGGCTGGCCACGTACCCTGCGATGATTCCCGAAATCTACGGGCTGGGGTTCGTCCTGGACACGATGCCCCACGAGTGGGTGCATGACTTCCTCGCGTTCTACCCGCTGGGCTGGGCCTATGGCACGTCGCACGAAATGACGACGATGAACGAGACCACGGCCGACATCGTCGGCGAGGAGATCGGGCAATACCTGGCGCGGCGATACTACCCCGAATACGTGCGGAAGCCGCAGCCCTCGCCGACGCCCGCGCCGAAGCCATCGGAGCCGCCAGCGTTCAGTTTCGGCGCGTTCATGCGAGAGACGCGCCTTCGCACGGATGAGTTGCTGGCGCAGGGGCGCGTGGACGAGGCCGAGGCGTACATGGAGCAGCGGCGGCTGGAATTGCAGGAGCACGGCTACTACATCCGCAAGTTGAACCAGGCGTACTTCGCGTTCTACGGGTCCTATGCCACGGGGCCTGGCTCCGTGGACCCCATCGGGCCGCAGTTGCAGAAGTTGCGGGCGGCGTCGGCGTCGCTGCGGGAGTTCCTGTTCACAGTGGCGCGGATGCGGTCCTACGATGACCTGGTGCGTGTGGTGGGCACGCCCGAACCGACGCCCACGCCGACGCCGACCCCCGCGGCGACGCCCGCCGTGCCCTAGCGGCTGCCCTCGTCAAATGGGGCAAACGTCGCTTCTCCGTCGGGCGATTCGGTCAGCAGTTTCAGTTTCAGTTCGGCTTTGTCCAGCAGGTCCTGGCAGTGGCGGGCGAGCAGGCTGCCCCGCTCAAACAGTCGGATGGTGTCCTCCAGCGGCAGATTGCCCGCTTCCATCTGCTCTACCAGCGCCTCCAGTTCGCGGAAGGCTTCCTCAAAGGACAGAGCCGCAATGTCTGCGTTTTGGCTCATGATGGTTTGCTCTCCTCATCTTCTCGGTCTTCGGCAACCCGCCCGTGGAAGGCCCCGTCGCTGACCTGCACGCGGATGGCGTCGCCTGGGCGGACGTGGCGGGTGCTGGTTACCAGTCTCCCCGACGGGCGCAGGGAAACGATGGCGTAGCCGCGGGCCAGCGTCGCCTGGGGCGAGGCGCTGTGCAGGCGGTCGGCGGCGGCCTTGAGCGCGCCCTTGCTGTGGGATAGCGTCTGCCGCGCCGCCAGCGTCATGCGGTGGGTCAGTTCGTCCACGCGCTGACGGTGGCTCCGAATCTGCGCTTCGGGCGAGGCACGGCGCAGGGCCTTGTGGACGTAGGCGAGGTTGGCCGCCATGTCCTGGACGCGGCGCGACGCGGTGCGGCTCAGGCGTTCGGCCATGTCCTCCAGCGCGGCGAGGAGTTCGGCGCGGTCGGGCGTAACGAACTCGGCGGCGGCAGTGGGCGTGGGCGCACGGCGGTCGGCCACGAAATCGGCGATGGTGAAATCGGTCTCGTGGCCGATGCCGGTAACAACCGGTATGCGGGACCGGGCGATGGCCCTCGCGACCTGCTCGTCGTTGAAGGCGGCCAGTTCTTCCACGGAGCCGCCGCCCCGCGCCACGATGAGCACGTCGCAGTCGGTGTGGCGGTTGAGTGCTTCCAGCGCGGCGACAATCTGCGCGGGGGCGTCGGCGCCCTGCACCTGGGTGGGGGCCAGGGTGGCGGCGACGCACGGGAACCGCCGCCGCAGCACGTGCAGGATGTCGCGCAGCGCGGCCCCGTCGGGCGAGGTTACGATGCCGATGTGCCGCGGGAAGTCGGGCAGGGGGCGCTTGCGCTCCTCGGCGAACAGCCCTTCGTCGCGCAGGCGTTGTTTCAGTCGCTCCAGTTGGATGTAGTAGTCGCCCAGGCCCGCGGGCTGAATCTCGTCCACGTAGAGCTGGTAGGTCCCCTGGGCTTCGTACACGCTCACCCTGCCGTGGGCCAGAATGCGGTCGCCGTTCTGGGGCAGGGCGCGAATTCGCGCAGCGGTAGAGCGCCACAGGACGCACCCAAGGCGCGCGCCCGCATCCGTAAGGCTGAAGTAGATGTGGCCCGAAGACGGGCGGGACAGGTTGGACACCTCGCCTTCCACCCACACGTCGGCGAGGGCCTCGTCCTCGTCAAAAAGCCCCTTGATGTGGAGCGTGAGTTCGCTGACGGTGAAGGGGCGGGCGAATAACGTCATCTGTACCATGGCACTACCGCCTATCCCCGTCGGGCAGGCGCGGGCGGCAGAGGGTCATGGCCCAGACGGCACGCGCTCCGGCGTCCAGGGCGGCCCGCGCGCAGGCTTCCAGGGTGGCGCCGGTGGTGCACACGTCGTCTATGAGCAGCACCGACTTGCCTGCCAGGGCCGACGGTTCGCCCTGGAACGCGCCCTGCACGTTCTGCCACCGCTCGGCTGCCGTCAGCGTAACCTGGGGCAGCGTGGGGCGGACGCGGCGCAGGGCCTTGTTGGCGGCGGGGATGCCGGTGGCGCGACTGAACTCCGTCGCCAGCAGGTGCGACTGGTTGTAGCCGCGTTCCTTCTGCCGCCGCGGGTGCAGGGGGACGCCGATGACCGCGTCAACGGGGTGGTGCAGGCGCTCCCAGTCGTGAACCAGCAGGCTTGCGAGCGGCCCGGCCAGCACGCGCTGCCCGTTGTACTTGAAGTTGTGGATGGCGGTGCGCAGCGGCTCCTCAAACCAGGCCACCGAACGGACGCCGCGAAGGGCCGTGGCACTCCAGGCGTTCGCGGAGAAGGCCGCGCGCGGGTCGGTGCCGATGTACGCGATCTGGGCCAGGCATTGCGGGCACAGGTGGTGCCCCACGCGCCCACATCCGCCGCACTTGGGCGGGAAAATCCAGTCCAGCAGGGAGTCCAACGTCCTGGCAAAGGCTGGTGCGAGGCCCATGGTGTCAATCCTCGGAATCGCCCAGGGCGATGAGGTCGCCCACGGCGGTGTGCGTAGCGCGGATGGTTCCTGGCGGCAGTTCCACGATGGCGCGGCAGCCGCCCACGACGGGGCCGACGCGCCAGGGGGGCATGGCCTCTTCCAGCCGCAGCACGCGCCCGTCGCGGTCCAGGTACAGCACATCTATCGGGAAGCGCATGAAGAAGGTGTGGATGCTGTTGTCGCCGACGAGCACCAGTGCTTCGCCTGGGGCCAGGCCAGGGTGAAGCATCAGGCCGCGCAGGCGCTCAAAGAACGTCCGCGCGGCCGTGGCGCGATGGGCGAGCGTCGTTTGCCTGGAGCGGTTGACGATGATCAAAACAGCGTCCCGAACACGTTGGAATGGATGAGGATCAGGATGGCGGGTCCCAGCAGCAGGATGTAGATGCTCGGGAAGATGAGGAAGACGAGCGGGAACGTCATCTTGAGCGGGGCCTGCTGGGCCTTCTCCTCGGCGCGCTGGCGTCGGCGGATGCGCATCTGCTCCGACTGGATGCGCAGGACCTTGGCGATGCTGACGCCGAGTTGGTCGGCCTGGATGACGGCGGCGACGAAGTTGGTTACCTCGGGCACATCCATGCGGGCCGACATGTTGCGCAGGGCATCGCGGCGGCTCTGGCCCATGCGCATCTCGGCGATGGCACGGCCAAAGGCGCGGCTCAATTCGTTGTCCCACTTCTCGTTGACCTTGGCCATGGCGGCGTCAAACCCCAGGCCCGCCTCCACGCTGATGGTGAGCAGATCCAGGGCGTCGGGCAGCGCGCGGATGATCTCGGTCTTGCGCGAACTGATTTTGCCCCCCAGCCAAATGACGGGCAGTTGGAACCCCAGGAGCGCGAAGACGATGGTGAGCAAGAACCGCTGGGAGATGGGCGCCCCGAGTGCGTTCAGGAACAGGAGCGCCAGGCCACCCAGCATCGCGCCCGCCAGCCCTCGGACGCCGAGGAAGTCGGTGGCGCTCCAGTTGTTAGGGTTGCCTGCGGCTTCCAGTTTCAGGCGCGTGGACTCCACGTACTGCTTGGGCAGGAAGCGGGTTACGAACCGCGCGCTGGCGTTGATGAGCGGCTTGACGACGCGCTCGGAGAAGGGCTGCGACAGTTCCAACTCCTCCAGCGTCAGCGGGCGCGCGCCGTATTCGGCCAGGCGCTGCTCCAGGGGCGTGGTCTCCTTCCCGCCCGCCAGCGCCAGGAAGATGAGCAGGATGGACAAGCCTGCCAGCAGGGATACGACCAAAGGAACAAGCATTGCTTCTCCCTCCCACTACTCCTTCATCACATGGGTTCTTGGTCTTATGTCATGCGAGGGCGCGCCGCGCCCAATGCAGGGGCGACTCGCCGAGTCGTCCCTATATATTGTCATTCTGAGCGGCGAAGCCGCGAAGAATCTCGTCAGCCGAGATGCTTCGCTGCGCTCGCAATGACAACAGGCAATTCTCTGGTCAAGTCCTACACCTCAATCCTGATGATGCGCCGAATGATCGCAAAGCCAGAGCCGATGAGGATGAAGATCATGGCGACCATGGCCCAGCCGCACGGTTCACGGAACAGCGACAGGATATAGTCGCGGTTGATGAGGTACAGGATGAACCCCACGGCGAAGGGCAGCAGGCCCACGATGATGCCTGTGCCCGTCTGCTGGGCCGTGAGGACGCGGATTTCACCCTGAATCCGAATGCGCTCGCGGATGGTGAAGCCGATGGTCTCCAGAATCTCGGCCAGGTTGCCGCCGACCTCGTGCTGCACGTTGATGGCGGTGATCATCAGGTCCAGGTCGGGGCTGGGCACGCGGCGCAGCATGTTGTTCATGGCCTGCTCGTAGGACAGCCCTAGGCCGATTTCGCGGACGACCCGCTCAAACTCCGTGGACACGGGCGGGGCCAGTTCCTTCGCCACGGTCTCCATGGATTGCAACAGGCTGTAGCCTGAACGCAGAGAGTTGGCCAGGAGGGTGATGGTGTCGCCCAGTTGGTTGTTGAAGTCCTTGATGCGCTTGCTCTGCCGTCGGCGAATCCAGATGCGCGGCAAGAAGTAGCCGGCCACGCCCGCCAGCACTGCCAGGAACAGGTCCCGCTTCAGGACGAGGAGAAGCAGGAATCCTAGCAGGGTGGATGCGAGGTTGAGCAGCACGAATTCGGAGACGGTGAGCTTCAGGTCGGCGCGGGCCAGTTGGGTGGCCAGGTTGGCGGCGAACTTCGCGCGGCCGATCATCTGGTTCAGCGACGTTGTAACCTGCACGCCCTGGCCGCCCGAAGGCGATGCCAGCCCATCGTCGCGGCCCGCGTACTGGTCCAGGCGCGACGACACGCGGGGGTCGCGCCCCGAAAGGGCGCCCGCCAGCCCGATGAAGATGAACAGCACTCCCAAGCCAACCAGAATTGGCGCGATCACGGATGCAGGCATAGCCTACTCCACATCACGTATGGAGACCGACGCACGCAACCCGTCGGCCTCACGAGATCTTCTTCACAACGCCAAAGGTGTCCGATGCAACGCGGATGTTGGCGGCCTCCAACTTTTCCATGAACTTGGGGCGGATGCCCGTGGGGCGAAGCCGCCCGATGACCTTGCCATCCTCCACGCCCACCTGCTGGAATCGGAAGATGTCCTGCATGACGATGGTATCGCCCTCCATGCCGATGACCTCGGCGATGCTGACGACGCGGCGGACGCCGTCGCGCATGCGCTCCTGGTGCACGATGAGGTCAAGGGCCGAGGCGATTTGCTCGCGGATGGCGCGGTGCGGCAGGTCCATGCCGGCCATGAGCACCATGGTCTCCAGGCGCGACAGGGCGTCGCGCGGGCTGTTGGCGTGCAGGGTGGTCATGGAGCCGTCGTGGCCGGTGTTCATGGCCTGGAGCATGTCCAGCGCCTCGGCGCCGCGGACCTCGCCCACGATGATGCGGTCGGGGCGCATACGCAGCGAGTTGATAACCAGGTCGCGGATGGTAACCTCGCCCTTGCCCTCAATGTTGGGTGGGCGCGACTCCAGGGTAACGACGTGCTCCTGCCGCAATTGCAGTTCGGCGGCGTTCTCAATGGTGATGATGCGCTCGTCGTTCGGGATGTAGGCCGACAGGACGTTGAGCGTCGTGGTCTTGCCGGAGCCGGTGCCGCCGGAGATGAGGATGTTGAGCCGACCCAACACGCACGCCTTGAGGAAGTCCAGCGCCTCCTGGGTCAGCGTGCCGTATTCCACCAGGTTCTCGGCGGTGATGGGGATTTTGGCGAACTTTCGGACGGTGAGCACCGGCCCGTTGAGCGCCAGCGGCGGGATGATGACGTTGACGCGGGAGCCGTCGGGCAGGCGGGCGTCCACGTAGGGCGAGGCCTCGTCCACGCGGCGGCCCAGCGGCGCCACGATGCGGTCAATGATGCGCAGCAGGTGCTCGTCGTCGTCAAATCGGACGGCGGTCTTCTCAATGCGGCCCCTGCGCTCAATATACACGGCATGGGGGCCGTTGACCATGATTTCGTTGATGGACGGGTCGGCCAGGAACGGCTCAATGGGGCCGTAGCCGATGATGTCGGCCACGATCTGCTCAAACATCCTGTGGCGCTCGGTGCGGCTGAGGATGATGTTTTCCTGCGCCAGGATGGAGTTGAACAGTTCCTCAATGGCGCGGCGCACGTCCTCGCGCTTGCTGATGTCCAGTTTCTCGTCCATCTCGGCGACGAGGCGTTCCTGGATGCGCGATTTCAGGTCTCGGTAGGTTCCCTCGGTCTGGGTCATGACCGCAGGCTGGCGGGCTCGGAGTTCTTCCAGCCGCGATGCTTTCTCCTCGGGTTGGGTTCCTTCAATTCGTTTCAGAAGCGACATAGGGCACCTGCCTTCTCAAGGGTTGGTGTGCGTCAGATGGTGCGCCCGAAGAGGCCGCGCCGCGCCTTCGGTGCCGCGGTCGGCTCGGGCGCTTCGGCCTGCTCGGCGGGCTTTGGCGCGAGTTCGGCCACGATCAGGTTGGCCAGGTCGGTGATGGCCTGGGCCAACGGGCTTTTCCGATTGCCGAAGACGACGGGCACGCCTTCGTTGGCCGCCTGGATGGCGCTCCGTTCGTCCAGCGGAATCTTGGCGGCGACCGGGTGCTTGATGCTGGCTTCTATGTCGCGGGCGTTGATGGCTCCGCGGCGGTCGGCCATGTTGACGACGAGCATGGCACGCTCTTCGGGATACTGGAGCGCGTCGGTAACTTCAAAGAACAGTTTGGCGTTCTTGATGGACGGGATGTCGGGCGTCGTGATGAGCAGGATGCGGTCCGAAATGTCCAGGATGCCCAGCATCAGGTCGTGGAGCGACGCCCAGGTGTCCACGATGACGAAGTCAAACAGGGTCAGCAGTTGCTGGACGATGGCCTTCAGGTGTTCGGGCGCGACGAGGTCGGCCAGTTCCGGGCGGGCGGGGGCCAGGAGCGCCTTGATGCCCGACGAGTGGGGCGTGAGGACGCCCGCGATCATGTCGCTGTCCAGGTCCTTGATCTGCGGGATGAGGTCGGCGATGCTGCGCGTGGCCTGGAGGTTCAGCAGGACGGCCACGTCGCCGAATTGCAGGCTGGCGTCCACCAGCGCCACCTTGTAGTCGCCCAGGCCCTGCAGGGCGATGGCCAGGTTCACCGCAATGGTGCTGCGCCCGGTGCCGCCCTTGGGGCTGAAGACGGTGATGAGTTTGCCCCTGGGCTTGGCGGGCTTCACCGCGACTCCCGCGACGCCCTCCACAGGCACCCCGGCCTGCTCCAGGGTTACGCGGCGGCTGAGACCGAGTTCGTACACGCGCCGAATGCTGTTGACCAGGTCGTCGGCGGTGAAGGGCTTGGTCAGGAACTCGCGTGCGCCCGCCAGCATGGAGCGCCGCAGGTAGTCGGCGTCGGCCTGCACCGACATCATGATGACCTGGGCATAGGGGAACTTCTGCGTGATGGCCTCGGTGGCCGTGATGCCGTCCATCCCAGGCATGTTGATGTCCATCAGGACGATGTCGGGCCGCGTTTCCTTGGTCTGGCGAACGGCGTCCTCGCCGCTCACCGCCGTCCCCACGACTTCCAGGTCTTTCTCAAAGTACAGCAACTTGCGGAGGCTTTCGCGGGTCTCCGGTATGTCATCCACGATGAGTACGCGGATTTTGCGTTGGGCGCTTCCTGCGTCGGTCATCCCTTGCGTTCCTTCACACGATGACTCCCGTCGGCCTACCGGGTCGCGGGGATGAGGGTCTCCAGCGACTCGTCCCTCAGAATAGGCACGGTGATGTTGAACCGCGCCAGCATGTAGTCCAGCGTAACCGACTGCGTCGTTACCATCTCCTGGTCGTTGGGGTTGCGCAGGGCCAGTTCTATGGTGGCCTTGGCTTCCTTGGCGAACTGGAGCACCAGCGCGTCCTGCTGGGGCATGAGGAGCGTAACCACGGCAGGCGGAGGCGGGGTCGCCTGTGCCTGTTGCTGCTGGCCGCCTTGCTGCTGCGTGGTCGGCTGGACTGGCGGCACGTACCACGAGCCCACGCGCAGGACCTCTATGTTCTGCAGCGTGAGTTGCGAGACCAGGCGGGGAATCTGCACCCCTTGGATGTCGCCGGGCTGGTTGCGGTCTAATGGGAAGGCCACCTGGGTCTCCCGGTCCACCTGCAAGAACTTGAACGTGATGAGCACGTCCACGCGGTCGCCGGACTTCAGGGCATAGGACACGCCGCTGAGTTCGTCAATGGGGAACGGGTAGGCGACCATGCCGACCGGGATGAGAATGGACGCGGGGCCTTCGCCGCTGGCCAGTTCGCTGGGCGTGGCAATCATCTTGGCCTGGATGATCTGGCCGGCGAAGATGGCGGTCTTGGCATACTTGCCCGCCAGGTCCGCCGTGTTGCCGATGGCATCTGCGGGGGCGGTGTCCACGGGCCAGTCGCGCATTTCCACGGCCAGCGGGTCAATGAGCGTGCCGTAGGGGATGTCCTGGACGGCGACGGCCACCTTCCGCGTAACGATAGGCGGCTGCTCGGCCGGCTGCTGCGGCTTCTGGAGCATGGTGTATGTGAGGAGCATGGCGACAATGGCCAGCAGGATTCCCAGGATGAGTAGAAGCCTAGATCTGCGTCGCATGAGACCCTCCTACAGTTGGCTTGTCAGGAACAGCGATACGACTGTGCATATTGTACCCTGTGTTTCGGAAATTCGCAACCGCCGACAGGCGGATTTGGCTCTGTCCTTTTGCCGGTGGGGCCATGTGGTCCCCTGTTCTGTGTCATTGCGAGGGCGCTGCTGCGTGCTCTCGCAATGACGGGCAGCGGCGCCCCCTCTGACGCACGCTGGCGGGCAGATTCGCCCGCCAGCATAGTATTTGGTTCTCCGCAGGCCGGAAACGGGCCGACGTCATTTGGGCGGCACGTAAACCTTGTTGGACTCCGGCCCGTCGCCGCACCCATTGACCGCCTTGACGTAGTACCAGCGGCCCGATGTGGTCTTGTACGAGTACGACGTGCTGGTGGTGCTGGTCAGGAAGCCGTAGGTGCCGTCCTGGGCTGTGGCCCAGTAGATGTTGTACTGGGTAACGGGCGGCCCGCTGGGGGCGTTCCAGGACAGGTACACGTTCTGGCCACTGCGGCTGCCGGTGAGCGACGTGGGCGCGTTGGGCGTCAGGCACGGCGTGGCCGTGGGCGTCGGTGTAGGCGTCGGGCCAACGGGCGTAGGCGTCGCCGTCGGCTCCGGCGTGTCTGTCGGTGCAGGCCCCACGGGCGTCTGCGTAGCCGTCGGCTCAGGCGTGAATGTTGGCCACGGAGTCGCCGTTGGCTCAGGCGGGTTCGTCGGTATAGGAGCTCCCCCCACCGGCGTTACGGTCGGCTTGTCGCGCTCGGTCAGGCGCATGACGACGACGCCCTTGTCCCACGGGCTGGGGTTCGTCCAGGTGCCGTCCACGATGTAGGACACGAACTCGCCGTCCAACTGGTGCTGGCCCTTGTTGGTAACCTTGAAGGCCGCGAAGGTGATGATGTGGTAGTAGTACTGGCCTTTCAGCGTATTGTTGTCCGTGTAGGCGCACACCACATTCGGGTAGTCGGACTTGCAGGCGTTGGCGCAGTAGTCCGGGTTGTAGCGCGGCGAGTTCTTGTTGCACTCCTCGTCGGTGGTGAACTGGTAAATCTTGTCAAAGACGGGGAGCAACAGCACCTGTCCCACGTCAGCCTGGTGGAGGACCGACTCCTTCATGCCAGGGTCGGCCATGTAGTTAGAGTTACGGGCGACGTAGCCCTGGTAGCCATTTTCCATCCAGTACTTCAGGGAGTTGGCGTCGGGCGAGCACTTGGATGGGAACGCGCAGTCCAGCCCTAGCCAGCCCCAGCGCGCCGTGGCGTGCTTGTAGTTGCCCGCGAACAGGCTGTACTCGTCGCCCACTTGGAAGTCCGAGTACAGCACGGCCAGGGGCGCCAGACCGCGCACCTGCCAGGCCGCACCGAAACTCGCCTCGGCCTCGGCGCACATGTTCATCATACCCAGGCCGACGAACCGCGAGAAGAACGTGGGGAAGTTGGTGCACGCCTGGACGTAGATGCCTGAGGCTCTGTCGGGATCGGGCACCGGCGAGCCGTCGCCCGCGTTGATGGCGAACGTCGACTGGTCGGGCCGGATGTACAGCGCCTGGACGGTCCGCGCCTGGTTGCGCTGGGCCCAGTCCAGGATGGTGCTGTACAACTGGCCGCTGGAGATGCGCTCCTCCGGAGCGGAACCCTGGGCGATGGTGAGTTCGCGGGCGCCGGCCAGCGCCGCGGCGTCGGCTGCGTTCTGCATCTGCCGCCGCTGGACGTAGGCATAGCTCAGGTCCACGGCGAACATGGCGAACAGCAGCAGCACCACCATCGCAAACGCAACGATTACCAACGACTGACCTTTTTCTCTTTGCAATGTTGCTCCTTTCACTTCTCCACCTCCCAAGATGTCTAGGGGGGAGTGGCCGACTCAGTCAATGACCATTCGCGCTTTGGCGACCAGGTTCAGTGGCGGGATGATGCGCGTCCAACTGCGGAACTGCGCGCGCACGATGACCTGAATCTGGTTGCCGGTTACGCACAGGTAACGTTCGTACTCGTGTGCGCCGCCCCACTGGTCGTAGCAGTGGATTTCCACCTGCACGTTGTCCGCGCCCAGGGTCGCCAGCATGGCGCGGGTGCGGAACTCAATGTTGTTGGGCGGCGGGTAGTCGGCATCGGTCCAGCGCTTGGGCCAGACGGTGCCATAGCGTGCGCCTTCGCGGGCGGCGTTGGCCATGCTGGCCCACGTGAAGAACAGGCGCGAGAAGTCTATGGTGCCGATGATGATCAGCACGAGGATCAGGACCACCATGGAAAACTCCACGGCGGCCTGACCGCGTCGGCCCTTTCGCCAAAGTTCGCTCGGTGTTTGTCGCATCCTCATGCTCGCCACCTCACGGATTCACCAGGATCATCATCTCGGCCCTGCGCACGATTCGGATGGTGTTCAGTCCGATGGCGCGGCCGAAGGTGAGCGGGACGTCGTAGGTAATCGTAACGACCACGGGCGTGCCCGGCGCGATGCCGGACGACACGGCGACGTTGGCCCCTGTGAGTCGCACGCCGGTGAAGTTCATGCCCGAATCGTTGGCGAAGTCCACCACGCGGGCGCGGATGGAGTCGTACCAGGTGGGGTGGTTAGCGCCAAACCGAGCGCCCACGCGCGCCGCGTTGGTCAGGACGATGGACGCGTCCAGCACGCGCCCGATGTCAAAGACCGACGCCATAATAATCAGGATGATGGGCATGATCAGAGCCAGTTCCACCAGGCTCTGGCCGCGTCGCCGCGGTTTGAGGGACAGCCGTTTTCCCATCTTCACCACCTACCTCAGCCTCGCACGATTGGAAGCACAGGGCCATGGCGGGCGGTCTTGCCGCCAGACGCCATGCCATCGGCCATGCTACCTGTATTCTATGCCCCCAATCCGGACTTCACAATAGGATTTAGGTACTGTCGCGCAATGATGGGATGAAAACGGTCTGCCTATGAATGTGCGGATGACAGGTTCGGTTGCTCGGATTGAGAGGAGCAGGCTCCGCGCTGTGCGAAGCCTGCTCCCGGGTGCTCGGATTGGTCTGTCTGGACGATGGGTGCTACAGGTTGCTGATGACGGTGCTGAAGACGTTGCCGATCGCGGGGCCAAGCAGCAACAGCACGGCGATGACGACGACGGCTACCAGCACGAGGATCAATGCGTACTCAACCAATCCCTGCCCTTTTTCGCGATTCAGATAGAACATGTCCCGGCCTCCTTTCTGATGTAATTTGGCAGTTCCAATAATCTGCCTCCATTGTAGGGGGATATGGCCCGGCCTTCAATAGGAAAGGGGTACTATCCCCATTCGCCCGAAAGTTTGTCAGACATGGGGGCGGGAAGTTTAAAAAGACCGCAAAAACCCTTGACATCTGCGCAATCGTGCCGTAAAATAGAAGATGCAAACCGGTGGGATTGGTGGGACGGTTCCATCTTCTGTTGCAGATCGTACGCACGCGGTTCTGTTCGGTCATTGCGAGCGAAGCAATCTCGGACAGTAACATCGGGTTGATGGTGCGCAGGGTATCCTGCACCAGAAATGGGCGCTTGCGCCCAAGGCGGGCAGAATCTATTTCTCCATGAAGTCTCCGTGGTCAGCGTGCCGGGTGTTGCAACAACCGGCAAGGATTCATCGCATGTTCGTGGCGGGGGCGCTTGCCCTTGGATTAGGTGCGTCCGAGCAAGACGGTCGCCGTTGACCTCGTTTCGCAGAGGCCTTTTCATCGGATCGGGGTGCAAGAGAATACCTGAAAGGGGGTGATGTACGCGCTTAGGAAAGGCCGGCCCATGAGCAGTATCCGCTCTTCAATCGCGTCAACGGTCCTTTGGTAGTGCAGCGAGACACAGAAAGGAGAACGAACATGCACGGCAAGTATTGGAAGGCCCTCGGTGTGGTCATGGCGCTGAGCATGATCCTGGCGCTGGCCGCCCCGATGGCCATGGCAAGCGGCCCCGAGACCGCGACATCGGCCTCGCTGGCCAAGATCGCCCCGACCCTGCGGCCGGTCGCCAAGGCGGGCGGCGAGACGTTGGTGGACGTCAACGTCTTCGTGGCCGAGGGGACCGACGTGAGCGGCTACATGGAGAAAGCCACCGTCCGCACCATCCTGGGGCTCACCTCTGTGGTGGGCAAGGTCAAGGCCAAGAACCTGTTCAAACTGGCCTCCGTGGATGGTGTGATGGCGGTGCTGGATCCCATGCCGTATGCGCCACCGCAGCCGGTTGACCCCGATCTGGCGACGAAGCAGGCGCAGGCCGCGGAGAAGATCCGCGAGCGGGTCGCGGCGGTGAAGGCAGCGGGCTACCCCGGCGCCTGGCAGCCCGCGTCCAGGGACGTGGAGCCGACGGGCTGGTGGGACGTGGCCGAGGGCCACAAGTCCGCAGCGGCCTGGGCCAAGGGCTTCACCGGCGAGGGCGTGAAGGTGGCCGTCATTGACTCCGGCATAGACTTCGCGCACCCCGACCTGCAGGGCACCTGGGCCGTCAACAACGACCCCGAGTCCCCGTACTACGGCTGGCCCATCGCCTTTGACGAGTACTCCATGCTCTACTACGCCTACTACTACGGCGCGTATGGTGGGCTGGGCCTCCGCTACTTCGGCACCTGGTACGCGGACACCTCCTTCACCATCACCGAAGACAACCCCACCTGGTCGCGCACGGGCTACACCTACGTAACCCCCGGCACCAGCAAGAGCGGCGTGTACCACATCGGCTGGTACCCCGACACCGCGCTCCAGGCCTGGTGGTACGGCGAGAAGGTGGCCGTCCTGGTGGCCGACGAGCATGAGGCCGGCGTTTACGACACCGTGTACGTGGACCTGGACGACAACTACGACTTCTCGGATGAGAAGCCCGTTACCAAGGACGACCCCATCGCTTGGAAGGACAACTGGGATTCCGAAGCGGATGCCCCGGGCAGCGATGGCTACGCCGACATCTCCGGCGGTATGGTCTACTGGATTTCCGACGGCCAGAACCATCCTCCGGGATTTGACTGGCTGTGGGCTCCGTATGTGGACGAGTTCGCGCCTCCTGGGCCCGGCAAGGTCGTCGCGTTCATGCTGAACGACCCGCGGCTGTCTGGCGGTGATCACGGCGTCCTGTGCGCCTCGGCGGTCGTCGGCCAGGGCGTGATTGACGGCAACGCGCCTCCCTACAAGCCGGAAGGCGCGGGCGGCATGGTGCAGGGCGGCGGCAAGAACGCCAAACTCATCGCCGTGGGCAACTTCTACCGCGGCGGCTATGCTACCGACAACTACTACTTCGTGGCGCTTGGCCCCGATGGCGTCCCGGGCACGGGCGACGAGGCCGACATCGTGAGCATGTCCTACGGCGGGTCGGCCACCGACAACGACGGCTGGGACTTTGAATCTCGGTTCCAGGCGTACCTGAACAAGGCGGCCGCGCCCAAGCTGTCGTGGCTGGCGTCCACCGGCAACGGCGCCATGGGCTACGGCACCGTGTCTCCGCCCTCGCCCTTCACCGGCATGGGCATCGGCGCGTCCACCCAGTACGGGTCTGGCACGGACTTTGACGTCATTGAGTCCACCGACCAGATTCTGTACGGCGATGTCCAGTCCTGGTCCAACCGCGGGCCTGGTGCGACCGGCAGCACGGGTGTCAACGTTGCCGCCAACGGCGCGTGGGGCGCGGGCGACCTGGCCCTGAACGAGGTGGGCGACGGCTGGACCGCCTGGGAAATCTGGGGCGGCACAAGCCGGTCGTGCCCCATCGCGGCGGGCAACCTGGCGCTAGTCTACGACGCCTACAAGCAGGCCAACGGCGAGTTCCCGACCTACGAAGTAGCGCGCGAACTGTTCATGTCGGGCGCGACCGACGCCAAGCATGACCCGTTCGTGCAGGGCGCGGGCGTGGTGAACGCCGACCGCGCGACCGACGTTGCGGGCGGCATCTACGGCCTGCGCGTGTCGCCTGCGTTCTGGCAGGCCGGCGACTACCGTGGCGAGGAGATTGAAGGCTTCGCCAACATCGTGCACCCCGGCACCTCTGCGAGCAAGACCTTCACCCTCTACAACCACGGCACGACGGACATCACCGCCACCGTTACCGGTGCCCACATGGAGAAGGTCGGTACCGTTACGCGCCAGTTCGACGTGAACCAGGCGGAAGAGAGCGCGCCGAACTTCCAGCGGCTGGCCGACTACCTGGCTGACCTGACCCTGCTGGTTGGGCCGGGTGGGCCGTACCACGACGCCGACCTGATGGTCGCCAAGGCGTGGTTCCCGCTGGAGCACTTCAGCACGAGCAACGTGTTCACCGGGCCTCTGGCCTACGACCAGCGGTTCCGCATCATCGCCTACGACTGGAAGGACATCAACGGCGATGGCATGCTGTGGACCGACCTCAACGGCAACGGTGTGGTGAACGCGGGCGAGGACCAGGTCGGTGAGTACAACCGCTACAACTACGGCTACGACACCGGCCCGTCCTTCGGCATCACGGTGCACAACCCGGGCCAGCGGTTCCACGACGGGTTCTTCGTCGGCATCCAGCGCCGCACGCAAGCGAAGGTGAACACGAAGACCGTGGTGAGCCTGGAGATCACGTTCTTCAAGCGGGTGGACTGGCCGTGGCTGACCATTGACACCGGCATGACCGCGGGCGAACTGGTCGTCCCGGCGGGTGGCTCGGCGACCTTCACCGCGACCCTGGACGTGCCCGAGGATGCTCCGTTGGGCGCGTACGAGGGCGTGGTGCTGGTGTCCGACCCCGGCGATGGCGTCCACAGCGGCCACGTGTCGGCCATTCCGGTAACGGCGATGGTCGCGGCGGATGGCGCTCAGTTCCAGTTCGGTGGCGTGGACCAGCCGCTGCCGTATAACAACGGCACGGTCAACGGCTTCCAGGATTGGTCCTGGCGGGCCGAGTCCGGCGACTGGCGGTTCTTCTTCACCGACATCCCGGATCAGGTGTTTGCTCAGGGGACCTACCTGGTGGCCAAGACCCAGTGGGGCACGTTCCCAACGGACATTGACACGCTGATCTACGGGCCGGAAGAGGATGTCTTCTCCGACATGGCGCCGGACATCTTCGGGCCGTACACGCTGGGCTTCAAGGGCGGCAGCCCCAACAAGAACATCGGCGCGGGCATGTGGCTCTTTGACACCGCCACCGGCGGGTCGGAAGAATGGGTGTCGGCGCCCATCTCCACGGGCCTGCACCTGTTCATGCTCCACAACGTGCTGTTCTCCGGCAAGACGATCAATGAGCCCTTCTCGGGCCAAGTGGGCACGGCGGTCCTGAACCCGTCGCTGCTCGTCATTGACGGCCGGACGAACCCGGGCGCGCTGCCGGTAACGCTGACGTCGGACCTGACGTTTGACGACATCGCGGCGACCGCCTACGGCCTGGGTGGCGTGCAGAGGTACGAGGTGCCCGCGGTCCAGGACGACCCGGATGATCCATCCACCGCAACGTACAAGTATCCGATTACCATCAACCACGGCGGCCTGCTGGAGGCCAGCACCCATGCGGCGGCCAGCGACGTGGACCTGTTCGTGCTGTACGATGCCAACAACGACGGCGTGTTTGACTTTGACACCGAGGTCGTTGGCTCGTCCACTACGTCAACGGGCAACGAGTACGTGATGATCAAGTTCCCGGCCGACGGCAATTACCTGGTGGCCGTCCACGGCTGGGGTGTAACGGAAGGCGATCCGGTGGAGATCACGATCAACGCGGTGCAGGGCAACGACCTGGCCGTGCAGAACGTGGTCAAGAACCCGGACGGCTCGTTCACCTTTGACGTGGCCTGGAACAAGAACTTCACGCCTGGCATGTCCTACTGGGGTCTGGTGATGATCGGTCCGGCGAACGCGCCCGGCATCTTCCAGTTGCCGGTGTTCGCCGCGACGCCGCCCAAGCACACCGCCACGTTCGGCGTGGCCGAGGACACGTACATCAGCGGCTGGGAGCCGGCGACGAACTTCGGTTCCCGCGCGGAACTGAGGGTTCGCCAGGGTGGGGTGAAAGCGCCGTTGCTGAAGTTTGACCTGTCCAGCATCGGCCCCGACGCCACCTTTGAGTCGGCGAAACTGACGATGTACTACCTGGGCTACGACTCCGGCCACCACGACATGACGGTGCAGGTGCACGCGCTGAAGCGCGACTGGACCGAGGACGCGGCCACGTGGCTGTTCGCGACCGGCGCGGACATGTGGGGCCAGCCCGGCGCTGCTGACACCGCGAGCGATGTGGAGCCCACTCCATTCGCCAGCGTGGTGCTCAAGCCCACCACAACGACCACCAAGGTTGAGTTTGACGTTACCAACCTGGTGCAGCAGTGGGTGAGCGGCAGCCTGCCGAACTTCGGCATGTTGCTCAAGGGCGTCGGCAAGGTGTCCACGCAGTACACGTTCCGCTCGTCCGAGCAGCCGTACGTACCGAACCAGCAGTATGTGCCTATGCTGGAGGTGTCGTACTGGCTGGAGTCCGAGATGCCGAAGCCGTAAGGCGCTAGGCACTCGCGGCTTCACCGCAACACAAGAGAGCCAGCCGTTTGTGCGGCTGGCTCTCTTCTTTGGGCGTCGTCTTTTGCGACGGCCGGCGCTACGGCTCGCACAGCACCGCGTGGGTCAAACTGGTGTGGTAGGTGTACGCCTTGCCCTCAACGCTGAGCCGGATGAGGAACCCGGGCGTGATGACCTGGGCGTACATCATGCCGGGCTGCGGGCACCCCAGGCTGGCGTCGCTCCACATGCGCTTTTCCACCCCCACCACCTGGATGGCGCTCCTGTCCACGTTCAGGCGCGCCGCCAGGTCCGCAATCGCCGCCTCCAGCGCGGCCTCGCTGCCATCGGGGAGCGACGCAGCAGGCGGGGCCGCAACCTCGCCGGATGCCGGTCCCTGGCACAGCGCCACCCGCTTGCCGGCCACGCGGTACGTGTAGGTCTCGCCGCCGACCCGCAGGACGATCTCCTTGCCCAGCACCAGGCCGCCGGGCTGGGCGGTGCCCTTGGCGGGCGCGCCGGGGCACAGGTCGCCGGCAGGCATCTCCTCGGTGGTGATGCTCACCAGTTCAATCTCATCGGCGGAGATGCCGAGCCGCGTCGTCAGGTCGTGCACGGCCTGTTCCAACGGCTCCGTCATCTTCCGCGGCAACGGCGTGGAAAACCCTAGACTGGGCATAGTTCCTCCTTGCACAGGCAGCGTCGCCGTGGCGTCCCCGCCCGACGGCGCGGGTAGCGTGCCGGTGGTGCCGCCTCCTGCCGGCGCGCACGCGCTGACGAGCAGCAGCACCGCGAGCAGTATCCATACGGTTCGGGCCATCATGTCAATACCTCCAGACGCGTTCTCGCCTGCCAGCCGTTGACCACAGAGAAAATTGCCTGTTGTCATTGCGAGCGAAGCGAAGCAATCTCACGCTCCGTCTGTCATGCTGAGCGAAGCGAAGCATCTCGGCTAACGAGATTCTTCGGCGCTTCGCGCCTCAGAATGACAGTCTGCTGGGATTGCTTCGGGCGCTGCGCGCCCTCGCAATGACACCCCATTTGTCATTGCGAGCGAAGCGAAGCAATCTCACGCTCCGTCTGTCATGCTGAGCGAAGCGAAGCATCTCGGCTAACGAGATTCTTCGGCGCTTCGCGCCTCAGAATGACAGCCTACCGGGATTGCTTCGGGCGCTGCGCGCCCTCGCAATGACACCCCATTTGTCATTGCGAGCGAAGCCAAGCAATCTCACGCTCCGTCTGTCATGCTGAGCGAAGCGAAGCATCTCGGCTAACGAGATTCTTCGGCGCTCTGCGCCTCAGAATGACAGCCTACCGGGATTGCTTCGGGCGCTGCGCGCCCTCGCAATGACACCCCATTTGTCATTGCGAGCGAAGCGAAGCAATCTCCGCTTGCGACGCACCTCCGAGGTGCGTCGCAAGTGCAGCCTCAGTAGGGACAATTCATGAAATTGTCTCTACGGGCGCTGCGCGCCCTCGCAATGACTATCAAGAATCCCTGTGGCAAAGTACAAGCCGACTGTCGCTTGCAGGCGTCCGTCTGGTAGACGCCGCACGCGCCCGTTGAGTTCCCCGCACAGAACGTCAGGCTTGCAATCGTCGGTGCGCCTCGCCGGCGGAGATACCTGTAACCCGAACCCTCTTCATCCTGGCCGTTCGGCCGGACAAAATCTCCACCTGCACGACGCGGACGCCCAGCCGCTCGGCGAGAAACTTGACCAGCGCTTCGTTCGCCGCGCCTTCCACCGGCGGGGCCGCCAGTTTCACCTTCAGCGCGCCCTGGGCGGCCCCGACGATCTCGTCCCGCTTGGCGCGCGGCGTAACCCGCACCAGGAACGTGATGGCCCCCTCCCGTTCGGTGATGGGCAGAACGTTCATCTTCCCTCTATGCGCGCGGAATGAGCGAGAGCAGAATCGCTTCCACGACCTGGAGCAATACCAGCGCGACGATGGGCGTAACGTCAATCATGCCGATGGGCGGGATGACGCGGCGCAGCGGGCCGAGGATCGGCTCGGTGATCTGATCCAGGAACGCGACGACGGGATGGAACGGGTTGACTCTGAACCAGGACAGGATGACGCGGAGCAAGATGGCCAGGCTCAACAGGTCAAACAGAAGGCGAATGAAGTTGTGCGCGATGAGCATAGGATTCCCCCTCGTTGGGTTACGAACTCCCCTGGAATATGGCCCTGCCGATGCGAACGATGGTCGCGCCCTCCTCCACGGCGATCTCAAAGTCGTCGGACATGCCCATGGAGAGGTGTTGCCACTGCGCCTGGGGCACGCGCTCGGACAGGAACTCCTGCCAGCGCCGCAGGGTCTGGAAAGAGCGGCGGATGCGGGCTTCGGGCGCGGCCAGCGGCCCCAGGGTCATCAGGCCGAGGGCCTGCAGATGAGTTGCGCCCGCCAGCGCCTGGGCCACAGCCACGACCGCCGCAGCCTGGGCGGGGTCGGTCGGGCCGATGTCGCCCGCGACGCCGTATTTGCTCGCCTCGCCGCTCGTGTTGATTTCCAGCAGGCAGGGGATTGTCCGACCGACGGCCGCCGCCCGCTTGTCCAGTTCTGCGACGAGTCTCACGCTATCCACCGAGTGGACGAAGTCAAACAGGCGGACGACCTCCCTGGCCTTGCGGCTCTGGATGTGGCCGACCATGTGCCAGGTGGGTTGTCCCTCGCCCGCGCCGATAAGGGCACGGACGGCGGGAATCTTGGCCTCGGCCTCTTCCACGCGGTTCTCGCCGAAGTGGCGCACGCCCAGTTCCCAGGCGGCAGCGACGATTTCCGCAGGCACGGTCTTGGCAACAGCGACCAGGGTGATGGCATCGGGGCTGCGTCCCACCCGCGCGGCCGCCTCGGCAATGCGCTCGTTGACCGCACGCAGGTTGCGTTCCAGGTTCCGCGTCGCCGCCATGGTGCGCGCCCTCCCGACTACCGCAGGCGCACGAGGGCCGCGAACCGCCCGGTGCGGCCGCCATCGCCCCGATGGGAGAAGAACTCGTCGTTGTGGCAGGCGGTGCAGATGTGGGCGACTTCTACATGGCCCACGCCCGCGTCCACGAGTTGCCTTCGGTTCATCTCCCACAAATCCGCGTGGAGTACACCGTTGCGCCGCGCGATGTAGGCTGCTGCGTCGGGCCACTGCGCGGTGATGGCCTGGCGGAAATCCTCGCCCACACGGTAGCAGCACGGGCCGATGGACGGGCCGATGCAGGCGAGGATGTCGCCCGGGCGCGACCCGTACTGTTCGGCCATGCGGGCCACGCCGACGCCGGCGATGCCCGCAGCAGTCCCGCGCCAGCCCGCGTGCACCAGCGCCACAGCCCGCCGCACCGGGTCGTACAGGATAATAGGGACGCAATCGGCGAAGCGCAGGAACAGGGCGACCGACTCGGCGGACATGAGGCCGTCGGTGGCGGGGATGACCTGGCCGCCGTGCCGCGCGCCCACAGGCGCGACAGCGGCGCTGTGCACCTGATAGCACGTAACCACCTCGTCGGGCGAGAGGCCCATCTCGGCGAAGACGATGCGGCGATTCTCGTGGACGGCGGCGGGGTCGTCGCCGACGGTCGCGCCCACGTTCAGCGACGCGAAGGGGGGCTTGCTGAGGCCGCCCAGGCGCGTGAATACGGCGTGGTCCACCCCGCGCTGCGCCGCGAGGGTCTCAAACCGATAGTAGAGCAGTCCATTCCTGCGAATGGGTATCATGGTGCTCCTGTGCCCCTGGTGTGCTGACCACAGAGAAAGTTGCCTGTTGTCATTGCGAGCGAAGCGACGCCATCCAGTCGGCCCACGTGCGACGCACCTCCGAGGTGCGTCGCACGTGCAGCCTCAGTAGGGACAATTCATGAATTGTCCCTACGGGCGCTGCGCGCTCTCGCAATGACACACCATCAAGAATCCCTGTGGCATAGTACTGGTGTGCTGACAATGGCTTCGGGGCATAAGTCTATCACAATGCGGGGGGATGGGCAAGATGGGGGGCAGAAGCGGCGGGCGGGCCAGGATTCGCGCATCACCCCCGTGGCGTGCGCCCATGCTCTTGGAGCACTCTCTCCAACTGCGCAATCAGCATCGGCACGTCTTCTTGGACTGTGCGCCAGATGACCGACAAATTCACCCCAAAATACTCATGGACGAGTTTGTCCCTGGTACCGGCGATTTCGCGCCACGGTATTTCTGGGTACTTCTCTCGCACATCCTGGGGAATTCTCCTCACCGCTTCCCCAATGAGTTCTATCGCCCGGATGACTGCATAGACGGTGCGTTCATCTGCAGCGAAATCATCAAACCCCATGCCCTGTACAAATGCAGAGGCCTTCCTGGCGTTTTCCAACATATCCTGAAGGTAGTCCCAGTGCGCCCGCCGAGGTCTCATATCGGTTTGGCCTCTTCCAGAATGTACTTGGCGATGGTCGGCTTCAGGCTGTCTTTCATCACCAAGTCCACCTTCACCCCTAAAGCGTCACTCAACTGGTTTTCCAGGGCAATGTAGCGGAACAAGGTCGGAGGCTCGTCAAAGGTAACCAGTAGGTCCAGGTCGCTGTTCTGATCCTCTTCGCCGCGAACAAACGAGCCGAAGACTTCCAGCGTGCGCACACGGTACTGTTCGCGCAACACCGGGAGCAATTCCCTGATCTTCGTTAGAAGAGCCTCTAGATTTTGTGATGGCTTGCTCATGGTCTGATCCTGACGCGATGTCTCGGTCCCTCGCAAGACCTGCCAGTACTTGACCACAGAGAAAATTGCCTGTTGTCATTGCGAGCGAAGCGAAGCAATCTCCACGTGCGAGGCACCTCCGAGGTGCGTCGCACGTGCAGCCTCAGTAGGGACAATTCATGAATTGTCCCTACGGGCGCTGCGCACCCTCGCAATGACACACCATCAAGAATCCTTGTGGTAAAGTACTAGCGCCCACGGCGGCAGTTGAGCCGCTCGCGATTCGGCACAGGCATTCGGCTCACGCGACTCTTGTGCTTTACTCTAGCATAACTCCCGTTCTCGTGTCAAGGATTATCCGGCGGGGGTGCGGTTCAGTTGGGGGGCAAGGCTGCTGCAGATGTTCGGGCGTTCCCGCCAGAATTGAGATGCACCCGACGGAAGCGGCGGGACTGGGGGCCTACGTGGGCGCATGTCGCCGTGCGCCGCACGTGGACTGCGCCCGCCGAGGTCTCCTACGTGCGGTCTGGGCTCCTCACAGCGACTTCAAGAACTCCTCCACGCTGAGCCGCGCTTGCTTCAAAATGTGCGCCGGCGTGGAGCGCTTCACCGGACGGTGGGCAGGCACGATGATCTTCAGACCTCGTCCCCAATGCGCTTTGTAACCGGATGTGGCTGCCTCGCTGACGAACAACCGTCCAGCCGTCCCTCTGCAAAACGCGGACGATCTGGTGGTACGGCAGGCTGGGGACCTTGCTCACAGTTCAATCTCCTGCACCATGGCCGTCTCCACCATCAGCGGGAGAAGGTCATCTTCCACGGATTCCAGGTACAGTTCAATTGCCTCTTGGATATTCTTCAGGGCTTCTTCTACCGTCTCCCCCTCGCTGATGCAGCCGGGCAAAGAAGGGACATAGACGGTATAGCCGCCCTCGTCGCTGGGTTCAAGCACGACTTTGAAGCGCATGAGGCTCTCCTCCTCTGTAGCCACCGCGAGCCGGTTGCTGAGGGGCACAACCCGCGGTTGCGGTTCAGCGCGGTGCGAAGGGCGCCCTATTTCCACATGACCACAAGCGCACCTTCGCGTCAAGATGAGTCCTACGCGCGCACCTACAGGGCTACCGCACCGCGATGTGCCCGATTCGCAGGTGCTGGCCCTGGCCCAGGCGGGCCAGTTCGGCGTCCAGGATGGGCAGTGGGTCCAAAGTGAAGGCGTCGTACACCGTGAGGTACGCCGTGGCCTGCCCCGTCGCGCCCGCCGGAATCTCCAGCGTGTGCGGGTCGTCCACGGCCACACCGCGCGTCCACTTGAGCGTCGGGATCGCGCCCAGGGCGGGCGTGGTGTCGTGCTGCGCGTCCCACGACCCGTCGTCGGCGGAGAGGGCCACCGACACGGAGTAGTCGTTGACCAGTGGCTTGAGGGCGACGAACTTCACCACAACGCGCACCGAATCGCCCGCCTTTGCCTCCGTGGGCAGGGCTTCCGCGCCCGCGAAGATCATCTCGCCGCCCAGGTTGACGTAGCGCGCGCCGGCGTAGAAGTGGGGCAGCATGGCCTCGTTGCCCCAGGCGCGGCCCCAGGGCCCCAGCGGCTGGAGCACGCGGCCCGCAACGTCGTGCAGGCGGACGGAGAGCCAACCCTCGCCATAGGGCACCGGCGTGGCCGACGTGAAATAGGCCGGGGCAGGCGGCACGTGGACGGTGCCCTGCGCGGCCAGTTCACCTGCGCGGAGGAACTGCACGGCGTAGTCGCCCGCGGGCAGGCCGTCGTTGCGCCAGTGCAGGTACAGCGCGCCCGACCCCGCCGCGTCCCAGTCCGCGCCCAGCAGCGTGAGCCCGCCCGCAAACCGCTGCACCATCGGGTGCAGGGTTACGGGGCGCTCGGTGGCGGGGCGCACGCGCACGTCGGCAACGGGCACGGCGTCGCGGCCGTCGGGCGTCTGCAATCGCCGCCAGCCATCGGGCAGGGTGATGTACGTGCCCGCGATGATGCGATAGTCGCCAGGGACGGCGGTGGGGAGGATGGACAGCCGGTGCTCATCCACCACCACCTCGCCCACTTGGTACAATCGCCCGTCGCGCGTGAGGTCGCTCTGGCCTAGCACCTGCCCCGCCGCATCCACCAGGTGGACGAAGAACGAGTAGTCGCGGTCCAGCGGCGCGACGGGTTGCCAGTAGACCCACAGGCGCAGTTCCTTGCCCGGCGCGGTCTCGCCCGCGCTGAGCCGGTAGCCGACGAGGCGAATCTTGCCATCAAAGACGGCATCCACGGGGACCACGCCGGGCGGCACGTCGCGCAAGGGCGCGTCCAGCACCTGCCAGCCGCCCTCGGTGCGGACGAAGCGGTAGGGCGTGGCCTTGTACGCCTCAAACCAGTTGGTAACCACGACGGGGCCTTGGCCGAGTGCCTCGCCCATGCGCCGAATCCAGACGTCCTCGTTGGGCGTCGCGCCTTCGGGATAGACGTACACCACGCGCACGTCGGGCCGCGCGCCTTCCACGTGCTGGAGATACCAGAGCGGCGTGGCCCAGTGCCAGTTGGCGAGGACGGTCGCCTCGGCGGGCGCGGAGTCCAGCAGCGTTCGCGCCGTGCGCTCGGTGGAGTAGTCGCGGTGCAGCGCCTGAAAACTGGACGCGTTGGCGGCCCAGGGAGCGACGCACAGCGTCAGCACGGCCGCCGCGATGAGCGCCCGCAGCACCGACTGTCGCGATGCCCACGCCATTGCCTCGGCCAAGCCGATGCCCAGGAGCACCGCCAGCGCCACGTAGGACGGCATGAGATACTCCACCGTCTGGGGCGCGCGGTAGGTGATGGCGGTGGCCGTGTTGACCAGGAACACGCCCCCAACGAGCAGCCCCATCTTAGGACGCTTGACCAGGGCGAGGATGCCTGCCAGTGCCATCGCCACGGCCAGCGGTGCGCCGAACTCCATGCGCAGGATGTTCAGCCACACGCCGATGCGTCCGGGCAGCAGGTCGGCGCGGGCGAAGTAGAACATGTCGCCCTTGAACCCAGAGGCCAGGATGTGCTCCAGGAATCGGCGCACCGAGTCAATGGGCGTGGGGTCAAAGGGCGCGCCCGTGAGGCTTCGGATGGGCAGGTAGAGGAGCACCAGCAGCGACGCCGCGAACGCGCCTGCAGTGGCCAGCAGCCAGCGGGGGCGCTTGAGGAACTGCCGGTCGGCGACGAGCAGATAGGCCGCCAGGGGGACGAACAGCAGCCCCAGCGAGCCGTGATGCCCTACGGCGAGGCCCGCCGCGACGGCCAGCGCGATGAGCCCCCTCTCGGATGGCCTCGCGCCGTATTCCAGCGCCAGCAGGAGCATGAGGGCCGTGAACAGGGCCATCAGCGCGCGGATGTTGGCGGTGGTCGCCTGCGCCCAGAAGGTGGTGATGCCGCCCAGGGCCAGCGCCGCGGCAAGCCCGGCCACCGCGGAATCGGTCAGCCGCCGCACGGCCCGCGCCACCAGCGCCAGCGTCAGCGCGGCGAACACCGCCGACAGGAGATTCACCCGCCACGCCACGGAGTTGACGGGCACGAGCGTGGCCAGTTTGCCCAGCAGCGTGTACAGGGGATAGCCCGGCGGGTGGGCAATGCCCAGCACATGGGCCACGAACTGGAACTCGCCGCTGTCGGCGGGAAGGATGCCGGGGGCCAGCGTCGCCACGTACACAACGAAGGCCACGAGGGCAATGGGCCATTCCAACGGCCACTTGGGGCGCGGGGGCAGGTTGGCCAGCACGAGCGCGGCCAGAGCAAACCCGGCCACCCACGCCGCCATGCTGGGCGACACGACGGGCCAGGCGGCGTAGGCCAGCAGCAAGAGCAGCGGCCACGTGCGCACGCGCAGCCGCGCCAGCGCCCACCCAATCGCCGCTCCCGCGACACACGCCAGGCCCGCCACGACGAGCAGGCGCGGTGTGGAGATGGGGGCCGTCTGGGTTTCGGCCCAGACGCGGCCCGCGAACAGCCCCAGCACGATGCCCGCCAAGATGTGGGAGATGCCTCGCAGCCTCGCCAATGTGCCCTCCGCTGATGGTGGCGCTCATTCTATGCCGAGCAGGCGGGCGCGTCAAACCGCGTC
Organism: Chloroflexota bacterium; assembly: GCA_014874485.1. GTDB lineage: Bacteria > Chloroflexota > Anaerolineae > DTLA01 > DTLA01 > DTLA01. The sequence continues at coordinate 64,724 of JADBJK010000075.1, forward strand.
TATGCCGCTGCGGTGCAACCAACTTCACCGCAGAGACACAGAGTGCGCAGAGGAACAAGGATGTTCTCTCCCAGTTCTCGGCATTCTCTGCGGTGCACGAACCGTATTATCTTCGCCGCGCCGCCTCTACTTGACACCCCGCGCTTCTGACGGTATCCTTCGCGCATGACCGAAAAGGGCGTCTTCTTTGACGAGGCGAAAATCTACGTTCGCGGCGGCGACGGTGGCAATGGGTGTGTGTCGTTCCGCCGCGAGAAGTTTGTCCCGTTCGGGGGGCCCAACGGCGGCAACGGCGGCAAGGGCGGCGACGTGTACCTGGTCGCCAGCGCCCACCTGAACACGCTCATCCCGTTCCAGCGCAAGATTCACTTCAAGGCCGAGCGGGGCGAGCACGGGCGCGGCAAGGACCAATTCGGCAAGTCCGGCGCGGACCTGTACATTGAAGTCCCCACCGGCACCGTGGTGTTTGACGCCGAGACCGGCGAACTCATCGCGGACCTGACGGAGGACGGACAGAAGGCGTTGGTGGCGCGGGGTGGGCGCGGTGGACGCGGCAACGCATCCTTCGCAACGCCCACCAACCAGGCGCCGCGCATCGCCGAGAAGGGCGAACCCGGCGAGGAGCGCTGGCTGCGACTGGAGTTGCGCCTGATTGCCGACGTGGGCATCGTGGGCGTGCCCAACGCGGGCAAGTCCACGCTCCTGGCGGCGGTCAGCGCGGCCCGCCCCAAGATCGCCGACTATCCGTTCACGACGCTGATTCCCAACCTGGGCGTGGTGGAGGTGGATGGCACGACCTTCGTCATGGCCGACATCCCCGGCCTGATAGAGGGTGCGCACCAGGGCGCGGGCCTGGGCGACAAGTTCCTGCGCCACATTCGGCGGACCCGCGTGCTGGTGCATCTGCTGGACGGGGCTTCGCCCGACCCGCTGGCGGACTTCGCGGCCATCAACCGCGAACTGGAACTGTTCTCGCCCGACCTGGCGCAGAAGCCCCAGATTGTGGTGCTGAACAAGATGGACCTGCCCGAGGCGCAGGAGAAGTGGCCCCGCGTCGCCAAGGCGCTGAAGCGGCAGGGACACGAGGCGCTGGCCATCTCGGCGGTTACGGGCGAGGGCGTGCAGGTGCTCCTGCGGCGGGTGGCGGCGATGCTCCGCGAGTTGCCCCGCGAGCCTGCGCCGGTGCCCGAGCAGAAGGTCTTCCGCCCCAAGCCCGACGAGGACGCCTTCACCATTGAGCGCGAAGGCGACCACTGGCGGGTGCGGGGCGTCAAGGTGGAGCGGGCCGCCGCCATGACCAACTGGGACCTGGACGAGGCCGTGCTGCGGTTCCAGCGGCTGCTGGACGGCATGGGCATCACGGAGGCCCTGCGAGAAGCGGGCGTCGGCCCGGGCGATACGGTGGTCATCGGCGACGCCGTGTTGGAGTGGCAGGATTGAGCCGCCGCGCAGGCGAACAAGGAGGCATTCATGCGACTGGGCGTGTTCGGCGGGACCTTTGACCCCGTGCACTACGGCCATCTCGTCGCCGCCGAGGAGGTGCGCTATCGGCTGCGGCTGGACAAGGTGCTGTTCGTGCCTGCGGGGATGCCGCCCCACAAACTGGACCACGACATCACGCCGACGCGCCACCGCGTGGCCATGCTGGAACTGGCCATCGCGTCCAATCCGGGGTTCGCGCTGTCGCGGGTGGACATTGACCGCCATGGCCCGTGCTACACGGTGGACACGCTGGCGCTCCTGCACGAGGAGTACGGGCCGGGGGCCGAGTTGTTCTTCCTGATGGGCATGGACTCGCTGGCCGACATCCTCACGTGGAAGGACCCGGAGCGGCTCATCCGCCTGGCGCGGATTGTGGTGGTGGGGCGGCCCGGGTTCCAGGCGGACGTGGACGAACTGGACAAGGTGCTGCCCGGCGCGGCGGAGCGGATTTGCATCGTGGACACGCCGCTGATGGAGGTCTCGTCCAGCGACATTCGCCAGCGCGTGCGCGAGGGTGCGCCGATTCGCTACCAGGTGCCCGAGGCGGTGGAGGCGTACATCCGCGCGCACCGCCTGTACCTGGACGACGCGTATTAGGATTCTCTCGCCACAGGGATTCTTGATGGTGTGTCATTGCGAGGACGCGCAGCGCCGAAGAATCTCGCCAACGAGATGCTGCACGTGCGACGCACCTCCGAGGTGCGTCGCACGTGGGCCGACTGGATTGCTTCGCTTCGCTCGCAATGACAACGGGCAGTTTTCCCTGTGGTCAAATACTAGGATTTTCTCACCACAGGGGTTGTCGCGAAACCTCTGCGTTCTCCGCGTCTCTGCGGTGAACGTCTGCCACAGAGGACACAGAGGGCACGGAGATTGACACGGCATCTCTGCGCTCTCCGCGCTCTCTGCGGTGAACATCTGCCACAGAGGACACAGGGGCACGGAGATTGACACGGCATCTCTGCGCTCTCCGCGCTCTCTGCGGTGAGAATCAATGACCGGGGGATAGGCCATGCTCTGGGGTGGGCGGTTTTCCGGCAAGCCGGACGACACCATGCGGCGGTTCGGCGACTCCATCGCCTTTGACGTGCGGCTGTACGCTGCGGACATCCGCGGCAGCATCGCGTGGGCGGGGGCGCTGGCGCGGGCGGGCCTGCTCACCGACGCCGAGCGCGACCAAATCGTGGCGGGCCTGGAGCAGGTGCGCGCCGAGTTTGACGCGGGGACGTTCCAAATCAAGCCCGGCGACGAGGACATCCACACCGCCGTGGAGCGGCGGCTGGGCGAACTCATCGGGCCGGTGGCGGGCAAACTCCACACTGGCCGCTCGCGCAACGACCAGGTGGCCACCGACCTGCGCCTGTACCTGCTGGAGCAGATGCGCGCCCTGGACGCCGCGCTTGCCGACCTTCAGCGGGCCGTCGTGGACAAGGCCGAGGCGCGCCTGGACGTCCTCATGCCCGGCTATACCCACATGCAGCAGGCGCAGCCGGTGCTGTTCAGCCACTACCTGATGTCCTTCTTCTGGCGGTTCCAGCGCGACCGCGAGCGGCTGGCCGACGTGGCGCGGCGGACGGCGGTCCTGCCGTTGGGGTGCGGGGCCATCGCCGGGACGCCCTTCGCCATTGACCGCGAGGCGCTGGCCGCCGACCTGGGGTTCGCCGCCGTGGCCGAGAACAGCGTGGACGCCGTCGCCGACCGGGACTTCGTCGCAGAGTTCCTGGCCTGGGCCGCGCTGGCGCAGACGCACCTGAGCACGCTGGCCGAGGATCTCATCATCTGGGCCAGCCGCGAGTTCGGCTTCGTAACGCTGGACGACGCCTACTCCACCGGCTCCAGCCTGATGCCGCAGAAGAAGAACCCCGACCCGTTGGAACTGATGCGCGGCAAGGCGGGGCGGCTCATCGGCCACCTGGCGGGGTTCCTCGCCACGCTGAAAGGAATCCCGTCGGGGTATGACAAGGACCTGCAGGAGGACAAGGAGCCGCTGTTTGACGCGGTGGACACGCTGGCGCTGGAATTGCCCATCGCGGCGGGCATCATCCGCACGCTGAAGGTCAACGCGGAGCGGATGGCGGCGGCCCTGGACGATGGGATGCTGGCCACCGACCTGGCCGACTACCTGGTGCGGCGAGGGGTGCCCTTCCGAGAGAGCCACCACTTGGTGGGCCAGGCGGTCAAGCGGGCCGAGGCGCTGGGTGTGTCGCTGGGGAAGATGCCGCTGGCCGAGTACAGGGCGATTTACCCCGCGTTCGGCGAGGACCTGTACGCCGTGTTTGACTTCGGGCGGTCGGTGGCGATGCGGCAGGCGCGGGGCGGCACATCGCCCGACGCTGTGCGGGCGCAAATTCGCCGCGCGCGGGCGCTGGTGGGAGGATAATGCCGACTCTTGATCCGGAGGTCGCCATGACATTCGGCTATTACGTGAAACTCTATCTCCTAACGCTGGTTGCGTTCCTTGCCATTGACGGCGTGTGGCTCGGCGTGGTCGCACGCAACCTGTACAGCAAGTACCTGGGCTATCTGATGACGCCGAAGACGGTATGGCCCGCGGCTCTTCTGTTCTACCTGCTGTATGTGGTGGGCGTGCTGGTCTTCGCTGTGCTGCCCGGGCTGCAGGCCGAGTCGCTGGGGCGGGCGGCGCTGCTGGGCGCGCTCCTCGGCCTCATCGCCTACGCGACGTATGACCTGACGAACCTGGCGACGGTCAAGGCGTGGCCCGTGCTCATCACGGTCATTGACCTGATCTGGGGCACGGTGCTGACGGCCGCCGTCTCGGCTGTGGGCTTCCTCATCGGGCGGTGGCTGGGGTAGGCGAAGCCGCGCGTCTTTGCACGACGAGTTGACGTGGCAAGCAGGGGCACATATACTCTGTTTGTGGTGGCGAGTTTGGCCAGATGACGCTTATTGAGGAGATTCGGAAGAAATTTGCGCGCGGGGAGTTTGAATTCTCGCAACACGCTGTAGACCAGACGATTCTTCGCCGAATTCGTGTGCAGGAGATACGAGAGGCGATTGCCAGCGGCGAGGTGATTGAAGACAATCCATCCGACAAGTATGGGCCGAGCTGCCTGATACTTGGTTTTACGAGAGCGGGAAGGCCGCTGCACATCCATTGCAGCTACCCTTCGCGGCCGTTTGTGAAGGTGATCACAGTCTACGAGCCTGATGAAGAACGCTGGATTGATTTCCGGGTCAGGAGGCCCCGACATGGCGGCTGACGTTTGGAAAGAAACGATGGTGGAACAAAAGGTAACGTATGTTCTTGAGGTGGAAGGCCGAATCATTGTTGTTGAGAACGTTCCAGCGCGCGTGTGCTTGGAAACAGGCGAGCGATTTTTTGCCCCGGAAACGGTGGAGCGCTTGCAGCAAATGATTTGGGAAGACAGAAAGCCCACCCGTATTGTTGAGGCTGCTGTGTTTGAGTACGCCGCGTGAGGAATCCCCTGTGGGCTTCCTCATCGCATCGGGCGGTGGCTGGGGTAGGGAGCGGCTGTCCATGCCCGACGTGATCACCCTCGGCGAAGTGCTCGTGGATTTCGTGGCGACCGTGTCGGGGGTGTCCCTGGCCGACGCGCCCGCCTTCAAGAAAGCGCCCGGCGGTGCCCCGGCGAACGTGGCGGCGGCGCTGGCCCGGCTGGGGGTGTCCGCCGGGTTCATGGGCAAGGTGGGCGACGACCCTTTCGGCCACTTCCTCGTGGACACGCTCCGCACCCTCGGCGTGGACACGGCCGCCGTGCGCTGGTCGGCTGAGGCGCGAACGGCCCTCGCGTTCGTGTCGCTCCGCGCCGACGGCGAGCGCGAGTTCGCGTTCTACCGCCACCCCAGCGCCGACATGCTGTACACCCCTGACGACGTGGACCTCGCGTACATCCGCGGGGCCAAGGTATTCCACTTCGGCTCCATCAGCCTCATCGGAGAGCCATCGCGAAGCGCCACGCTCCTGGCGGCGGAAACGGCCCGAGACGGCGGCCTGCTGGTTTCCTACGATCCCAACCTGCGGCCGGCCTTGTGGCCCAGCGCACAGGCGGCGAGGGAGGGCATCCTGCGCGGGTGGCGACTGGCGCATGTCATCAAGGTCAGCGAGGAGGAACTGGCCTTCCTGGGCGGCGACGAGCCGGAGGGCGTGGGTCGGCTGTGGCATGACGCCCTGCGCCTGCTGGTGGTTACGCGCGGGCGGGCCGGGTGCACCTACGCAACGCCTGCCCTGTCGGGCGACGTGCCCGGCTTCTCGGTGCGTACGGTGGACACGACCGGCGCGGGCGATGGGTTCGTCGCGGGGATGCTGAAGGGCCTGCTGGAGACGCCCGAAGCCTGGAGCGACGAGGCGCGCCTGCGGGAGGTTCTGCGCTACGCCAATGCGGTGGGGGCGCTGGCGACGACCCGCCGCGGGGCGATCCCTGCCATGCCCACGCCGCGGCAGGTGGAGCGGCTGCTGCGAAGTGGCCGCGGCGATTTTTGACACCTGCCGCAACTCGTGGTACACTTCTTGCAACGAGACATAGCAAAGGCGATGACCAGGACGAGTACCCGGATGTCGGGCGTCAGGGAGAGGGGGCCGCTGACTGGAAGCCCCCTTCGCACCGGGCCGCGGGAAAACCCCCTGTGAGCCGGCGCCAGAACGCGACGTCGCAAGTAAGGCCGCCCGGGCCGCCCCCGTTATCGGCGCAACGAGATGGGAGCGCACGCGCTCTCAACCTTGGGTGGAACCGCGAGACAACCCCTCGCCCCTTGGGCGTGGGGTTTTTGTTTTGTAGCCACTGGCCGCTAGCCATTGGCCCTTGGCTGAAGGCCAAAGGCAAAGGGCTAAAGGCCCGAAGCAAGGAGGAAAGAGATGGAACACGAACACATGGACGAGCACAGCGAACTGGACCGCATGCGCCACTCGGCGTCGCACGTCATGGCCCAGGCCGTGATGGACCTGATTCCGGGCGCGAAACTGGCCATCGGCCCCGCGATTGAGGACGGGTTCTACTACGATTTTGACCTGCCCAGGCCGCTGACTCCGGAGGACCTGGAGCAGATTGAAGCCCGCATGCGGGAGGCCATCCGCGCCGACTATCCCTTCGTGCGCCGCGTCGTCAGCCGCGCCGAGGCCGAGGCCATGTTCGCCGACCAGCCGTACAAACTGGAACTCATCCGCGAGATTCCGGAGGGCGAGGAGATTTCCATCTACTCGCACGACCGGTTCACGGACCTTTGCGCGGGGCCGCACGTGGCCAGCACGGGGCAGATCAACCCCGACGGCATCAAACTGCTGAGCGTGGCGGGGGCCTACTGGCGCGGCGATGAGCGACGCCCCATGCTCCAGCGCATCTACGGCACGGCCTGGCCGACGAAGGCAGAACTGGACGCCTACCTGGCCAAACTGGCCGAGATTGAGCGGCGCGACCATCGGAAACTGGGCAAGCAACTGGACCTGTACAGTTTCCACGAGATCGGCGGGGCGGGCTTGGCCTACTGGCATCCCAAGGGCGCGCGCATCCGCTACATCATTGAAGAGTTCTGGCGCCAGGAGCACTTCCGCCGCGGCTACGAAATCCTGTACACGCCGCACATCGGGCGCGTGGACCTGTGGAAGATCAGCGGCCACTGGGACTTCTACCGCGAGAACATGTACTCGCCCATGGACATTGAGGGGCAGGAGTACCTGCTCAAGCCGATGAACTGCCCGTTCGCGGTCCTCATCTACAAGACGCAGACGCGCTCCTACCGCGACCTGCCGTTGCGCTGGGGCGAACTGGGCACGGTGTACCGCTACGAGCGGTCGGGCGTGCTCCACGGGATGCTGCGCGTGCGCGGGTTCACGCAGGACGATGCCCACATCTTCTGCCGCCCGGACCAACTGGAGGACGAGATCGTCGGGGTCATCAACCTGGCGCAGTTCATGCTCAAGACGTTTGGGTATGACGAGTACCTGATTGAGTTGTCGGTGCGCGACCCGCAGAACAAGGCCAAGTACGTCGGCTCGGAGGAGAACTGGGTTCTGGCCGAGCAGGCGCTGCTGCGGGCGCTGGAGCGCGAGGGTCTGTCGTTCACGCGCATGGAGGGCGAGGCCAAGTTCTACGGCCCGGCCATTGACATCAAGATGAAAGACGCCCTGGGCCGCGCCTGGCAGGGGCCCACAATCCAGGTGGACTTCAACTTCCCGGAGCGGTTTGACCTGACGTATGTGGGCGAGGATGGCCAGCCCCACCGCCCGGTCATGGTGCATCGCACGGTGCTGGGCTCCATGGAGCGGTTCGTCGCGGGCCTGGTGGAGCAGTACGCAGGCGCGTTCCCGGTGTGGCTCGCGCCGGTGCAGGCCGTGCTCATCCCCATCGCCGACCGGCACAATGCCTACGCACACAGCGTGGCACAGAAACTCAAAGACGCAGGCTACCGCGTGGTCGTGGACGACTCCAGCGAGCGCATGAACGCCAAGATTCGCAAGGCGCAGTTGGACAAGGTGCCGTACATGCTCATCGTCGGCGACCGCGAGATGGAAGCGGGCGCGGTGGCCGTCCGCAAGCGCACGGGCGAGGACCTGAAGGCGAAGCCGCTGGACGAGTTCATGGCGATGCTCGCCGAGGACGTGCGGAGCAAGGCGATTTGGTAGCATAAGCCAAGGCGCGGCATTCTGGCGGTGTCGCTCTTCGGCAGAGAGCGCAGAGATGAGAAGGGGTTACCCTGTCTCTCTGCGCTCTCTGCGTTCTCCGCGGTGAAACCTCCTCTCACCGCAGAGATGCGGAGGACGCCGCACGGATGTACCGCTGTGTCCACGGGCAGGCGGCGATGCACGCACCACAGATGCCGATGGTCGGGTCCGCGCCGATGGCCGGGGCGAACCGCCGCGTCGTGCGGTAGCAGGCGTCGGCATCCACCATCGCCTCGCGGGGGAGTCCTGCACGCCACAGCCCGCCCGCGATGGCCTGTCCAGGGCACGCCTGCACGCACGCCACGCACTCGCCGCAGCGACTGTCGTTCACGGGGGCGGCGGTGTCCAGCGGCGCGTCGGTGAGCACCGTCATCAGCCGCACCGCCGACCCGTACCGCTCGGTTACCAGCAGCGCGCAGCGGCCGATCCAGCCCAGGCCGGCGCGGGTGGCCACGGTCTTGTGGGGCAGGGGCGTGTCGTACTCGCCGAATTCCACGCCTGCGACCGTGGCCGTGCCGAAGGCCGCCCGGAACCCGCGCTGGCACAAGGCATCGGCGGCGGCCTGCGCCAATTCGCCGAGCAGGGCGTTGGTCCGGTGGTACTCGGCCAGGTACTCGCGGGTGGGGCCGCGGCGGATTCCGGCGATGATGCGCGGGTTGAGCGAGACCGCGATGGACACGGCGCGGGGCAGGCCCTGGCGGACGTCGGGCGGGATTTCGGACAGGTCGGCGAACCCCACAAGGCCCGCGCCCCGGCGAAGGAGAAGGGTGGACAATTGGTGCGACGGGCTGTTACCGCTGGTCGCCATTATGCTGTCCCCCCGGCGGCCAGGCTGGCGGGCAAGCGTGTCGGATGAGAGGGCATTCTACGATTCCTGGAGGATTCTCAATATCTCTGCTTTGAGACGCGCGATGTCTTCTGTGGCAGTCAGCCAGACTTTTTCAATATCTACGCCGAAATAATCATGAATGAGTTTGTTGCGCATCCCCGCAATATCCTGCCAGGGTATCTCTGGGTGCGCATTCTGCAGTTCTTCCGAAATGTGTCGTACGGCCTCGCCGATGATCTCAAGTTGGCGGATTACAGCATCTTGCACCATACTGTGCTTGTAGAAATCGGATTCGCTTACATCCGCAAGGTACGCCTCAATCTTGGCAATGGCATCCCGGATGTGGCGGAGGTACACCGAGTCATCACGCTTCATAGATCACTCTTTGGTCGCGCTTGATGCGGTCGCGCAAGTAGGGGCTGATGGCAGCCTCGGTCAGCAAGTCCACCTTCCGCCCGATTGCCTCGGACAACTGGCGCTCCAGGGCGACCAACGCGAGCAGACTCTTGCGCTTGGAGAATTCCACCAGGAGATCCACATCGCTCTCGTCCGTGAACTCGCCTCGCGCGACAGAGCCGAAAACTGCCAGCCGCGCCACGTCGTTGCGGCGGCAGATTTCTATCAGCCGATTGACGTCAAAAGGCAGGGCGACCATGTTGTTCCTCCCGCATCATTGTACGCGCCGTTCGGAATTGCGTCAACAGCGAGCCGCCTCCGCGCAGGCTAGGAGGCCGACCTGACACGATGGATCAATCCAGAAATATCTTCCCCGGGTTCAGGATGCCGTTGGGGTCAAACAGGCGCTTGATTTCCCGCATGACCGCCACCGCCGGGCCGTGCTCCAGTTCCAGGAACTCGCGCTTGCCCAGGCCGATGCCATGCTCGCCGGTGCACGTCCCGCCCACTTCCACCGCCCAGCGGATGAGTTCGGCGTGGACCTGGTGGGCGCGCTCGGGCTCGCCGGGCACGTCGCGGCGGGCGATGGTGTCGGTGTGGACGTTGCCGTCGCCCGCGTGGCCGAAGGTGCACACGCGGATGCCGTACTTCTTGCCCAGGGCGTGAGCCATCTTCACGGCGTCGGGGTACTTAGAGATGGGCACGACGATGTCGCCGATGGTAACGACGCAGTCGCGGTTGAGTTCCTTCACGGCCAGGTGGGCCTGGCTGCGCGCCCGCCAGACGTTCTCCCGCTCCTCCGCGGTGGTGGCGGGCTGGTACAGCGTGCACCCGCACTCGGCGGCGATCTCCTTCACCACCTCCACGTCCTCGCGGACGCTGGACGGCGTGCCGTGGAACTCCATGACCAGCATGGGCGATTCGGGCAGGTCCAGGTTGCAGTAGCGGTTGGCGAAGGCGACCGTCTCGGCGTCCATGAGTTCCATGGCGCCTGGGATGATGCCCGCGGCGATGATCTGCGACGCCGCGCGGGCCGCATCCTCCACCGTGGGGAAGACCGCCAGCGCCGCCGACTTCTCGGGGATGGCGCGAAGTTTCAGCGTAACCTCGGTGATGATGCCCAGGGTCCCCTCGCTGCCCACGAACAGCCGCACGAGGTCGTACCCGCTGGCCGATTTGGCCGCCTGCGAGCCGACTTTCAGGATGCGCCCGTCGGCCAGGACGACGCGCAGTTGCAGGACGTAGTCGCGGGTTACGCCGTAGCGGAAGGCGTGCATCCCGCCGGAGCCGTTGTTGACCATCCCGCCGATGGTGGCGACGTCGTGGCTGGCGGGGGCGGGCGGGTACATGAGGCCGTAGCGGGCCAGTTGGCGGTTCAATTCATCGTACACGATGCCGGGCTGGACGACGCAGAGCATGTCTTCGGGGCGCACCTCCAGGATCTTGTCCCAGCGGTAGAAGCACAGGACGATGCCGCCGAACACGGGAATGGGGTTGCCGTCCAGCGAGGACCCGCCGGAGCGCGCGGTTACGGGGATGCGGTGCTCGTTGGCGTAGGCGAGGATGCGGCTGACCTGTTCTTCGTTATCGGGCCAGACGACGTAGTCGGGCAGGTGGGGCGGATGGTGCGACTCGTCCAGCGAGTGGGCCTCGCGGTCGGCGAGGGTTACGGACACGTTCTCGTCGCCCACGACGGAGCGCAGGAATTCCAGCGTGGCGTCGGACATGGCAGACCTCCTGGGATATGGGCTTGCACGCGGGATTGTAGCATGGGACGGCGGGGGAGGCAAGACGGCGCGATTGACGAGGAGTTGCCGACCTGCTAGCATACATCGGGACGAACAATCGCTACAATTGGGCATAGAGGCGTGAGATGGGGTTTGATCCGGACATCCACCATCGCCGTTCCGTTCGCCTGCGTCATTGGGACTACGCCAGCGCGGGCGCGTACTTCGTTACCATCTGCGTCGCCGACCGCGCCTGCGTGTTCGGCACCGTTGAGGACGGGCAGATGCGGCCGAACGAATTGGGCGATCTGGTTGCCGAATATTGGCGTGGCCTGCCACGGCATTTCCCGACAATCGGATTGGACGCATTTGTCGTGATGCCGAACCACGTGCATTTCATCGTGTGGTTGAACCCACCCGACGATTTTGTAGGGGCGCAATGTGTAGGGGCGCAATTGAATTGCGCCCCTACGGGATGCGCCCCTACGGGTGCGGCCGCGTCGCCGATCGGCAAATCGTTCCGCGTGGACAAACAACGTCCCACACTGGGGCAGGTCGTGCGCGCGTTCAAGGCCGCCACCGCGCGGCGCATCCACCAATCGGGCCATGGCGACGGCTTTGCCTGGCAGCGCAACTACTACGAGCACATCATCCGTAACGACGAGGAACTAGACTGCATCCGACGGTACATCACAGACAATCCGGCGAACTGGGCGACCGACCGCGACAACTCCCACATGGGCGACCTTGACCTGCCCTCTGCACCCCCGTCGGGGAGGAGAAAGCCTTAAGGTGCCGTGCCGTCGGCTACGCGTCCTTCCGTCGTCTCTCCCCCACTTGCCCCCCGCGCCCGGCTCTGCTACAATTCGCCACCGGAATCCCAGATCGCGAGGCGGCCTATGCAAAAGAAACCCAACATCCGATTCGTTACCCAAGTCCCCACCGGAGGAGGCAAAATGTCCCGCAAACTCGGCCCGCTGGCCATCATCCTGCTCGTCGTGGTCATCATCCTGGCGTCCACGGGGTTCGCGCGCGTGGTGGACGCGGGCGAGGCGTGCGCCGTAACCACGTTCGGCGAGATCACCGCCATCGCCGGCCCTGGCTTCCACCTGCGCATCCCCGTCGCCCAGCAGTACAACTGCTACAGCACCCGCGGCATGGTCTACGAGACCTCGCGCGACCCGACCGAAAGCCGCGCCGATTTCCGCGATGTCTTCGTGGACGCCCAGACGTCCGACGGTCAGCCCATCACCGTAACCTTCAGCGTGCGCTTCTATGTCCCCCAGGAGAACATCCGCGATGTGTACGCCAAGGTCGGCGAGAACATGAACATGGTTACCGAGCGCGTGGTGAAGTTCCATTCGCGCAGCGTGGTGCGCCTGACCATGCAGCGCTACCCCGCGCAGCAACTGTACAGCGGCGACGTGTTCAACGTGGAGTCGGACATCGCCGCGCGGCTCCAGGCCCTGTTCGCCGAGAAGGGCGTGGTGCTGGACAGTTTCGCCCTCCGCAAGATCGCCTTTGATGACGACTACATCGCCGCCATTGAGCAGCAGCAGATCGCCCAGGAGCAGATTGAAACCGCCCGCTACCAGGCCCAGGCCGCCGTGTACCAGGCCGAGAAGACTGTGGAACTGGCCAAAGGCGAGGCGCAGGCCGAGATTGAGCGGGCCAAGGGCGACGCCCAGGCCGAGATTGAACGCGCTCGCGGCGATGCGCAGGCCATTGAGGAGCGCGGCAAGGCGCTGGACAAGTACCCGCAGATTCTGCAACTGGAGTTCATCAAGCAGTTGACGGGCGTGAGTTGGGGCATCCTGCCCAGCGAGGGGCTGACCCCGCTGATCGCGCTGCCGACGCCGCCCGCCCAGCCCGCACCATAGGCCGCATTTCACCGCGGAGGGGATTGGGATATTGAACGAGAACCGTATGGGCAATTCATGAATTGCCCCCTACGACCTGGGCTCCCCCCGCATCTTGTCTTTGCGGTGCCTTGTTGTTTCACCGCAGAGACGCAGAAGGGATTGGACATTGAACGGAAACGGTAGGGGCAATTCATGAATTGCCCCTACCGACCTTGCACGCTCGTGAATCGCCCATGCGGCCTGCGTGGCTCACGAATTGCCCCCACTGCCTCGCGTCTCTGTGGTGCCTTGTCGTTTCACCGCGGAGACGCAGAGAGCGCAGAGGGAATCCTGTTTTCTCTGCGTCCTCCGCGCCTCTGCGGTGAGACGAGTTTGCCCTGCGCGGCGTTTGACATGCGCCCCCCGCCCCGTATAATGGCCCCAAGCCGCTGCGTGGAGGAGGACACACCGCGTTGACCCATAGGTCGCGGGCGCATGCCTCGGAATGGATTCTGCTGCTTGTCGTTGTCGCCGTCGCCGCCGTCCTCCGCTTCGCCGCGCTGGGCGACATCCCCCCTGGCCTCTACCGCGACGAGGCGTACAACGGCCTGGACGCCGTGCAGGTCTTGCGCGGCGTAACGCCCGTGTTCTTTGAGGCCAACAACGGCCGCGAGCCGCTGTTCATCTACCTCGTCTCGGCGGCTGTGGCGCTCCTGGGGCGCACGCCTGTCGCCATCCGCATCGTCGCCGCCATCCTGGGGACGCTCACCGTATCCGCCGCCTACTTCCTGTTCCGCGCGATGTACGGCCGCGGCGTCGCGCTGTTGGGGGCGGCGGTGCTGGCCATCACCGTGTGGCCCATCCAACTCAGCCGCATCGGATTCCGCGCGGTGGCGCTGCCCCTGTTCACGGCGCTGGCGCTGTGGCAACTGTGGGCCGCGGTGCGTTCGGGCAAGATGTGGCGCTTTGCCCTGGCGGGCGTGCTGTACGGCGCGAGTTTCTACACCTACCTGGCCGCGCGATTCACGCCCGTGGCGCTCGTGGCGTGGCTGCTCCTGCGCGGCAGGCGACAGTCCCCGCCCGTCCGCTGGCGGCACCTGCTGGTCTTCGCCGTGGCGGCCCTCGTCGTGCTGTCGCCGCTGGCCGCCTACGTGGGCACGCACTGGGACTCATTCTCGGCGCGGGCGGGGCAGGTCTCGGTGTTCAACCCCGCTATCAACGGCGGCGACCTGTGGGGCACGCTGGCGCGGCACGCGGTGGGCATTGCGGGCATGTTCAACGTGCGCGGCGACTTCATCCCACGCCACAACGTGCCGCTGCGCCCCGTGTTTGACCCGCTGCTGGGGGCCGCGTTCCTGCTGGGCGTCATCGTGGCCGCCGTCCGCCGAAGCGATGCCGACCGCCTCGCGCTGGCCTGGGTGGGCGTCATGCTCCTGCCCACGCTCCTGGCCGAGGACGCGCCCCACTTCCTGCGCGGCGTGGGCATCCTGCCGGTGCTGTTCGTCTTCCCGGCGCTGGGCCTGCACTGGCTAGGCGAGACCCTAGCCCGTCGCACCTCTCGGCGACTGGCCACTGTCGTGATGGTCGGGCTTCTCGCGGGCGGGTTGGCGTTCACCGTGCGCGACTACTTCATGCGCTACGCGCGCGACCCATCCACGGCCTACGCCTTTGAGGCTGGCCCCGCACAACTCGCCGCGGAGACGAACGCCTACCTGGGTGCGGGCTGGCAGGGTGGGTGGGCGGCCACGTCGGGCGCGGGGGCAGGCGACCGCACGGTGTACCTGGCGCGGCGGCTGTGGGATTCGTGGCCCAGCCTGCGGTTCCTGCTGGCGGAAACCGACGCCGTGCGCCTCCTGGGCAACGGGGAGCCTGCGACGGCGACTTCCCACGTGCGGCTGGTGGTCTGGCCCTACGAGCCGTATGCGGAGCATCTGCGCCTGCTGCCCGTCGGCAGCGCCATTCAGGTAACGCGCGGCCCGCTGGAGCGGGGAGATTTGGAGACCGAGCCGCGCCTGGTGAGCATCGCGTTTGACGCACGGCCCGCGTCGGAACTGGCGGCGCTGCCCATCATGCCGGGCGCGGTGGTCGGCGGCATGTTCCGTCTGGCGGGCGCTGCGCTGACGCCTGCGGGCAACGACCTCGCGATTACGCTCCACTGGCAATCCCTGACCGCGACGGACGTCAACTACATGCTCTTCGTCCACGTGGTGCAGCCGGGCCAGCCGCTCACCACCGGCGACGGCCCGGCGTGCGGCGGCTACTATCCGACGCATTTCTGGAGGGCTGGAGATTGGATTGTGGACGAACGTGTGGTACAATTGCCCCGGCCCTTTGACCCAGCCCAGGATCAGGTCATCGTGGGCATGTACGACCTGGAGACTCTGCAGCGCCTGCCTGTGGCCCGAGATGGCACGCCGTCGGGCGACAGCATCGCGCTGAATCCATAGAGATTTTTCGGGAGGCAATGGGAATGATTCGTCGCACAACGCTCCATGCACTGCTAGTTGTGGCATTTCTCCTGGCGCTGGCTCCACTGCCCGCGCTGGCGGCTCCGCCGTCGCAGGACGCTTGCCCGGGCAACCTGCTGGCCAATCCGGGGTTTGAGCAGGGGTTCAGCGCGCGCGGCGCGGGCGAGGTGGAAGTGGCCAACGGATGGGAACCGTGGTGGATCAACGGAAGCCCCGCCGAGACCGAACAGGGCTTCTTGCGCCGCCCGGAGTACAAGCCGGAAAACGCGCAGGTTTTCGGGACTCGCCGCGTGCATTCGGGCACCTTCGCGCAGAAGTGGTTCACCACCTTCGCCACCCACACCGGCGGCATCTTCCAGCGCGTGAACGTACCCGCCGGCAGCGTGGCTACTTTCTCCGCATGGGTGCAGGTCTGGAGCAGCCAGGATCCGAATCCGGACGCGGTGGTGGAGCCGGGGAACTACCGCGTGTCCATAGGCATTGACCCAACCGGCGGGACCAACGGCGCGGCAGGGACGGTCGTCTGGTCCGAGGAAGTGATGCAGTACAACACCTGGATCAAACTCCAGGTGCAGGTCAAGGCCCAGGCCGATGCGATTACGGTGTTTCTCCGCGGGCGCAACGAGTACCGCGTCAAGTTCAACGACTCCTACTGGGACGACACCTGCCTGACCATCGTCCGCCCGACGCCAAAGGCGACGAACACGCCGAAAGCGACCAACACGCCGAAAGCGACCAACACGCCCACCAACACGCCCACCAATACCCCGACGCCCACGCCCGTCGTGGGCCGCATCTCGCTGCTGGCCTACCAGGACGCCAACGCCAACGGCCAGCGGGACGAGGGCGAGGTTCTGGTGCCCGGCGTGGAGTTCACGCTCCAGACCGCGGACGGCGCGAAGGTGGATGCCTACACCACCGACGGCAAGAGCGAGCCGAAGGTGTACGACCAACTGACGCCCGCCAACTACGTCGTCACGGGCAAGTTCCCGGCGGCCTACGTGCCCACCGGCCCGACGGCCTGGGGCATCAGCCTGGGGCCGGGCGCGGCGTTTGACCTGACGTTCGGCGCTCGGTACGCGCCGACGCCCACCGCCACGCGCACGCCCATCGCCACGCGCACGCCCACGCCGACACCTGTCCCGCAGAAGGCGGCGGCATCCCTGGGCGAGGGGCTGTACGAAATCAGCGGGTTGCTGACGCTGGCGCTGGCCATCGGGCTGGGCGTGGGGCTGTACCTGCGCCGCCGCAAGCCGTCGTAGGCCGAATCTCGGCGTGTCCGCGGGCGGGCCTGGCACCCGCCCCGCGAGGGGACGCATCCCATGTGGCCGAACAGCAGGAGAAGCGCTAGGCGAACCGAGTGGCCTCTGGTCGTGGCGCTTCTCCTGTGCGTTTTGGCGGGGTGGCCGCTGCTGGCGTCGTGGGGCCTGGTGGAGACGCGCGCGGGCGGCGATAGCCCGTTTCTCCTTGTCCGCGTCCACCAGTTGGTCGCGGCGCTGAAGGACGGCGTCTTCCCCGTGCGGTGGATGGGCGATGCCGCCTATGGCTATGGCTACCCCTTCTTCAACTTCTACGCCTCGCTGCCCTACTACCTGGCCGCGCTGCTGAAGTTCCTGGGCTTCACCTACGTCAACGCCATCAAGGGCACGCAACTGCTGGGGCTGGTCGCGGCGGGGCTGGGCGCGTACCTGTTGGCGAAGCGCCTGTGGCCCAACCCGTGGGGCGCGCTGCTGGCCTCCGCCGCCTACACCTTCGCGCCGTTCCACCTGGTCAACCTGTACGTGCGGGGCGATTCCCTGTCGGAGTTCTGGGCCTTCGCGTTCTATCCCTTCGTGTTGCTCGCCGTGCTGGGCCTGTGGGAAGCGCCGTCGCTGCGCCGCATGGCCGCCGCTGCGCTGGCGTTCGGCGGGCTTGTCATGACGCACAACGTGTCGGCGCTCATCTTCTCGCCGTTCGTGGGGCTGTTTCTGGTGTACCTGTGGCTCGCGGGGCGGGGGGGCCGCCTGCGCCGATTCGGTGCCGTGGTGGCGGCGCTGGCGCTGGGCCTCGCCGTGAGCGCGTGGTTCTGGTTCCCCGCGCTGGCCGAGCGCAACTGGGTTCACCTGGAAGTGCAGACGACGGGGTATTTTTTCTACGGCGAGCATTTCCGCGCGGGCAACCTGGTGCAGCGCACGCCGCTGTTTGACTACCGCGTGGATGCGGCGGGCACGCCCTTCGCCATGGGGCTGGTGCAGGCGGCCCTGGCGGCTGCGGGGGCCGTGTGGGTGGTTGTACGGGCGATTCGTGAATTTCTCGTAGGGGCAATTCATGAATTGCCCCTGCGGACGCCCCGACGCGCATTGGACGGCGCAGGATGGTGGGCGTTGGTGTTTCTCCTCATCGCCACGGCGTTCATCACGCCCCTGTCGCGGCCCCTGTGGGCGCGCATCCCGCTGCTGCCGTTCGCCCAATTCCCGTGGCGGTTCCTGTCGGTGCAGGCACTGGCGGCGGCGCTGGTCATCGGTCGCCTGGCCGACATCCGCCCGACGCGCGTCTGGATTGCCCAGGGGGCGGCGCTTCTGCTGGCGGTCAGCGCGGCGGTGAGCATTCAGCCGACGTACCTCTACGTGAGCGACGCCGACGTTACGCCCCCGCGCCTCATCCTGTACGAGGCATTCACGGGCAACGTCGGTTCCACCGTGCGCGCCGAGTACCTGCCCCAGGCCGCCAGCCCGCGACCCTACGCGGGCGAGGCTCTGTGGAGCGACGGCGTGCCCCTGCCGCGCGTGCTGGACGGCGACGCCGATGCCGCCCTCGCAGGCGAGAGGCGTTCCGCCTTCCAGCGGTGGCGCGTGGACGTGCGCTCGCCCGAAGCGCGGCTTGTCTTCCCGACGCTGTACTACCCAGGCTGGCGTGCCTTTGTGGACGGGCGCGAGGTTCCATGCGGGCCGCAGCCAGGGTGGGGGGCCATTGCGCTGTCCGTGCCGCAGGGGAGCCACGAGGTCGTCCTGCGGTTCGCGCGCATGGGGCGACGGCTTGCGGCCGAAGCGGTGTCGCTCCTTGCGCTCGCGGCGTGCGTGGGGGCTGCCGCCTGGAGATTGCGTCGGCGGGCCTGGGCGCGGGTCGGGCTTGGCGTGGCCGTCGGTCTAGTCCTGGCGGCTTTGGTCGGCCTGGCGACCACGGCGGCATCGCCCCGCTACGCCCCCGATGATTTGACCATGGATTGGGCGGCTGGCCCGTACCTGAGCCACAACCCCAGCGGCGTGCCCTACGAAGGCGGCGCGCGCCTGCTCCGCTACCGCCTGTCCGCCGAGCGGCTGGCCCCAGGCGATGCCCTCACCGTTGCCATGGAGTGGAACGCGGCTGCCAACGGCCTGCAGGCGGAGGTGTCCTTGGAGGGCATGGCTGCGCCGCTGTTCGGCGTGCCCGACGTGCTGACCACGGCGACCGCGCCGATTGCCGACGGGCGGAGCGAGCACGCCATGCAGATTCCGCCGACGCTGCCGCCTGGGGCCTACCTGCTGCGCGTGCGCCTGCTGGCGGGCGGCGCGGAGTTGAGCCCCCTGGACGAGCGCGGGAATCGCATCGGCCAGACGTACCTTGCGCCCGTGCGCATGTCGGGCGGGGCGCAACTGCCCACGACAGCCTCGCTGCGGGGGGCGTTTGGCCCCGATGTCGTCCTCCGCGACGCGCAGACCACGCAGGCGGGGACGGGCCGCCTCGCCGTAGCCCTCGCGTGGGAAGCCGCGCGGCAACTCCCGCAGAACTACGCCGTCTCGGTGCGCCTGCTGGACTCGGCGGGGACGGTTCTCGCCCAGCACGACAGCCAGCCCAACTACGGCTTCAGCCCGACGGCACTGTGGGCGCCCGGCGAGCCGGTGTTGGATCGCCACTACCTGGATTTGCCGCCGGGCCTGTCCACCGAGGAGGAGTACGCGCTTCAGGTTGTGCTGTACGATGCGAATACGCTGGCGGCGCTGGGCACGGCGACTGTGCCGGGCGTGCGGTTGAGCCTGCTGGATGTGCGCGAGACGTACCCCATCGTGGCTGGGGTCGGCGCGGGGTGGGCGTTGAGCGCGCTCTGGGTGGAGAAGGCCGAGGCGTGGCAGGGCGAACGGGTGGCCGTCCGCGCCACGTGGGCCGCGCTGGCTGCCCCGACCCAGGCGTACACGGTGCGCGTGCAACTCCGCGACTCGGCCGGGCACGTGGTGTGGGAGACGCGCGCGCCGCTGAACGAAGGCCCGCTCCCGGCCAACGCGCTGTTGGCGCGCCGCTACACGGTGGACGTGCCGCTGCACCTGGCTCACGGGGCGTACAATCTGGCCTTCGTCCTGGGGGACGCAGCGGGGCAGGTTGTCGGCTCCTACGTGCACCCCGCGCCGCTGACCATCCGCGAGCGCGAGCGGACGTTCACGGTGCCCGCGATGGCCCGCCGCGCGGATGTGAACTTCGGCGAGGAAATCGCGCTGCTGGGCTATGACCTGCGGCGGGAGGGGGACACGCTCCGCCTGACGCTCCACTGGCAGGCGCAGCCGCGGCCCGCCGCCGACCGCACGGTGTTCGTGCATCTGTTTGACCCCGCGACCGAGCGCATCGCTGCGCAGGTGGACTCGCCCCCGCGCGGCGGCGCGTACCCCACGTCCCAGTGGGCGCCGGGCGAGGTGGTCTCGGACGAGGTTGTGATGAGCCTGGCCAGTGTCCCCGCAGGCTCGTACCGCCTGGCGGTGGGCCTGTACGGGCCGGGGGATGCGCCTCGCCTTCCCGCGCGCCTGCCGGACGGGACGCGCCTGCCGCTGGATCGGTACGTGCTGGGCGAGGAGATTCGCGTTGGGGGGCAATAGCCGGCCCGCGACGGCGTAAGGGGGCGCGAACAAGGCAACCCGCACGCCCACGCGCACCCCAACTTCCATCCCAAGCCGCACGCCTACCTCAAGCCCCACGCCGACCTTCACCGCCAGGCCCACATCTAAACTCGGCCCTTCGCCCACGCACATGCCAGGAACGGTGGAGCGCATCTGGCTGCCGGTGGTCTTCGCTGGGTGGACGCTGAGATAGCGGTGGCGTCAGGACGGGCACGAGGGGCGGTCCCCTTACCCCGAAGGCGCTGATGCCAGCCGAACGGCAGGGCGTCCTCCGGTTCCGTGCGCCGCAGGCTGTTTTGCGTGCGCGCGCCGGCGAGAGTACAATCCTCGCGCAAGGAGACCGACGCCATGACCGATACGCTCTCGCCTGTGCCCAACGTGCCGCCGAACCCGCGCCGTCGCTGGCCTGTCCTGGTGATCGCGCTGGCCCTCGTCTCCGTCCTGCTCGGCCCCGCCGTCGCGCAGCAACCTTCGGCTTACGATCCTGCCATCGCCGACCTGATGACGCAGATGACCTCCGTGACGCTCGTCCGCTACGTGTCCGAACTCAGCGGCGAGGAGGTGGTGTACCTGGGCGATCCGCCCGCGCCCGAAACCATCATGACCCGTTACTCGGCCTCGCCCGGCATAGAGAAGGCGGCGCAGTACCTGGTGGAGTTTTACCAGCGCATCGGCCTGCCCGTGGAAGTGCAGCGGTTTGGCGATGGCAACTGGCCCAACGTCATCGCCACGCTCCCGGGCACCACGCAGCCGAACAAGATCATCATCCTGTGCGCCCATTTTGACGATATATCGGAGCAGCCGATGACGTGGGCGCCAGGGGCCGACGACAACGCCAGCGGCACCGCCACCGTCATGGCCGCCGCCGAAATCCTGCGCCACTACGCCTTCGCCTACACCATTCGCTTCGTCCACTTCTCCGGCGAGGAGCAGGGGATGCTGGGCAGCAAGGCCTACGCCCAGCTCCAGCGGGCCGCCAACGCCGACATCGTGGGCGTGCTGAACCTGGACATGCTGGCCTGGAACTCCGACGCGGCGCCTATCATGGAACTCCACGCGGGGATGCGACAGGACAGTTACCAGGTGGCCCTGGCCTTCGCCGGCGTCATTGCGGACTACGGCCTGCCGCTGGAGCCGGAGATCAAGCGGGCCGGCTCCATCTACGCCAGCGACCACTCGTCGTTCTGGACCTACGGCTACCCGGCGGTGCTGGCCATTGAGGACTGGCAGGATTTCAACGCCTACTACCACACGACGGGCGACCGCGTGAGCGCCTTCAACGTGCCGTACTACACCGCCATGGCCCGCGCCAGTTTGGGCACCGTCGCCGTCCTGGCCGGGTTCCTCGGCAGCCCGACGCCCACGCCCACACCCATCCCGACGGCCACGCCCGTGTGGCCTTCACATCCCTACCGCCTCATCTTCCCTATCCTGATGCGGTAGGGTTGGTGTGTGCTGCAATAGATAGGGCGCGGCTGCACATGCCGCCGTCCTGTCGCCGCCGGCAGCGGCCACAGACTGCCACCCCGCGTCGCAACGGCAGAGCGGCCTCTCCGCGAGCACATCCTGCGCGGTGGCGATGCCTACCCCGCGAGGCGCTTCTTCACGTCGGCGGCAAAGTCCTCGTACCGGCGCAGGGGCGTTACGTCAACGTGTACGTGCTGGCCATGCTCCTTCATGATGGGCAGGTCCAGCAAGATCTGGTCCAGGGTGTCGGGGCTGTCCACGTTGACGACGGCGACGACACGCCGCGTGCCGACGCACTTCCACAGGTCCACAACGACCCCGGCTTGCTTGGCCCCCAGGGCCGCGTCGGCTTCCCGCGCCCAGATCGCGAAGAGGTCCTTCTGGGTCATCGTGGCGGGATACTCCACATGGAAGTCCAGCAGATACAACATTTCCGTTCCTCCTTTGACCACATACTGGGAGGGCGATGAAGGCGGGAGTGCGACGGTTCAAACGGTCTTACGCCTGGTTGAACGTACCGATCGGGGGTCGGCGCATGTGCGATGTGCTCCAATGCCTGTGGTATTCTATCATATCTTGCCGATGGGCGTCAAGGCACGCGCTCCGGGTAGTGTGTGCATTTCGGTGGGAATCCCCACGTGGCCTGTTGGGGGGCCGACCGGGCGGGGGCCTGTCGCGGCCCGCGGAGTCCCCGGCGCCGCGTTTTCCGACGCGCGGGACACTGTCATTCTGAGCGGCGAAGCCGCGAAGAATCTCGTGAACCGAGATGCTTTGCTGGCAATGACGTGAGAATGCACGTGCGACGCACCTCGGAGGTGCGTCGCACGTGGGGATGGCGTCGCGCGCAATGACAACGGGCAGGTTGGGCGGTGTCGCCCGCTTCGCACGATTTGCACCGCAGCGCACATGCAACCGAAAGGGAAAATTACGGCTCAAAGGGGATTTGGGGTTGACAGGAACTACCCCAATGTTTTATACCATCAGCCCAACTTTTAGCCACTCCTTCGGCGAGTTCTCTAATTTGAGGAGGAAGGTTTTTCCCATAAGTTTCGTACCATTTTACCCCTCTTTGGGCAGCATCAGCAATTGCATCGGTATTAAAACAGTCCGGAGGAAGGTTGGTATAAGGATATCCATCTTTCCCTTTTGGTGGGTAACCCCAACCATATTGCTCTGCATAAGACTCATAAGACTCACCGACTATTATCTCTAATAAAATAGGGAGAATACTCCCCCAATCATCTACACGATTTTCATTAAATAACCAATGGTGCTACTTCACAAACTGAACTCGGCGATGGACAGCCTCACAAAGCCGTCCTTGTCTGGCTGGAGACCG
>JADBJK010000031.1 GCA_014874485.1 Chloroflexota bacterium
TGCACTGCCCGCTCGCCGAGCACAAGGGGGTTCTCACCGCAGAGCACGCGGGGACCGCAGAGATTTCTTGGATTCTCCGCGCTCTCTGTGTTCTCTGCGGTGAACCAAGCCGACGGAACCCAACTCCATCGCAGGGCAGAAGCGCGGGCTCACCGGAGTTTGGCCAGGTCCGCCTGTGCCCTGGCCCATGCTGCACCCAGCGACTGATCGCACTGGGTCGCTGCGGCCATCTCCGCCTCGGCACCGGCGCTGTTCCCCTGCGCGTGGTACGCCAGCGCCAACACGAAGTGCGCGCGCGGCCACAGGGGCATCCGATTCGCCAGGTCCTGTGCCACGGCAACCGCCTTATCCAGCGCAGCCGACGACTCGGCGGTGGCTCCGCGCCGTGCCAGCGCCAGCCCTCTCCGAATCTCCAGATTCACCGCCGACAGCGAAGCCTCATCGCCCGCCACCTGCCGCCCGTAATCCGGCAGCAGCGCAATCGCGGCCTCATAGGCAGCCAGCGCGCCCTCCGCATCACCGCCGCGCAGGGCGATGTCGCCAAGCGCCTGCTGGGCCTCGGCGTTGACGGGCAGCGCCTTCAGCGCAGCCTGGAACTCGCTTGTCGCAGCGACCAGGCGACCCCTGGCGTACTCCACCTTTCCCAGCAGCCCATGTGTCAGCGATAGGACAAGCGGCGGCATGTTCGGCACGCCCAGCACCAACTGCAATTGCGCCTCGGCTCCGTCTGGGTCATCCTGGCGCAGCAGGTAGTCGCCCGCAAAGAGATGGGCGAGCGCGTCCTCGGCGGGAGCAGCGCCTAGTTCCCGATAGATGGCGGCGGCCTCGTCCGAGCGGCCCTTAGCTTCATAGGCCGATGCCAAGGCCGCCTTGTACAACGCCATACCCGGCGCCGCGGCGATAGCGGATTTCAGCGACTGCTCCATGTCGCTGAGGTTGCAGCGGCGGTACGCCACCCGCGCCAGGCCATAGTGCGCTTCCGCCGAATTGGGGTTCACCGCCAGCGCCGCGCGGTACTCGGTTTCCGCCTCGCCGTCGCGCCCCAGCAGCAGGTACAAGTTCCCCAGCGCAGCGCGGCTCTGCCAATCCTGCGCATCCAGCGCGACGGCCTTCTCATACTGCGCCACAGCCTCGTCCGTCTCGCCCAACACGGTGTGCAAGACGGCCATCTGGCGGCGCAGGGGCGCGCTGTCAGCAATCTTGGCCTGCTCGGTGTAGGCGGCCAGTGCATCCCGCAGCCTCCCCATCTGGACGTAGGCATCGCCTAGAGCCGCATACGCGAGGGCGGACTGTGGATTTGCTGCGAGGGCTTTTTGATACTCGGCGATGGCCGCATCGTACTGCTTCTGCTCGGCATAGACTTCGCCCAGGTAAACCCGCACGTCGGGGTTGTCCTCAAGGGCGAGCGCGCTGCGGTAGGCTTCGGCGGCCTTGTCCCAGTCCTGAAGCCGCCAGTAGGCGTTGCCCAGCGCCGTGTGGTAGGCCGCGTCATCAGGCGCGTACCGAACCGCCAGCGCATGCTCCGATGCCGAACGCTCATCCTCGCCCATGTCGGAGTACACAAGCCCCAACGAATAGTGAGCCTCGGCCAGGTCGGGCTTCAGGGCAACGGCGTCCTGCAACCGCTGCAGGGCATCCTCCAAATCGCCCTGCAAGTAGTACAGATTCCCAAGCATGTACAACGTGCTGGCATCTTGTGGCTCAATCCGACGGGCTTGCTCAAGCGCGTGGATGGCCGAGCCGTAGTCCTCCTGTCCGAAGTAGATGGAGGCCAGCAGCAAGTGCGCCGAGGGGTCGCAGGGCGCCAGCGCGGCAGCCTGCTTGAGTTCGGCGATGGCCTCTTGGGTCTTGGCGTGCTCCATGTAGAAAAGGCCCAGGAGCAGGTGCGCGTTGGCATCCTTCGGCCAGCCCGTCGCCCATGCCTTGTACTCGGCCTCCGCTTGATCAGCCTTGCCGCTCCAGTAATAGGCGTTGCCCAGACCCCAATGGACGCGGTAATCGTCTGGCTTCAGTGTGCTGGCGGCCTGGTACTCTGCGATGGCCTTATCGTACTCCCCAGCCGCCACGTAGGCATCGGCCAAGCCCAGATGCGCCTGGAATGCATCCACCGCCTTGTCGCCCACGGCCTTCTGCCGCAGGGCGAGGGCCGTGCGGCGCGATTTCTCGGCATCGGCAGTCAAGCCCAGGGCCGATTGCACGGAACTCAGAAGTTCGTAGGGTTCAGGGCGATCGGGCGCCAACTCCGCCGCCCGCTGGAATTGCGCCAGGGCGTCCTCGTAGGCCCCTCGCTGGCGGTACAGGTCGCCGAGCAACATGTGCGCGTCGGCCACATCGGGCTGCAAGCGCACGGCCGCCTCGGCCTCGGCGATGGCCGCGTCCAACTGGCGCGCGGGCGTGCACACCTCCGCCAGCGCAATGGCCAGGTTGTAGTGGGCCTCGTAGGAATCGGGCTTCAAGGTCAACACTCGTCTCAAGTCTGCCACCGACTCGTCCAAACGCCCCATGGTGTACAGGACATACGACCGCTGGAAGTAAACCGCATCCGCTCGGACGATGGCAGCCCCGCCTGACTCGGAATGGGCGATGGCCTTGTCAAACATCACAAGGGCGTGTTCCATATCCTTGTTGATGAAGAAAGCCATCCCGAGAATCGCCGTGGACACGTAGGCAACCTGTTGCGGGCCGTTCAGGGCGAACACCTCAAAGTCCGTCAGGGTCGCGGGCACGCGGACGAAGCGGGCCACATCGCTCACCCCCGCCTCGGGCGCGCCCACCAGTCCCCCCGACACGGCATAGAGCAGCGACTGGCCGATGAGGGGTAAGCCGACGGCCTCGTGGCTAACGGTTGGCACGCGAAGGGCCTCGGCCCGGATGCTGACACCCCGCGAGTCGTACCACCCCCAGATGACCAAGGTGGCCTTGTGTGCCACTCCCGCCGCCCGTGCTGCGCCCGCGCTGTCATACGCCTCATGCGTTCGCACCACCCGCACCGTCGTCTCCAGCCCTGTGAGTTCGCTTTCAAGGTACTGCTCAAAATGCCCGGCGAAGTCTACCCAGGGCAGCGTTGCGTCGGTTCGGCGGATATCCGCGAGAACGACGATGTAGCCACTCGGCGGGCGCAGGCGGTTGTATGCGGACCATGTGCCCCAGATCAGCCCCGCCGCCGCAATGACGCCGAACACCGCAAAGGCCCGCCTGCGCCGCACCCCTGCGGGCGTCCGCAACGCCGCCACCAGCGCCAGCCCCGCGCCCGCCAGGAACAGCGGCACAATCACATACGGGAAATACTTGGTCAGGGGCGCGATGGGAGACAGGATTACCTTGAACAGTTGGCCCACCATCTGGTACGCGGCGAACACGATGCTGATGATGCCCAGGATCACCGCCAACCGGCTGCGGAAGTCGCTGGGGGCTTCCTGCACCGAAGGCGCAGCCTTGCCTGCCAGCGGCGCGATCACCCCGACCATGCGGGCCAGTTTCACCAGCCAGTCCTCTTTGGGCCTGGCAGGCGCTTCCCCCTGCGCCGGGGCAGGTTTGGTCGTCAGTGCGGACTTGAAAGCACGCGCCAGTTCCCCCGCGCTACGGAAACGCTCGGCGGGGTCCTTGCCCAGCGCCCGCAGGATCACCGGTTCCGCCGACTCCGGCAGGTCCGGGGCGAATTGCCGCGGGGGCGGTGGGGGCGCGCCCTTGTGCTGCTCCACAACCGCTTCATAAGTCGGCCCTTGAAACGGGACGTGCCCCGTTACCATTTCGTACAGCAGCACCCCCAGGCAGTACACGTCGCTGGCAGCCGTCGGCGTTTCGCCTGCGGCCTGCTCCGGCGACATGTACGTGGCGGGGATCGCATCGCCGACGCCGAGGCGGGCCAGTGTCCTGGCGACGCCGAAGTCGGTGAGAACGGGCTCGCCCGCGGTGGTAAACAGCACATTCCCCGGCTTCACCGCGCCATGCACCACCCCGTGGGCATGGGCGTGATCCAGGGCCGCCGCAACGCCGTCCAGGATGCGCGTTGCCTCCTGCAAGGGCAGCATGCGCCCTGCCTGCCGCAACTCGGCGAGGCGGTCGCGCAGCGTGCCCCCGCTCAGGTATTCGGTTACGATGAACGGAGCCCCATCCTCCGATGTGTCAAAATCGTAGAACGGGACGATGTTGGGGTGGCGCAGGGCAGCGATCCGCACGGCCTCGGCCCGGAATGCGTCCGCGAAAGGTCCCCCAGGAGGTGCAGGTGTGAGGAAAACCTTGATAGCAACCCGGCGGTCCAATACCGGGTCCGTTGCCTCGTACACTTCAGCACGCTCGCTACGGTGAACGAGCCGCGTCGCCACGTACTTGCCAAACCGCTGTGCACCCATATCCCCCTCCCAGTGCCACCAGGGCAGGCTCACATCACCAGATTGACACACCCGACTGACAAATGACCGACACGACCCAGCCCCGAACCGCGCCGCAGGATAGCACGCCCCTGCTCGGACGTCAAAGCCGCCTGCGAGTGCCTCGCGTTTCGGTGCCAGCGCCTGTTGAGAATTGCCGTTTCCCACACCCTCCCCTTTTCTGCGGGCGGAGAGGAAAGGGGAGGGCCGGGTGGGAATAGGTGAGGTCAAGCAGACCCATCGCTGTACGTCAGGCGGCGAAAGAGGCTGCCCATCGCAGCAGGCTCGCCCCCAAACCGACATGCACCCTGCATCGGCGGCGGATTGACACCCCTGCCCCATGCCGCGTATACTACAACCGCCAACGTGCAAATCCCACACACAAGGAGGTAACGCAATGACGCTCAAAGGCAAACGCATCGCCGTCCTGGCCGAGGAGATGTACCAGGAACTGGAACTGTGGTACCCCGCTCTCCGCATGCGCGAGGCCGGCGCCGAGGTCAAGATCATCGGCACGGGCAGCAGCCCCACGTATGCATCCAAGCACGGCTACCCCGTTACCGTGGACGCAGCGGCCGACCAGGTGTCCAGCGCCGACTTTGACGCGGTCATCATCCCCGGCGGCTACGCGCCCGACCGCATGCGCCGCTACCCCGCCGTGCTCAAGTTGGTGCGCGAGGTCTTTGAGCGCGGAGGGGTCATCGCCGCCATCTGCCACGCCGGCTGGGTGCCCATCTCCGCCGGCATCCTCAAGGGGCGGCGGGTAACCAGTGTCCCCGCCATCAAGGACGACATGGTGAACGCCGGCGCGACCTGGGTGGACGAACCCGTAGTGCGCGACGGGAACCTCATCACGTCCCGGATGCCCGACGACCTCCCCTTCTTCTGCAATGCCATCATCCAGGCGCTGGGAGGCGGAGAGGTCAACGCCGACATCGTGGAGACAACGACGGCAAAGGAGGCGCTCGCCATTGCCATCCGCTCGGAGGAGCAGGCCGCCGCCTTCTACAAGGCCGCCGTGAAGCGCACCAATGACCCCGACGCGAAGATCCTGTTTGAAGAACTGGCCAAGGAGGAACTGGGGCACAAGGCGAGGCTGGAGAAGGAGTACGCCCACCTCAGCGGCGACCCCAACTGGGCGCGCTACGCGCTGTGGGCGCATCACCCATAGGTAGGGTTGCCCCCTGCGGCGCGGCGTGGTGTGTACGACCCGCCGCGCCGCCCAATCCACAAGCGACCGGCTGCGTTCCTTCGAGTGCACGCCTGCCCCCCCTTTGAACCTGTGCGGTCAGGTGCAGGTATATTGAAAAACGGCAGGCGAGGAGGAATCCGTTTGAGTGAGGCTGCTGTTCAGGTTGTAAACTTCCGCAAGCGCTACGGCCCCGTCGTGGCGGTAGACAACATCAGTTTTGAGGTGAGTCGCGGCGAGATCTTCGGGCTACTGGGCCCCAATGGCGCCGGGAAAACGAGCACGCTGGAAGCCCTGGAGGGGCTTCGGTCTGCCGACGGCGGAACACTGCGCGTTATGGGCGTAGACCCGACGCGAGAAGCCCACAAATTGCGGGATATTATCGGCGTACAACTCCAGACCTCCGGCTTGCCTGGGAGCATGACTGTGCGCGAGGCGATGCGTTTCTTCTGCGCGTATCACCGCGTGCCCGAACGCGTGGATCTGCTCCAGCGGCTTGGCCTCAGCGAGAAAATGTCGGCTCAGTACGCGACCCTGTCCACCGGCCAACAGCGGCGGCTTTCGCTGGCGCTTGCCGTCGCCCACAATCCACCTGTCGTGTTCCTGGACGAGCCAACAGCAGGGCTGGATGTGGCAACGCGAATAGACTTGCACGAGATGATGCGCGAACTGCGCGCAACGGGGACGACCATCGTCCTTGCCACGCATGACATGGCCGAAGCCGAGAAGATGTGCGACCGCGTCGCCATCCTGCTGCGCGGGAGGATCGCCGCTATCGGCACGCCGCGCGAACTGACGGCAACCGGGTCAGGCTTCACCAAGGTGTCCGTACGAACAGAGAAAGGAAGCCTTACCCGCTCCGACGCTGCGTTTCCCGGTGTCGCACGGAAGACTGTTCAGGAGGATTACGTCGTGTACTTTACGACAAGCGTTGGCGCAACCCTCTCTGCCATCCTTGCCCACATTGAAGCCAATGGCGACCCCCTGATTGACCTGCGAGTGGAGCGGCCCACGCTGGAGGAGCGGTTCCTGGAGATCACCAACGGCGGAGGAGCCCGATGAGAGCATTCGCAACCCACTTCGCCTTTGAGTTCCGCACCGGCCTGCGCGACAAGAACTTGCTGCTGCTGAACTATCTGTTCCCCCTGGGGTTCTACGTGATGATGGGCGTCATGATGGGGCAAATCAACCCGTTGTTCATTCAGACCATGATCCCAGCCATGGCCGTGTTCGCCATTCTGTCGGCGACAGTGCTTGGGCTGCCCAACCCGCTGGTGGAAGGGCGAGAGAACGGCGTCTTCCGTTCGTTCAAGATCAACGGCGTGCCCTCGCTGTCCATCCTGAGCATCCCGGCGACGACCACCGCCTTCCATGCCATCATCGCTTGTTTCGTCATCGCGCTGACGGCCAAACCGCTGTTCAGCGCCCCTGCGCCGGTCAACTGGCTCGCCTTTGCGTTACTCTGTGTGCTGGCGGCATTCACCTGTGCGGGGTTGGGCGCGCTCATCGGCGTCGTATCGGCGAACACCCGAGTAACCATCCTGTGGTCACAACTCATCTACCTGCCGTCCATGATGTTGAGCGGGATGATGGTGCCAACAAGCATGCTCCCCGTGGCTCTCCGCAAGGTGGGAATGCTCTTGCCTTCCACCTACGCGATGCACGCATTCCAAGGGCTGGCCCAGGGACAGACGACTGACATCCAGCCCTGGGCTGCCGTAGGCATCCTTGTAGCCGGTGGCATCCTGGCCTTCGGCCTGGCCCTGTACCTGTTCAGTTGGGACAGCCGCAACACGACAAGGCGCGGACATCCGGCGCTGGCCATGCTGGCGCTCCTGCCATACATCGTAGGAGCCGTCATCTTTTAGACGCACGCCCACCTCGCCTGGGCGCGGACGACCACGTCCAGGCCAGGATACGAGCACCGAGGCCAAGGAGGCATCATGCCCGAATACCCCGACATCTACATTCTGGCCCGCAGCATGAACCAAGCCCTGCACGGCCTCACCATCGCCGACGCGCAGGTGAATCAGCCCAAGTGCGTGAACCTGCCACCGGAGGGCTTCCGCCAGGCCGTCGTGGGGCGAACGTTCCGTGAAGTCGGGCAGAGGGGCAAGTGGGCATTGGCAACGCTGGACGGCGGCTACACCCTGGCGCTGAACCTGGGCATGGGAGGCGAGGTGCGACTGCATCGCGCGGACGAGACACCCGACCCCACGCGCGAGCGCGTCGTGTTCCGCCTGTCCGATGGCACGCAACTCTGGATACACTTCTGGTGGTTCGGCAGCGTGCACGTCGTTCCGCCGGGACAGTTGAACACGCACCCCCAGATCGGCAAACTCGGCGCCGACCCGATGGCCGAGGACTTCACCCCGCAGCGTCTGGCCGAGATGCTGAAGGGGCGGCGCGGGGCCATCAAGAAGTACCTGCTGGACCAGTCGTTCATCGCGGGCATCGGCAACGTGTACGTCCAGGACATCCTGTGGCACGCGCGGCTGCACCCACTGCTCCCCGCCCACACGCTGGATACCGCCGACGTGGAGCGGCTGCACGGGGCGATCCGCCGCGTGTTGGAGGAGGGCATCCGCTGGGGCGGCGGTCCCGGCGAGCAGGACATCTGGGGCAACAAGGGCACGTATCACGAGCACCTGCAGGTGGGCTATCGCACCGGGAAGCCCTGCCCGGCCTGTGGCACACCTGTGGAAGAACTGCGGGTCGGCTCCACCACGAGTTACATCTGCCCGCACTGCCAGGTCTGACACCGCACCACGAAGCGACGAGGGCCTGGGTCTTGAGGCCAGCAGCCATGAGCCTTCTGCTCCACAACGCCACGCTCATCACCCCCACCGCGCAGGTGGACGATGGCGCAGTCCTCATCTCGGACGACGGCCGCATCGCCTACGCAGGCCCTGCCAGCGACGCGCCCCGCTTTCGCGGTGAGCGCATGGACGTGCAGGGCTGCATCGTTGCCCCAGGCTTCATAGACATCCACACCCACGGCGGGAACGGGATCGCATTCGGCGAGAGCGGCGACGCCGCGGGCGAACTCCGCGCCTATGCCGAGTGGGTCGTGCGCCACGGCGTAACGGGCTTCCTGTGCTCCCTCACCGCGCCCAACGCGGATGCGCTGCGCCAGACCGTCCGCGCCTTCGCCGACGCGCTGGCGCAGGGGACAAGCGGCGCGGAAGCCCTGGGCCTGTACCTGGAAGGGCCGTTCCTGAACCCCGCCAGAAGGGGCGCGATCCCCTCGCCGTGGCTCCGCAATCCAAATCTGGACGAGGTGGACGACCTGATTCGCGCGGGGCGCGGCTGGATTCGCATGGTTACGCTGGCCCCGGAACTGCCGGGTGCAGCCGAAGCCGCCGCGAGATTCCGGCAGGCGGGCGCGGTCGTCGCCATGGGGCACACCGACGCCGACTGCGAGACGGCCGCTGCCGCCCTGCGCGGGCCTTTCTCCCACGTAACGCACGCCTTCAACGCCATGCGCGGGTTCCACCACCGCGAGCCGGGCGCCCTGGGGGCCGTCCTCGCCTCGGACGGGGCAACCGCCGAACTCATCGCCGACGGCGTCCATGTCCACCCCGCTGCCATGCGCGTGCTCCTGCGCTGCCTGGGGGCAGAGCGCATCGTACTTGTAACAGACGCATCGCCCGGGGCGGAGCTGCCCGATGGAAGTTACAGGTGGCTGGGGCAGACGGTGCGCGTGCAGCACGGCCACGCCACGCTCCCGGACGGCGGCCTGGCAGGCAGCGTGGCCACGCTGGATCAATGCGTGCGCAACGCGGCGACGCTCATCGGCATACCGCTGGCGGATGCCATCCGCATGGCGACGCTGAACCCCGCCCGCGTGCTGGGATTGCACGGCCGCACGGGGCAGTTGTCGCCGGGACTGGCCGCCAACCTCGCGGTGCTGGACGGCGCGGGAAACGTAGTGGCCACTTTCGTTCAGGGCAGGCTGTTCACACCTGGCCGCTGACGTAGGGGATGGTCATCGGGCCTTCGGGCAGAACGCAGAGGGTGGCGTCGGGGCCGTAGCGTTCCAGCAACTGCGCCACCGTCGCCTCTATGGAGTCGCACGGCTGGAGCATCACGCTCCGCAGGGTGGCGGCATCCAGGTAGTCGCTCCTCACGTACACGTCGGCCTTCATCTGCACCTGCGCCTGAATCTGGGCTTCCCACTGGTCCTGCACGGGGTGCTCAAACGAGGCGAGGACCTCCAGCAACTCGCCCGGCGTCGGTGCCAGTTGCAGCAGGCGCTTGAACTCCCCATGGTCCGGGATGCCGTCCCAGCACTCGGCGGCGACGATGATGCTGCCGCCCGGCTTCACCACCTGGGCCGCCGCCGACATCCCCTTCACCGCCTGGTACAGGTTCAGATCCAGCGGATACCCGGAGTTGCTCGTGATCACGATGTCAAAGGGCTGGGGCACGGGCACAAGGGCAGCCTCGGCGGCGAACTTGGTCCCGACGGCATGGGCCTGGAGCATGTCGCCTGCGAACACGCCGGTAATCTGCCTGTCGCGGTTCAGCGTAACGTTCAGCAGGAACGTCGGCGCGGTCATCAGCGCCACCTCCCGCATCTCCTCCCACACCGGATTGCCCTCGGTAATGCCCCAGGTGGCGCGCGGGTCGCCAATCATGCGCGCATCGTGGTTGCCCAGCACCGCCCCTGCATCCGCGATTCCGGGCAGCACCGCCTTCGGCCCACCGGAGAACCCCGC
Organism: Chloroflexota bacterium; assembly: GCA_014874485.1. Classification (GTDB taxonomy): domain Bacteria; phylum Chloroflexota; class Anaerolineae; order DTLA01; family DTLA01; genus DTLA01. The sequence goes on from JADBJK010000031.1 coordinate 10,281, forward strand.
AAAGAAATGCGGCTCTATGAATCCCGTGAGGATGCGCACGTCGGCCCGCATGTACTCGGCGTTCACCGAGACCTCGTGCCCGTAGGACGTGCGCCCCAAGTACACCAAATCCCGCGCCCAGGCGTCGTGCTGCACGACGCGGTAGTTTTCCACAATGTCGCGGCCCAGCATCGCGGCGAGTTCGTCCGGCGTATTGGGCCGGTGCGTGCCCAGGGCGTTGATGAGCACGATGTTGGCGCGGGGCACATGGCCGATCTCGTTCAGCAGGATGGGCAGCATCCGGTCGCGCGGCTGGGGGCGCGTCAGGTCGCTGAACACGATGGCAACGGTGTCCGATGGCTTCACCAACTCCCTGAGCGGCGGCGATCCGATGGGCGCACGGAGCGCGGCGCGGATGGCTTCCGCCTCGTCGGGCACGCCGGGCACGTACCGCGGCTCCACCACCGTAACGTTGTGGTCGGGCAGGTCCACCCACAGCCCGTGCTTGCCATACGCCAGCCGCACCTTCATGGCCCCCTCAATCCCCCGAGTTCACCAACTTGATGCGACCCAAGTCCCCGTCGCGGGCTGCCTCCAGGATGGGCCGCATGTACGCGTCCACCATCTCCGCCGTCAAAGGCACGGGCATATTCTCCAGTTTCATGCGCAATTGCGGATCTTTGGCCGCGCGCAAGGCCCGCTCAATGTGCGCGTCGGAGAAACCGGGCACCTCATGCAACGCGACCGGCAGCCCGATGCGCTTGTGGAATGCCATCATGGCCTCGGCGACCGCCACCCCCAGGTCGCGCCCATGCAACCGGTCCACCTGCGCCGACGTGTAGCCCGCCTCCCGCAAGACCTGGCCCAGGATGCGCAGCGGTTCTTCCACCGCCGGCGCAAAGAACACGGCGTAGTAGGGATTCATGAGGCCGCACGCGCGCCCGTGGCTCAGGATGTCCACCAGGGAGAAACTCGTCAGGTGCGCGCCGCTGGTCCCGCCTAACATGATGGCATACGCGCCCAGGTCCGTCGCCAGGCCCAATGCGGTGCGCGCCTCCATGTCGTCGGGACGCCGCTGCGCGCGCTCGGTGAAAAGCACCGTGAGAAGGAACACCAGCCGCGCGATCTCGGCCATCTTGGCGTAGTAGGGCTTGCCCACCGAACCGTAGAGCACCTCAAGTGCGTGGGACATCCCGTCCACCGCGCCATCGGCGGTCAACTCGGCGGACATGGACCGCGTAACGCCGTAGTCAAACACGGCGCGCGGTGGCACAATGGCCTCGTCCACGATGAGTTTCTTCTGGCCGCTGCCCGGGTCGGTGATGTTGGCGTATTTCGTCAGGTGCGCGCCCGAACTGGCCGCCGTCTGCACGGCCAGCATCGGCGTCAACTGTACGCACTCCACATCCAGCCGCTCGGACACCCGCCCCACGCCGAAGTAGTCGTCTATCGCTCCGCCGAGCGCCAACAGCACGCAGGCAGCCTTCACCGCATCCAGCGTGCTCCCGCTCCCGATGGCGACGACCACATCGGGCACAAGTTGGGCCAACTCCTCCGCGATGCGTGCCACGTCTCCGCGGGGCGCATTGGGGGCCGCGCCCGTGATTTCGCCCACGACGCGCACCCCCGCCGCCTCCAGCGACTTCACCACCTGACGCACCACATCGGCGCCATGGGACCGTGGCCGCACGAGAGCGGCACGCGAGCCCAGTTCCACCGCCAACTCCCCCGTGCGGCCAAGCGCGCCCACGCCGAAGGCATAGTGATTGCCCTTGAATTCGCGCAGCAGTTCCTTCGCTCTGGCGAATGCGTCCATCCTCTACACCCGCAACCCAGGTCATCCCGCCACGAGGCGGTGGAACAGCGCCTCGGCCTCGTCCGCCGTCGCGCCCTCGTGCACGATGGCCCGCAGAGCCTGCGCCATCGCCACGGGGTGGTCGTTCTGCCAGACGTTGCGCCCCAGGTTGATGCCGATGGCCCCGCGCTGCATCCCGTCGTACACGAAGTCAAACACCTCGCGCTCGGTGTCGCAGCGCGGCCCGCCGGCCATCACCACCGGCACCGGACACCCCTCCACTACCTTCTCAAAGTCCTCGCACCAGTAGGTCTTCACCACCCGCGCGCCCAGTTCGGCGGCAATGCGGCAGGCCAGGCCCAGATAGCGCGCGTCGCGCTTCTCCAACTCCCGCCCCACCGCCGTAACGGCCATGACGGGAATGCCGTAGTTCTCGCAGGCGTTGACCAGGTTCGCCAGGTTCATCAGCGTCTCGTGCTCGTAGTCGCTCCCGACGAAGATGGAAACGCCCACCGCCGCGGCATTCAGGCGGATAATGTCCTCAATGGACGTGGTAACGCCCTCGTGGGCCAGGTCTTTGCCCACCATGCTGGTGCCGCCCGACACGCGCAGGATGATGGGCTTGGTGTTGGCCGGGTCAATGCACGCGCGCAGCACCCCGCGTGTAACGAACAGCGCGTCGGCGTAAGGCAGCAGCGGCTTCACCGTCTCGCCCGGCTTCTCCAGCCGCCGCGTCGGCCCCTGGAAGTATCCGTGGTCAATCGGCAGGAAAAAGCAGTGCCCGTCCGGCTGGATCAACTGCGCCAGCCGATTCCGCATCCCCCAGTCCATCGTAACATCCTCCTGTCGTGCAAAGGTCTTCGCGGCAAGTATAGACGGCTTGGCGGGATTGTGCAACTGCTTTACGCGCCGTTGATTGTGCTGTACAATGCATTCGGAACCCGCCGCACAGTGCGGCGCGGGCCAGGAGGAACGCGATGATTGCGACTCGCAACCGGGTTATCTTTCGGGCACTGCCGGCATCCAGACCGCTGGTCGTGCGCCACGACGTGGGCGCAAGCCAACCCCCGACGCCCGACCCCGACTGGGTCGCCGACTTCCGCGCAACCCACGGGCGCGACCCCAACGAGCAAGACTGGCAGGATCACCTCCTTTCCCTGCGCTACCCGGGCACCGGCCCCAACGGCGAGTGGCTGGAGCGCGACTGGCAGGTGTACTACCGGCTCGTGGACTTGCTGGGCGGCGACTTGTTGAGCCAGATTGGCAAGCCGGGCGGGCACGGCACGGGGTTCTACTCCGGCATCGGCGCGTTCCTGGCGCTGTGGAAACTGGAACCCGGGCCCGACGGAACCCGCATCGCCTACGTCCGCAACTTCCCCGCCGGCGGCATCCCGCCCAACACCACCGGCTGGACGTGGGGCAACACGATTCTCATCCTGGAAGGCGAGCGCAACAACCGCCCGCTCCTCATGCACGAGTACACCCACGTCCTCCAGTACCGCCACAAGGGCATCGGCTACGTCCCCAACTACCTGAAGGGCGGGCTGTACAATTGGGACAACAACCCATACGAACAGCAGGGGGTAGAGGTGCAACAGATTTACGAGTGGAATCCCTGGCTGCCCCCGATATGGGAAATCGTGTGGGTCGGCGGGAGGTCGCAGTGATGCGCGCGGGCAAGATCGCGAGAGGACTCGCCGTAGCGGCCCTCCTCATCGTCGCAGTGGGCATCCTCGCTGCGTGCGACACGACCTACGACCTGGTGATAGAGAATCACACCGACCAGCGCATCGCCGTTACCCTGTACGACAGCCTCGTGTACGAACTGCAACCGTGCTCCGTGCAGATCGCGTCCATCGCGGGGCCTGCAACCCCATCGGGCAAGGGGTTCCGCGTGTCGGTGCGGGGCGGGGACGGCACCGCGCTGGCCCAAGCCGAAATTCAACCGCAGCGCCTGGAAGGGCACACCCAGCCCGTCATCCTCGTCCGAATCCCGCAGGAGGGGGACGATGCCTGTCCCGCGTCGGTGAAGGGTGTCTTCCTGCTGGTGGTGAGGAACTACTCCCAGAGCGAGGCCACCATCTGGCTGGGCGACGCGCGCCTGGGCACCGTTGCGCCGCTGGACCAGACCGCCTTCGGCCCGCTGCCAGGGACCTGGGCCGACGTCAAACGGGTGAAAATCCTGGACGCAGGCAACAACCCCATCTCATACAGCGCGCGGGCCGAGTACAACCTGGGAGAGATTCCGCGATTCTTCATCGGGTTCACCGCGCCGCGACCGCGGCAATAGGCGGCAGAGGGGGCAACAGCCACCCATAGCCCCACGAAAGGAGATTCCTTGGCCAAACCAACGAAACACGCAGGCACGATTTGCACCATCCTCGGCGTCATCGCACTGGTCGGCATCGTGCTGGGAATCCTGCGCTCAAACGCGCTCATCACCATCCTGCTGCTCATCCCAACCGCCGTGTATGAGGTCTATCGCACCGAAGGCGAGTCCACACGCTGGGCGTCGTGGGTTCTCCTGCTCGTCCTCGTCGCCGAGGTCCTCCTCGTGGCGTTGGGCATCCAGTTTGACCTGGCGTCGTTCCTGGGCGAGGAACAGCGGTACGTGGCGGGGTACGAGGTCCCCATCGGCGACGTGAAAGTCGTCGGCCCGGCCATCATGGCCGTATTGGCGCTCATCCTCATTGTGCGAACGCGCGGGCGCTACACCAAATGGCTCGCGGGCATCATCCTGGTAACGTCGTTCGCCATCGTGTATGCCATAGACCCAACGGTTTTCGCCCGCTGGATTCGGCTGGCGTTGGACCAGGGGCTGAACCTGCTTCGGTAGTGTGGAACGCAAATTGACATTTTCGGCGTCCTGACGTACACTCACGCCAGGCCTGCGTCCTTCGCAGGCCGATGTGTTGTGAGCGATTCGGAGCGCCCGCCGCAAGGCGCTCCATCCCAATACACGCGATGGGGCGGCCTGAAACCGCACCATCTGCCGCGCGACGAAAGGAATCAAGAAATGCTGAACCAGGGTATCACCCCCGCGACCTGCAGCCGATGTGGACACCAGTTCGGCGCGACCGCCGAGCGCATCCTGGACCTGGAGAAAGACCCCACGGCCAAGACCCGCCTTCTGTCGGGGCGCGTCAACATCGCCCGCTGTCCCGCCTGTGGAGCAGAGGGCGCGCTGAACCTGCCCTTCGTGTACCACGACCGATCCAAGGAGTTGCTGCTGGCCTACATGCCGCCGTCCTTCGGTGCCAACGAGACCGAGCGACAGAAGGTCCTGGGCGAATTGACCAACGCCGTGATGAACTCGCTCCCGCCAGAGCAGCGCAAAGCCTACCTCCTGCAGCCCAAGATGTTCTTCACCATGCAGAGCATGGCCGAAGCCATCTTGCAGGCCGATGGGGTTACCAAAGAGATGATGGACGCCCAGCGCGCGCACGTGGACCTCATCAACGAGATGTTGCAGGCCAGAGACCCCGAGGCATTCCAGCAGGTGCTGGACCAGAACCGCGACAAGATTGACTACGACTTCTTCCAGACGCTGGTCGCATCCGCAGAAGCGGCCCAGGCGAACGGACAGGAGCGCGTGGCTGAGGTGCTGAACTCGCTCGGCATGCGCCTGATGCAGGAATTCGGCATCCCCGTGGGCGAGGAAATCGCGGGCGAGGGGAGCAAAGGGCTGCTCAGCCGCGAGGGTCTGGTCGCCCTCCTGGACGATGCCCAGGACGACGAGGAGTTCCGAACGCTGGTGAGTTACGGGCGGCCCCTCATGGACTACACCTTCTTCCAGGAAATCACCGCCCAGATGGAGGCGGCCAAGGCCCAGGGCGACGAGGCCAAGGCCAAGCGCCTTTCCGAAATGCGGGCGCGCATCGTGCGGGTGGCCGAGGAGATGGACGCCGCATCCAAGCAGGTCATCAATCAGGCCACATCGCTCCTCAGCGGCGCGCTCCAGGCGGAAGATCCCGAAGCCTACCTTCGCGAGCACCTGAACGAGATGAGCGAGGCGTTCTTCGTCGTGCTGAGCGCCAACCTGAACGCCGCCGAGCGCGACGGCCACCCAGAGTGGGTCGCCAAGATGGAGCAAATCGGGGACATCGCCATTCGCCTGATTCAAGAGGCCGCGCCGCCAGAGGTGCAGTTGCTGAACCGCCTGCTGACCGCCCCGTACCCCGACGGCACGCTGCAAATCCTGCGGGAGAACGCGGCGATGATTACGGCCGAACTGGTGGATGCCATGCGCCTCATCGCGGAGGACCTGACACGGCAGGGGAACCTGCCCGCCGCCGACAAGACGAAAAAGGTCCTGGCCCAGGCCGAGGCGCTGCTGGCCGACGCAAAGGCGTAGTGCGCGGCCCCAGAAGCCGAATCCCCGCCACTTCAATTGGACAGATTCGCCAATCCATGCTATACTGATGTCGCCACCCACCGGTAACGGGGGTGAGCCTGATACACAAACGAATAGACTTCGCAGATCCCAGGCGCTTGGATCCAACGCGACCGAGACGACCGTAGGATCGGTCTTTTCATCGCGGGTTTCCGGTTGCCGGGACCCGCGATTTGTTTGGGGTGAACATGACGGACCCCATCATCCACATGGAGAACGTAACCTACACGTACCCCGCAGGGACGGGGAAACCCGCACTGACGGGGGTGAGCCTGACGGTGCGCCCGGGCGAGTACATCGCCATCGTCGGCGCGAACGGGTCGGGTAAGTCCACGCTCGCCCGCCACCTGAACGCCCTCATCGTCCCCGACCACGGCGACGTGTGGGTGAACGGCTGGAACACCCGCGACCGCGCGCACACCCGCGACATCCGCCGCACCGTGGGGATGGTGTTCCAGGTGCCCGACAACCAGATTGTGGCCACCATCGTGGAGGACGACGTCGCCTTCGGGCCGGAGAACCTCGGCGTGCCCGACGCGGAATTGCCGGCGCGGGTCGCCCAGGCCCTGGCCGCCGTGGGGCTGGAGGAACATGCCCACCGCGCCTCGCACCTGCTGTCGGCAGGGCAGAAGCAGCGCCTCGCCATTGCCGCCGCCCTCGCCATGAACCCGCTGTGCCTGGTGCTGGACGAGGCCACAGCCATGCTGGACCCCGCCGGAAAGGCCGAGTTGCTCCGCACCGTGCGGCGGCTCCACGACGCAGGCACCACCATCATCGCGGTAACGCACTCCATGAGCGAGGCCGCCGAGGCCGACCGCATCGTCGTCCTCGCCGACGGGCGCATCGCCGCCGAAGGGACACCCGCCGAGGTCTTCGCCGACGCCGAGGTGCTCCACCGGTGCGGGCTGGAGCCGCCCCCTGTGGCCCGCCTGTCGCGGCTCCTCGCCGACCGCTGGCCCGACTTCCCGACCGACATCCTGCACCCGGAAACGTTTGCCGACGCGGTGCACCGATTCCTCGCCGCGCCGCGAACCGCCCAAGACTCACCCGCCACGGCAAGCCGCAGCGACAACGCAACAGCCGCTCCCCTGTCGGGCGAGGGCGCGGTAGACCCGTGGATTTCGCTGGAAGACGTGCACTACACGTACATGCGGGGCACGCCGCTGGAGGCCCACGCCCTGCGCGGCGTGCACATGCAGGCCCACGCGGGAGAGACCGTCGCCATTATCGGGCCGACCGGTTCGGGCAAATCCACGCTGCTCCAGCACCTCAACGGCCTGCTGCGCCCCGACTCTGGCCGCGCCCGCGTGCTGGGACACGACCTCACGGACCCGCGCGCCGATGTCCGCGCCCTGCGCAAGCGCGTGGGATTGGTGTTCCAGCAGCCCGAATTGCAGTTGTTTGAGCGGTACGCGGGCGACGATGTCGCCTTCGGCCCGCTGGCATTCGGGGCGTCCATTGACCAGGCGCGGGACTGCGTCCGCAAAGCGATGAACGCCGTTGGGCTTCCGTTTGAGGCGTACAAAGATCGGCTCACGTTGACCTTGAGCGGCGGCGAACGGCGCAGGCTAGCCCTTGCGGGCGTGCTCGCGCTGGAGCCGCAGATTCTGGCGCTGGACGAGCCGACCGCAGGTCTGGACCCCAGGGGCCGAGAGGACCTGATCGCACTGCTCCGTCAGTGGCGCACCTCCGACCGCACCATCGTGCTCACCACGCACAACATGGACGACGTGGCGCTGCTGGCCGACCGGGTGTACATCGTCGCGGACGGGCAAATCGCGCACGTCGGCGCAACCCGCGACACGTTCGCCAACGCCGACCTACTGGCGGAGTTCGGGCTGGGGCTTCCTACGGCGACGGCCCTGGCGCACGCGCTGGCCCGACGTGGCTACCCGATTCCAACGAACGTGCTGACTCTGGAAGAACTGGCCCATGCGATTGTGAGGCTTGCCGATGAGCGCGTCCGAGTTTGAACTGCTGCGCACGGTAACGCTCGGGCAATACCTGCCCACCGCATCGCCCATACACCGCGCCGACCCGCGCGTGAAGTTGGTGGCGGGGATGCTGCTTGTCCTGGCGGTAACCGCCACGTCCAGCCTGGCGGGGCTGACGCTGGCGCTCGCGCTCGTGGTCGCGGGCTTCGCCGTCGCGCGGATTCCCATCGGCTACGCGCTTTCGGGCATCAAGCCCATGCTGCCGTTCCTGGCCCTGCTGGGCATCTTCCAGGCCATCGCCATCCCGCAGAACGACGCCAACACGACGGTGTACTGGCACTGGGCGTTCATCACGCTCACCGCGCGCGACGCGCTGGCCGTGGCGCTCCTCTTCGCCAAGTTCTCGGCCCTCGTGTGGGGATTGAGCCTGCTCTCGTTCACCACCACGACGACCGAACTCACCCACGGCACCGAGCACCTGCTGCGGCCGCTCCAGCGCATCGGCCTGCCCGCGCACGAGTTCGCCCTGACGCTGAACGTCGCGCTGCGGTTCATCCCGCTCCTGGCCCAGGAGACCGAACGCCTGATGAAGGCCCAGGCCTCGCGCGGAGCGGACTTCGGCGCGGGGCGCGGCTGGAACTTCGTCCGCAGGTTCCGCAAACTCATCCCGCTGCTCGTGCCCCTCATCCTGGCCACGCTCCAGCGCGCCGAGGACCTCATCCTGGCCATGGAGGCGCGCTGCTACACCGGCGGCAAGGGGCGCACCCACCTGGTGCACTTCCACGCGCGCACGGCAGACTACGCGCTGCTCGCACTGGTTGTCGTCGTGCTGGCGGCGGTGATGGCTGCCGGCATCGGTTCCGCCGACACCCTCGTCTGGCGGGCGATATCCACCATCTGGAGATAGGGAAAAGGAGGCGATTATGTCAACTGAAGCCGTCGTACAGTCAACCCCCGCGCGTAAAATCGTCATCGCGGGCGTCATGGGCGCGCTCGCCGTCTTCCTGGGTTGGACCCACCTGGGGTTCATCCCGTGGGTGGCGGGCGCGGCGCTCACCATCATGCACGTGCCGGTCATCATCGGGGCCGTGCTGGAGGGGCCTGTGGTCGGCACCGCCATCGGCCTCATCTTCGGCCTGTTCAGCCTGCTCCAGGCTGTCCTCGCCCCCACCGGCCCGGTGGACGTGTGGTTCCAGAATCCGGTCATCTCGGTGCTGCCGCGGCTGTTCATCGGCGTCGTGGCGTGGCTCGGGTACAAGGCGCTGAAGAACGTCAACGAGCCGCTGGCGCTCGTTGTGGCCGGCATCCTGGGCACACTGACAAACACCGTCCTGGTGCTGAGCGCCATCGGGCTGTTCGGCCACCTGCCCTGGGCCGCGCTCCCGCCCATCGCCATCGCCAACGGCCTGCCCGAGGCGGCGCTCGCCGCCATCCTGACCGTGGCCGTGGTGGTGGCCTGGAAGCGGATTGAGACCGGCACGCGGAAGTCCAGGATGTGATAGCCACCCTGCGACACACCTGTGAGGTGCGTCGCAGGGCTACATACCGTTCGTGCCCCAGACTTCACGCAGAGGGCCGGCATCCCTTGCCATTCGGGATGGCTTGGGGTGCGCGGCGTCATGCGGCATCGCCGCCCGACCGCTTCAACGTCGGGCGGCGATCATGCTTAGCCCACACGCGGTAGCCGATCCTGCAATCGTAACTTCGCCCTTGCCCCACAAATCTTGTCAAAAACCCTTGACAGGTTCTCGTAGTTCTGCTATAGTGTTTGTAGAGACCCCGAACATTAACAGCCGATGGCAGTGCCCGCGCCGCCTTCACCGCTGGCAAGTAACGCTCAATCCGACGACCCGGATCTACACGAGCCCGGCCTATTGACCGTAGTACGCTTCCCGCCTGCAGCCATGTCGCACAACTGTGCGCGGAAAGGAGGTGTAGCCAGGAAAATACAGTCTCCCGTTGCTCGTATCCAGTCCGGCGTATCTCTGTGCGAAGTTGAAGAAAATGCAGTCAAAGGAGCGATTCCAATGAAGGAAGAAATTCTGAAGAAAAGCATTGACCCAACTGTGCACGACATGCTGGCGGTTGCAGAGGCAGCCCATCTGGAAACCGCCTGGGACCGCTACCAGAAGCAACTACCCCAGTGTGGATTCGGTGAGACCGGCGTCTGCTGCCGCAACTGCAGCATGGGGCCCTGCCGCATTGACCTTTTCGGCGATGGTCCCACCAAGGGCGTGTGCGGAGCCACGGCCGACATCATCGTGGCCCGAAACCTGTTGCGCATGATTGCCGCCGGCGCCGCCGCCCACTCGGACCACGGGCGCGATATTGCCCACACCCTCGTCCTCACAGCAAAAGGCAAGGGCGGCGGCTATGAGATCAAAGACGTCGCCAAACTGCACCGCTTGGCCGCAGAGTACGGCATCCCCACCGAAGGCCGCACCAAAGAAGAGATTGCGCTTGATCTGGGCAAGGCGGCCTACGCCGAGTTCGGCAACCAAGAAGGCCCCATCCGATTCACGCGCCGCGCCCCCGCCAAGCGCGTGGCGCTGTGGGAGAAACTGAACATAGATCCGCGCGGCATTGACCGCGAAATCGTAGAGTGCTTGCACCGCACCCACATCGGCGTGGACAACGACGCCGTCAATCTCATTCTGCATGGCCTACGCACCAGCCTTGGCGACGGCTGGGGCGGCAGCATGATCGCCACCGAACTCTCCGACGTTCTCTTCGGCACCCCCAAGCCTATCTGGTCTGAGGCCAACATGGGCGTGCTGGATGAGAAGATGGTCAACATCCTCGTCCACGGCCACGAGCCCACGCTGTCCGAGATGATCGTCGCCGCCAGCCAGGATCCGGAACTGGTGGCCCTGGCGAAGTCCAAAGGCGCGGAAGGCATCAAACTGGTGGGCACCTGCTGCACCGGCAACGAAGTGCTCATGCGCCACGGCATCCCGCCGGCCGGCAACTTCCTGCAACAGGAACTGCTGATCATGACCGGCGCGGTGGAAGCCGTCATTGTGGACGTTCAGTGCATCATGCCGGCCCTCGGGCCGTTGGCAGGCTGCTTCCACACCAAGTTCATATCCACTTCGTACAAGGCCAAGTTCCCTGGAGCCACGCACATTGAGTTCCACGAGGAACACGCCTTTGAGACCGCCAAGCAGATCGTCCGCACCGCCATTGAGGCATTCCCCAACCGGATGAAGGACAAGGTCCACATCCCCAAGGAGAAGTCGGCGCTGATGGCCGGGTTCAGCGTGGAAGCGATCGTGGGCGCTCTGGGCGGCACGCTTGACCCGCTCCTGGAAGCGATCAAGAGCGGAGCCATCCAGGGCATTGTCGCGGTGGTCGGCTGCAACAACCCCAAAATCCAGCACGACTATGGCCACATCAACCTGGTCAAGGAACTGATCAAGCACAACATCCTGGTGGTCAACACCGGCTGCAACGCTATCGCCTGTGCCAAAGCAGGGCTGCTGCTCCCCGAAGCCGCGGAAATGGCAGGCGACGGGCTGAAAGCCGTGTGCAAGGCGCTGGGCATCCCGCCGGTGCTCCACATGGGGTCGTGCGTGGACATCAGCCGCATCCTGGTGGCCTGCGCCGCCATCGCCAACGCGCTGGGCGTGGACATCAGCGACCTGCCGGTGGCCGGAGCCGCGCCCGAGTGGATGAGCGAAAAGGCCGTGAGCATTGGCGCCTACGTGGTGGCATCGGGTATCTACACCGTTCTTGGGATTGCCCCGCCGGTGCTCGGCAGCATGAGTGTGGTGGAACTCCTGACCGCAGGCGCGGAAGGCGTCGTGGGCGGCAAATTCGCTGTGGAGCCGGATCCGTTCAAGGCCGCAGCGTTGATTGTTGACCATGTTGCTGCCAAGCGCCGCGCCCTGGGTATCTAGGGGGTGGGCCATGAAAGAGATTTTCGTGCGTCTGGACCGCTGCATGGGCTGCCACAGTTGCGAAATCGCTTGCGCCGTGGAGCATTCCAAGAGCAAGACGCTGTTCGGGGCGATCTTTGAGCACCCTGTGCCCAAGCGCCGCGTCTACGTGGAATGGGTCAAACCGGACCACAAGCTGCCTGTGCTGTGCCGCCACTGCGAAGACGCGCCCTGCATGCATGCCTGCATCAGCGGTGCCATCCGCCGTACCGCCGAGGGGGTTGTCATCACCGATGAGGACAAGTGCATCGGCTGCTGGACGTGCGTAATGGTGTGCCCCTATGGCGTCATCGGCAGGCATCTGGAGACCCACCGCTCCTATCGGTGCGACCGCTGCCCCGACCGCGACGAGCCAGCCTGTGTGAGCGCGTGCCCCACCAAGGCCCTGGTCTATCAGACTGTGGATGAGTTCTCGGCCAATGTGCGCCACGCAGCCGCTTCGGAGATGGTGGCCGGGGAAAGGGGGTGAACCAATGTCCCCCACACGATACGTGATCGTGGGAGGGAGCGCGGCGGGGATGGCCGCGGCGCAGTCCATTCGGGAACTGGATGCCCACGGAGACATCCTGATCCTGTCCGCCGAGGCTGACGCGCCGTACTATCGCCCGCTCATCCCATACATCGTAACGCAGAAGAAGACCGCCGAAGAAATCGCGCTCATGGGCCAGGGGCCCTACACCGCCCGGGACATCCACGTGCGGCTCAACTCGCCCGCGATTAGCGTGGACACAGGGGCCCGCGTCGTGAACGTGCTCGGCGGCGATGCCGTGCCCTACGACAAGCTGCTCATCGCAACGGGAGCCCGCCCCTACATCCCGCCCGAAATCAAGGGCGTAGACACGCCCGGAGTCTACGCTCCGCGCACCCTGGCCGACGCCCGCAGCCTGGCAGCACGGGCTGGAATGGCCCGCCATGCAGTGATGGCAGGCGGTGGCCTGCTGAACCTCAAGACCTCGTTCGCGCTACTGGAACGGGGGGTAGCGGTAACGCTGGTCGTTGCGTCGCCCGAAGTGCTGTCGCAGGTGATGGAGCCCGACGGCGCGGCCCTGATCCGCGCCGCGCTGGAGAAGGTGGGGCTTCGCATCCTCACGGGCCGCAATGTCGTGGAGGTCCTCGCCGGTCCCAATGGCGTCTCAGGCGTGCGCCTGGACACCGGCGAGGAATTGCCATGTGAGATTCTCTGCATTGGCAAGGGAGTGCGCCCCAATGTGGAGTTTCTGGAAGGCAGTGGCATCGTGGTGGAGCGCGGCGTGGTCGCCGACGAGTACACAGCCTGCTCCGTGCCCGATGTCTACACCGCGGGCGACGTGGCAATTACCTTTGACCCTATCACCGGAAAGCGGATCATGACCGCCCTGTGGACCAATGCGGTGGAGATGGGGCGGTGCGCTGGCCGCAATATGGCCGGCCACCCCACAGTATACTCCGGCACCTTTGGCGTCCTCAACGCCACGCAGGTAGCCGACGTCCCGTTCGTCTCCATGGGTATTGTCCACACCAGTGGCACGCCTTATGAGGTGCACGTCCACGCCACAGCGAACACGTACCGCAAAGTCGTGTTCTCCGAAGACGGCAAGCGGCTCATCGGGGCCACGCTCGTGGGCGACATCTCATGCGCGGGGTTCTACCGCCACCTCATCCGCGAGCGCACGCCGGTCAACGGCCTCAAGGCCGAAATCATCGGCCAGCGCCTGCACTACGGTCACTTCATTCGTTGGTAGCCGCCAAAGGGGTTCAGGTGCGACGCGCTTCTGAAGTGCGTCGCACCTGAACTGCCCGCCCAGAACGCACGCACAGGGTGAGCCCGCTGGTGCGCCATATAGGCCGCTGGTCGGCCTCGCGCCCCTTCCCGTCTCGCGGGCGCAACCGCAAGTTGCCCTCCCCGCGCACGGCGAGTACAATCGCGGCACATCTACCAGGAGGGCGCATTGTGGACTATTCGCTCCGCACCGTGGACGACATAGAAGCCAAGCGGATTGACGAAGACTGGGGGAGCCTGCGCTGGCTCGCGGGCCAGGACATCGGCAACGCCCAGGGCATGGTCGTGGGCCGCGTCATCATCAAGCCAGGTCGCTCCAACCCCAGGCACAGCCACCCCAACTGCGAGGAGATGCTGTACCTCCTGCGCGGACGGCTGGAGCACGCCGTGGGCGATCAGACCGTCATAACCGACGCGGGCGACGTGATCGTCGTACCGGCCGGCGTGCCCCATGTGGCCCGCAACATCGGCGACGAGGACGCCGACATGATCGTTGCCTACTCCGCAGGTGTAAGAGGCTTCCGGCTGGAGCCGTAGGTCAAACCCTGGCGGCAGCCACAATCTCCACCGGCAGGCCCCACATACGGGTCTCCACGGCGCGGACGATGCGGAAGCCCGCGCCCTCCAGCGCGCGCCGCGCGTGGATGGGCCGACAGTCCACCCACACAGGCCAGCGGCGATGCGCCCACTCGTACAACCACACCATGCCCCCGCCGCCCTCGCGGGACAGCGCGACCACGCCCAGCCGCCCGCCCAGCCGCAGGACGCGCGCGCATTCGGCCAGCATGACGGGGATGTCCGGCGTGTCAAAGAGTTCCAGCGTGAACGCCATGAACACAGCGTCAAACGTGCCGTCGGCAAAGGGGAGCGCCACCGCATCCGCCATCATCAGCGGCGGACGCCTTGGCAATCCGGCCCGCTCCAGCCGCGCCCTTGCCATAGCCAACATGCCCTCGGCAATGTCCAGGCCGACGGCCAGCCCCGACGCGCCCGCCGCCCGCGCAATGGGCACGAGGGCGTACCCCGTGCCGCAGCCGATTTCCAGAACGCGCTTGCCCTCCTGCACTGCGAGCGTTCGCAGGCCCGCGTCCACAAAGCGCCGCTCCCAACGGGCCAGCGCATCGTACCAGCGGCTCATGCGGTTGTAGGCAGCCCTGGCCGCCTGCCTGGGCCGATTCACGCGACTCGCCTCGTTGTCCATGATGCCCCCGTCGACTCCGTGGCACCCATGCTACACTCCGGGCCGCTGTACGTCAAACAGGGGTAAAGTTGTCATTGCGAGGGCGCAACGCGCCCGAAGCAATCTCCCGCGCCCATTTTGTAACCGCTGTGTAACTGCGATATGCTACACTAAAATCGCGGTGCGGAGGGAAAGATGGCTGGACGAAGGCTGTCGGCAATCGGGTACAAGGCTGCCCCGTTGTTCGCGTTTCCGTTCGCCCTGCTCGTGGCTCCAATCCTCGTCGCCTGCTCGGCCTCGCCCACTCCCACAGCCCTGCCCACAACCAACGGCGCGGCCAAGGTCAACGGCGTCGCCCTGCACTACGAAATCACCGGCCAGGGCGAGCCGCTTATCCTCATACAGGGCCTCGGCACGGCCACCTGGCTCTGGTGGAAGCAGGTGCCCGAACTATCCCGCCACTTCCGCGTCATCGCCTACGACCTGCGCGGCTCCGGCTGGAGCGACAAACCCGACGAGCCGTACTCCATCCCGATGTTCGCCGACGACCTGGCGGGCCTCATGGACGCGCTGAAAATCAAGCAGGCCCACATTCTCGGAATCTCGCTGGGGGGCTATGTCGCGCAGGAATTCGCCATTCGCTACCCCGACAGGGTCAAGCGCCTCGTCCTCTGCTCCACCAGCACCAACGGCCCCAACGCCGTGCCGCCGAGTCCCGACATCATCGTCGCCCTAATGACGCCCGTGGCGGGCAAGGACGACCTGCGCGACCGCATTGCCCTGTCCCTCAGCCCCGGATACGCCACGGCGCACCCGTCGGATGTGGAGCGGATGATGGCGTGGCGGCTGGACAACCCACAACCTGCCTACGCCTACAATCGTCAGCTGATGAGCGCCGTGGGCTGGACATCCGAGGGGCGGCTTGGCGAGATCACCATGCCCACGCTGGTGCTGGCCGGGTCCGAGGATCGCGTGGTGCCGCCGCAAAACGCCGACGTCCTCGCGGCGGGCATCCCCCACGCCGAGAAGGTCATCCTGCAGGGCGCCGGCCATCTCATCAACGTGGAGCAGCCGGACAAACTCAACAAGGAGGTCATTCGGTTTCTGACATGGAAATGAACGAAATCAGCGCCGCGTCTTTTGAAGCCTTCCTGCAACGAGCGCGCGCCAGCACCTGGGCCAGCGGCGCGGAGCCAACGCGCGTAACCCCGCAAGGCGAAACGCTATACGAATACAAAGAAGAGGCACGCCTGTATCGGGACACCTACATGGGAACAGCCGACTCGTTCTTCGGGCAGGAGACGGTGTACGAAGTGGAGATGCCCCTGTGGAACATCATCTACGCCGGGCAGGTGCATCCCCACGCCGTTGGCGACCCAGGCTCCGATGCCATCTACGCCTTCCTGCGGCGCGCCCTCATCGCTACCGGCGAGAACAGCCGCCTGGGCCGCCAAGCGCACTACGAAGAGGGCGACTGGGTGTACACCGACCAGGGCGAGACCCACGGCAACGAGTTCTGGGGCAACGAGTGGATCTCGTACCGCGGAGTGGAGGTGTACCGCCTGAAGTACGGCGGCGGCTGGATGGGATAGGCCCAACAGTCCAAGAAGGAGATGAAATCATGGAGCGATTGAAAGGGAAGGTAGCCATCATCACCGGCTCGGCCATGGGCATCGGCAAGGCCACGGCCCTGAAGTTCGCCCGCGAGGGCGCGAAGGTCGTCGCCTGCGATGTGGTCGCCGAGGCAGGCCAGGCCGTCGTGGACGAGATTGCCGCCATGGGCGGCGAGGCGTTCTTCGTCGCGGTGGACGTAACGTCCGCGGAATCCGTCCAGGCGCTGGTGGACACCGTGATGACCCGCTGGGGCCGCGTGGACATCCTGGTCAACAACGCGGGCATCACGCGCGACGCCCTGCTCGTCAAGGTCAAGGACGGCGAAGTGGTGGATCAGATGAGCGAGGCCGCCTTTGATGCCGTCGTCAACGTCAACCTGAAGGGCGTGTTCCTGTGCACGCGCGCTGTGGCCCCCATCATGATCCGCCAGGGCAGCGGCGTCATCCTCAACGCCGCCTCGGTCGTCGGCCTCTACGGCAACTTCGGCCAGACGAACTACGTGGCCACCAAGGCCGGCGTCATCGGCATGACGCGGGTGTGGGCGCGGGAACTGGGGCGCAAGGGCATCCGCGTGAACACCGTCGCCCCCGGCTTCATCCTGACCGACATGGTGAAGAAGATGCCCGAAAAGGTGCTCGCGTCCATGCAGGAGAAGGTGCCCCTGGGTCGGCTCGGCGAACCGGAGGACGTAGCCAACGCCTACGCCTGGCTCGCCAGCGATGAGGCATCTTATGTCAATGGCGCCGTCATCTCGGTGGATGGCGGCATTGTCATCGGAACCTAACCACGCGCTCCGTGCGCAGAACGCCAGGAGGAAAGCATATATGGCAAGATACGCAACCATCATCGGAACCGGCAGGTACCTGCCGCCCATTGAGCGAACCAACGAGCAGTTCAAGCAGGACATGATGGCCGTCAACCCTGCCCTGGGCGAGGTCGTGGACAAGTTTGAGGCGTCCACCGGCATCAAGACGCGCTGGTATGCCGCCGACGACTGGGCCACGTCCGACCTGGCCGCCGAGGCCGCCAAGGACGCCCTGGCCGACGCGGGCATCAAGGCCGAAGACCTGGACTGGATTCTGTTGGGCACCGACTCGCCCGACTACATCACCCCCGCCACGTCGGTGGTGGTGCAGCACAAGATCGGCGCGGTCAACGCGGGCACGGTGGACGTGGGGTGCGCGTGCGCGTCGTTCCCCACAGGTTTGGCGCTGGGCGCGGGCCTCATCGCCACAAACCCCTACATCAAGTACATCCTGGTCATCGGCGCGTACATGATGCACAAACTGGCCGACTGGAAGACCGACGTGGTGTCGTTCTTCTATGGCGACGGCGCCGGCGCGGCGGTGCTCGCCGTCAGCGACAAGCCAGGCTTCGTCTGCTCCACCGCCTTCGCCGACGGATCCTACCACAAGCACTGGGGCATCTATTCGGGCGGGACCTACGAACCCGCCACGGTGGAATCCGTGCAGGCGGGGCGCACCAAAGTCCGCCTCATCACCCCCTTCCCGCCGGACGTGAACAACGTGGGCTGGCCCAAGCGCATGCGCGAACTCGCGGCCCACGGCAACTTTGACCTGCAGGACGTGGACATGGCCATCTTCACCCAGGTGCGCCTGAACTCCATCCAACTGGTCATGCAGGACCTGGGGCTGCCCATTGAGCGGGCGCACTGGATCATGGACAAGTGGGGCTACACAGGCTCGGCGTGCCTGCCCATGTGCTTTGACGACGCGCGGAAACTCGGCAAGGTCAAGAGCGGCGATTTGGTAACCTTCGTCGGTTCCGGCGTCGGGTACAATCAGGCGGGCGCCGCCTTCATCATGCCGTAACCAAGGTCTGCCTATGACATCGGCCAACGACTTGTACAAACGGAAACGCATCTCCATCCCCGACGCGGTGGGCCTGGTCCAGTCGCACCAGACCATCGGCGTGGCGATGGCCGCATCGGAGCCGCCCGGCCTGCTCACCGAACTAGGGCGGCAGGGCGAGCGCCTGGAAGACGTGCGCCTTTGGGTCTGCCTGCCCATGCGCGAGTACGAGGCGGTGCTCAGCCCGCGCATGGCCGGCCACATCTTCGTGGAGAACTGGTTCTACGGCGCGCCCGACCGCAAGGCCCATCCCCAGGGCCGCATGTCGTACATCCCCAACAACCTGCACCAGGCGGCCCGCGACAAACTGGCGCGGGATGGCAAGGTCAACATCTTCTGGGGCACGGCCACCCCGCCCGACCGCTACGGCAACATGTCGCTGTCCCTCGGCCTCGTGATTGAGAAGGCGCTCCTGGAAGCCGCCGACCTGGTCGTGTTGGAGATCAACGAGAACCTGCCCTGGACACTGGGCGACACCCAGGTGCACATCTCGCAGGTGGACTACGTCGTGGAGAACACCTGCCCCCTGGTGGAACTCCCCCCCGCCCCATCCACGCCAGAAGAGGAGGCCATCGGCGGGTACATCGCCGACCTCATTGAGGACGGAGCCACAATCCAACTGGGCATCGGCGGGATTCCCAACGCCATCACGCGGTACCTCATGAATCGGCGGGATTTGGGTGTCCACACCGAGATGTTCACCGACGGCATGGTGGACCTGTTTGAGGCGGGGGTCATCACGGGCAAGCGCAAGACCCTGTGGAAGGGCAAGATGGTCGGGGCCTTCGCGCTGGGCACGCAGAAACTGTATAACTTCATCCACAACAACGTGGGCGTGGAGTTCCAGCAGGGCAAGGTAACCAACGACCCCTACATCATCGGGCAGAACTACAAGATGGTGAGCGTCAACACCGCCCTGCAGGTGGACATCATCGGGCAGGTCTGTTCGCAATCGCTGGGCGTGCGCCACTTCAGCGGCACGGGTGGGCAACTGGACACCCATCGCGGCGCCCAGCGTTCGCCCGGCGGGCGCGGCATCATCGCGCTCCGCTCCACAGCCCGCAACGGCACCGTGAGCACCATCGTGCCCATTCTGGAGCCTGGCGCGGAAGTAACCGTCCCGTCCCAGGACGTGGACACCATCGTTACCGAGTTTGGCGTTGCCGAGTTGAGGGGGCGGTGCGTGCGCGACCGCGCCGAGGCGCTGATTCGCATCGCCCATCCCGACTTCCGCGACTACCTGCGCGAGGAAGTGGAGCGGCTAGGCATCGTGCCGAGGCTGGTCGTGCCGGGCGTTCAGGTGGGCGAGGGCCAACAAGGGCAGCAGGCCAAGTGAGGCCGATGTTGAGGAGACGAGTTCTCTGGAGGTTAGGCGATGAGCACACAAACGATTGTAGGACTCTGGGAAATCCCCGCGGGCCAGGAGTACGCCGGGCTGCGATTCCGCTACAACCCCGACGGAACCTTTGAGGCCGACTATCCGCCGATGGGCATCAAGTCCAGCGGGACGTGGACCCTCACCGGCAACGAACTGGACATGGACCAGACGCAGCATACCCTGGGCTGGGTGGGCCTCTTCCGCGCGCTGGTGGACATCTCGGAGGACGGCCAGACCATGAAGGTGGCAGTCGCTGCTGGGCCAAACCTGCCCAGGCCGACGGACTTCACCAAGTACCGCCTGTACAAACGGCTGGAGTGAGCCGCGTCGAAATCCGGTCCAGACAGGAGTGGACATGAGCAGCATACAGGTCAACGGCGTAACGCTGCACTATGAGTGGCACGGGCCGGAGGACGCGCCGGTGGTCGTGCTGTCCAACGGCGTCCTCGCCAACACGGCCTCGTGGTTCAATCAGACGCCCGTGCTGAGCAAGCGGTTCCGGCTCCTGCTGTACGACTGTCGGGGGCAGGGCCGCTCGGAGCACCCCGCCGGCCCGTACAGCATGGAGATGCACGCGGACGACCTGGCGGCCCTTCTCCGCGCCCTGGGCGTGGAGAAGGCCCACATCGGCGGCATCTCCTACGGCGGCGAAATCAGCCTGCTGTTCGCCACCAAGTACCCGGAGATGACCCGCACCGTCGTGGCCATGAGCGCGGTGAGCGAGGTGCACCCGTTCCTCAAGGCCCAGATTGACCTGTGGGCGGCGGCAGCGAAGACGCGCGACCCGGCGCTGTTCTTCCAGGCAACGGTTACGCACAACTTCAGCGCGGGCTTCATCGCCGCCAACCAGGCCTTCCTGCAGGCGTCGGTGCCCCGCTTCGCGGCGCTGGACATTGACGCCGTGCTGGCGCTGCTGGATGCGTTCCAGCGCCTGGACATCACGGAGCAACTCTCGGCCATCACCGCACCCACGCTGCTCCTGTACGGCGCGGAGGACGCCCTGAAGCCACCCGCCGTGTACGGGCGCATCATCGCCGAGCGGATTCCGCACGCCGAGTTTCTCACCGTCCCCGGTGCGGGGCACGTGGTCATCTGGGAGAAACCCGACGCCGTCAATTCTGCGCTCATGGGGTTCCTGCTCAAGCACTCGTAGCGTAGCGCGGGCACTGCCCGCAAGGAGGCAGCATGCCAGACGAAATCCACATTCGGGACGACTTTCAAATCGGCGAGACAGCGTCGTTCTCCAAGACCATCACGGAGTCGGACATCTACGCCTATGCGGGAATCAGCGGCGACTTCAACCCCGTCCACGTGAACGCCGAGTTCGCCAAGAAGACCCGCTTCAAGGAGCGCATCGCCCACGGGATGCTGACCGCAGGGCTGGTTTCCGCCGTGCTGGGGATGAAACTGCCCGGCCCGGGCGCCATCTACCTCAGCCAGCAGATGGAGTTCCTGAAGCCCGTGCGAATCGGCGACACCATCACGGCCACGGCCGAGGTGCAGGCCTACAACGCCGAGAAGCGCATCCTGACGTTGCGAACGACGTGCACCAACCAGCGCGGCGAGGCAGTCCTGGAGGGGCGCGCCGTCGTGATGATGGACCGCATTCAGGCGTGATGCTGCCCGTGCTGTTCGGCTTCTGGACACGTTGTCCATGTCAACGCGAGCGCCGAAAGGGAAAGGGGGTGAGGCCATCCTGGCAAAGTGAGACCGTGTGAAACCCGGCCCATCAAGTGCGTTTACCCAAAGCCATGTAGTTCTTGAGGAGGAAAAGAAAGATGAAACGCCTGTTTGGTGTTCTGACTGTCCTGGCCCTGCTGGGCATGGTGCTGTCTGGCTGCGTGCAGAAGGCCACGCCTACGGCCCCGCCGCCGTATCAGGCCAAGCCCACGCCGACCCCGGAGCCCACCGTCCCGCCCACGCCGACCGAAGCCCCCAAACTCGGCCCCGTGCTGAAGATCGGGCAGATTTCCATGCTGTCCGGCGTCATGGCCCTCTACGGCCAGCAGCAGGTGCGCGGGTTCGCGCTTGGCCTGGAATACGCATCGGGCGGGAAGAAGGACGACCAGGGCCGCTGGATCATCGCCAACCGTCCGGTTGAGGTCATCACCCGCGACGACGAAGGCAACCCCGAGAAAGGCGTGCAGATTGCCCGCGAGTTGATTGAGAAGGAAGGCGTGGAGATTCTGCAGGGCCCCGTGAGCAGCGCGGTCGCAGCGGCGCTCACCACCGTGGCGCTGGAGAACAAGATCATCCTCATGGTGGACCCTGCCGCGTCGGCCTTCATCACGGGCGAGTACTTCAACCCCTACGTCTTCCGCACCAGCCGCACCAGTTTTGACGATACCCTCGTCATCGCCAAGTACCTGGTGGAGAACGTGGGCAAGACGTTCGCCCACATCGGCGTGGACAACGCCTTCGGTCGTGGCAGCGGGGTGGCCCTGGCCTACTCGGTCGCCAAGTTCGGTGGCAAGGTCATCGCCGACATCTACGCCCCGCTGAACACCACCGACTTCACCCCGTACATCCAGCAGGCGATGGATTCCGGCGCCGAGTGCCTGTTCCTCACCTGGTCGGGCACGGGCTACGTAACCCTGTTCCAGCAACTGGGCGACCTGGGCGCGCTGGAGAAGATGCGCGTGGCCACCGGCTTCGGCGACAATGCCTCGTTCGCCGCAGTGTTCGGGACCGCTGTGGGCCAGATCGGTCTGAACGTCTACCACTACACTGTGCCCAAGAACCCGGTCAATGACTGGCTCGTCCAGCGGCACCTGGAACTCTACAATGAGCCGCCAGACCTGTTCACCGCGGGCGGCATGGCGTCGGCCATCGCCCTGGCGAAGGCACTGGAGAAGACCGGCGGCGACACCAGCGGCGACAAGATGATCGCGGCGCTGGAAGGGCTGATGTTTGAAGGCCCCAAGGGCACCTACTACATCCGCCCCGAGGACCATGTCTGCCTGCAACCGATGAACATCCTGAAACTGGTGGACATCAACCCGCCGAAGGACGAGAAGGGCCGCCCGACGTACAAGTTCTTTGAGACGGTGTACGTCTCCAAGTACGACGAACTCGGCGTGCCCTGCACGCTCACCGGCCAGTACGCCGACCGCTGCGGCAACCTGCCCAGGATCGGCCAGTAGTCGGACAACCAACAAGCAGGGGGGCGTTACACAGCCCCCCTGCTTGGACCGCACGGCAGCATGGCAGAATCACCAGGAGAGGACGATGGCACCCGAAGCCGAAGAGCGCGAGATTATCCTGGAAGCGCGTAACCTGCGCAAGGAGTTCGGTGGCCTGGTGGCGGTGGATGACGTGAGCATCCAGATACGCGCACGAACGCTCCACTCCATCATCGGCCCCAACGGCGCGGGCAAGACGACGCTGTTCAACCTGCTCAGCGGCACCATGCCCCCCACCCGCGGGTCCGTGTTCTTCAAGGGCCGCGACATCACCCACTTGCCGCCGCACCGCATCGCACACCTGGGCCTGGGCCGCACCTTCCAGATCACCAACATCTTCCCCAACCTCACCGTGCTGGAAAACGTGCGGCTGGGAGCGCAGGCCATGGGCCGCCACAACCTGCGCCTGCTCACCCACTCGGACAAGTATACGCAGTACCTAGACCAGGCCGAACAAGTCATCGCCCAGGTGGGCCTTCGCGGGCGCGAGCACATGCTGGCCGCGAACCTGCCCCACGGCGACAAGCGCAAACTGGAACTCGGCATCATGCTGGCCGGGAACTTCGAGGTCCTCCTGCTGGACGAGCCGACCGCAGGGATGTCGTCCGAACAGGTACCGGCACTGTTGGAAATCATCCATAACATTCTCACATCGGGGAATCGCACCATCGTCCTGGTGGAGCATCGCATGGACATGGTGATGAGCATTTCGGACTTCATCACCGTGATGCACCAGGGACGGGTGCTGGCCGAGGGAACGCCGCGCGAAATCGCGTCCAACGAGTTGGTCCAGAGCGCCTACCTCGGCGCATTGTACGGCGATTTGACTGCCCAGGCGGAGAAGTAGCATGGATGCCATTCTACAGGTTGAGAACATTCATACCTTCATCGGCCAGTTCCACATCCTGCAAGACGTGTCCCTGACGGTGGAACGCGGCAGCATCACGGTGCTCCTCGGCCGAAACGGCGCAGGCAAGACCACGACCCTCAAGTCCATCCTGGGCCTCACCCCGCCGAGCGAGGGCCGCGTCATCTTTGACGGGCAGGACATCCGGGGCAGGCGCGCCTTTGAAATCGCCGCCATGGGCATCGGGTACGTCCCCGAGCACCGCGCCATCTTCCGCGACCTCACCGTGGCCGAGAACCTGAAGATCGCCGAGCGGCGGCGCGGCGACCTGGACCGCAAGGCCGACTTCATCTTCGGCCTGTTCCCCGACCTGAAGCGGCTGTACCGCCTTCCGGGCAACCACCTGTCGGGCGGGCAGCAGCAGATGCTCGCCATCGCCCGCGCCCTGGTGCCCGACAACAAACTCCTGCTCATAGACGAGCCCAGCAACGGCCTCGCGCCCGTTCTCATAGAGCAGATGATGGAAGCCATACGCGGGTTGAGCGCCACGACGACCGTGCTCCTGGTGGAGCAGAACTTTATCATGGCCAGCCAGTTGGCGCAGGCGTACTACATCCTGGATGATGGCAAGACCGTCCACAGCGGCGCGATGGCCGACCTGGTGAAGGACAAGGCACTCATCCACCGATACCTGGGCGCTGTAGGGGAATCTGTCGGAGGTGAACGGTGAGGGTGAAGGCAATCTGGCAATACGGCAAGGTGTACATCATCCTTCTCATCGGGCTGATCATCCTCAGCGTCATCGGGTGGCGCGCTATGGGGCAGCAGTCCTTCGTGCGCACGGCCCTGTCCGGCCTGACGCTGGGCGCGCTGTACTTCATGGTCGCCGCGGGCCTGACCATCATCTTCGGGCTGATGGACGTGCTCAACTTCGCCCACGGCGCGATGTTCATGATTGGCGCCTACGCCGGCTGGCAGTTCTACACCAACCCGACGTTCCTGTTCGGATTGGCTCCGCTGGTGCTCGCCCTGGTGGCCGGAATCGTGGTTACCCCGCTCATCCAGCCGCTGGCCATGCGCTGGGCCGTGCCCGCACGTTGGCAGCGGACACTGCGCGCGGTGGTCATCGTGGTCGCCGTTATCCTCATCATCGTTGCGCTGCTCGGCCTGGACGTTCGGGGGCTGGCCAAGACGGCGATGGTCGCCACCATGGTGGACCCGCTGGCCGAAGCCACACCCCAGGAGCCGCTGGCCGTGTTCTGGAAGCGCCCGCTCCTGTTCTTCCTGGCGGGGCTGCTCATCGCCCTGGCCCAGGCGCGCCCTGGCGACCGGACGCAGGTCATCCGCTCAGGTGCCGCGCCGCGGGCCATTGTCGCCCTCGTCGGCTTCGTGCTGCTGACCGTGGCGGCGACGCTGACCCGCGAATCGGGCGCCATCTCCGTGCTCAAGATGAACGCGGACGCCCGCTTCTTCCTGTCATTGGCCGCGGGTGCACTCATCGGCGCCGGCATCGGAGCCGCCATTGAAATCAGCCTGGTGCGCCCACTGTATGTGCGACCGACCTTCCTCATCCTGGCGACGATGGGCCTGTCGTTCGTCCTGCGCGAGTTGACGCAGTTGCTGTGGGATCCCCTACCCTACGCCATGAGCCGGCCGCCGCTGTTCTCGCAGCCGGGCAAGGCCGCGTCCATACTGGAGTGGTTCTCCAAACACACGCTGACGGTGGAAATCATGGGCGTAACGTTCCCCAGTTACCGACTGTTCATCATCGCCCTGGGCCTTGCGATGTTCATCCTGCTCATGCTCGTGATGAACTACTCGCGCCTGGGCATGACCATCCGCGCGGGCGTGCAGGACCGCGACATGGTGGAGGCGCTGGGCATCAACGTGCGGCGCGTCTTCACGTTGGTCTTCGCCCTGGGCGCGGGACTGGCGGCGCTCGGCGGCATCGGCGCAGCGCCCTTCGCGCCGGTGGAGCCGGTCATGGGCGACCGATTCCAGATGCAGGGGTTCATCACCGTGGTCATCGGCGGGATGGGGAGTTACAGCGGCGCGGCCATCGGCGCGCTGCTGCTGGGCCTGGCGCGCGCGTTCGGCGACTTCCTCGCGCTGAAGTTCAGCCTCACCCCCGCCGTGTCCGAAGCGTCCACCGTCATCATCATGGCGCTGGTGTTGTTGCTGCGGCCCGCCGGGCTGTTCGGAAAAAAGGAGTAGGCCATGGCATCGCAATCCAAATCCCCCAAGCGATTCGCCGCATTGGATTCCTTGCTCCAGGGCCTGAAGCGGTCGCGCGGCTCGCTCCTCGTGCTGGCCGTGCTGATCCTCTTCCCGTTCGTCTTCGCCCGCATCACGGGCACGTCGGTGAACGAGGGGCCCGCCAAGTACTGGCAAGGCCAGTTCATCGCCGTGTTCATCATGGCCATCTTCGCCATGTCCTACGACCTGCTGCTGGGCTACACCGGCATTCTCACCTTCGGCCACGCGGCCTTCTTCGGCGGCGGGGCCTACACCATGGCGCTGTTTCTCACCCATGTGGCCCCCCGCTTCGTGAAGACGTACCGCGTTAGCCTTCCGGGCGGGCTGGATGTAACGGAGCCCAGCGCATTCCTGCTGGCGATTCTCCTGGTGGTTGTGGTTTCGCTTGTCCTGGGGCTGCTGTTCAGCATCGTCTCCGTGCGCGTGAAAGGCGTGTACTTCGCCATCATCACGCTGGCCATGGCCGAGGCGATCCACATCCTGTCCAAGGCCACGGACTTCGTGAAGTGGACCGGGGCCGATGAGGGCCTCCACGGCGTGCCTGTGCCCGCCTGGATCAACCCGACGCAGTACCGCCTGCGGTTCTACTTCATCGCACTGGCCTTCGCGGTGGTCATGTACTGGCTCGCCCGCCGCATCGTCAACTCCCCGACGGGGCGCATCTTCGTCGCGCTGCGCGAGAACGAAAGCCGCGCGCGGATGATCGGCTACAACCCCGCGCTGTACCGCACGATTGCGTTCGTGGTCTCGGCGCTCATCGCGGGGCTGGCGGGCGCGCTGTTCTCCGTCTGGACGGTCAGCGCCACGCCGTCCATGACCTCGGCGGTTACCACGGTGAACGCCCTCATCATGACCATCCTCGGCGGGATGGGAACACTGGTCGGGCCGATGCTCGGCGCTGCGGTGCTGGAGTTCTTCGGGCAGTTCCTGTACCAGTGGTTCGGAGCGCGTTGGCCGCTGGTCTTCGGCATCATCTTCATCGTGCTCGTGATGTTCCTCCCCTACGGCATCGTGGGCACGTGGCGACTGCGCAGCGCCCAGTGGAAGCGCCGCTGGAGCCTGCGGAAGCAGCGCGCCGCCGCTCAGGAATAGCGAGGCCCGCGCCGCCCCGCTGCCCAGCGCCCCAGACACGGCAGAGCACGACACTCTGCCGTGTGTGATGAATGTCACAGCCTATTCGTCGCCACGTGAGGTATAATGGCTTCGTGCACCGAACTTGGAGACGGAGGTCATGCCTTGCGTCCGCAATCGCGCTTCCATCGGCTATTCACCACTCCAGAGGGCCTTGCCCTGGTTGCCCTCGCGTGGGTCGGGCTTGTACTCGCCCTGCTTGCGCTGCTGTCGGGGCCTTCGCAGGCGCTGGGCATTGCGCGCTATCTGCCCATCACGCTGAACGAAGACCAGCGGGTGGGGCGCATCATCATGCTCTATCACAGCCTGGCAATCCCATTCCTTGCGTCGCTGGTCTATCTGACCCTCGCGCAGGTTGAGATTCCGCAGAGGATTGCCGAGGCGATCAAACCCGCCCTCACCGCGGGCTTCTTGCTCACCAGCATCGGCGGATTGACCTTCGGCTACCTGGGCCGAAACTGGCTGTTTCACGGCGTGTACCTGCTCGGCCTCAGCCTCACCTTCTACGCGGGCGTGCTCCTTGCCGTGGGCCTGTTCCCCCGCAAGGGCAGTCCTGAACGGCTGGCTCGGTGGGCCTTCTGGCTCATGGCCGTCGCCACGCTGATCTCGGCCATCATCGGCGCGGCGGTCGGCTCGTTTTTCGGCAACGGGTTCAAGGCCGTCCTGGCCGAGGACATCATCCGCCAAGAGCATGACGTATTCCAACGCGGCGTCATCGCACATCTGCACATCATGCTCACCCTGATTGACGTGGCGATCCTGCTGCTGGTCGCGCGCATCACGCCCATGGGCAAGCGCACCGCCCGCTGGGTGTACGGCCTGACGATTGTCGGCACGGTCATCGTGTCCCTCGCCACGTGGAGCGTCATCATCGGCCCGCTGGAGAAAATCGCGCACAAAGCCATCAACGTGGGCGCGGGTTTCCTGCTGCCTGCGGGCATCCTGGTCGCGGTCGTCGGCTTCCGAACGCTGGTGCGCGAGGGGGGCCTGCTGCGCGATCCATTCCGACTCGGCCTCTACTGGTTCCTGGTTTTCGTGAACACGGTGGTTACCGTCCCAGGCGTCTACGTCGCCATGAACCTGGAGACCTACCGCCTGCCCGCGTACCTGGAGGTCGAGCGCACCATCGCCGTTGGCCACTGGCACGTGCTGGCGACGTTGTCGGCCGCCATGGGTTTCCTGCTGGTCGCGCACCTGCGCCGCTCGCCCACGCGGGCTGCCCGCCTGAGCGCCTGGGGCATGGTCGCAGGCACGTCGGCGGCGCTTGCGTTCATCATGCCCTACATGTTCCGCCAGCCTGGAACCACCGTTACGTGGCCAGAGCCGTTCTTTGAGGCGGGAGTCGGCGTGGCGATGCTGTCGCTGGCCACCTACCTGGTCGCCGAAATCGCCGCCTTCTTCCGCAGCCAGACTGTAGAGTCCGAAGGAGGCAGCGCGCCATGAGCGACCTGCACAACTCGCGAGCGCTCGCGCTGCACCTCGGCGGCATGGCCCTGCTGCGCGACCTGTTCGCGCTGACGAAGTTCCGCCAGACCCTGCTGCTTCTCATCACCGGCGTCTGCGCCTACGCGCTCACGCTCCCTGGCGCGATCCGCTGGGGGGAACTGGGGTTGGCAACCCTGGCGCTGCTGGCGTCCATCTCGGGATGCACGGCCCTCAACATGGTCGTGGACCGCGACATTGACGCGGCCATGCGGCGCACCGCGAGGCGGCCCCTTGCCGAGGGTCGCCTCTCGCCCTCCACGGCGGTTGCCTTCGGCGCGGGGTTGTCCGCCGCTGGCATCCTCACCGCATGGCGGCTTCAGCCGCTGTTTGGCCTTATCGTAACCGCAGGCTTCGCGCTGGATTTCGGCGTGTACACGCTGTGGCTCAAGCGGAGAACGCCCACGTCCATCCTGTGGGGCGGGCTGTCGGGCGGGATGCCAGCCCTGGCGGGGCGAAGCCTGGCGCTGGGCCACGTGGACGCCATCGGTGTCCTGCTCGCGCTGGCCGTGCTGCTCTGGATTCCCGCCCACATTCTGAGCCTCGCCACGCGCCACGCCGACGACTACGCGCGGGCCGGGGTGCCTGTCTGGCCCAACGTGTACGGCCTGCACGCCACATACCGCCTGATCGCCATCGCGACCATGCTGAACGTCGTGGTCCTGCAACTGGCGGGAGTCCTGTTGTCGCTCGGCGCAGCGGCCCTGGCTGCACTGGGCGTATGTGGCGGCGCGCTGCTCGCGCTCGCGCTGGTCGCGTGGGCGCGCCCTTCCGACGGCAACACCTGGCGGCTGTTCAAGTTCGCCTCCATGTACATGCTCGTCTCGTTTGCGCTGCTCACAATCGGGGCCATCGTTCGGTAACCAGCCTCAGCCGCCCGACGGCGAGCGGACTTGTGGCGTCGCCGATTTTGACAACACCGCGCGACTTGTGTAGAATACAAGCAGGGTTGCCGAGGTAGCTCAGTTGGAAGAGCACATCACTGAAAATGATGGGGTCCCCAGTTCAAATCTGGGCTTCGGCACCTTTGGGCGGAAGTGGCTCAGCGGTAGAGCATCTCCTTGCCAAGGAGAGGGTCGCGGGTTCAAATCCCGTCTTCCGCTCCTTTTGTTCTGTTGGGCGACGTAGCCAAGTGGCAAGGCAGGGGTCTGCAAAACCCCGACCGCGGGTTCAAGTCCCGCCGTCGCCTCCACAACACTACAGGTAGCCCCCAAAGCGGCCTTTGCCCCCTACAGGTAGGGCCGCTTTCGCTTTGCCCTTCGCCTGATGGTGCTGACGGCATCATTACACCATCAGGAGGTGCACCATGACCCGCCGAAACCCAGGCGAAGGAAGCGTCTTTCAGCGCCGCGATGGGCGCTGGCAGGCCTCGCTCCAACTGAACGGCATCCGCAAAGTTGTTTACGGCAAGACGGCCCAGGAAGCCCGCCAGAAGTTGGCCGCCTTGCGAAAGCAGGTGGCCACGCTGAACGGCCTACCCGACGCGGGACGGCGAACGGTAAATGACCTGCTGGACGCCTGGCTTGAGGTTTGCGCCCCGTCCTGGAGACCGTCCACGCTGGAGAGCCACCGCGAAGTGGCCGACCTGCACATTCGCCCCACGCTGGGCAAGGTGCGCCTGGAGCGGCTTTCGCCCGTCCAGGTGCAAGGCCTCACCAAGACCCTACAGAAAGCCGGGAAGCCGCGAACGGCGCTGAAGGCCTACGCCGTCCTGCACCGCGCCTGCCAGTTGGCCGTCCTGTGGGGCTGGCTTCCGCAAAACCCGTGCGGTAGGATACCGCGCCCCCAGTACCGCCCCGAAGGTAGGCAGGTTTGGACAACCGCCCAACTCCAAGC
The DNA here is from genome assembly GCA_014874485.1 of Chloroflexota bacterium. Taxonomy (GTDB): domain Bacteria; phylum Chloroflexota; class Anaerolineae; order DTLA01; family DTLA01; genus DTLA01. The sequence goes on from JADBJK010000031.1 coordinate 40,856, forward strand.
GTTCCTGCAAGAGACGCGGGGCCACTGGCTTGGCCCGCTGTGGGCGTTCCTTGCGGCTTCGGGCTGTCGCATCGGCGAAGCGCTTGGGCTGTCCTGGGACGCCGTCAACTGGGAGACCGCCACCGTTGCCATCGCCCACAACCTGCAGAGAGTGGGGGGCCGCTGGGAGTTGGAGCGGCCCAAGACCGCATCGGGCGAACGCACCATTGCCCTGCCTGACTGGGGCATCGCCGCGCTGAAGCGGCAACGGGTACAGCAAGCCGAATGGCGTTTGCAAGCCGGGGCATCCTGGGCAAACGAGCGGGGCCTCGTGTTCACCAGGGCGAACGGTGCGCCGCTCCACTGCACAACGGTTGCCAGGGCCATGCGGGAAGTGTGCAAGCGCCTGGAGTTGCCGCCGCTATCGCCTCACGGGCTGCGACATCTCCACGCAAGCCTGCTACTGGCAGAGGGCGTGGGAGTCCCGCAAGTGGCCCAACGGCTTGGCCACGCCGACCCGCGCATCACGCTGCAGGTGTACGGCCACGCCCTGGGCGGTGATGACGCGGCTACAAAGGCGCTAGGGCGGGCGATTCGGGGGTAGGCCGTAAAATGACCTATGGGGGGCGTCCTCATGCGCCCCCCGCCCCTGCTGTGAACGTTAGTCAACGCATAGCCGGTAAACGCGGGGCGCTGCCACGCATTGCCAAGCGCCGCGCCCTGTGGTACAATTGCCGCAAAGAAAGCGCCCTGCGACGCGCGAACGTCCAGGGCGGCGGCTAGGGCGGGCCTATCGCCCCAGCGAGTGGATTGTAGCACAATGGCCCGTCCTGGCAAACGCTGGGGCGGGCTTTTTGCTGCGAGGCGGAGTATGGACACGTGGAAAGAAACCCATATCGTGGAAGGCAAACTTGAAGACCTTGCCCGGTATCTCTTGCGGAAGACGCGCCCCTACTGGCACGTTGACCTGGGCGAGGGCAAAAGCCTGCAGGTTCAGTGTGCGCGCCCGCGGCTGAACGCGCTGCCCGACCCCGATGATGCCATTTTGGAGATGGAAGCCTTCTTGCTGAAGCCAGACCCCGACAATCCCAACGCCGCCGTCGCATGGCCGGTAGGGAGCGCCGTGGAGTTTCGCCTGCTGCGAATCACAGACAACCGCACCGAGGTTACCGTGCAATGCCACTACCCGCAATTGACCGACCGCGTGCAAGCCTTAATCGCTGCGGTTCTGGAGACGTGGCCCCATCCCGTGCAGAGCGCGGCGCAAAGAGTTGACGCGCCCCGGCCCGAGACCTCGGAGCCTGCGGTGCATAAGGGCGAAGAGGCAGACTGCCTCGCCGCTATCCGAGAAGGGCCTGATAGAGACATAATCAGATTATGGCGCGAAGGCTATACCGCCTCTGAAATCGCAGAGCAGAGCGGCTTCGCCAGCAAGACGGTGAGCAACCGCATTTGCGAGTTGCGAAAGACGTTTGGGGATGGCGTGGTGCCACGCCGCAGGCCTCACAGATGGAAAAACTGATGGAATCCGGGTATTGATTCCCTGGAATAGGCAGGGCTAGACTGGCGGGTGAAAGAACCCGCCAGTTTCTTTTGGGAGGACAGACATGCAAAGCCCAATCAGGTTTCGGCTTCTGTTGTCCGAGGAAGAGTACCACGCCCTGGTGCGCCTGTCGGAGCGGGAACTGCGACCGCTGATGCACCAGGTGCGAGCCATACTGCGAGCGGAACTCCAGCGGGAGGGGCTTCTGGAGCCGACGCAGGAGTAAGAACTTGCCCCCGACGCTGGCACGCCGGGGGCGGGACAAAAGGGGGTTGTGTTATGCATGGTACCAACGAGCGGGAGCGCTGTCAAATCTACGCCCAGGGGCGGGTTGTGGGCCACGTCCAGGGCGACGTTTTCGTGAAGCGTGTCCGTGGGAGCGTCCACATGCTACGGAAACCCAGGGCCTGGGCGCTGGACTGCCAAAGCCTTGACGATGCCGAGGCCCTCGGAGCGCGGCAAGTGGAAGTCCACGACACGGAGTCGGGGCTGACCTATCGGGCCTCGGTTGCCCTGATTCGCGCGCGGGGCTTTCAGTTTGACCGCGGCTTCGGGCGGCAAATCGCCTTGCCGCTTGACCAGTGGAACATGGAGCGGCCAGGTGCGCCGAAGGCTGTGCAGTTGGGCCTTGCCCTGGGAGTGTGAGGCGGTGGGCGGCGGCAACGGCGCAGGGTGGGTGCGAGTCCCCAAATCGGCGGCCTTTGACAAGCGGCTGTCGTGTACCGAGCGCCTTGTCCTAGTGGCGCTGCTGTCCTTTGACTTCTCCGACGCGCGGGGCAAGTCCAAAGGCTACTGCTGGCCGTCGGTTGGCACGCTGGCCGAACTTGTCGGACGTTCGCGTCGCACCATTCAGGCGGCGCTTGCCAGGCTTGAGGCCGTCGGCTACATCCGCGTTGAGCACAACGTCGGAGGCCCAGGTGGGGGAAGTAGCAATCGGTACCACCTTGTGCTGGAGAGCGACGTGCAGAAAACTGCACCTCGCTATGCGAGCGACGCGCAATTTTCTGCGAGCGACGTGCAGAAAATTGCACCCCCCGACACGCAGAAAATTGCACCCGAAGAAGAAGAAGATAGAAGAAGCACAACCGAAGAAGAAGAAACTTACGACCCTCGCATTCGTGATTTTATGGACATCTTGAAAGCGACGGTTGCTCCGTCCACGTTTGGAGCCTACCTTGCGGATATGAGGGTGTCGGCCTCGGACGGGCTTTTGGTGGTAGCCGAAGCGCATGGCATGGCCGCCACGCGGTTGCGGCCAAAGGTAGAAAGCGCGGCGAAGCAGGCTGGTTTCGCCGCTGTGGTGTTCGCTGAACAGGCGGCGGGGTAGAGTTGCGGCCTGTGCGCGCGGGACGGGAAGGGGACATCCCAGGACGCGGGAAGCCGCCATCCCGGCACCCCGCGCGGGGTAGGGGGGCATCATGCGAGACGAGATGCTGATTTGTAGCCCACAGGGGGGTTGTGTGTGGCAGTCTTGCGGGCGGGCAAGCCTTCAGTTGGGCCAAAAGCCCAGGCGGGAGACGGCGAAGGGCCGCCCATCTAAACGGCTGAAAAATGGCCCCTGTGCAACTTCCGACTAGGCGCATTATGTAAATACGTCAAGCCTTGCCGCGTCCTCATGCGCCCGAATGCGGGCGAGTAAGGCCATTGCCCCTAAATGCCCCAGAGTGGCCAAAAATGGCCAAAAGCGGCCAAGAACGACCTAACACTTTCGGGCCGACCTGTGCTATACTGTAGGCAAGCGAAAGCCCCCGCAAGGCCGCAACCTTCGGGGGCGTGGCCCGGATGGGGTAGCATCCGAGCGGGGATAGGATAGCACAACGCCCTGCCTGGTGCAAACGACCGGGCGGGGCTTCTGTTTTTGACAGCATCAGTACACCATCATCAGAGCGAAGGGGTATAGGCGCATGGGGGCCTGCAGGGGCGTTTACGGGCATTTAGAGGCGCTGCTGGGCGTTGACGGGCGTGAAGTAGCCCAGGGCCGCAAGGAAGCGCATCTTGTCCCGTTCCCTCTTTCGCTTGTTCTGTTGGGCGACGTAGCCAAGTGGCAAGGCAGGGGTCTGCAAAACCCCGACCGCGGGTTCAAGTCCCGCCGTCGCCTCCACAAGGCTGTCATTCCGATGGCAGCCTTTGTTTTTCGCCCCTAACCCGGCGGAACATGACCCACGTCATGGCACTCGCCCCAACATTCCGCTATACTCTCCTTGTAAATCCATTCACGGAGGAATGCCATGAGCGAGATGCCGAAACCCGGCCAGGCCGCGCCTGACTTTGAACTGCCGTCGGACCGCGGCGACAAGGTCCGCCTGTCCAACTTCCGAGGCAAGAAAGTCGTCCTGTACTTCTACCCCAAGGACATGACTTCGGGCTGCACCAAAGAAGCCTGCTCGTTCCGCGACAACTATCCCCAGTACGAGGAACAAGGCGCCGTCATCCTGGGCGTCAGCCCGGACCCGCCCCAAAGCCACGTGCGCTTCAAGAGCAAGTACAATCTCCCCTTCCTGCTCCTATCCGACGAGGATCACAAGGTCGCCGAACAGTACGGCGTCTGGGGCGAGAAGCAGATGTACGGCCGCGCCTACCAGGGCATCCTGCGCACCACCTTCGTCATTGACGAAGAAGGCGGAATCGCCAAGGTCTTCACCAAGGTTAAACCCGACGGCCACGGCGAGGAAGTGTTGGGGGCACTGGCCGAATAGGCCCTCTCACGGGTCAATCCGCAAGTTGGCGGGCTGCACCATCTCTATCCAGTAGCCCTGGCCCGGCGTCATCTGCTTCAGCGTGTTCGCCTCGGGCGGCACCGTGAAATCGTAGAGCAGCCACGGCGAATCCGGCCGGTCGGCCCTGTAGGTATAGAGCCGCACGTACTTGCCTGTAATGGAAGCGAGCGCATCGGACACGTCGCGCGGCTCAAGGGAAGGATAGCCGATCAGGTTGAGGCCCGTGATGAGGGGAATCTCCGTAGACGTTACTACGCGCAACCCCGAAACGGTGAGCGTACAGGGTTCGGTGGCGCGGAGCCATATCCCGTAGCGCAGGTCCAGGGCATCCAGCCCGCCGGTCTGCACCGGAGCGCCGGGCTGGTACACCCGCCAGCGGCTGTTGGATGCGAAGGCGTCGTACTGCATCGCCATGTCGTACTGGCTCGCGATGCTGGCAAAGACGTTGCTCGGCGTCGTATCGCTGATCGCGATGGGGATTGAGACCAAGTTCCAGCCCGCCTGCAACGGCTGCGTGAACGTTACGACAGGCTTGGGCGTTGCGGTCGGCGTTGGGGTTGGCTGGGGCGTCGGAGTGGGTTGCATCCCCATCAGGCTGATGCCCGTGTAATAGTGGCGCAAAATCTCATCAAACGTGGCGCCGCGCCTGGCCATGGCGATGGCCCCCTCCTGACACATCCCGACGCCGTGCCCCCACATCCACGTGTACCCGCACTCGCAGGCGACGCTGCGGCAATAGGGCAGCGCCTGCACCCACACGTCCTCGCTGTTCCGCGTGTGCCCGTCGCAGTGGCCGAAGTAGAAGGCGCGGATAATGCTCCCGCGGTATGTGGCGAACACGCCCCGCGTCTCCTCCACCGCCTGGTTCGTGCGCGAGAAGTGGACGCCCTTCCACACCTGACAGTGAGTCGTCGTGCAGACGTTGGCCCCCTGGGCGGCGTGATTCCAAGAGGTAACGGCGTAACTGCGTGCGGCCACGGCCTGGGCTTTCAATGCTTCCAACGGCGCAGAGGGCGGCAATTCCTGGGGCACCACGCCCTTCACGTACTCCTCCAGGTCCATCTCCACAACCTGGCCGTCGGGCATGAGCACGCGGATGGTGGTCGGCGCGGCAGCGATGGCGACGTCAAAATCGGGGGACCACGCCTGCTCGGGCGGGGTAGCCATCAGGCGGAACAGTTCTTCCTCTTGCGCGGGCGTGGGGTTCTCCACCACCAGGTCAAAGTCCACGCGGGCCGTGCGGCCGACCAGCACCCGCACATAGGTCTGCGACATGTCCAGGTAGCCCGCGGCACGGATCGCCACCGTCCACTGGCCGGGGGGCGCGGCGAGACGATAGTACCCATCCGCGTCCGTGTACACGCCGCCGCGACCGCCCTCCAGGTACACGAACGCGCTTGCCACAGGGCGCTGCGTCAGGATGTCCCGCGCCTGCCCCCAGATGGCCCCGCTCTCAACAGGCGGCGCGAATCCCAACCCTGTGCCCGTCGCGGGCGCAGATGCCCACGCGAGCGGCGCGACCCAAAGGCATGCGACTGCCAAGACAAAAGCCCAACGACGCGCACCCATAGCGTCTCCCCGGAATAGGGTTCCCTCTCATCCAAGAAAACGCGCCATGCCGCCGCAAGGTACGGCGAGACTCAACGCGGAGTCTGCTTGAGTATCTGGAATCGGTTTGCCACCATGATGCCCAGCAGGATCGCCCCCATGCCGACGAGCGATGTCCAGTGGATGTTCTCGCCCAGGAGCAGCCACCCCCAGAACAGCGCCCCAATGGGGATGATGTAGGTTACCAGGGACGCCTGAACAGCGCCGCCGTGTTCCAGGATCCAATAGTAGATGAGGTAGGCGATCGCCGTGCCCAGGAACGACAGCGCCAGCGTGGAGCCCCAGGCCTTCAGCGAAGGCGAGAGGGCAAACGGCCGCTCAAACGCAAGGGCCAGCGGCACGGTGATGGTGAACCCGGCCAGCAACATGCCCGTGGACAGCACGGCCGGCTCATGCCCCGCCAGATGCCGCCGCGCGAACACCGCCGCGATGGCGTAACTCAAGCCCGCGCCGATGACGGCCAGGTCGCCGAGGATGTTGTGCGTAACGCCGGCCCGAAGGTCGGGCGCGACGAGCACCACAACCCCCGCGAAGCCGATCACCACGCCGGCCGCCTTGAATCCGTCCATGCGCTCGCCCTTTGACCAGAAGTGCGCCAAGATGACGGTGAACAAGGGCATCGTCCCCGTGAGAATCGCCGCAAGGGCGCTGGAGATGTGCAGTTCGCCCCAGTTGATGAGGCCATAGGGGATGAGCGTGTTGAACAGGCCCATGACGAACAGCGGCCGCCAGAGTTCGCGCGACGGCAGTCGCTGCCCCCGCAGGAGCAGGTAGGCGGCCAGCAATCCGCCGCCCAGCCCCGTGCGCAGCATCACGAACGTCAGCGGCGTGATCTCCGCCACGCTGACCTTGATGAACATGTACGACGCGCCCCAGATGGTGCCCAACAGGAGCAGCATGAACGCATTCTGCAATGGCATATCGTTCTCCTGCGTTTGAGATGTCCGTTGGAACGCGCTCCGCGGCTACAGCAAGGCGGAGAGCAGCCAATAAGCGAGCATGCCCGCGAAGATCGTCCACAGCACCGACCGCGTGCGCCAGGCCACCACAACCCCCACCGCGGCAGCAGGGATTTGAGGCCCCAACGTCAGGCGGCGGTCAACGAGAAGCACGGCGGGTGCGATGAGCGCCGACAGAATCGCCACAGGCACCAGTTGCAGGTACCGCAGGACCGGCCTCGGGAGTTCCCGCGACAGCAGCGGCATCATCGCGAACCGCGTCAGGTACGTTGCCAGCGCCATGCCGGCGAACACGGCCCAGGGATTCAACTCCGCGCGCCCCCTTCCCGCGCGGCAGCCAGGCCCGCCAGCGACCCCAGCAGCCCCGCGCCGATGATGTGCCAGTTCCCCGGAAGCCACACCGCGCCCAAGACCGCCGCAACCGCCGCAACACCCGCCGCCACCGCCGAGGCGCGCCCCTTGAAAAACGACGCCGCCAGGCCGATGAACGCCAGCGGGAACACCATCTCCAGCCCGTACCGCGACAGGTCGGGGATGGACTGCCCCGCCACCGCGCCCGCCAGCCCCGACGGCCACCACACGACCCAGATGCACAGGTTCGCGCCTAGAAAGTGCCACTCGCTGCCCCTGCCCCGCTCATACGCCGCGATGGCGGTCGCATACGACTCATCCGACATCCACAGCGCCAGGAGCATCTTCCACCGCAGCGGGAGGTGCTTCAAGTAGGGCGCGACAGAGGCCCCCATCAGCAGGTGCCGCAGGTTGATGATGAGCGTCGTCAGCATGATGGCGCTCGGAGTCGCCGAGAGCCACATGCCCAGCGCCGCGAACTGCGAGGACCCCGCGTGGACGATGGCTGACATCCCGGCCGTCTCCACCGGAGACAGACCGACTGCCCTCGCCGCCACACCGTACACCAAGCCGAACATCACAACGCCCGGCGTCAACGGCAGGGCGTCCAGGAATCCGCGTGCAAGCGATGCTGACCGACGGGTTGCACTCATTGGGAATATATGATACCATTCCGCCGCCAGAACGCAAAAAGACGGCGGCTCGCATCGCGCTCCCAGGAGGCGACCATGGCATCGCTGCTCCAAACTCACAACGTGATTCTCCTCGCGGCGCTGGCGACGTTGGGGACCGGCTTCGCCACAGGCGTCGGCGCGCTGCCCACGCTCCTGACCGTGCGCGTCAGCGACAAACTGCTGGACGGCCTGCTGGGATTCGCAGCGGGCGTCATGCTCGCGGCCACCTCGTTCAGCCTGCTCATCCCGTCCATGGAAACGGGCGGCATCTGGGTTACCGTCGCCGGTGTCCTGGTGGGGGCTGCGTTTGTCGCCCTCATGGACCGGGTTGTCCCCCACATGCACTTCATCTCCGGTCCGGAAGGCCCGCCCTCCGCGACCCTGAAACGCATCACGCTCCTCATCCTGGCCATCACAATCCACAACTTCCCCGAGGGGCTGGCGGTCGGCGTCGGGTTCGGAGGCGGCGATTTGACGGTGGCCGTCGCGCTGGCCATCGCCATTGGCTTGCAAAACATGCCGGAGGGGCTTGCGGTGGCCTTGCCCCTTGTCCGCGAAGGCTACTCGCGCTGGAAGGCGGTGGGATACGCCCTGCTGTCCGGCCTCGTGGAGCCGATTGGCGGGGTCCTCGGCGCGGCGCTGGTGTCCGTGGCGCGGCCCATCCTGCCCTGGGGGCTGAGTTTCGCCGCAGGCGCCATGCTCTACGTCGTGAGCGAGGAGATGATACCCGAGACGCACCGCAAGGGGTTCGCCAAGGTCGGCACGACCGGCCTGCTCATCGGCTTCGTTGTGATGATGACGCTGGACAACCTGTTCGGCTAGCAGATGGCATTGCGAGCGAGGGGAAGCCACCCAGGCCCCATCTGTCATTGCGAGCGAAGGGAAGCAATCCCGGCCCCCATCTGTCATGCTGAGCGTAGCGAAGCATCTCGGCTGACGAGATTCTTCGGCGCTCCGCGCCTCAGAATGACAGTTCGCGGGGATTGCTTCGGGCACTCCGCGCCCTCGCAATGACAAGCCCCCACCTGTCATTGCGAGCGAAGCGAAGCAATCCCGGCCCCCATCTGTCATGCTGAGCGTAGCGAAGCATCTCGGCTGACGAGATTCTTCGGCGCTCCGCGCCTCAGAATGACAGTTCGCGGGGATTGCTTCGGGCACTCCGCGCCCTCGCAATGACAAGCCCCCACCTGTCATTGCGAGCGAAGCGAAGCCACCCAGGCCCACGTGCGGCGCACCTCGGAGGTGCGTCGCACGTGCACGTCATTGTGAGCGAGACGTGCGTCCAGGAATCACCGCAGCGAAGCGCCAGGCCGCGCGGCAGGCCCGAAGCCACGCAGCCTGCCTACTTCAGCGCGCGGGCGAAACGCGCCCCGAACTCCTCGGCAGCCTTCAGGTCTTCCGCCGTCGGCCCCCCGCGGAACTCCAGCGTCTCCACCAGATCCCACTTGAGGGGCGTGATGAGGTCGGTCAGTTCCTTCTGCGCACCGCCGCTCCAACCGTAACTCCCAAACCATGCCGCCTTCTTGTTCATCACACGCTTGCGCGCGGCAATGTCCAGCACGTGCGCCATCGGCGGGAACAGGCCCACCTCATACGTGGGCGCGCCCATCATCACGCCGGACTTCGTCCAAAGCGAGGGCAGGATGTAACTGAAATGCGTGCGCGCCACGTCAAAAACCTCAATGGCGATATCCTCGCGCGAAATCCCCTGCGCCACCGCGTTCATCATCTTCTCGGTGTTGCCGTACATGGAGCCATAGAGCAGGGTAACGCCGGGCTCCGCAGGCTCCGTCGCGTAGCGCGCCCACTGCGCGTACAGTTCCACGATGCGCTGCGGGTTCTTGCGCCAGATGAGACCGTGGGACGGCGCGATGATCTCAACCGGCACCGGCTGCAGTTTCTTGATTGCCCGAAGCACCGGCCCGCTGAACTTTGCGATGATGTTGACGTAGTAGCGCAGCGCCTCGCGTTCGTAGAAGCCCATGTCCACGCACTGGTCGTCAAAGATGGCGCCCCGCAGCGCCCCGTAGCCGCCAAAGGCATCGCAGGAGAACAGCACCTTCTCGCCCTGGTCGTAGGTCATCATCGTCTCCGGCCAGTGCACAAAGGGCGTGGAGAAGAACTGGAGCGTGTGGCGTCCCAGGCTCAGCGTTTCGCCATCCTGCACCACGCGCACCGACTCCGCGCCGCCGTAGAAGGCCTCCAGCAACTCCTTGGTCTTCTCCGTGCCCAGAATCGTGGCCTGGGGGGCAAGCCTGCGGAAAAGGGAGAGCAAACCGGAGTGGTCAGGCTCAATGTGGTTGATGACCACATAGTCAATCGCCCCCAAGTCGCACACCTGGGCGATCTGTCCCAGGAATTCGTCGGCCTTGAATGCCTTGGCCAGGTCAATCAACGCAGTCTTCTCGTCTCGGACAAGATACGCATTGTAGGAGACGCCTTCCCGATCAATGGGCCAAAGACCCTCAAACAGGTCTGTCGTCCTGTCGTTGACGCCGATCCAGTAGATGTCCGGGCGCACTTGCACGACGCTCATGGGGCCACCTCCTCCCTGAGATGCACAATGTTTGCGAAGAATATCTTACCCCATTGTTGCAGAATGCGCAAAGTCTCTCTCGTTCTGCGGCCTCGTTCTGCGGCGAAAGGGAAGCCGCCCGCATATCTTTGACAAAGGGCAACGCGGATAGTAGAATGCGGCCAGACAGGGGCTGCGCCCACCGGCAGCGGCCAGCCCTGCCATTCCCAGAACTCCGGAGTTCTTCCGTGATCGGCAGCGACGCAGAGAACGCCTTGCATGTGTTCCTAGAGGTTCGGCCAGCGCGCGGCGACGGCCACAGGATACCGCTACCCCTCGCAGAAGCCCGTATGCGCACGGCGCGGCACCTAGCCCAAGCCGCGCAGGAATGCGGGGCCCGCGCCGAACTGTTGGATGGCAACCACCGCGAGCCGCACAGTCCGCCCGCCGGCCATGCCCTCTGGGTGCGCTGGGGCGCGGGCGCGCTGCTGGACGGCGAATCCATCTGCCGTCTTGGACTCGCCGCGCGGGATGGCTCGGTCTGGGGCAACCGCCGCGAGTACCCAGACCTATGGGCCTTCCCCGCGGGACTGTGGCCCAAGCCGGGAAGCAAGCCGCAGAAGGTATTCCCGCCCAGCGCCGCGACCCTGTTCCGCCTGGCCACGGGTGGCGACCTGTGCCTGCTTGCCGCGCTCGGCCCGCAGGGTCTCGCACGCGCCGACGACCTCGGCGCAAGCCCCGCCGTCCTGGACCGCATCCACGCCGTTACGCGCCTGCTGACAAAGCGAACGGCCGAACTGCTCGTCGTGGGCGATCCGGGCACGGAGGGCTGGCGACACCTGGAGCAGGAAACGGCCTGCCGCGTGCGCCTGCTGGCCGACGCCGCGGGGGGAGTGCTGGCATCGCTGCTGGCGTCCGCGGGGCCTGCGCAGTTCGTGCGGTATCTGTACGAACTCGGCGACGCGTTCCTGGTGAACACGCGCATCCTGTTCGCGGATGCAGACCGTCCCGCCCCACAGGACTTCTTCCAGTCCGACCTGGGACTGGTGGACCGCATCGCCCATCGGGGGCTACGCCTGCTCACGGAGGCGCTCCTGAGCGGCAGCCGCCCCGTCATCCTCGGGGGCAGCAGCCTGCTGACGGGCGGCATCTACCTGCTGATAGAACGCGCCTGGGAAGGCAAGGATTTGCCACGGCAATACGAGACAGTCCCAGCGCCCAGCGCCAAGCAAATCACAAAGGAGTGAGAGCATGGGTGAGAATCGCGATTTTCTGTTCAGGGGGCCCCTCGCCTCGCTGGACCCCGACGTGCAGGCCCTTATTGACCTGGAGCAAGAGCGCCAGTCCCGCCGCATCATCCTGATCCCCTCGGAGAGCATGGCCCCGGCGGCTGTGCGCGAGGCCCTATCTTCCGAGTTCTCCCACATCTACGCGGAGGGCTATCCCCCGACCCGCATGACGCGGGAGCCCGAAGACCTCGTGCTGGACTACGAGCACCAACTGGCTTACTACCGACGATATGCCGACCGTCGGTTCTACAAGGGCGCGGATTATGTAAACTTTGTGGAAACCCTGGCCCAGCGACGGGCCGCCGCCTGCTTCGCCAACGACCGCGTGCGCGCCGACCAAATCTACGCGAACGTGCAGCCCCTGTCGGGAGCCGCCGCCAACAACGCCATCTACGAGGCGTTCGTGCGGCCCGGCGAAACCGTCATGGGCATGAACCTGATGCACGGCGGCCACCTCACCCACGGCAGCCAGTTCAACCGCTCGGGCAAGCAGTACCGCATCGTCTCCTACACCGTGGACCCCAAAACCGAACGCCTGGACTACGACGCCATCCGCGAGTTGGCGCTCCAGCACCGCCCGAAGATGATCATCGCGGGCTACACGTCCTACCCCTGGGCGCCGGACTGGCAAAAGTTCCGCGAGATCGCCGACGCCGTGGGCGCGATCCTCATGGCCGACATCGCCCACACGGCAGGCATGGCCATCGCCGGGGTCTATCCCAGCCCGGTGGGCATCGCCGACGTTACCGTATTCACCACGCACAAGACCATCTGCGGGCCGCGCGCCGCCGTCATCCTCACCACCTCGGAGGAGCACGCCACCAAGATTGACAGCGCCGTGTTCCCAGGCGAACAGGGCGGGCCTCACGTCAACACGTTCGCGGCGCTGGCCGTGGCGTTCAAACTGGCCCAGACGCCCCAGTTCCACGCCCTGCAGAAGCAGATTGTCGTCAATGCGCGGGCGCTGGCCCAGAGTTTGCAGGATCGCGGCCTGCGCCTGGCCTACGGCGGCACCGACACCCACCTGCTGCTCGTGGACCTCAAATCCGTGAAGTCGGCCAACGGCGAGTTCCCACGAGGCGAGGTGGCCGCGCGCCTGCTGGAAATCTGCGGCATCATCGTCAACAAGAACACCATCCCCGGCGACGACATCACCGCCCTCGCCAGCGGGATTCGGCTCGGCACGCCCTGGGTTACCCAGCGGGGCATGCGCGAGCAGGACATGGACCAGATTGCCGACTTCATCTTCCGCGTCGTGCGGGAGATTCGCCCGTTCCAGTACCTGGGACTGAGCGGCGTGCTGCCGCGCGGGAAGGCACCGTTCGCGCTCCTGCGCCAGGTGCGGCGCGAGGTGGACGAGTTTGCGGCGCGGTTTGAACCGAAGACCGAGCAGCGCTCCGCCTACCCCCACTATCACCTGCCCGCGGCGCAGAATGCCCCCGCCTGGCCGACGCAGGGCCGCCAGGCCGACGCCGCAACCGCCGCGCGCGCCCTGGCCGAAGGCGCAGTCATCGTTGACCCATCGCAGTTCAGCGTCCTCATGGTGCGCGGCACCCGAGCCCATGCTTTCCTCCAAGAGGCCACCACCGCCAACCTGGCCGCGCTGGGGCCCGGCCAGATGGCGCACACCGCGCTGCTGGACGGCGACGGGCAAGTGCTGGATGATGTGGTCGTCGTGCGCCTTGCCCCCACCCCGCGCGGCGAGGACAGGTACTACGTGCTCGCCAACGCCACAAACGCCGACACGGTCAAGGACTGGCTCCGCGCGCTGAGCGATGGGTACGTGCTTTTTGACAAGCGCGACGTGCTCCGCAAGGTGCAGGGCCCCGCCATCGTGGCCGATGCCACCAATGAGGTAGCCGATGAGGAAGCGCGGCTGCTGGCGATTGCAGTGGTCGGGCCGGCGGCGTCGGCGCTCCTGAAAAAGACGCTGGCCCTGGCCGACGTGGGCGGCAACGGCGTCGTGGAAACGCAGGTCGCGGGCAAGTCGCTGCTGGTCGCTCGGATGCCCTCGTTGCGCGATGGCTTCCTCTGCATCGGCAGCCCCGACGCCCTGCTGGCCCTGGAGACCGGCCTCACGGGCGCGGGCGCCGTCGCGGGCGGCAGCGACGCATGGGCAGCGGTGCGGCGTTCGGCGGGGCTTCCCGTGTACGACCAGGCGTCGCCCCGTCCCAGCGGCCTGGCCCTGCTCCACGGCGGCCACGAGCGCCTGTTTGACCTGCGCAAGCCCTACTTCGTGGGACAGGATTCCCTCGCCGCCTCGGCCCCTGTGGAGAGCCTGCCCGAATTCGTGTGGGAATGGCGGGAGGAAGAGACCCTGAAGCGCACGCCGCTCTACGAGGAGCACAAGAAGCGCACGCGCAAGTTGATCCCCTTCGCCGGATGGGAGATGCCCGTCTGGTACACCAGCGTGGGCGAGGAGCACGCCGCCGTTCGCAAGGCCGCGGGCCTGTTTGACGTGGCCCACATGGGCGTGCTAGAGGTCTCCGGGCCGCACGCCGCCGCGTTCCTGGATGCCGTGGCGTCCAACTACGTGCGCTGGCTAGAGCCGGGCCAGTCGCAGTACGCCTACCTGCTGGACACTGACGGCAACGTGCTGGACGACATCATCATCTATTGCCTGGGCCGCGAGCGGTACATGGTCGTGGTGAACGCCGCCAACGCGGAGAAAGATTGGGCGTGGCTGAACGCCGTGAATGAGGGGCGCGTGCTCATTGACCGCAACCGACCCTACGTGCGGGTTGAGGCCCCCGCCATCCTGCGCGACCTCAAAGACCCGCGCTGGGGCAAGGATTGCAGAGTGGACCTGGCGCTGCAAGGCCCGGCGTCCCTCGCCATCCTGCAGACGCTGGCCCGCGACGCCCGACAAGCCACGGAGTTGGCCCATATCCGCCGCACGGAGTTGATAGAGACGACCCTGGCGGGCATTCCGCTGGTCGTGTCGCGGACGGGCTACACGGGCGAGCCGGTGGGGTTTGAACTGTTCGTCCACCCCGATGAGGCCGTGCGCCTGTGGAACCTGCTGCTGGAGAAGGGCGAGCCGTTCGGGCTGAAGCCTGCCGGCCTAGCGGCGCGCGACTCCACCCGCATTGAGGCGGGCTTGCCCCTGTACGGGCACGAGTTGGCCGGCCCCTACAACATCACGCCGATTGAGGCCGGCTTTGAGCCTTATGTCAAGTATCACAAGCCGTTCTTCGTGGGGCGTGAGGCCATCCTGCGCCACTCGGCGGAAGCCGCCAACACCATCGTCCGGTTCCGCGTCAACTCGCCCAACGCCCGCGCTTTCCGGGGCCACGAACCGGTCGTGAACAAGCGCGGCCAGTACATCGGGCGCGTTACCAGTTGCACCCTGGTGGGCGAGACCCAAATCGGCATGGCGCTGGTGGACAAACGCTACGCCCAGGAGGGCACAGAGATCGCCATCTTCCCGACGGCCGCCGCGAAGAGCGACAAGCCGCTGTCTCTCGCCGAACTGGAGCGCGGGGACCAGGTCCTGCTGCCCGAATGGTGCACCGTCTTGGCTCGGTTCCCCAGGCTGGGCATGCCCGTGGCCCCTGACGCCAACGAGTAGCGCACAATTCGCACCGCCGAAATCGTGGAGACCGCAGAGGTCTGTCAGCAACGCTCTCTGTGGTCTCCGCGTCTGCTGCGGCGGTCAGCGTTCCGCCACAATCCGCTCGGCCAGTTGACGTATCCCGCGCGCCGCCTTGTTGCGTGGGTTCGTCAGCATGATGGGGCTGCCCTGATTGGCGGCCAGGGCCACCTCCACGCCGCCCGATTCCAGCGGGAAAGGCTCCCTCCCGCCAAGCACGCGCTTCACATCCTGCTCGCGAATGCCGGTATCCACGCCCGTGCCGTTGAGGACGGGCATCACCTTGTCCGCAGGGTAGCCCAGCGTGCGCGCCAGCGTGAGGAACAGACTGGCGTTGCGCAACGCGCCGATGTCTGCGGTCAGGACCAGCAGCACGAGTTCGGCCTTGTCCAGAACCATCAGCGTGCGGTCGTCGTACACCCGCTGGGTATCCACCACGATGTAGTCAAAACTGTGCGAGGCCAGGTCCAGGACCCGCCCAATCAGCCGCGCCGAGACTTCTTCCGCGCGCTCGGGGCGCGGCGGCGACAGCAGAACGCGGATGCCCGATGGGTGCTCCACCATCGCCTGGGCGAGCATCGCCGTGTCCAGTTCCTCCACATATTGCACGAGGTCGTTGATGGTGTGAACCGGCGGCACGTTCAGGTGCAAGCCCACATCGCCGAAGGACAGGTCGGCGTCAATCAGGGCAACGGCCTCGCCCGTGATCTGCCGCAGCGCCAGGGCCAGATTCACGGCCAGCGTGGTGGTCCCCACCCCGCCTTTGCAGCCGAACACCGCTACGATGGTCGCCAGCTTCTCCTGAGCGGCAGCGGGTGCCGGGGCAGCGCCGCGCCGCGCCAACAGGGACTTGATCCGCACCTCCAACTCCACCGGCTCAAAAGGCTTCACCATGTAGTCGTCGGCGCCTGCCTCAAAGCCGGCGACCTTGTCCGCCACGTCTCCACGCGACGTGAGCACCAGCACGGGGATCGCGCTCGTGCGAGGGTCCTTGCGAATCCTGCGCACGAGTTCGTATCCGTCCATGTCGGGCATGACCACGTCGGTGATGACCAGGTCCACGGGCTGCGCCCCCAGGATGGCCAGCGCCTCAGGCCCGCTGCTGGCTTCCACCACTTGCAGCCCGAACCGCACGAGCGCCGCTCTCACGAACGCTCGCGCTGCGGCACTGTCGTCCACCACCAGGATTTTGGGCGCACTCATCGGTCTTGCGCTCTGCCTCCGCAGTCAGACTGGTACTCTATAAAAGTGATTCTAGATGGTGTGTCATTGCGAGGGCGCGCAGCGCCCGAGGCAATCCCCGCGAGCCGAGATTGCTTCGCTCGCTCGCAATGACAACCGACACTAGGGCTGCCAGCGCAGTTTGGGTTCCCGCGCCGCCCGCACGTCGTCCAGCCGACGCAGCGGCGCGGTGAACGGCGCGTTGTGCAGCGTATCCGGCTCAGTGCGCGCCTCCTCCGCAATCCGTAGCATCGCATCGGCGAAGGCGTCCAGCGTCTCCAGCGACTCCGTCTCCGTCGGCTCAATCATCAGGGCTTCGGGCACGATCAACGGGAAGTAGATGGTAGGCGGATGGAAGCCGAAATCCATCAGCCGCTTGGCGATGTCAATGGTGCGCACGCCCTCCGCGCCGGGGAGTCTGCCCGACAGGACGAACTCGTGCATGCACACGCGCCTGTACGGCAGCGGATACGTATCCTGGAGCCGCACGCGCAGGTAGTTGGCGTTCAGCACCGCATGCTCGGCCACGCGGCGCAGCCCCTCCGCGCCGAGATGGCGGATGTAGGCATAGGCACGCACCAGCACCCCGAAATTGCCGTAGAAAGACTTCAACCGTCCGATACTCTTGGGCGGCATGTACAGGCCGTATTCGGGCTCGTCATCGGGCGAATCGCTGGACGCAGGCCACATGCCCGCGATGGGGCCGGGAAGGAAGTCGGCCAGGGCATCCGTTACCCCGACCGGTCCTGCGCCCGGGCCGCCTCCGCCGTGTGGCGTAGAGAACGTCTTGTGCAGGTTGAAATGCATCACGTCAAAGCCGAGTTCCGCAGGCTTGGCCACGCCCACGATGGCGTTGAGGTTCGCGCCGTCGCCGTACAGAAGCCCGCCGCACGAGTGCACGATGTCGGCAATCTCCAGGATGTGCTCGTCAAACAGGCCCAGCGTGTTGGGATTGGTGAGCATCATCCCCGCCACGTGCTCGTCGCAGTGAGCCCTGAGGTCGTCCAGGTCCACGTTGCCGCGCGCGTCCGAGCGAATCTCCACCACCTCGTAGCCGCACATGGCCGTGGATGCGGGGTTGGTGCCGTGCGCCGAATCGGGCACCAGCACCTTCGTGCGGCCGGTATCGCCTCGGTCCAGATGATAGGCGCGGATCATCAGCATTCCGGCGAATTCGCCGTGCGCTCCTGCCGCGGGCTGCAACGACACCGCCGCAAACCCGCTGATCGCCTTCAGGCACTCCTGGAGTTCAAACATGAGTTGCAGGCAGCCCTGAACCGTGAACTGGGACTGATAGGGATGGACTGCCGTGAAGCCCGGCAGGCGAGCCGCCACTTCGTTCATCTTGGGGTTGTACTTCATCGTGCACGAACCCAGCGGGTAGAACCCCGTGTCCACCGCGTGATTCATGTGCGACAGGCGCACGTAGTGGCGCACCAGGTCCAACTCGCTCACCTCGGGCAATGGCAACTCGTCGCGCACGAGATTCTTCGGCAATGCCGCCTGCGGGACGTCGCACTCCGGCAAGGATGCGGCACAGCGGCCCGGTCTGCTGATTTCAAAGATAAGCGGCTCGGTCATTGCGCAACCTCCCGGAGCGACTCGGCGAGATAGTCAATCTCCTCCCGCGAGTTGCGCTCCGTAACGCACAGGAGCATGTGCTTGTCCAAGTCAGGGTAGTCTCCGGCGAGGTCGTACCCCCCGATGATCCCGTATTCCAGCAGCGCATCGTTGAGGTCGGCCACCGGCATCGGACACTGGACGACAAACTCCTTGAAGAAAGGCTTCTTCGTTGCGACCTTGAACCCGCGAATCTTGGAGATCACCTGGGCCGCGTAGTGGGCCTTGTGGTAGCACAACTCCGCCATTCGCCGCAGGCCGCATTTGCCCAGGGCCGACAGGAAGACCGCCGCCGCCAGCGCGTTCAGCGCCTCGTTGCTGCAAATGTTGGACGTCGCCCGCTCGCGCCGGATGTGCTGCTCGCGAGCGGAAAGCGTGAGGACGAAGCCCCGCTTCCCTTCGGCGTCCACCGTCTCGCCCACCAGCCGCCCGGCCATCTTGTGCACAAACCGCTCGCGGGTGGCGAAGAACCCCAGGTACGGCCCGCCGAAATTGATGGGATTGCCAAGCGGCTGCCCCTCGCCCACGACGATGTCCGCGCCGTAGTCCCCCGGAGCCTTGAACAAGCCCAGCGCGATCGGGTCCGCGACAACGACCCACAGCGCGCCTTTCGCGTGCACGCGGTCGGCGATGCCGTCCAGGTCTTCCACCTCGCCCAGGAAGTTGGGCGTCTGGGTAACGAGGCAGGCCGTCTCCTCATCCACCATGTCCAGCAGCGCAGCCGTGTCCTGCCTGTGCTCATCGCCCACGATCTGTATCCCCAGCCCCTGCACGTAGGTGCGGGCCGTGGCGCGGTACTCCGGGTGCACATAGGGAGACATGACCACCTTGGTGCGCTTCTTCCGCTGCACGTTGTAGGCCATGACGACGGCCTCGGCCACGGCGGTCGCCCCGTCGTAGTGCGAAGCGTTCGCCACCTCCATGCCGGTGAGGGCGCAGATGAGGCTCTGATACTCAAAGATGGCCTGCAACGTGCCCTGGCTGATTTCCGGCTGGTACGGCGTGTAGGCAGTGTAGAACTCGGAGCGGCTCACGATGTGATCCACAACGCTCGGGATGAAATGCCGGTACGCGCCCGCTCCCAGGAAACAAATGAAGGAATTGAGGTCGGCGTTCAACTGCGCAAGCGCGCCCAGGTAATCCAACACCTCGGCTTCCGACAGCGGCTCGGGCAGGCGGAACTCGGCGTATCGCGCCTTGGCCGGTATATCGCTGAACAGGTCCTCAATCCTCTCTACCCCGATGGCCTTGAGCATGGCGGCGCGGTCGGCGTCGCTGTGGGGTATGTATGGCATCAATGCCCTCCTTTTTGTGCCTCCTCGGCGAGGAACTTGGCATAGGCGTCAGCGCTCAGCAGGTCTTTGGCCTCGTCCGGGTCGCTTACCTTGATGCGGACCAACCAACCCTTGCCGTAGGGGTCTTCGTTCACCAGTTGCGGCGAGTTCTCCAACTCCTTGTTGACCGCGATGATCTCGCCGCTCAACGGCAGATACAGGTCGGACGCGGCCTTCACCGACTCCACTGCGCCGAACACGTCGCCTTTGGCAAACGTGTCGCCGACCTCCGGCAGTTCCACATAGACCACGTCGTTGAGTTCTTCCTGGGCGAAGTCCGAGATGCCGACAACGGCCTCGTCGCCTTCAAGACGCACCCACTCGTGGCTTTCCTGGTACAGCAGTCCCTGCTCCACCTTCATGTTGGCACCTCCGTGAAATGTGTTCTGTCAGGCTGTGCAGACCCAACGGCACTAGAAGAAGACCTGCGCCAATCGGTACAAATCCAGGTCAACCTGCCGGACGCCCGCCTTCAGCACGCTCAAGGGAACCGGCTCAATCTTGTTGCCGTGCAGGGCGGTCATTTGCCCGAATCGGCCCTCGCGGATGAGGTCCACGGCGCGGACGCCCATGCGCGTCGCCAGCACCCGGTCAAAGACGGTGGGCGAACCGCCGCGCTGCAGATGGCCTACGACCACGAAGCGCGCTTCAAAGTGCGCGCACTTCTCTATGCCCTGCGCGACTGCCTCGCCGATGCCTCGCAGGTCCATGCGCGGGCGGCCAAAGGAATCGGGCGGGCCTGGCTCCAGCGTGCTGGGCAAGTCGGGCAAGCGCGCGCCCTCCGCCACCACGATGATGCTGTGGTGCTTGCCCGCCTGGGCGCGGCGCTGTAGGTGCTCGCAGATTTCGCTGATGGTGGTGGGCACTTCCGGGATAACGATGAAATCTGCCCCGCCTGCCAGACCGCTCACCGTCGCCAGCCACCCCGCTTCGCGCCCCATCACCTCCACCACGATGGCCCGGCTGTGGGCGCTGGCGGTCGTGTGCAACTTGTCCAGCGCCTCGGCGATGGTCGCCACGGCCGAGTCAAACCCCAGGCACTGGTCGGTTCCGGGGACGTTGTTGTCAATGGTCTTGGGGATGCCAACGAGCGGGGCGTCGTGTTCTTCGTACAGCCGCTGCGCGATGCCGAGGGTATCCAGACCGCCGATGACCACCACGGCGTCCAAACTGCGCGCCTTGATGGTGTTCAGAACTTTCTGCACGCCATCGGGGATGGCGAACACGTTGGTCCGCGTCGCGCCGAGGATTGTCCCGCCGGTGTGCATGATGCCCGAAACCGAGTAGCGGGTGAACTCGGTTACCTGGTCTTCAATCAGGCCCAGCCAGCCATTCTGGATGCCGCAGACCTGATACCCGTACTGGAATGCCCGCCTGGCCACAGCGCGAATCGCCGCGTTGAGGCCAGGTGCATCCCCTCCTCCTGTAAGCACTCCGATACGCACCTCTCACCTCCCACGAGTATTCGCAGCCCTCTGGGGCAGTATAGCACAAGACGGGGCAGCCGAAAAGGCCGCGCGCGCTGCACAGCTCGGTTCCCGAGTGCATTGGCAACTGTCATTGCGAGCGAAGCGAAGCAATCTCACGCGCCATCTGTCATGCTGAGCGAAGCGAGGCATCAGCGAAGCGAAGCATCAGCGAAGCGAAGCATCTCGGTTGACGAGATTCTTCGCGGCTTCGCCGCTCAGAATGACAGGCTGCAGTGATTGCTTCGGGCGCTTCGCGCCCTCGCAATGACAACGGCTACCCGTCATTGCGAAGCGAAGCATCTCGGTTGACGAGATTCTTCGCGGCTTCGCCGCTCAGAATGACAGGCTGCAGTGATTGCTTCGGGCGCTTCGCGCCCTCGCAATGACAACGGCTACCCGTCATTGCGAAGCGAAGCATCTCGTTGACGAGATTCTTCGGCCCTCTGCGCCTCAGTAGGGACAATTCATGAATTGTCCCTACGGGCGCTGCGCGCCCTCGCAATGACAGAACACAGCACGCGTTACTCACTCCCCAGGGCCATCAGCCGCCCGATCAGCGAGCGCCGAAGTTCCACCGCGTTCTCCGGGCAGACCTCGTGGCAGCAGTAGCAACGAATACACTTGTTCCAGTCCATATGCGCACGCCCGTTCACCAGGCTAATGGCCTGCACGGGACAACTCCGCACGCACACCCCGCAGCCGATGCACCGCTCCGTCGCCTGGGGATTCGCCACCACCTGGCGGGTAACCCAACTGCGGATGGACTTGGGGGCTGTACCCACGTCCAGCGCGGCGTAGTCCTCGGTGTCGCAGGCGGGTTTCCCATCCACCGTCCGCGCGGCGAGAATCCTCCGCCCCAGCCGCCGTATGGCCCGCGGGAAGATGCCCGTGTCCATCGTGGTCGCCGTGCCGTACCGGAAGCCCTCCAGCCGGACATCCTCCAGGCGGAGCCCGACGATCGGCACGTCCTCCACACGGCACGAAGAGAGCCCCCGCGACGCCGCCACCTTGAGCGGTGGGACGCTCATGGGGTCCATCCCGACAAGCGTGGCGAAGACCACGTCCATGGCGAAGGGGTCGGCGGACGCCAGCAGCAGATTGGCCGGATAGGGGTCGCCGCCCGACGGCCCGTTGCCGTGCATGCCCACGATGCCGTCCATGACCGTCAGCACAGGCTTCACGTAGGTGATGATGTCCACCAGCGCCTCGGAGAACCGCATGGCATCCTGCAACT
Source organism: Chloroflexota bacterium (assembly GCA_014874485.1). GTDB lineage: Bacteria > Chloroflexota > Anaerolineae > DTLA01 > DTLA01 > DTLA01. The sequence continues at coordinate 62,961 of JADBJK010000031.1, forward strand.
TGGCGTGATAGCCGAACTTGGTAACGCCGGGCACCACGCCGAAGAGGATTTTCGTCGCGCCGGTTATGCGGGTCAGGTTGTGCGTCTTGAACTTCGGCAGCGCGATGACCGCGTCGGCGTCGGCCACGGCTTTCAGGATGTCCAGCCGCTTGATGAGGCGACCTTCGGGGTGCGACACCTGTAGTGTGGACACATCGTAGTTCAGTTCCATCCCGACTTCCTCGGCGACCTTGTCGTAGCCGCCGCGGGTGTAGGCCAGCCGCAGGGCCGCCTTGTTGAACGGCCCCGCCGGGCTTTCGGCCAGGATGGGAGTGGCGCCCGCCTCGCGCACCAGGATCGCCACCGCGCGCACCACGGCCGGGTGGGTGATGATGGCCGAATCGGGGGTGGCAGCGCGCAGGATGTTGGGCTTCAGCACGACCCGCCACCCAGGCTTCACAAAGGCGCTCATGCCCCCCAACAGCCCAACGGCCGAGCGCACGGCGTGCTCAACCTCCTCCGTGTTGTAGGTGGTGCAGCGAAGCATGGCAACAGGACCGGACATGTTCAAGAGCCTCCGCGCAAGATGGAGAATCGCACTACAGCGGGTTGGAGTATAACACGCCTCCGCCTTCACACCAAAAGCGGCTACTTGGGCTCCACATTGCCCAGGATGCGCTCCTCCAGCCGCGGCGCGCCGAAGCGGATGGCCACCACGCCCTCCAGCGAGCGCAGCGGCGTCTCCGCCGTGATGGTGGACGAGCCGCGCGCCACATAGGTTATGCGGCCAATCCCGCGGCACAGCCCCTCCGCGTCCACAAAGGCGCAGATGCGTTGCGCCGTCGGGAGCAGCCAGTTGATGGCCGCAATGGACTGGAGCGGGAAGGTCAGGGGCACAGCCTGTCGGAAGTAGGCTTCCCATCGCTCGCGCCGCCAGGCCACGCGCTCCGCTCGGCTCCGCATGCGGGCGTGGGGCGAGGCGCGCAGCGTCGTGATCCGAACCAGCGGGTGATTGCGCCACGAGGTCAGGATGGGGTTCAATTCCGCGCCCCGCGCCAGGGTGATCACATGGCAGGGCATCAGCAGGTCAATCTTCGCCGACTTCAGCGCCAGGCCCCCCTGCCCCGGATCCACAAGTCCCGTGGAGTCCACGATGACCGTCTCCGCCCCCAGCGAAAGCGCCTTCTTGTACAGCGTGTGCACGCCTACGAGGATGCGAAGCATGTGCCCGCGCGGGGAAATCGCGCCGACGAAGAAGCAGTAGTCCGTGTACGTGGAGCCTGTGAACACCCGCAGGGTCATCGTGGCGGGCAGGCCCAGCACACCCTGCCCCACGTCGCAGTCCATCAGGGCAATGGTTCGCAACCGCCCCGACCACTGCTGCACCAGGTACGAGGCCAACGACGTCTTGCCGCTGTCCGTTCCGCCGATGAGGAGCACCGCGCCCCGCATATCCTGGGCCGCCAGCGACTCCCATTCGGGCGGCACGATGAGATTGGAAACCGCGTTCGCCTGCGCCATGATCCCCACCTCCAGCCACCCTCGCGCAGATGCATTATAGCCACCCCGCCGCGCCCTGACAAGAGAAACACCGCGTCGCCGAAAGGCAATAGTTGACAAAATCGGTCAACTACTCCAAAATAGCAGCGGAGGAGCGCCATGCGCATCACAAGCAAGGGTCGCTACGCCGTGAGGGTGCTGGTGGACATCGCGCTGAGCCACGGCGCGCCGGTGAACCGCCGCGTGCTGGCCGCGCGGCAGGGAATCCCGCCCGACTACCTCGCCCAAATCCTGCAGCCGCTGCGCGCCGCAGGGTTCGTCGCCGGGGTCAAGGGGCCGGGTGGGGGATACGCGCTGGCCCGCGACGCCAGGGAGATTCGCGTCGGCGACGTCCTTCGCGCAACCGAAGGGCCCATCGCCCTGTCCGACTGCACCGTTGAGGACGCGGCCGTCCAATGCCAGTTCCTGGAGACATGCAAGAGCCGCTTGTTCTGGGAAGGACTCGCGCGGGTCATTGCGGAGTACGCCGACGGCTGGACCATCGCCGACCTCTGCGAGACTCCGCCACACGCAACCGCACAGGAGCAGGGAGCATGAGAATCCACAACGACATCACGGAGACCATCGGCAACACCCCCCTCGTCCGGCTGAACCGAGTTACCGCCGGGCTTCATGCCACCGTCATCGCCAAGGTGGAGGCGTTCAACCCGCTGGGCAGCGTCAAGGACCGCATCGGTGCGGCGATGATCCGTGCCGCGGAGGAGGCCGGCCTGATTCGCGAGGACACCATCATCCTGGAGCCCACCAGCGGGAACACGGGCATCGCCCTGGCCGCCGTCTGCGCCGCGCGGGGGTATCGCCTGGTGCTCACCATGCCCGAGACGATGAGCGTGGAGCGGCGCAAGTTGCTCCAGGCGCTTGGCGCGGAGTTGATCCTGACGCCCGGGGCCGAGGGCATGGCCGGCGCGGTTCGCAAAGCCGAGGAGATGGCCGCCGCAGACCCGCGCTACTTCATTCCACAGCAATTCCGCAACCCCGCCAATCCCGACATCCATCGGCGCACCACAGCCGAGGAAATCTGGCGCGACACCGATGGCCAAGTGGACATCTTCGTCGCGGGGGTTGGGACCGGAGGCACCATCACCGGCGTGGCCGAGCGGCTCAAGCAGTACAAGCCCGGCCTCATCGCCGTGGCGGTGGAGCCGGCGGGTTCGCCCGTGCTGTCAGGGGGCCAGCGTGGGCCGCACAAGATTCAGGGAATCGGCGCCGGGTTCATCCCCGACGTGCTGCGGCTTGACCTGGTGGACGAGATTGTGCGGGTTACCGACGAGGACGCCACAGCCATGGCCCGCAGGCTCGCGAGGGAAGAAGGGCTTCTCGTGGGAATATCGTCGGGCGCGGCGGCCTTTGCGGCCCTGCAGGTGGCAGCCAGGCCCGAACACGCAGGGCGGCTCATCGTCGTCATCCTGCCCGATACCGGCGAGCGATACCTGAGCACCGAGTTGTTCGCCAGCGCCTAGTGCTACAATCCATTTGTCATTCTGAGGAGCGGAGCGACGAAGAATCTCGCATCAGAGTAAGACGAGGCCGCGCACATCCAGGCGATGCATCGCTCCACTCAGAATAACACAGCATAACTGCGGCTGTGCCATTGGCCGCGCGATTGGATTTCACAGGACGGAGGACCCATGTTCGCCCGCATCAAAGAAGACATCGCCACAGTATTTGCCAAAGACCCCGCCGCCCGCACGGTGTGGGAAGTGCTGTTCTGCTATCCGGGGCTGCATGCGATCTGGCTACACCGCATCGCGCACGCGCTGTGGAAGCGGCGGCTTCACTTTATCGCCCGCCTGGTTTCCCACATCAACCGCTGGCTAACAGGCGTGGAGATTCACCCAGGCGCCAAGATCGGGCGGCGCTGCTTCATTGACCACGGCATGGGCGTCGTCATCGGCGAGACGACCGAAGTCGGCGATGACGTGCTGCTCTACCAGGGAGTTGTCCTTGGCGGCACCAGTTCGGAGAAGGTGAAGCGGCACCCGACGGTGGGCAACCACGTCGTCATCGGAGCCGGCGCCATTGTGCTAGGCCCCATCCACATCGGCGACCGCGCGCGCATCGGAGCCGGGTCGGTAGTCATCAAGTCCGTCCCGCCCGGCATGACCGTGGTGGGCGTCCCGGGCCGCTTCGCGGAGCCGGAACGCGAGGCCGCGCCCAAGCCCGACCTGGCCCACGGCGACCTGCCCGACCCCGCCCTGAAGACACTGGCCGAGGTTCTGGCGCGGCAAAGCCAGTTGGAAGAGCGCGTCCGGCAGTTGGAGCAGGCGCTGGCAAGGGCGGAAGGCATCACCCCAGCCGAGGCGAAACGCGAGGGGCTTGACCGGCAGCAGGTGCTCGCCGCGCTCCAAGACGTGATTGACCCCGAAGCCGGAATCAGCGTCGTGGACCTGGGCCTGATTCGGGACATCATGGTGGACGGCAACCGCGTGGAGGTCGTGATGACGCTGACCACCGCCGCGTGCCCGCTGGCCGACTACCTCATGGACCAGGTGCGGCGCAAGGTAACCGGCATTCGCCCGGACATCCAGGTGGACGTGATGCTCAAAGGCCCCGCCCACAATGGGACGGCCCTGCCCGAACCCGCCGACGCGGGCGCTAGCCCACCGCATCAATGAGTTGGGCATCCACCGCGCGGATGAGGTCCTGCGGCGACAGGCGTAGGTTCACCCCGCGCTTGCCCGCGCTGACCATGATCCGCTCGTGGGCCAGTGCGGAGCGGTCCAGGAACACAGGGAACCGCTTGTCCCGCAGCGCCAGCGCCGAGATGCCGCCAACCTGCAGGCCGGTCAACGCTTCGGCCTCGCGGTGCGACGCCAGGGCCACCTTCTTCTCGCCCACCGCCGCCGCGACCTTGCGCAGGTCAACTTCGCTGTCGCCTGGAGCGATCACGAGGAAAGGCTTGCCGTTGGGACGCAGGAGCACCAGCGTCTTGAACACCTCCCGCGCCGGAATCCCCGTAACCTCTGCCACGCCCACCGCCGAGTGGATGTCGGGCGAGAAGGTATAGACCTCATAGGAGACGCCCAGCCGGTCCAGCAGGCGCATGCTGTTCGTCTTCTCCATGCCGCCCTCCCCGCGGAATCTAGGGCACGTAGTCGGCCAGGATGGAGTCGCCGATGAACTCGCGCAGGATAGAGTTGTCGGGAACCAGGTGCGAATCGCAGGGCAGGAACCACTGCAGGAACGCCAGCAGCCGCTTGGCCTCCACGTACTCCAGCGTGCCCGGCTCTACCTGCCGCAGCAACGGCTCTGCGAAGGGCTTCAGCACCGCCAACTCGTAGGCCAGCGCCGAGTTGAACATGGCATCGGCGTTCTCCTGGTACGGGAAGATGCGCACCGCCTCGCTCCGCGTTACGCTGCCCCAGCGGCTGATGGTACTCGCGGCGTTGTAGCCACGTGTGCGGGCATCCCGAACGATGCGCCGCAGCAGGCGCGTATCGGTGGTCGGGATACGATTGTGGCTGTCCAGGTTCAGTTGTGTCAGCGCCGACACGTAGATGCGGAACACGCTGCTCTGCGGAAGGTCAGGGATCAAATCCGGATTCAGCCCGTGAATCCCCTCGGCGATGATGACCTGATCGTCCTTCAGACGCACACGCGGCCCGTCCTCGCGCTTCCCCAGACGGAAGTTGTAGTGCGGCAGCATAATTTCCTCGCCGCGGAACAATTGCAGCAGGTGCTGGTTCAGCAGCGAGCGGTCCAGCGCATCCAGCGATTCAAAATCGTAGGCCCCGTGTTCATCCCGCGGCGTCTTCTCGCGGTCCACGAAGTAGTCGTCCATCTCCAGCGTGAACGGGCGCACGCCGTGCGCCAGCAATTGCACCGCCAGGCGCTTGGAGAACGTCGTCTTGCCCGACGACGTAGGCCCGGCGATGAGCACCAGCCGCACATGGGGGCGCAGGTCGGCAATCTGGTGGGCGATGGCCGCGATGCGATCCTCGTGGAGCGCCTCGGAGACCAGGACGGCCTCCCGAATGCGGTTGCTCTCCACCGCCTCGTTCAGCGAACCCACGTCGTTGATGTGCAGCAAGTTCATCCACGTGGTGTGCTCGCTGAAGACGGCAGCCAATTTCGGTGAGTCGCGGTACTCGGGCAAGACTAGCGGGTTCTCCCGGCGGGGAAAGCGCAAGATGAACCCAGGCGGGTACGAATGCAGCGCGAATGTCCTCAGATATCCTGTAGAAGGAACCAAGTACCCGTAGAAGTAATCCGTAACACCCCGCAGGCGATAGACGGTGAGGTAGTCTTTCGTGCGGTAGCGCAAGAGGCGGACCTTGTCCGTGTATCCCTGCCGCTGGAAGATGGCCTTCGCCTCGTCCAGCGGAAGCCGCTCCTTGACGATGGGCTCATCCGCCTGAGCGATCTCGCGCATCCGAGCCTCAAGGCGCGCCAGTTCGTCCTCGGTGAGAGGGTCCCGCCCGATGAGGCGGCAGTACAGCCCCGACAGCGTGAGCGAATGGTCCACCAGCACCTGCGCATCGGGGAAGAGTTCGTGCGCCGCCACGACCAGCAGGAGCGACAGCGACCGCTGCAGAATGCGCAGTCCGTCGCTCGTTGCCGTCGTCAGGGGGATGACCTCGCAGTCCTGCGTAACCGGCGAGCAGAGGTCGCGGATCTCCCGATTCACCAAAGCGGCCACGACCGGCGCTTCCTGCCGGCTACAGGCCACCCGTATGAATTCCTCCAGCCGCGTGCCCACCGGGCCTTCGTATGTTCGGCCATCGGGCAGATGGATTTGAACAGTATCGCGAGGTCGGGCCTCGCGAATCAGAGTTTTCGCCATCGGTCTCCTGGATTGATGCGGCGCTACGATGGGCAACCGTTGCCCCGCCGCAGGATTCCAAGCAAGTATAGTCAAGTGCCGTACGTTCGGCAAACGGAACCGGCAAACGGCTCGGCTTCTGGGAGCGGGGTCTTCCATTCCGTTGCGACGCGCCGACTATGGCCGAACCGGCCGCGCGGGGTGCATTTCAGTTTGGGGGGCAAGCCTCCTGCAATGGGCACATCGGAGCAGGACCGTGAGCCGCTCCCCGCCAACGAAATCCACTTTCGCCGCCCGACGTGCAGCGAAGGGGCTGCTTGACCTCACCTAACCCCTCCCACACCCTCCCCTTTCCTCTCCGCGGGCGGAGAGGAAAGGGGAGGGCCGGGGTGGGGATAGGTGAGGTAGATTCGGCGCGACAACCTAACGACATTCGGTCATTCTCGCCCAAAAACGGAAACGCACCCATCGCGCGACGCACTTGCCCGCCGCGCAGAATGGTAGTACAATGTGCGAAACTCGCGCTGGAGAGACCATCATGGACGAGATGAGCCCGTCCCCTGGGGATGCCCCGAACCCCGCCCCCCAAGACCACAGCACCTCGTGGCTGCGCGAGACGGCGGAAACCATCATTCTGGCTGTCGTCCTTTTTCTGCTGTTGCAGTTGGTGGTGAGGAACTTCCGCATCCAGGGCGACAGTATGCTGCCAACGCTGGAGACCGGCCAGTTCGTGCTCGTGGAGCGCGTGAGTTACCGCTTCTCGGAGCCGCAGCGGGGCGACATCGTGGTGTTTGAATATCCGCGCGCCCCCCAAGAGGATTTTGTCAAGCGCATCATTGGGCTTCCCGGCGAGACGGTGGAAATCACCGGCGGGCAAGTGTACATCAACGGCAACTTGCTCGCAGAACCCTATGTCCACGGTCAGCCGACCCTGACATACCGCCCCGTCAACATCACCCTGGGGCAAGACGAGTACTTCGTGATGGGCGACAACCGCGCGGCCAGCAGCGATTCGCGCACCTGGGGGCCGCTCCCGCGCCAGAACATCATCGGGCGGGCGTGGCTGTCCTACTGGCCGCCGTCGCGCTGGGGCCTGATTCCGCGCGCCGCATATCCATGAGCGGCGGCTTGCAAAGACATTCGCAACATTGCGAAACCCGTCGCAGGCGTGCATTCAACTTGCCGCCCGTCCAGCAGCGTAGTATAATACGCTCACGACTCCGAAAGGGGCTCTGGCGAAGGTGCTATCCATCTACACGGTACACGCAGATTCAGCCAATCGGGGGATCGCGACAACACAGGCCTGAGGACGTGGGCTACCTGCGCTCTCAGGCCTTATTTGCGCTCTGATCACGGAGAAAGGGACATGCGAGAAATCCATTACAACACCATCGTTGAAGCCGTGGAACGGCTCTGCATGGAATCCAACTACTTCCTGGGCGACGACGTGCTTCAGTCCGTCCAGAAAGCCCTGGGGCGCGAAGAATCGCCGACGGGGCGCGAGATTCTCCGGGAAATCCTGGAGAACGCCCGCATCGCCCGTGAGGACGAGATGCCGCTGTGCCAGGACTGCGGGTACACCGTCGTGTTCGCGGACATCGGCCAGGACGTGCACATCGTCGGCGGCGACTTCAACGAGGCCATCGCCGAAGGGACGCGGCGCGGCTACATCAAGGGCTACCTGCGCAAGTCGGTAGTCGCTCACCCGTACTCCAGCCGCATCAACACAAAGGACAACACGCCCCCGGTCATCCACGTCCGCATCGTGCCGGGCGACAAGTTGCGCCTCACCGTGGCCCCCAAAGGCGGCGGCAGCGAGAACATGAGCGCCCTGGGCATGCTGAAACCCGCCGACGGGCGCGAGGGCGTCATCAAGTTCGTCGTGGAAACCGTCCGCAAGGCGGGGGCAAATCCCTGCCCGCCCATCATCGTGGGCGTGGGCATCGGCGGGACGGCCGAGCAGGCCATGCTCCTGGCCAAGCGGTCGCTCCTGCGCGAGGTCGGCCAGCCCAGCGAGGACCCGGAAGATGCCGCGCTGGAAGCCGACATCCTCACCCGCGTCAACAAACTCGGCATCGGGCCGCAGGGCCTTGGCGGCCGCATCACGGCGCTGGCCGTCCACGTGCTGAGCCAGCCGTGCCACATCGCGAGTTTGCCGGTGGCCGTCAACATCCAGTGCCACAGCGCGCGGCACAAGGAAATCGTTCTGTAGACGAGCGGAGGGCTGTGGACGATGAAAATACACACACCGTTGACCGATGACGTTGTCGCCAGCCTGCGGGCTGGGCAGAAGGTGCTCATCTCGGGCACCATCTACGTGGCGCGAGACGCCGCCCACAAGCGAATCGTAGAGGCCATGGACGCGGGCGCGCCACTCCCGCTGGAACTCCAGGGGCAGATCATCTACTACATGGGCCCCGCGCCTGCCAAGCCCGGCCAGCCCATCGGCTCCGCAGGCCCCACCACCTCGTACCGCATGGACCCCTATACGCCGCGCCTGCTGGCTGCTGGGCTGAAGGGCATGATCGGCAAGGGCAACCGCTCCCAGGCGGTCAAGGACGCCATACGGCAGTACCGCGCTGTGTACTTCGCATCCACAGGCGGCGCGGGCGCGCTCATCGCCAAGTCGGTGAAGAAGGCCGAAGTCATCGCCTACGAAGACCTGGGGGCCGAGGCGCTGTGGAAACTTGAAGTGGAAGACTTCCCCGCTACCGTCATCAACGACATCTACGGAGGCGATGCATACGAAGATGGCGTGCGTCAGTACGCCATCCCAGACTAGTCTGGAGGCGCCATGCGAATCCAACTGTCGGCCACGAAGGTCCACAACGACTTCATCCGCAAAGTGGAGGATATGAGCGGGCAGGACCTGCTCAAGTGCTACCAGTGCGGCGAGTGCTCCGCGGGATGCCCCGCCGCCTTCGCCATGGACATCCTGCCCAACCAGGTGATTCGCCTCCTGCAACTGGGCGAGCACGAGGCGGTGCTCAAGTCCAAGACCATCTGGCTCTGCGCGGCGTGCCAGCAGTGCTACACCCGCTGCCCCAAGGGCGTGGACCTGTCCCGCATCATGGAGGCCGTCCGAGACCTGCTGATGCTGGAACACGGCGACCGCATCGTCATAGAGAAACTCCCCGCCGAAACGCTTGCCGAGTTCCCCCAGCAGGCGTTCATCAGCGGGTTCCGGAAGTACACAGCCTAGCGCGACGGTGAGGTGCGGGCATGAGAATTCCCTACTATCCCGGCTGCACTCTCAGCACCAAGGCAAAGGGATTTGACCAGGCGGCAAGGCAGTCCTTCGCCGCACTTGGGATAGAGTTGGCCGAACTGAAGACGTGGAACTGCTGCGGCGCGACCTTCCCACTGAGCCGCGACAACCTGCTGGACCTGGCCGGCCCCGTGCGCAATCTGGTCAGCGCGGCGGCCGAGGGCGACAAACTGGCCGTCGCGTGCTCCACCTGCTTCAACGTTTTGAAACGATCCAACCTCGTCATGCGCAACGAGGAGGACAAGCGGGAGAAGATCAACTTCTTCATTGAGGCCGACTACGCGGGCAGTGTGCAGGTGCTCCACCTGCTGGAAATCCTCCGCGACGAGGTGGGCTGGGACAACCTGGCGAAAGCCGTGAAGAAGAACCTGGCCGACCTGTCGGTAGCGCCCTACTACGGCTGCATGTTCCTGCGCCCGCCCAAGGAGATGGGATTTGACGACCACGAAAACCCCCAGATACTGGAGAACTTCATCCGTGCGCTGGGTGCCCAGGTAGCCGACTATCCGCACCGCGCCGAATGCTGCGGCAACTACATCGCCGCCTTTGACCTGGAAACGACGAGGGAAATGTCCTACCTCATCCTGGCCTCGGCCAGGAAGGCGGGCGCGGACCTGATCGTAACCAGTTGCCCGCTGTGCCAGTTCAACCTGGACCGGTGGCAGCAGGACCTGGCCATGAAACACGGCGGGTTCCGTCCCATTCCGGTCCTGTACGACACGCAACTGCTCGGCATCGCGCTTGGGCTGGACACGACAACGTTTGACCTGGACAAGCACTACGTGGACCCCAGGCCGGTTCTGGCCGAGAAGGGGCTGATCTAGGAGACGCACCGTGGCGGAACACGAGACGCCCATCACAAGGGTTCTCATCATCGGGGCCGGTATCGCCGGAATACAGGCGGCGCTGGACATCGCCAACTCCGGCTACGAGGTCGTGCTGGTGGAGAAGGAGCCATCCATCGGCGGGCGGATGCTCCAACTGTCGGAGACCTTCCCCACCCTGGACTGCGCCCAGTGCATCCTCACGCCGCGCACCGTGGAAGCCGGCCACCACGAGCGCATCCGCCTCATGACCTTCTCGGAGGTTACCGACATCACGGGCGACATCGGCCACTTCACCGTAACGGTGCAGCGGAAACCCGCATCGGTCAACTGGGACGTGTGCACGGGGTGCGGCCTGTGCCAGGAGAAATGCCCTACCAAAGTCGCCTCGCCCTTTGACCGAGCGATGGGCAAGCGCAAGGCCATCTACACCCTATCGCCCCAGGCCGTGCCCAACAAGCCGGTCATAGACCGCGAGGCGTGCACCTGGTTCACGCGCGGCAAATGCCGCCTCTGCGAGAAGGTCTGCCCCGTCCACGCCATAGACTACGAGCAGCAGGCCACCACCACCCAGGTGGAGGTCGGCGCGGTCATCATCGCCACGGGGTACACCCTGTACAGCCTGCAGAACCTGGGTGAGTACGGGTATGGGAAGATCCCCGACGTGGTGGACGGCCTGGCATTTGAGCGGTTGCTATCGGCATCGGGCCCCACGGCGGGCAAGGTCCGGCGCCCCTCGGACGGCAAGGAGCCCAAGCAGGTGGTGTTCATCCAGTGCGCCGGCTCGCGCGCGCCGGAAACCGCCATGCCCTACTGCTCCAAGATTTGCTGCATGTACACGGCCAAACACGCCATGCTGTACAAGCACCGGGTGCACGACGGCACGGCCTACGTGTTCTACATAGACGTGCGCGCGGCAGGCAAGCGGTACGAGGAGTTCTACCACCGCGCCACCGAGGAGGACCGCGTGATCTACGTCCGCGGCAAAGTGGCGCGGGTGTTCCGCGACGGCGACCAGGTGGTCGTCTGGGGCGCGGACACGCTGAGCGGGGCGTCGGTGGAAGTCGCGGCGGACATGGTGGTGCTGGCCCCGGCCATGGTCCCGCACCCCGAGACCCAGCGACTCGCCGAGATGCTGGGCATCCCCGCCAACGAGTACGGGTTCCTGCTGCCGCTGGATGACAACATCCTGCCCGTGGAGACGACGCGCCCGGGCGTGTTCCTGGCAGGGGCGGTTACCAGCCCCAAGGACATCCCGGAGACTGTGGCCCAGGCCAGCGCCGCCGCGGCCAAAGTCCTGTCGCTGTTCGCCCAGTGGAGCGGCGTCCCCCAGGCCATGGAGACCCCCGTCGGAGCGGAGGCATCATGAAGCGGATTGGCGTGTTCATTTGCCACTGCGGCATCAACATCGCGGGCACGGTGGATGTGAAGCGCGTCGCCGAGGCGCTGAAGGATTACCCGGGCGTCGTCCTTGCCACCGACTACATGTACATGTGCTCGGACCCCGGCCAATCCCTGATTCGCCAGTCCATCAAGGAGCAAAACCTTGAGGGCGTCGTGGTCGCCGCGTGCAGCCCGGCCATGCACGAGGTTACGTTCCGCAAAGCGTCGGCCCAGGCGGGGCTGAACCCCTACCAGACCGAGATCGCCAACATCCGCGAACAGGTCTCGTGGGTGCACCAGGACGACAAAGAGGCCGCCACCCGCAAGGCGATAGAGCACATCAAGACCATCGTGGAGAAGGTCAAGTACAACGAGTCGCTGATACCGCTGTCCCTCTCGCTGGTCAAGAAGGCCCTCGTCATCGGCGGGGGCATCGCCGGACTCCAGGCGGCCATAGACATCGCCACCGCAGGCTACCCCGTCGTCCTCGTGGAACGCTCGGACCGACTGGGCGGGCACGTCGGCCAACTGTCGGGCGTGTATGTCAACTTCAACGCGGCACGCGACCTGCTGCAATCCAAGTTGCAGGCCGTCCAGGCCAACCCGCGCATCCAGGTCTTCCTGGAGACCGAGGTGGAAGAACTCGGCGGATACGTGGGCAACTTCACCGCGAAACTGAAACATCGCGGGAGCGACGGCAGCGAGCCAACGTTCTCCGAGCATACCTTCGGCGCGGTCATCGTGGCGACGGGCCACTCACTCCGCCCCCTGTCCAAGTTCGGCGAGTACGGCGGCGGCCGTTACCCCGACATCATAGACGCGCTGACCTTTGAGCGGATGCTGGCACCCGATGGCCCGACAGGTGGCGAAATCCGCCGGCCATCGGATGGCCAGGTGCCGCGGCAGGTGGTGTTCGTACAGTGCGCCGGCTCGCGCGACCCCGAACATCACATGCCCTACTGCTCCAAGATTTGCTGCATGTACACGGCCAAGCAGGCGGCGCTGTATCGCCAGCGGGTGCCCGACGGCCAGGCATACGTGTTCTACATAGACATCCGCTCGCAGGGGCGCGACTACGAGGAATTCGTCCAGTCGGCCATGACCCAGCACGACGTGCTGTACGTGCGCGGCAAGGTGGCGCGCCTGTATGAGGAAGACGGCAAGGTCATCGCCTGGGGAGCCGACACCCTCACCGGCAAGCCGGTGGAGGTGCAGGCCGACCTGGCCGTGCTCGCGACGGCGGTCATGCCCGCCGAGGGCGCGGTGGAACTAGCCCAGAAACTGCGCATCGCCACCGACGAGCATGGCTTCTTCAGCGAGGCCCACCCGAAACTGCGCCCCGTGGAGAGCCTCACCGCGGGCATCTTCCTGGCCGGCACGGCCCAAGCGCCCAAAGACATCCCGGAGACCGTCGCCCAGGCCAGCGCCGCCGCGGCCAAAGTCCTGTCCCTGTTTTCGCAGCGCGAGTTGGTCGCCGAGCCGACCATCGCCTACGTGGACGAGGAACTGTGCTCCGGCTGCGGGCTGTGCATCCCCGCGTGCCCCTACCAGGCGCGCACGATGCACCCGTGGAAGCACAAGGCCATCGTGAACGAGGCGCTGTGCCAGGGGTGCGGGGCCTGCGTGGTGGCCTGCCCCAACAAGGCGTGCAAACTGCGGAACCTCACGCCAAGCCACGTGCTGGCGATGATGGACGCGTACCTGGCGGAGGTGTAGATGACGACCGGCGCAACTGCATCCCTGTCCAGTGCGGTGAGAACGAGCGCGGCGCCCACGTCCGGCAGCGCGCTGCGCGTGGACCCAGCGTTCCTGCCGACGGTGGAAGCGATCAGCCACGAGAACATTCGGCTTTGCTACTACTGCCTGAAGTGCACGGCTGGCTGCCCGACGGCCTATGCCATGGACTACGGCCCCGCGCACGTCCTCAAACTGGTGCAACTGGGCCAGAAGGACAAGGTCCTGCGGAGCAAGGCCATCTGGCTGTGCGTGGGGTGCGAGACCTGCTGGACCCGCTGCCCCAACGGCATCGCCGCCGGCCACGTCATGGACGCGCTCAAGCAGATGGCCCTGCAGGAAGGCTACGCCCCGGCCGAGCGCCGCGTGCTGGTCCTGCACCGCCAGTTCCTCACCAGCATCCGCCTCTTCGGGCGCGTGCACGAGTTGAGCATGTTGGCACTGTACAAACTCCTGAGCGGCGACCTGTTCACCGACCTTGACCTGGGTGCCCGCATGTTCCTGCGAGGCAAGATTCCCATCCTGCCCGAACGCATCAAGGGCACGTCCAAAATCCGGCAACTTTTCAGCAAGCAACCGCGAGGACAAGCGTGAAATACTCGTACTATCCAGGCTGCACGCTGCACTCTACGGCGATTGAATACGGATGGTCCACCGAGGCCGTCTGCGAGGCTCTGGGCATTGAACTCGTGGAGATAGAGGACTGGAACTGTTGCGGAGCTTCGTCGGCGCACTCGCTGGACCCGCATCTGGCGCTGGCGCTGCCCACCCGCGACCTGATGCGGGCGCAGGCCGTGGGTGCCGACATCGTCATGCCGTGCGCCGCCTGCTACGGCCGCATGGCCGCCGCCGACCAAAAGATGCGGTCGGACCCCGCGTGGCGCAAGGAAATGGAAGCCGCGTTCCAGACCGAGTACATCGGCGCGGCGCGGCCCCGCACGCTGGTGGACGTGCTGGGCAACGACCTGCCCATAGAGGCGCTGGCGGCAAAGGTCAAGCGGCCCCTCACCGGACTGCGCACCGTGTCGTACTACGGCTGCCTGCTGGTTCGCCCGCCCGACCTCACCAACCGATGGGACGACCCAGAGCACCCCGTCGTGATGGACAGCATCCTGAAGGCCCTGGGCGCGGAGCCGGTCCAGTGGGCGCACGCCGTGGAGTGCTGCGGGGCGTCGCTGGCGCTGGACAGGGCCGATGTGGTTACCGTCCTGTCGGGGCGCATTGTCCGGGGCGCGAACGACGCCGAGGCCGATTGCATCGTGTGCGCGTGCCCGCTGTGCCAGGCCAACCTGGACAGCCGACAGAAAGGCATATCGCCCAAGGTTCCGGTGCTATACATCACCGAACTCATGGGCATCGCCCTTGACCTGCCGGGGCGGAACAAGTGGTTTGCGAAGCATCTCGTGGATCCTCGGCCCATGCTGCACCGCAAGGGGCTGGAATGAGCGACTTAGTCAGCGATTTGAGGATGCGACATGGCTGATGCCGCCGTTGATAAGCGTTCCAACGCCGTTCTTATCGTAGGTGCGGGGCTGAGCGGAATGCAGTCCGGGCTGCTGCTCGCCCAGCGCGGCCACCCTGTGTACCTGGTGGACGAAGCGCCCGGCATCGGGGGCTCGCTGCACCTGCTGGACCGCACCTTCCCCACGGACTCGTGCGGCCTGTGCATCAGTTCGCCCACCAACGCCACCTATTGCCCGTCCATAGAGTGCAGCCTGCATCCCAATATCGCGCCGCTGCCCCTGGCCGAGTTGCTGGCGCTGGATGGCGAGCCGGGGCATTTCCGCGCGCGCATTCGCCGCAACCCGCGTTATGTCAACGTAGAGCGGTGTACCCTGTGCGGGGACTGCGCCGCCGTATGCCCGGCCACACGCCCGCATCCCCACGAAGGCGATCTGGCCCCCCAGAAGGCCATCTACGCCCCGCCGCCCCGCGCCGTGCCCAATGCCTACGTGATTGACATGGCCGCCTGCATCCGCTGCGGCAAGTGCGTGGAGGCATGCCCCACCGAGGCCATCAACCTGGACGAGCAGCCCACCGAAGAGACGCTGGAAGTCGGTGCGGTCATCCTCAGCCCAGGCTACGCGCCTTTTGACGCGCGGCGCAAGGGCGAATTCGGCTTCGGCGTGCTCAGCAACGTGGTTACCAGCATCCAGTTTGAGCGGATGGCCAGCCCGCCCGGCTCCACCAGGGGCAAACTCGTTCGGCCATCCGACGGCAAGCCCCCCAAGCGCATCGCCTTCATCCAGTGCGTCGGTTCGCGCGACCAAACCGTGGGGCGCGAATACTGCTCGTCCATCTGCTGCATGTACACGGCCAAGCAGGCGCGGGCCGCGCTGGAATCCCAGCCCGACGCCGAAATCACCGTCTTCACCATGGACATCCGAACCTTCGGCAAGGGGTACGAACGCTACTGGGACGGCGTGCAGCAGGAAGGCATCCGCTTCCGCCGGGCAATGGTCTCCAAGGCCAAGCAGCACCCCAAGACGGGCCACGTCGCCCTGAACTACGTCGGCGAGGCCGGCGGGCCGAAGGAAGAAGAGTTTGACCTCGTCGTGCTCGCTGTGGGACTTGAGTCGCCGCAGTCGGCCCGCGAATTGGCCCAGCGCATCGGGCTGGACGTGAACCCCTACGGATTCGGCGAGACGGGCGAGTTCGCGCCTGTCGCCAGCAACCGAAGCGGCATCTTCATCGCAGGCTGCTACGCGGAACCGAAGGACATCCCCGACACCGTGGCCGAGGCTGCCGCAGCCGCCGCCGGCGCAGCGCAAATGCTCGCCCCTGCGCCCGAGAAGCGCCCCGAAGCGCCGACGGCGACCGTCCCGCCGGACGCCGAGCCAGCCATCGGCGTCTTCATCTGCACGTGCCACGGCACGGTGGGGCAGACTGTGGACGTCGACGCGCTGGCCGACTATGCGGCGTCCCTGCCCCATGTGGCGGCAGTGGGACGTGCGGAAGACTGCTGCACGGAACAAGGCATCGCGAGCCTGAGCGCCTGGATCAAGGCCAGCGGCGTCAACCGCCTGGTCTTCGCGGGGTGCTCGCCCCGCCTCTGCCAGACCGAACTGGCCCAGGCCCTCGCGCGGGCGGGGCTGGCCGAGCCGCTCCTCCAGCGGGCGAACATCCGCGAGGGGTGCGCGTGGGTGCACCGCGACTCGCCCGCCCAGGCAACGGAGAAGGCCCAGGACGTGGTCGCCATGGCCGCCGCGCGCGCGGTCCACGCCAATCCGGTCAAGGCGCAGACCGCTCCCGTCCAGGAGGGCGTGCTCGTCATCGGCGGCGGGCTTGCGGGCATGACCGCCGCCCTTACCCTGGCGAACCTGGGCCACCCCGTAACCCTTGTGGAACGGGAAACCACGCTGGGCGGGCAATTGCACAACATCGGCTTCACCGCCCAGACGCCCAACCCCAAGGCGCAGGCCGAGGCGCTGGCCCAGAAGGTAACGAGCCACGAGCGCATCACCGTGCACCTGGGCGCGACCCTGGCGTCGTTCTCCGGCACGGGCGGGCAGTTCCAGGCCGAAGTCCAGAAGGGCGACGGGGAGCGCGTGCCCGTCTCGGTGGGTGCCGTCATCGTGGCGACCGGCGGGCGCGAGGCCCTCGTGCACGAGTACCGCTACGGCGAAGACCCGCGCGTGCTGCTCCAGGGCGACCTGTCGCGCGTCCTCGCCGGCGGGCAGGAGAGCCTGGCGCAATCCGCATTCCGCGACGTGCGCAACCTGGTCATGATCCAGTGCGCCGGATCGCGCGACGAGAATCGGCCCTACTGCTCGCGCATCTGCTGCACCCAGGCCGTCAAGAACGCCATCCGACTCAAGGAACTCAAGCCCGACGCCAACGTGTTCATCCTGTACCGCGACATCCGCACGTTCGGGATGCACGAACTGCTGTACCGCCGGGCGCGGGACCTGGGCGTGGTCTTCGTTCGCTACGCACTGCCCGACAAGCCCGTGGTGGAGCCTGCCGCCGATGGCCTCGCGGTTCGGGTAACCGATGCGACCCTGGGCGAGCCGGTGCTGCTGCCTGCGGACGCGGTCGTGCTCAGTACGGGCATCGCCCCGAACCCCAATGCGGACCTGGCGCAGTTGCTGGGCGTGCCGCTGGACAGCGACGGCTTCTTCCAGGAACAGCACCCGAAGATGCGGCCGCTGAACTTCATGAAGCCGGGGGGGTTCCTGTGCGGGCTGGCGCACGGGCCGCACTTCGTGCCCGAGACCATCGTCCAGGCCCAGGGCGCGGCAATGCGGGCCGCTGCTTACCTCAGCGAAAGACAGCGCAGGAGCAAGACCACCCGCGTGGACGTCAACAAGCGCCTGTGCAGTTTCTGCGGGCTGTGCGTGTCGGCGTGCCCCTACGGCGCGCGCGTGATGGACTACGACGAGCGGGTGGCGCGCGTGCTCACCGACCTGTGCCAGGGATGCGGCATCTGCGCCGTAACGTGCCCGAACAAGGCCACGCAGCAGTACACGTTTGAGCACAAAGCCCTGCTCGCCGAAGTTGACGCAGGCGCGCTGGGGTTGTAATCTTGGAACGCCGGATTTCTATTGGAACGGTTCTGAAAGCAGAAAAAGGAGGTAACCCATGTTAGTCGGAGAACGGATGAGCCATCACCCTGTTACCACCGGACCCGAAATGCCCATCAACGAAGCGCTCAAACTGATGAAAGAGCGAAAGGTACGGCGGTTGCCCGTCGTGGACAAGCGCGGGCACCTCATCGGCATCGTCTCGGAGAAGGACCTGCTCTACGCGTCGCCGTCGCCGGCCACCACCTTGAGCGTGTGGGAGTTGAACTACCTCATCTCCCGCATCACGGTGGCGGACGTCATGACGAAGAACGTCATCACCGTAACCGAGTTCACGCCGCTGGAAGAAGCCGCCCGCATCATGGCCGACAACAAGATCGGCGGCCTGCCCGTCGTGCGCGACAGCCGCCTCATCGGGATCATCACCGAGACGGACATCTTCAAGACATTCATTGAGATGCTCGGCGCACGGGAGGCGGGAATCCGCATCACCGTACTCGTGCCCGAAGAGCCCGGCATGCTCGCCACCATCACGGGCGAAATCGCCAAGTTGGGCGGCAACATCGTGAGCCTGGGCACCTTCCTCGGCGAAGACGCCAGCAACCGCACCGTAACCATCAAAGTGGCGGGGGTTCCCAAAGAGAAGTTGCAGCAGGCCATGGAAGCCCTGGGGATGACCATCGTGGACATCCGCGAGGTGCCGGCCGCATCGCAAGCGTAACTCACCCGGCACGCCAGGCCATTCCGAAACCGTGCGCTGCCGCTATCGGAGAGATCAATGGCTGATACGGAGTTTGAACCCAGGATCATCGCGTTTCTCTGCAACTGGTGCACGTACACCGGCGCGGACCTTGCCGGCACGTCCCGCATCCAGTACCCGCCCAACATCCGCGTCATCCGCCTGATGTGCAGCGGGGCGCTGGACCCCGTGTACGTGAGCAAGGCGCTCCTGGAGGGGGCGGACGGCGTCCTCATCGGCGGGTGCCATCCGGGCGACTGCCACTACCAGACCGGCAACTACAAGGCCCGCCGGCGCGTCGCCATCCTGAAAAGCATCCTGAAGCAACTGGGCTTTGACGAAGACCGCATCTGGCTCCGCTGGATCAGCGCCAGCGAGGGCCGCCTGTTCGCCGACACCGTTACCGAGATGGTCGCCGCCCTCAAGGCCAAAGGCCCGAACCCGCTAAAGGGCGCGTGGGACATCTGATCGCTGAAGGGAGGACTTCACGGCTCATGGTTCATAGCGTTCTCAAAACCGACGGCAATCCCTCGGAGGCGATCCATTCGCTGCTGCGCAGGCTTCTGGACGAGGGCATCGTGGACGCGCTGCTGGTCCCGCTGAGGGTGGCGTCGGGCGACAACACCGTGCAGACCCTGGTGCGCGACGCGCGGCGGCTGGAGGGCATGGACGTGCTGGCCCCCGTGATGCCCGTAACCACGGCCCGGCTCGTGTCCGCCATCACCATGACCGGCATCAAGGAGCGGGTTGGCGTCGTCATGCGCGACTGCGAGATTCGGGCCGTGGTGGAACTGGTGAAACTCCAGCAGGCCAAGGCCGACAACCTGCTCATCATCGGCATGGACTGCCTGGGGACCTACGAGGTGCCGGACTACGCCGACCTCATGCGCAGCGGCGCAGACGTGGAAGGCGCACTGCTGGCGCACGCCATCGGCGGCCAGCCGCAACCCCACGAGGGCAAGGCGTTTCGCACGGCCTGCCAGATGTGCGAGAAGTTCACGCCCAGCCACGGCGACCTGCGCATCCACCTGTTCGGCGACGACCCCATGGAGCGCATCCACGTGGAGGTCGCCGACGACCTGGCCGCGAGACTGGGCCTGGAACCTGCCGCGCCCGCCCAGGCGCGCGAGAACGTCGTCGCCGCCATCGCCAGGCAGCGCACCGAGACGCGCGACCGGCTGTTCGCGTCCTTCCGCGAGCGCACGAAGGACATCGCCGGCCTGCAGGCGTACCTCTCCACGTGCATCCGCTGCCACAACTGCATGGTGAACTGCCCGATTTGTTACTGCAAGGAGTGCATCTTCCGCACGCCCATCTTTGACCACGAGTCCGAGAAGTACCAGATGTGGGCGGCGCGCAAGGGCGCGGTTCGGCTTCCCACCGACACGCTCCTGTTCCACATCACGCGGCTCAACCACATGGTAACGTCGTGCGTGGGATGTGGGATGTGCGACAGCGCCTGCCCCAGCCACCTGCCCATCGCTACCATGTTCCGCGCCGTCGGGCAGGAGGTGCAGGCCCTGTTTGACTACGTGCCCGGGCGGAGCCTAGACGAGCCGCCGCCCGTTGCCACATTCCGCGAAGACGAGTTGGAGGGTATTCAGTGATGGCCGACCAAGAACTGATTCCCATCTACATCATGAACAAGCAGTACCTGGTGCCGCCAACGCTCACCATCATGAGGGCCTTGGAGTACGCGGGCTACAAACTCATCCGCGGCGTGGGCTGCCGCGCGGGGTTCTGCGGCGCGTGTGCCACCGTCTATCGCACGGCAGGCGACTACCGGCTGAAGATCGGCCTGGCGTGCGCCACCTTGGTGGAGCCGGAGATGTACCTGGCGCAGATTCCCTTCTTCCCCGCACCCCGCGCCCAGTACCACCTGGAGGAACTCAAGCCCGACATGAGTGCGCTCCTGAAGACCTACCCGGAGGTGCTGCGCTGCCTGAGTTGCGGAACGTGCACCAAGGTCTGCCCGCAGGACATAGACGTGAAGGACTACATGGCCGAGGCCATGCGCGGCAACATCGCCGGAGTCGCCGACAAGTCCTTTGACTGCATCATGTGTGGGCTGTGCGCGGCCCGCTGCCCCGCCGAGGAGAAGCAGTATCAGATCGCCATCCTGTGCCGGCGGCTGTACGGCAAGTACCTGGCCCCGCGCGCGGAGCATCTCCACAAGCGGGTGCAGGAGATCATGGACGGCAAGCACGACGCCGAACTGATTCGGTTCAAAACCATGTCCAAAGACGAACTGAAGAAGGCGTACTACGAACGCGATATTGAGCCTGAATAGCCGTGGCCTGTGCCCGGCCAGGGTATCCGATCACGAATAGCGGAGGAGATTCATGGGTTATCCGCAGTACATGCGAGATTCCATTGCGAAGGTAGAGGCGACCCGCCCCCGGCGGCTCCAGGAAACGTTCCCAATGCTGACCGCGCAGGAGAAGCAAGCCCTGCTGGAGAAGTTCCACCCCGACTACATCCGCGAGGCCATGCGGGAACTGCGCGTCGGGCCGAACAAGGGCACGCGCACGCCCCACGAACTGGCCGACCTGCTGGAGGCGCGGCCCGTGCTGGACCCCAAGGCCGTGAACCTGGACAACGTGGATTACGAGACCGACGTCCTCATCATCGGCGGGGGCGGCGCGGGTTCGGCGGCGGCCATCAAGGCGCGCGAGGCCGGCGCCAAGGTCATCATGGCCACGAAACTGCGCCACGGCGACGCCAACACCATGATGGCCCAGGGCGGCATCCAGGCGGCGGACAAGGAGAACGACTCCCCCGCCATCCACTACCTGGACGTGATGGGCGGCGGCGGGTTCACCAATGACCCCGACCTGGTGGAGGCCCTGGTCAAGGACGCGCCGCTGGTCATCCAGTGGCTGGAAAGCCTGGGCTGCATGTTTGACAAGCAACCCGACGGGACGATGATCACCATCCACGGCGGCGGCACGTCGCGCAAGCGCATGCACTCGGCCCGCGACTACTCGGGCGCCGAGATCATGCGCACCCTCCGCGATGAGGTGCGCTCGTGGCCCGAGGACATCCGGGTCATTGAGTTCGCGCCCGCCGTGGAACTCCTCATGGACACCAATGGCCGGGTCGCCGGCGCAGTCCTGATGAACCTGGAAACCAACGAGTACCTGGTCGTCAAGGCCAAGTGCACCATCATCGCCACCGGCGGCAGCGGGCGGCTCCACTACCAGAACTACCCCACGACGAACCACTACGGGGCCACCGGCGACGGCCTCGTGATGGCCTACCGCGTTGGCGCGCGCCTGGCGTTCATTGACACCATGCAGTACCACCCCACCGGCGCGGCCTTCCCCGAGCAGATCGTGGGCCTGCTGGTTACCGAGAAAGTGCGCGGCCTGGGCGCTCAGGTCGTGAACATAGACGGCGAGCAGTTCGTCTTCCCGCGCGAGACCCGCGACGCCGAATCCGCCGCCATCATCCGCGAGTGCGTGGAGCGCGGCAAGGGCGTTACCACTCCGTCGGGCATCCAGGGCGTGTGGCTGGATTCGCCCATGATTGAAATCATCCACGGCCCGGGCACCGTGCAGAAGGAACTGCCCGCCATGGTGCGCCAGTTCGGGCGCTTCGGCATAGACATCACGAAGGAGCCCATGCTCGTGTACCCGACGTTGCACTACCAGAACGGCGGCATCGCCATCAAGCCGGACTGCACGACGGACATCCCCGGCCTGTACGTGGCCGGCGAGGCGTCGGGCGGCGTCCATGGCCGCAACCGACTGATGGGCAACTCGCTGCTGGACGTGTGCGTGTTCGGACGCCGAGCGGGCATCACCGTGGGCCAGCACTTCCGCGAGGTAACGCTGGGCAAGTTGACCCTGAGCCACCTGGACAGGTGGGAGAAGGAGTTGAAGGACGCCGGGCTAGACCCCAAAGTCTGCGCCCCCATCCTCCTGCCCGACTACACGCGGCGGAAGGGCGTGTAGCGCGGAGCCCCTCGCCCGCCGAGAGGCCCAGGGATGCGGAGCACAGAACCCATAACAAAGCGCGAAAGGGAATACTCTTCCTCTACCGCAGGGATTCTTGATGGTGTGTCATTGCGAGGGAGAGCAGTGCGGTGTTCAGTTGCGACGCACCTGCGAGGTGCGTCGCAACTGATGGCGGAGATTGCTTCGCTCCGCTCGCAAGGACAGCGGGCAACTTTCTCTGTGGCGAAGTACTTTCCTTTCGCGCTTTTTGTTGTCCTTCTGCGATCAGACTCGGCGCTGCACCCGAACCTTATGTCCTGCGCCTGCCTGTTACCGCACCTGATACTCCAGCGTGCGATCCAGTGTACCGTTCAGGTACAGGTCCACCTTGTACTTGCCCACCGGCCAGGGCCCCTTGTTCGTCAGATCAAACGTCAGGTCGCCGTCTCCGGTAGTCAGCGATGCCTCGTCAATCAGCGTGTTCGCATCCACACCCTCCACGTCCACCGCGGTCCACACCGCCTTCACCTGCGTGTCCGAGGGGGCATTGGCCAGTTTCACGATGCAGTACACGGTCAGGTCATCCGGGCTGAACACCGTGGTCTCCGGGCTGCCGCTCTCGTTGGCCGACAATTTGGCGCTGCGGATGTTCGCCGTGCTGACGCCTACGCCGACGGAACATGCGGCCATCACCGCCACTAGGGTAGCCAGCGCAACCGCCACGAACCACTTGCTCTTGGACATCTCGTTTTCTCCTCGTTCGGAATTCGTCGCGCACCACCCGCCAGCCTGCGCCAGCATCGCCGTGCGCACCTTCATTATGCCCCCTCCGCGCCCTGGTGTATATGACCTATATCACGT
>JADBJK010000036.1 GCA_014874485.1 Chloroflexota bacterium
AATCGTCGTAACAGGCCGCCACACTCGCCGGGTGGTACACATCAAGGCGGCGATGGGTGGTACACATCACCCGACTACAGGTGGTACACATGCGGGCGGCAATTGACATCTCGGGCTTATGTTCTCTGCGAACTCTGCGTCTCTGCGGTGAATCCAAACGGAAAGGATGTGGGTGTTGGCAGACATCATCGTGGTCGGCGGGGGCGCGTCGGGGATGATGGCAGCGGGGCGCGCGGCGGAACTGGGCGCCGACGTCCTGCTGCTGGAGAAGATGCCGCGCCTGGGCACCAAACTCCGCATCACCGGCAAGGGCCGCTGCAACCTGACCAACGTCGCCGACCTGCAGGAGTTCATCGCGCACTTCGGCCCCAACGGGCGGTTCCTGTACAACGCCTTCAGCCGCTTCTTTGTGGACGACCTGCGGGCGTTCTTTGAGCGCATGGGCGTGCCCACGGTGGTGGAGCGGGGCGGGCGCGTCTTCCCCGTGTCCAACGAGGCCGCCGACGTGGCCGAGGCGCTGCGCCGCTACTGCCAGGACGCGGGCGTGCGCGTGCGCTACAAGACCCCGGTGGACCGCCTGCTGGTGGAAGGTGGCCGCGTCCGGGGCGTGGGCGCGGGCGAAGTGGAATTCCCCGCGCGGGCGGTCATCATCGCCACGGGCGGCGCGTCCTACCCGGGCACCGGCTCCACCGGCGACGGCTACCGCCTGGCCGCGTCTGTCGGGCACACCGTCGTGCCCATCCGCCCGGCGCTGGTCCCGCTGGAGACCGCCGAGCCGTGGGTCCCGCGCATGATGGGCGTGTCGCTGCGGAACGTGCGGGCCACGCTGTACGTGGACGGCAGGCCCGTCGCGTCCCAGTTCGGCGAGATGCTGTTCACCCATTTCGGCCTGTCGGGGCCGATTATCCTGACGTTGAGCCGGCACCCTGCGCTAGCGGCCCGGCCTTCGCCTGACACGCGGATAGAGATCAGCGTGGACCTGAAGCCGGCGCTGTCGGACGAGGTGCTGGACGCCCGCCTGCGCCGCGATCTGGACACCCACGGCAAGCGCGCCTTCCGATCCATCGTCAAGGGGATGGTGCCAGCCAAGATGGTGGACGTGCTGGTGGAACTGTCGGGCGTGCCCGGCGACAAGCCCGCGCACCAGATCACGGCGCAGGAGCGGGCGCGGCTGTTCGCCTTGCTGCGGGACCTGCGGATGACGGTGGTGGGGCAGCGGCCGCTGCGCGAGGCCATCGTTACAGCGGGCGGCGTGGCGCTGGATGAGGTGGACCCGCGCACGATGCAGTCGCGGCGGGTAGCGGGGCTGTACTTCTGCGGCGAGGTGCTGGACCTGGACGCGGACACGGGCGGGTACAACCTGCAGGCGGCGTTCTCCACGGGCTGGGTCGCAGGTGAGAGCGCGGCGCGGAGCCTCGTCCCCTCTGCTGCGGGCGAGGGCGCAGGGTGAGGGGTCGCGGGCGTTTGGATCGCGAAGTCCGCGAAAGAGCGCGAAAGGCGCGAAAGGGGTCGGGCGGGGCGACCTTCCCCCTCGCCCGCACGCGGGAGAGGGTTAGGGTGAGGGGCATCGCCGCGCGGGTCTAAACCCCCGCGCTGAAAGGGCGAAGCCCTCTTGGGGCTGGCCACAGCCCGCGTCCCCTCGCCCGCACGCGGGAGAGGGTTAGGGTGAGGGGCATCGCCGCGCGGGGCTAAACCCCCGCGCTGAAAGGGCGAAGCCCCCTTGGGGCTGGGTTCGGCGGGGTGTATGCACCAATCAGCCCGCAGGGCTTTGCCCCTTTAGCCCGATGCTTTAGCATCGGGCGACAGGGCACGGGGCGCGTCCCCTCGCCCGCTGGGAGAGGGTTAGGGTGAGGGGCATCGCCGCGCGGGGCTAAACCCCCGCGCTGTAAAGAACGAAGCCCCGTTGGGGCTGGCCACAGCCCGCATCCCCTCGCCCGCACGCGGGAGAGGGTTAGGGTGAGGGGCATCGCCGCGCGGGGCTGAACCCCCGCGCTGAAAGAACGAAGCCCCCTTGGGGCTGGGTTCGGCGGGGTGTATGCACCAATCAGCCCGCAGGGCTTTGCCCCTTTAGCCCGATGCTTTAGCATCGGGCGACAGGGCACGGGGCGCGTCCCCTCGCCCGCACGCGGGAGAGGGCTGGGGTGAGGGCATGGCCGCGCGGGGCTGAACCCCCGCGCTGAAAGGGCGAAGCCCCGTTGGGGCTGGCCACAGCCCGCGTCCCCTCGCCCGCTGGGAGAGGGCTGGGGTGAGGGGCATCGCCGCGCGGGGCTAAACCCCCGCGCTGTAAAGAACGAAGCCCCCTTGGGGCTGGGTTCGGCGGGGTGTATGCCCCAATCAGCCCGCAGGGCTTTGCCCCTTTAGCCCGATGCTTTAGCATCGGGCGACAGGGCACGGGGCGCGTCCCCTCGCCCGCACGCGGGAGAGGGTTAAGGTGAGGGGCATCGCCGCGCGGGTCTAAACCCCCGCGCTGAAAGGGCGAAGCCCCCTTGGGGCTGGGTTCGGCGGGGTGTATGCACCGATCAGCCCGCAGGGCTTTGCCCCTTTAGCCCGATGCTTTAGCATCGGGCGACAGGGCACGGGGCGCGCAGGCGAACATGCACCACATGGACCGCAAGCGGCCAACGGCTGATTGCTGACCGCTGACCGCTGACCGCTGACCGCTGACCGCTTGACCACAAACACAAGGAGGACACATGGCACTGTACCTGGATTCGGCAATGGTGGACGAGGCGCGGCGAGCCTGGGACCTGGGGCTCGTCGTCGGCGTAACCACCAACCCGGCGCTGGTGGCGAAGGCGGGGCGTCCCGCAATGGACATCGTCCGCGACCTGGCCCGCATCGGCGAGTGGGAGGTGTTCCACCAACTGACCGGCCGCACCGCCGACGCGCTGCTGGACGAGGCGCGGCGGGCCACCGACATCGCGCCCGGGCAGGTGCTGCTCAAGATCATGGTGTCGCTGCCCAATCTGGAACTGGTCGCGCGGCACCGCGAATTCCGTTGGGCCGTTACGGGCATCGGCAGCGCGGCCCAGGGGCTGCTGGCGCTGGAGGCCGGCGCCGACTACGTCATCCCCTACGTGAACCGCATCACGCGGGGCGGCGGCGACGGCATCCGTGTGGTGGCCGACATCGCCGCCCTGGCCGAGACGGTGGACGACCCGGGCGACATCCTGGCCGCGAGCCTGAAGTCGCCGGAGGAGGTGGCCGACGTCCTGCTGGCCGGCGCGGACCACGTAACGGTCCCCTGGACCTTGCTGGAGGAGATGGCCCGGCATCCGGTTACGGACGCCGCCGACGAGGATTTCCGTCGCGCGCTGGGGACGGCGTAGCGGGACCATCGCCGCCGTTGCACCTCGCCGCGGCGATGCAGACGGCTGCCCTGCCAGCGGCCAATGGCTGACTGCTGACGGCTGATCGCTGACCGCTGACCGCTGACGGCTGACCGCTGATCGCTGACCGCTGATTGCTGGGAGGCCACTCATGGGAACGGCAAAGACACCCAAACCGGTGAAACTCATCGCCAGCATCTTCGGCGCGGACCTCGCGCAGATAGACCGCGCGGAAGCGGCCCTAGTCGCGCGGTTCGGGCCGGTGGACTTCCGCTCGGACCCCCTGCCCTTTGACCACACCGACTTCTACGCGCCGGAGTTCGGGACGGGGCTGGTGCGCCGCATTGTCGCCTTTGAGCGGCTGGTGGACCCCGCCGACTTGCCCGACGTCAAGTTGGCGACCAACGCGTTGGAAGCCGAGATGTCCGCGGGCGGCAAGCGCACGGTGAACATAGACCCGGGCTACGTGAGCGAGGGGAAACTGGTGCTCGCCAGCACCAAGGACCACCGGCACCGCATCTACCTGGGCAAGGGCATCTACGGCGAGATCACACTGCACTACCACAGGGGCGAGTTCCGCGCGTGGGAGTGGACGTATCCGGACTACGCCAGCGCGACCTACCGCGAGATTTTCGCCCGCATCCGCGCCAGGTATAGGGAGCAACTGAAGGAAACGTAGCGGACTACTCCGCCACCAGGCCCACCTCGGCCACCATGCTCTGGTAATTCCACCCCGAGGCGTACACCCGCAGCGACGTGATCCACGCGGGCTTGGCGTCGGCCAGTTCTTCCATCAGGTTGCCCGACTCAAACGGATACCACGTGTCGTGGGGAACCTGGATGCCGTAGTACAGAATCGGCAGGTTGTCGGGGTTGCGGTAGTAGAACCCGCGCACCCAGTGCTGGGCGTTGCCGTACACGTCCACGTAGTCCAGCCGCACCATGACCGGGAACTCGCTGCTCTGCAACCCGCCGCCCGACAGGCTCTGGTACAGGATGCGCACGTCCATCCGCAGTTTCAGCGACACGAAGTCGCGCGCATCTCGGTCAATCTTCTGGACGAGGAAGACGGCGTTGTGCTCGCCGTCGCGCCCCATGCGGCTGAACTGCGCGGCAAGGCGTCCGCCGGCCTGGACGACCTCCACCTTGCCCGCCTGGACGTCCTCAGACAGGCGCTCGGTGTCCACCTGCCAGCCGACGGACAGGGGCTGGGAGAAGTCGCCGTTCACCACCAGGTCGCGGATGGCAGCCACGGGCGGGGTCGGGGGTTGGCCCAGCCGCAGCGTGGTGCGCTGGCGTGCCTGCACTGCGGTGTTCACGCCACCGCCGCGCACCGTCGCCGAACCGTAGCGCACCGACACTTCGGTCTGCTCGTTGCCCACCTCCACCAGGATGCTGGCGTCGCTGAAGATGATGGAACCCTGGGGCGTGCGCACCTCCACGTACAGCGGGAACCGGCCCGACGGCGCGGCGGCGATGCGCGCCCGGCCCGACTTCACCGCCAGCACGATGCGGTCCGAGGCCTTGCTGGACGCGAACCGCGGCGAGCGAATCTCCACAACCTCCACGCGCGTGTTGGCGAACAGTTGCACCGTGCTGAGGACGGTACGCTCCTGGAGGTTCTCGTAGAAGGTGAGGATGCCCTGGGACGTGCGGTCGGTCTGAATCTGCGCGCCCTCGGCGATGTCGTCGCGGCGGTCGGTAACAGCCAGGTTGGTGCTCATGCCCGGGTACTCCACGACGATGGTGGGAACGATGGCCTCCAGCGAGGCCGGACGGGGCACCAGGGCGTGATTGACGTAGGCCTTCACGCCCAGCGGCACGCCGGCCACCAGCGCCACAAACGTGAGGAACGCGCAGACGAGCACGAACCAGGCCAGCCGCTCAGGGTTTTTCCTCATCTAGAATCGCACTCCAAACCCCTGGAATTCGCCGGTGGCGTCGCCCCATTGCACTTCCACCTGGCTCACGCGGGCGCTCCGCGGGCCCTCGCGCAGGATGTCCAGGAAGGTCTCCAGCGTCATCCGGTCGCCCTCGGCCAGGACCTCCACCGTCCCGTCCCAGGCGTTGCGGACGTACCCGCGCACTCCCAGGCGCAGCGCTCGGTCCCGGGCAAACGCCCGGAACCCCACGCCCTGCACGTCGCCGTAGATTTTCACGAACATGCGCACCGGGGTCATGCTTCCTCTCCACGGGCGAAAGCCTGGCCCCATTATACCCGTCTCGGCGCGGGAAGCAAACGCGCAGCCCCTCGTCGCGGCCCAAGGTGGGACCGCCGAAGGCTGCCGGCCAGGAGCCCAGGGCGCTCACACGCGCAGGTCCTGAATCTCCCCCAGGCGCAGCGCGAATCCGACGCCGCCGCACCCGTGCACCGGCGCGGACGGCTTGCGGCCGATGAGCGTGCGGCGGGAGCGGGCCTCGCGGATGAGCACCTCGCGCGGGGCGTCGGCGTGCAGCCAGTAGCAGACATACACGTCCGACTCCAGCCCCAGGCCCACCAGACGGCGCAGGTTCACGCAGTTCCAGCAGGTGCGGGCCAGCGGGCGGCCCTGATGGCTGAGGCCGGCCCGTCGGCAGGCGGCGCGGAACCCGGCGTTGTTCATGGCGCGGCCCGGGCCGGGCGCCCGTTTGCTGCGGGGCGCGCCGCGGTTGAGGATGCACCGCTCGGCTGTGCAGCGGGGACAGTACAGTTGCGCGCGGGTCTGGCCCGGGGGCACAGGGCGCAGGGCAGCGGTGGCCGTATCGCGGCACGGGTACTCCACGGGGCGGTAGTTGGAGCCGAATTTCCAGTAGATGCCGGCGCGTTGCCGACCATGGTGAGAGCGAGCCACAGACCCTCCCGAACGGCGACGCGGGGGCTGTCGCGCCGATTGGAACATTTGTTCTATTATAGATTAGAACGCGGATTTTGACAAGCGCGACACGGGCGGGGAAGTTTAAATCTCGGAGCAGGTCTGGTGGAGCCACGCCGACGCGAAGACGAAGGTCCAGGCGAACTTGCGGGCGCTGGCGGCCAGGCCCTCGCCGCGCACCAGTCGCATGAGCATCGCGCGCACGGCGTCGGCGCGGCAGTAGTGCAGCAGGGGGTTGTCTGCGGCCAGCGCCGTGTCCTCAACGAGCGCGCGCATGGCGGGGTGGGTGTAGATTTCCGACTGGGGCGCGACGAACGACCCACCCGCGGCCCAGGCCAAGTCGGCAGGCAGGTGGGCAGCCAGCAGGTTGCGGAGCAGCCCCTTGGGCACGCCGCCGGGCCGCCTCTCGTCCCACGTCAGGGCGAACCCGCGCTGCATCATCAGCGGCTCCATGAACGGCGCGATGGAGTCCACCCCCGCGGCCATCTGGGGCCCCAGAACCACCGCCGAGAACTCCCGCGAGGTGAAGTACATCTGGTGCAGGACGCTGGTCAGCAGGTCGTAGTCCCGGCCCGCCGCCAGAGGTTCCACGTAGTCGCGGATGGCGGCGTCCAGCGTGCGCCCCGTCTCGGCCGGCATGGCATAGGCGATTCCTTCCAAGGGGTGCTCGGCCATCATGGCGTGGACGAGGGGCACGTGCGCGCTCCGTTGCAGGACCTCGCAGAGGCGCACGGCGTCAGAATCCTGCCGCCACAGGCCGAGCGCCGCGTAGGGCCACGCCAGCGCCCGCCGCACCGGGGCCGGAATCCACCCCAGGGGCCGCCACAGCCGCCGGATGTGGAGCCGCTGGCCGAAGAGCGCGCCCGCGCCCACCCCGTGCATCGTCGTGCGAGACGACCGGGCCAGCGGCATCGCGGCGTGGGCCAGGAGGTTGCCCGGAATCAGAGCCGCGTCGCAGAACGGGAACGGGTAATCACGCCCCAGCCGTTCCAGAACCGCGGGGATGTCCGCGGGATTCCACGCAACCTGATGGAGGCGAAGGCCCAGGTGTTGGGCGATGCGCCGGGCCAAGCGCGCCTTGGGGTCGTCGGGGCCAAAGGTATAGTTCACGAGAATCGCGTCGTCGCGGTCCAGGGCGGCCAGCCGCGCGGCAATGAGCGACGAGTCTACCCCGCCGCTGAAGTACACGACGGGCGATTGGGGCGCGCGGCGCAGGATGGCGTCCAGGGTGTCGCGGATGAGGGCTTCGGGGTCGGCAGCGCCCGGCTCGCGGTGCGATGCGTCGCCCAGCACGGCGAACCGCACCAGCGCAATCTCCGCCCCCGGCCCCATGCGCAGGAGGTGGCCCACCGGCACGCGCCCGACGCCGCGGAACAGGGTCAACGGCGCGGGGGTCAGGCCGTAGCGGAACAGGCCCAGCACGCCCGCCTCGTCCAGTTCGCCCCCGACCGCCCCCGCCATGAGGCGCAGGTCGTTGCTCACGACCCAGCCGCCGCCGACGCGGGCAAAGTACAGTTGCTCCGCGGCGGCAGGGGGCACCGCAGCGATCACCTCGCCCGTGGCGGGCAGGACGCCGACGCGGATGGCGGCTGGCTTGGCGGGGTCGGACAGGAGTCGGGCCAGGGCCTCGGCGTTCCGCGCATCGGGCGCGGGGGTGGCGTCGCCGGACGTCGCGAGGACCAGCGCGCCGTCGCCCGGCGGGATGCCCGGCCCCGGACTTGCGGCGGGCGCCGGGCCGAGCCACGCGAACCGGATGGCCCGGCCATCGGCCAGTGCCAGGTCGCCCTCGCGGATGGGCAGGCCCAGACGCCGGGCGTGGCGGCTCAGGGCGTCGCGCCAGGCGGCGGGGTCGTGCCCGATGTGTGCGGCGAAAATCATGGGTATGCGGTCCTCCGCGGGCATTATATGCCACGGGGGCGGATGGGGCAACACGCGGGCGGGGCCGCGCGGCGCCCCTCACCCCGCCCGTTTCGCGCCCTTTCGCGATCCGAACGCCCCCACAACACGTAGGGGCGACTCGGCGAGTCGCCCCTACCGCAACCCCTCACCTTGCCCCGCCGCCCGAGGCTGAAGCCGTCGGGCTACATGGACAAAGCCCTGCGGGCTATCCCAGCCCCAACGGGGCTTCGTTCATTCAGCGCGGGGGTTCAGCCCCGCGCGGCGCCCCTCACCCTAACCCTCCCCCAGCGGGCGAGGGAATGCACGCGCCCCGCCCCCTTCGCGCCTTTCGCGCCCTTTCGCGCATTTCGCGATCCAAACGCCCTCCCACCCCGCGCGCGGAATGCACCTGCGACGTAGGCGCACACCCCGCCGCCGCCAGCCCCAACGGGGCTTCGTTCATTCAGCGCGGGGGTTCAGCCCCGCGCGGCGCCCCTCACCCTAACCCTCTCCCAGCGGGCGAGGGAATGCACGCGCCCCGCCCCTTTCGCGCCTTTCGCGCCCTTTCGCGGACTTCGCGATCCAAACGCCCCCACGGACGAGGGGACGCGCCGTTCAGAAGCCCAGGCCGCGCTCTTTCAGGCTCACATACCGATGGCTGCCGATGATGACGTGATCCAGCAGCGCAATGCCCAGCAGGTCGCCCGCCTGCCGCATCTGCTCGGTGATGCGCACATCCTCGGGCGAGGGGGTGGGATCGCCCGACGGATGGTTGTGCGCCACCACCATCGCCGCCGCGCCCGCCCGCACCGCCTCGCGGAAAAGGTCGCCCAGCCGCACGTCCACCCCGTCCAGCCGCCCCACGTACACAGTCTTGACCGCCTGGACGCGGTTCTTGGCGTCCAGCAGAAGGATGCGCAGGTGCTCCTGCTCCAGCAGTGCCATGTCGCCCTGGAGCAGGTTGACCACGTCGCGCGGGGATTGAATCTGCGGTCGGTCGGCGGGGGATTCCAGCGACAGGCGCTTGCCCAGTTCCAGGGCGGCCAGCACCTGCGACGCCTTGGCCTCGCCCACGCCTTTGGTCGCCGCCAACTCCCGCGCATCGGCCCGCGCCAGGCCGCGCAGCCCGCCGAACCGCACCAGCAGCGCCTGAGCCAGTTCCAGCACGTTCTGCCCCTTCAGCCCCGCCCTAAGGATGATGGCGAGGAGTTCGGCGGTGGACAGCGCGGACGCGCCGTAGTGGATGAGGCGCTCGCGGGGACGCTCGGACGTGGGCATTTCCTTGATCGTGGGGTGGTACTCTGTGCGTTCGGGTTGCTCCGCCATATCCTGCTCCTGAACGGGAATGCCAGGGACTGCCGTGGCGCGTGCGAGGCAGACCGTACAGGCGACGCGTGCCCCGCCCGCACACGGCAGGCAGCCAGAGGATAGCAGAAAGCGGGGGGTCGTGTCAAGGATGCGCCAGACCCCGTGCGTTGCCACCTCGCCCGCCCGTGCTATAATGGGCGCGGAGGACATCCGACCGAAGCGCTTCCGCGAAGGAGGGCTCGCCATGACCCGAACGAAAATCGTCTGCACGCTAGGCCCCGCCACCGACGCGCCCGACGTGCTCCGCAGGATTCTGGAAGCCGGCGCGCGCGTCCTGCGCCTGAACTACTCGCACGGGACGCAGGCCCAGCAGGCCACCCGCGCCGACGCCGCACGGCGCATCGCCCGCGAGTTGGACGTTCACATCGCCATCCTCGCCGACCTGCAAGGCCCCAAGATGCGCGTCGGCGACATCCCAGGCGGCAGCATGACCCTGCGCGAGGGGGCCACCGTGGTCCTGACCGCCCGGCCCGCCACCGCCGGCGATCGCGACATCCCCTTCGCCGAGCCGGACGTCCTGGCCGACATCCGCCCGGGTGCGCGCATCCTGCTGGATGACGGCCTGCTGGAACTGCGGGCGGTGCGGACCGACGGGGCCGACGTGGTGGCCGAGGTGGTCGTGGGCGGCGAACTGTCGTCGCGCAAGGGCGTTACGCTGCCCGACACCGAGGTGCGCATGGCATCGCTCACCGACAAGGACCGCGAGGACGCCCGCGCGGCGGTGGAGGCAGGCGCGGACTACATCGCGCTGTCGTTCGTGCGGTCGGCGGCAAACGTGGAGGATTTGCGGGCGCTGCTGCGCGGCCTGGGTGCCGGCGAAGTGCCCATCATCGCCAAAATTGAGAAGCGCGAGGCGCTGGAGCAGTTCGGCCAGATTCTGGACGCCGCCGACGGCGTCATGGTGGCGCGGGGCGACCTGGGCGTGGAAATCCCGCCGGAGGACGTGCCCGCCCACCAGAAGGACATCGTGCGGCAGTGCAACGCGGCGGGCAAGCCGGTCATCATCGCCACACAGATGCTCCAGTCCATGATAGACAACCCGCGCCCCACCCGCGCCGAGGCCAGCGACGTGGCCAACGCCATCCTGGACGGGGCCGACGCGGTCATGCTGTCGGGCGAGACGGCGGTGGGGCGCTATCCGGTGGATGCCGTAACGATGATGGGCAAGATCGCGCGGGCCACCGAGGCCCACTTCCCCTACAGCGCGCGCCTGCGCGAGGCCGCCGACGCCCGCGCGGCTACCATCACCGACGCCATCAGCCAGGCCACGTGCGAGATCGCCCAGGAGTTGGGCGCGAAGGCCATTCTGGCGTCCACGCGCTCGGGGCACACGGCGCGCATGGTGGCCAAGTACCGCCCGGCGACGCCCATCCTCGCACCCACGCCCGACCCGAGGGTGGCGGCGCGGCTGGCGCTGGTGTGGGGCGTGGAGCCGCTCCTGGTGCCGCAGTTTGACACCACCGACGAGATGATCGCCAGGGCGGTGGCCGCGGCGAAGGAGCGGGGACTGGTGCACGCAGGGGATGTGGTGGTCATCACCGCGGGTGTGCCCATCGGTGGCGCCGGCCGCACCAACATGCTCAAGGTGCACGTGGTGGAGTAGAGCCGCGGTTTCGCATCAAAGATCGCGGAGAGCGTCCTACTTTGCGTTCTCCGCGCCTCTGCGGTGTGCCGCTCGGGCGCCTACTGCGTGTCGTCCGGGCTGGCCTCCTCGCCGACCGGAACCGGCACCGGCGGCGCGACCTGCGACGTCCCGCAGTACGGGCAGATGTTCCACTTCAGGTGCAGCAGCCGCCCGCAGTGAACGCACGGCTTGCGGAGTTTGGTGTGGCAGTTGGGGCACACCATGTAGTCCGGCTGCACAGGCTGCTTGCAGCCGGGGCACGCCTGCTTCTCCTCAATGTCCTGCAGCAGCGCCTCTTCCTCCAGTGCCCGCTCGTAGGCCTCGGCCAGCGTCTCCTTGGGGCGCAGGATGAGGTAGATGACCAGGCCGGGAACGTTGAACAGCAGCACGATGAGCGCCGCCAGGATGTGGGCGAAGACGTCCCGCGAACGCGACCGGATGTCGCGGTATGTCCAGATCACCAGGCTCAGGGTAAACGCCACGAAAAAGCCGCTGAGCACGGCCAACAGAATCTGCGCGATGGCGATGAGGTTGTTGATTAGATCGGTCATGTCAGGAATCCTTCCTCCTGCCGCAACGGTTCATGGCGCGCATTATAGCATCCTTTGGCGAAGTTGTCATTTTCGGCAGGCGCCGGCGAAGGCGGCGCGAAGCCTTGATTCGCGGGCGAGGGGTGTGGTATAATGATTGTCGCCGGCATACGGCTGGCGGCTTGCAGGGGAGGTGTACGCGATGACGAGGGACGACATTCTGCGTGTGCTGGCGCGATTCCGGGACACGCGACGGGATGAATATGGCATCGTGCGCATCGGCATCTTCGGCTCGGTCGCCAGAGGCGAATCCACCGAGACCAGCGACGTGGACGTTGTGGTGGAACTTGCCCATCCGGATTTGCTCCTGCTGGCGGGCATCAAGCAGGAACTGGAGGAACTGCTCCACCGCCCTGTGGACGTGGTACGGTACCGGGAGCGGATGAACCCGCACCTCAAAGCGCGGATTCAAAAGGAAGCCCTGTATGTATGACGTCGCACTGGTCAGGGACGTCCTCGGCGAAATACTGGCTGCCACACGAACGGTAGCCAGGCGGTTTGCGCCCGTACGCTCGGTTGACGATTTTGTGCAGTCCGAGGCAGGGTTGGAGAAACTGGACGCCATTTGCATGCAGTTGATCGCCATCGGGGAGAGCATCAAGCGCCTGGACAAGATCACCGGAGGCACGCTGCTACCTCGGTATCCACAGGTGGAGTGGAAGCGCGTCATGGGCATGCGGGACGTGCTCACGCATCACTACTTTGATCTGGACGCCGAGATGGTATATTCCGTCTGTGCGCATCACATCGGCACGTTGGAGCAAACGGTCGCCCAGATGCTTGCGGACCTGGACAGCCCGTAGGCGGCCCATTTCGGCGGGCGAGGTTGAGTGAAAATGAGTCGCAAGATCGGCTCCAAGATGTTGCTTGTCCTGGCAATCCTTCTGCTCCTCTACGCCGCGCTGGGCGTGGCGTTCCACGTCGCGTGGAAGGGCGCACAGGCGGCCTGCCGCGAGGCGCAGGCAGCGCGCGGCGACTCCGTGGAGCCGGAGGTGTTCGGCGGCGGCCTGGGGCTGATGTTTGACGTTACCTTCTGGCCCGTGTACGCCTACTGGAACACCTACCACTTCGGCTCGCCCCTGGGGAGGCAGTGCGGGAGGTAGGGCGTCAACGCCGAGCGCCCAGAAGTTGCCGATGCGCTATTCGTATGATACAATCGCGAACGTAATACCGAAGTCCGGTCGTCAGGAGCAGGGTATGGATACGGTGAAGGTTTCGCCCAAGTACCAGATCGTAATTCCGAGCAAGATCCGCGAGCGGCTTGGCATACTGCCCGGCCAGAGGGTTCGCGTCATCCTGTACGACAATCGGATTGAGATGGTGCCGATAAGGCCCGTGGGGGCAGCCCGAGGCTTTCTGAAGGGGATTGACACGAGCGTGGAGCGGGAGCCCGAGCGCGTATGAACGTGGTGGATTCCAGCGGGTGGTTGGAGTACTTCGCCGAAGGGCCGAACGCGGATTTCTTCGCCCCTGCGATAGAGGCGGTGTCGGAACTCATCGTGCCAACGCTCAGCCTGTACGAGGTATTCAAGCGCGTGCTGCAACAGCGCGGGGAGGGAGAGGCCCTGCAAGCGGTTGCCGTAATGATGGAGGGGCAGGTGGTGGAACTCACCGCCGAGATCGCGCTGGAGGCGGCGCGGCTATCGGTGGAGGCGAACCTGCCGATGGCCGACAGCGTGATGCTGGCGACGGCACGGGCGCACAGCGCCGAGTTATGGACTGAGGACGCTCACTTCGCGGGGATGCAGGGGGTGCGCTACGTAGCAAGAGCCTAGATGACCACGCATGTCCGGGCTCTGGCCCTACGATGGTGCGGGAATATGTACAGGCACCGCCAGTCGTCTCCAACTTGACAGCACACGCGGATCGTCGTATACTCTTTGTAGATACGATCGGGAGAATTGGAATGGAGAGCAGCGTGAAGAGATGGGGGAATAGCCTGGCCCTGCGCATCCCCAGACCGCTTGCCGAGGAGATCGGCCTGGAGGAAGATTCTCCAGTGCGGCTACTGGTGGAAGAAGGCAGGCTGGTCATCGTGCCGGTTTCAGGCGCCCGGTATTCCCTGAAGGCCTTGCTGGATCAGATAACAGCCGACAACGTGCATGCAGAAGTGAACACCGGAAAGGCCGTGGGGGGTGAGGTGTGGTAAGGCCGGAAGGGTACGTGCCCGAGCGCGGGGACGTGGTGTGGATCACACTGGACCCCCAGTCCGGGCACGAGCAGGCAGGGCGGCGGCCGGCGGTCGTCCTGTCGCCGGCGGCGTACAACGGGAAGGTCGGGCTGGCGATTTTGTGTCCAATCACGAGTCAGGAGAAGGGCTACCCCTTTGAGGTCAAAATCCCTGCGGGGTTTGGAGTTCGCGGGGTTATTCTTTCTGACCAGGTCAAGAGCCTGGACTGGCGCGCGCGGGACGCGGAGAGAATCGGCGCCCTGCCCCGCGAGGTGATGGCCGAGGTGCTGGGCAAACTGGGGCGCTGCTGGCAGGGTAGTGGGCGAGGGGGTTGGCAGGGCTCGCTGCGGGGCCAGGAAATTTGGACGATGCGAGGTGCGCACTGGGCTCCGATGATGTGGAATCCAACACGACTGTTGCGTTGACATACCCTTAGCGGCAGCATGCGCGAATACCGCGAGCGTTGTTTCTGGAGAAAAAGCATGGACGACATGAGGATTACTGCACTCAGGACAAGATCGCCTGAAGAAATCTGCGCGGCGGTGAGCAACTTTCCGTCTCGCTACATAGAGGATTGGGAGTGCTGGCTTTCTGTGGGGGACGAGCACCGGTGGCAACTGTTCGGCAAGATTCTCAGGAAGTGGCAAGCAACCAGACCCAAACCAATGCGCAGGCTTCAGGAAGAAGCCACACATGCCCCGCCGTACCTTGATGATCTTGTTCGCAGGGCACAGACCCCACTCGCAGCGATAGAGTGCCTAACGGTCCGAAATATCCTTTGAAGAACACAAAAACAGGATTGTGCACTCCGAGAACTCTGGGCCATCTTCCAAGAACTTCCTGTGGAAGGCAAGGCCTCCTGTGTTGGGATAACGAAAGCGCTACTACTTCTCACCAATGGAAGATTGGGGCCAGCCTTCGATTCGCAGGTGCGACGGAATTTTCGTGTTGACAAATTCTCAACGCCAGACGAATGGATTAGGCTATTGGAGAGAATCGCCGAAGATATCTGGTGCTTTGAGGAGCAGCACAAGAAGTGCCTCCAACAGGTAGTTCCCGAAAGATTCGCCCGGCTCGAATACGGGAGACTCTTGGACATGATACTTGGGCCCTCGGTGATGCCCCGAGACCAGTGAGAGCGCCCACTCCACTGGCTCTGCTCATCGCCCGGACGACTGGTTGCTACGGTGCGCCCGGCTCCTGGTAGAAAGCCTACCCGCCGGCATTTCGCCAAGCCCCCACCGCGCGAACCGCCCGCTAGTCTCCCCTCCCCCGCTGCAAATGCACCAGCAGCGCGGCGATGTCGGCAGGGTTGACGCCCGACAGCCGCGACGCCTGCCCCACCGTCGCCGGACGCGCCCGCGCCAACTTCTCCTTCGCCTCGTTGCGCAGCCCCGTCAGCGCCGCGTAGTCCAAATCCGCCGGAATGCGCATCTCCTCCAGGCGGCGGGCACGCTCCACCTGCTCCCGCTGCCGCTCAATGTACCCCGCGTACTTCGCCTCAATCTCCACCTGCTCGCGCTCGTAGGGCGTCAGTGGCGCGGGCGGCGGGCACACCTCGGCCACCACATCGTACCGCACCTCGGGCCGGCTCAGGAACAGCAGCGCGTTCACCCCGTCCGCCAGCGGCTCCAGCCCGTGCCGCGCCAGGATGGCGTTCGTCGCCGCATCGGGGCGCAGGTACGTCTCCCGCAGGCGCGCCAGTTCGTCGCGGATAGCCGCCTTCTCGGCCAGGCGGCGGTCGTACTCGGCCCGCGAGATGAGGCCACACTCGTAGGCCACGTCGGCCAGGCGCAACTCGGCGTTGTCCTGCCGCAGCAGCAGCCGGTATTCGGCCCGCGAGGTCATCAGGCGGTACGGCTCGTCAATCTCCTTGGTGATGAGGTCGTCAATCATCACGCCGATGTACGCCTCGTCGCGGCGCAGGATGACGGGCGGCTTGCCCTGCACCTTGCGCGCCGCGTTGATGCCTGCGATGATCCCCTGCCCTGCCGCCTCCTCGTACCCCGAAGTGCCGTTGATCTGCCCCGCCAGGAATAGCCCCTCCACGAGCTTCGTCTCCAGCGACGGCAGAATCTGGTCGGTGGGCACGTGGTCGTACTCTATGGCGTAGCCCGGGCGCATGATCTCGGCGTGGCGCAGCGCCGGGATGGAGTGGAGCATGGCCCGCTGCACGTCCTCGGGCATGGACGTGAAGAACCCCTGCACGTACACCTCGCCCGTGAGGAACCCCTCCGGCTCTAGGAAAATCTGGTGCGCCTCCTTGTGCCCGAAGCGGACGATCTTCTCCTCAATGGACGGGCAGTAGCGCGGGCCGGTGCCCTCAATAAACCCCGCCGCGATGGGCGAGCGGTGCAGGTTCTCGCGCACGATGCGGTGCGTCTCGGCGTTGGTATAGACGAGGTAACACGGCAACTGCGTCCGCCACTCCGTCTGGCGCGGGATGGGGTAGACCGGGTTCGGCGGGGGCAGCGGGATTTGCACCACATCGGGGTCGCGCCGACGGCTGAAGTACAGCGGCACGTCCGACCCGATCTGCGGCGTGGTCTGCGAGAAGTCAATCGTGCGGGCGTCCACGCGGGGCGGTGTGTTGGTCTGCAGTCGGCGCAGGCGGAAGCCCAGGTCGCGCAGGCTGGCCGACAGCCCCACGGCGGGGAACTCGCCCGCGCGGCCGGCGGGATGGCTCCACTCGCCGCTGAGGATGCGCCCCGCCAAGAACGTGCCCGTCGTGAGCACCACCGCGCGGCCGTAGTACAGTTGCCCGGTGGACGTGGCCACGCCGCACACGCGCCCCTTTTCCACCAGCAGCCGCTCGGTGTGCGCCTGCTTCAGGTGCAGGTTGGGCGTCGCCTCCAGCGCCAGTTTCATCGCCAGCGAGTACAGGCGCTTGTCGGCCTGGGCGCGCAGGGCCTGCACCGCCGGCCCCTTGGACGAATTGAGCAGGCGAATCTGGATGAAGGTGCGGTCGGTGTTGCGGCCCATCTCGCCGCCCAGGGCGTCCACCTCGCGCACCAGGTGCCCCTTGGCCGGGCCGCCCACGCTGGGGTTGCACGGCATCTGGGCGATGAGGTCCAGGTTCATGGTGAGCAGGAGCGTGCGACAGCCCATGCGCGCGGCCGCCATCGCCGCCTCGCATCCGGCGTGCCCTGCCCCCACCACGATCACGTCGTACATCGCGCTACCTTCGTTCACCGCAGAGTCGCCGAGAACGCAGAGGATTTCGGAGAATTCAAGGCAGACGTAGTATAGACATCTTGCGCGGCGGGGCAAACGGGCGGGAACGGGAGGGTCGGCGGCTACGTCTGCGCGTCGCTGCCCCCTTGCGAGCCGTTGGCCGCCGTCGCCGGGTAGCACACGCCGCCCTCAAAGGCGTCCACGCACTGCCCGCAGTGGTTGCACTCAAACTGCACGGTGGTGTGCTCAATGCCGAACTGCTCGTGCAGGCGCTGCTTGATGGCGTCCATGATGCCCTGGGTCTGGGCCAGCGCCTGGTCTTCCAGCACCACGTGGGCGCTCAGGGACGTGTACCCGGGCCCCACGCTCCAGATGTGCAGATCGTGCACGTTGCGGACGCCCGGCACCGCACCGATGGTCGCCGCCACGTCCCGCGTGCGGATTCCCGCCGGACTCCCCTCTACCAGGATGTGCACCGACTCGCGGAAGATGCGCCACGCACCGCCCAGGATGAGCACCGAGATGAGCACGCTGAGGATGGGGTCAACCACGTACCACCCCGTCAGCGCGATGAGGATGGCCCCGCCGATGACGCCCACCGATGCCAGCGCGTCGCCCAGCACGTGCCAGAAGGCGCTGCGCGCGTTGAGGTCGTCCTCGTCGTGGGCGCGAAGCACGCGAGCCACCAGCAGGTTCGCCGCGAGGCCGACCACGGCCACGCCCAACATCAGCCCCGAATTGATCGCCCGCGGATTGAGCCACCGTTCCCACGCCTCGCGCGCGATGAAGAACACCATCACGAACAGGAGCAGGCTATTCGCCAGCGCCGCCAGCACCTTGGCCCGGTGGAACCCGAACGTGTGATTCTCATCGGCGGGCAACGCCGCCAGGCGCAGCGCAGCGTAACTCAGCGCCAGCGCGAACACGTCCAGGAACACATGCCCCGCGTCCGACAGCAGCGCGAGGCTGTTGGACAAAATCCCGCCGACGACCTCGGCGACGAGGACGACCGACGTGATGCCGAGGGCCAGGACGAAGCGCCTGCCCATGGGTTCGTGATTGTGTTCGTGAGCGTGCATCGTGGCTCCCGCAGGATTTGATGGTCTTGCATACTCCGATTTCGCGCAGATGTCAAATTGCCGTAGGTCATGCGCGGGCGAACAAGGACGGTCGCCGCCTCCCCTCTGCGCCGTCAGGGACAGACAAGACAACGTCAGCCCGACGCTGAAGGATCGGGCTGAAAGGGCCAAGCCCCCTTCGGGGCTACACCAGCCCGCAGGGCTTCGTCCCTTCAGCGCGGGGGTGAACCCCCGCGCTGGACTTGGCGCGCGGGCCTTGGTCGCCTGCCGTGGGCGGGCAGACCCCGTCCACTCTGTGCCCTCTGCGTCTCGGCGGTGAAACACACCCTGCGCGGCCCTTCGGAATCAGAGCCGCCTTTGACAAACGGCGAAATCCGTTGACAATAAGGCCCAACGGGGCGGTGGCGAAATGGCAGACGCTGCGGACTTAAAATCCGCTGGACGCGAGTCCGTGTGGGTTCAACTCCCACCCGCCCTACCTGCCCTCCCGCCTGTACACCCGATACGCCAGCCGGTCCTCCCATCGGGGGTTCTGGCGGCGCTCGGCGTCGGCCACAGGCGCGAAGTCGCCGAACTCGGCGGCGAGGCGATAGTCGGCCTCCACCGCCGCCACAAGCGCCGCGTAGTCCGCCGTCGGATCCGTCGCGTTCGTCAGCACCACCCACGCGGGCCGCTCGTCCGAGGCCAGGCGCAGGAACTCGCCGGTATCCCGCGCCGCCAGCCGCCGCCCCGACAGGAACGCCAGCATCTCCCCTGCCCACGGCACGGCGGCGATGGCCTCCCCTTCCGGCACGTGCGCCTGGAGAAAGCGCACTGCGCCTTCCAGATTCGCGGCATACGTGGGACTCACCCGAACCCCCTGCGCCCGCGCGAGCGTGAGCGCGTAGTCGTACTTCCCCGGCGTGGCGTACCGCACCAGCGCCCCGCCGTACACGACGGCCACCACCGCCACCGCCGCGCCGAGCGCCAGCGCGCGGGCCGCCTTCCCTCGCCTCGCCCCCGCCCAACGCCCCAGCACGTACACCAGCAGCAAGAGCGACGTGATGAGCAGCGCCGCGTTGTCGCCGGTGGACCCGCTCGGATCGGCCACGATGAACGCCTGCACGTACACCGCCGGCGAGTACAACGCCAACAGGCGCACAGCATCCCGCGCTTCGGGCCGCTCGCGCCGGACCACCCACCACGCCGCTGGAGGCACGACCACCGGCAGCAGGAATAGCGCCAGGTAGTACGCCTGCCGAATCCCCTCGCGCGACAGCGAACGCGGGACCGACGCCGCGAGGTTGCTCCACAGCGCCCACGCCGTCATCTTCTCGGCGGCCACCGCGAACTGCGGGCCGTAGATGGCCGGCAGCGCGTCCCAGCCCAGCCAGGCCAGCAGGGCCACGTTCTGCGCGACGAGCACCGCCAGCCACGCCCCCGCGAAGTATGCCAACGCGCGCGTCCTGCCATCCCGCGCCGCAATCCAGGCGAACAGCGCCACCGCCGCGCCCGCCTGCGCGCCCACGTTGAACTTGAACGAGCACAGCAGGCCGACGAGCGCGCCGGCGCCGGCCCACCATCCCGCGCGGCCCGTCTCCCGCGCCCGCAAGGCGCATTCCAGCGCCAGCAACCCCACGACCGCCGCGTACATGTGGTTGTAGTTGTACGTCGGCAGGCGGTACAGCGCCAGCGCCGCCGTGGCCGCGACCCCGGCCCATCCCGGCGAGAGGAACCGCCGCGCGATCCGCCAGCACAGGAGAAGCGCCACGTAGCCGGCAGCCACGCCCGCCAGCCGCAGCGTGATGAGGCTCACGCCGAAGATGCGATACAGCCCCGCGTTGAGCGCCAGCCCCGTTGGGCCGTACAGCCACCAGAAGTCCAGGTACGGCCGCTCGCCCTGGAGCAGGCGCAGCGGTGTCAGCGCGGCGAACCCCTCGTCCGCCGGAATGATGCCCAAGCGGAACGTCAGGAGTTGCGTGGTGAGATAGAGCAATGTGATTGCAAGCAGAACAGTGAGTGCGCGCCTTTTCATCGTGGGCGAGTGTACCACGCTTCCGCCGAGAAATCAAGCATTTTGCCACTGGCCGCTCATTATGGTAACATACCCAGCGTTTGGACTCGGAGTTGGTCCGTTGAAGCGCGGAGCGCCGAAGAATCTTGACAGAACGGGAGGGTACGTGCGACGCACCTCGGAGGTGCGTCGCACGTGAACGATTCATTGCGAGGACGCGCAGCGCCCGAAGCAATCCCGCACAACCCGTACGCGAGGATGCGCATGAACGCCATAGAGATCATCGCCAAGAAGCGAGACGGTCAGACCCTGACCCGCGAGGAAATCAACGACTTCGTCCAGGGGTTCGTCCGCGGCGACGTCCCCGACTACCAGGTCGCCGCCTGGCTCATGGCCGTCTTCCTGCGCGGCATGTCCTACCAGGAGACCGCCGACCTCACCCTCGCCATCGTCAACTCCGGCGACCGCCTGGACCTGAGCGGCATCGCCCCCTTCGTCGTGGACAAGCACTCCAGCGGCGGCGTCGGCGACAAGACCACCCTCGTCGTCGCACCCATCGTGGCGGCCTGCGGCCTGCCCGT
Source organism: Chloroflexota bacterium (assembly GCA_014874485.1). Lineage (GTDB taxonomy): Bacteria > Chloroflexota > Anaerolineae > DTLA01 > DTLA01 > DTLA01. The sequence continues at coordinate 20,639 of JADBJK010000036.1, forward strand.
CGCCAAGATGAGCGGCCGCGCCCTGGGGTTCACCGGCGGCACGCTGGACAAACTGGAGTCCATCCGCGGGTTCCGCGCCGACCTCACCACCGAGGAATTCCTGGCCCAGGTGCGCGAGCACGGCATCGTCGTCTCGGGCCAGTCCAAGGACCTCGCCCCCGCCGACGGCAAACTCTACGCCCTGCGCGACGTTACCGCCACCGTGGACTCCATCCCCCTCATCGCGGCGTCCATCATGAGCAAGAAGATCGCGTCGGGCGCCAACGGCATCGTGCTGGACGTGAAGGTGGGGCGCGGCGCGTTCATGGAGACCGAGGAGCGCGCGCTGGAACTGGCGCAGACCATGGTGCGCATCGGGCGCAGCCTGGGCCGCCGCGTTACCGCCGTCCTGTCGGACATGAACCAGCCCTTAGGCCTTGCCGTGGGCAACGCTGTTGAGGTACGGGAGGCCATAGACACGCTGAACGGGCGCGGCCCCGCCGACTTCCTACAGCACTGCCTGACCATCGCGGGGCAGATGGTGCTCCTGGCCGGGCGTGCGAAGGACGAGCACGAAGCCCGCGAGTTGCTGCTGCATCAACTCCATTCGGGCGCGGGCCTGGCGAAGTTCAAGGAGATGGTGGCAGCCCAGGGCGGCGACACGGCCTACGTGGACGACCCCGACCGCCTGCCCAAGGCCCGCATCGTGGAGCCGCTCCCCGCCCCGCAGTCGGGCTACATCGCCGCCATTGACGCCCGCCAGGTGGGGCTTACGGCGGCGCTGCTGGGCGCGGGGCGGCAGAAGAAGGGCGACCCGGTGGACTACGCCGTGGGCATCGTGCTCGCGCACAAGGTTGGGGATTATGTCAAGTCGGGCGAGCCGCTGCTGACCATCCACGCCAACGCCGCCGACAAACTGCGCCAGGCCCAACTGCGGCTGCGCGAGGCCATTCGGTTCAGCGACGCCCCGCCGCAGCCCTACCCGCTCATCCACCGCATCCTGCGCGACACGGACGTGGCGTGAGGCGCGTTCCCTCCCTGGGGGACACGGTTGGGGACGTTTGGATCAGGAGCAGCGCGAACCGCCACAACAGCGGATGGAGCCGCTACCGCCGCAGCCGCGCGCCGTAGTCCTCCACCATGCGCTCGTACTCGGATGTCATGAGCGGCGACGATAGGAGAAAATCGGCCGTGGCGCGGTTGCAGGCCACCGGGATGTTCGCCAGCACCGCGATGCGCAGCAGCGCCTTGATGTCCGGGTCGTGGGGCTGGGCCTCCAGCGGATCCCAGAAGAAGATGAGCGCGTCTATCTCGCCCTCCACGATTTTCGCGCCGATCTGCACGTCGCCACCCAGGGGCCCGCTCTTGAAGGCCACCACGTCCAGGCCGGTCTCGCGGGCGATGAGGTTGCCTGTTGTGCCGGTGGCAAACAGCCGATGCCGCGCGAGGGCCTCGCGGTTGAACCGCACCCAGTCCAGCAAGTCCTGCTTGCGGTTGTCGTGGGCGATAAGGGCAATGCGCTTCACCGCGCCCATCGGCACGCGTTGGTAGGTCTCGGCCATCTCACTGCCTCCCGCATGGGGGTGGTTTCGCCCCTGCGCGTCGGCGTCAGGCGCTCACCGCAGAGACGCCGAGCGCGCAGAGGGTGTTGTTCTGTGCATCGCGCCAATTCATTCCCGGCCCAGCAGCGCACCCCAGAACCGCTTCACGCTGAACGCCTGGCCCGACAGAAGCGTCTGCGCGCGGAACATCCCTGCCACGGCCCTCACCACCAATACCACCGTTGCCGCCAGCAGCGCGACCGCCAGGGCAGGCTGCCACGCCGGCACGCCCCCCGCCGCTAGCCGCGTCATCATGGCCACCGGCGCGGTGAACGGGAAGAACCCCATCGCCACCGCCAGCGCCCCGTCCGGCTCCTGGATGAGGGCGTTGATGAAGAACAGGGGCAGCAGCAGGGGCCAGATGACCGAAATCGTGGCCTGCGATGCCTCGCGCAGATTGGGCACGAGCGCGCCCAGCGCCGCCATCAGGCTGGCGTACAGGGCATACCCCAGCACGAAGAAGACGATGGCCCACACGACCAGCGACGGCGACGGCTCGAGCGACGCCGGGATGTTCAGCGTCTGCCCGCCCAGGCGCAGCAGCGAGTACCCCGTGAGCACCCACACGACCGTCTGGGTCAGCCCCGCCAGGCCCAGCCCCGCGATCTTGCCCACCAGCATCTCGCGGGGCGACACCGACGCCATGAGAATCTCCATGACGCGGTTCTGCTTCTCCTTGCTGATGCTGCCGAGCAGCAGGCTCGCCGACATGATGATCACGAAGTAGAAGATGAGCGTTACCGAGTACGGAATCCAGAAGGCCGCGTCGTTTTCCATGTCGCGCTGGGGAGCGGGCGACAGCGGCCTTGCGGCAACGTCCATCGGGTTGCGGACGCGGTTCGCCAACTGTGTGTCGCCGCCCAGCAGGTTCACCATCAGCACCCAGCGCAGAATCCACGTCTGGCCGCCCGACGTAAGGGGCCGGGCGTCGGGGTCAATCAGGTACACCCTGCCCGTCTCCAGATAGTCGGCAGGAATCCGATAGTAGGAGCCGATCTCCCCCGACGCCAACGCCTGGCGCGCGCTGGCCTCGTCGGGGAAAATCGTCAGCACCCCCGGCGGCGCGTCGGCGGGAATGGTGCGCACGATGCCGGCCTCGTCCACCAGCCCCTGGGGCCGGAACGCGAACGGGCCGCCCGTCGTGCTGCCGCCTCCGCCCCCTGCGCTGCGGCCCAGCCAACCCGCCGCCGTGAAGACGAGGAACGCCACGAGCGGCAGGCCGAAGGCCATCAACAGGAACGATGGCCGCGAAACGGTCGTGATGAATTCGTTGCGCAGGACAAGGATGGTCTTACGCATAGTTGCCTCCCGCGGCAGGTTTCGTCCGCGCGAACAGTTCGGCCAGCCCCACGCGCTTGCCGTAGCGCAGCATCCCCAGCCGGAACGCCCGCCCCGCCAGCCACACCGCGCCCCACGCGCTCAGCACCAGCAACGCCGCCGCGACCGCCGCCTGCCACGCGGGCACGATGCCAAACGTGGCGCGGATGGCCAGCGAGATGGGCGAGGTCAGCGGGAACAGGCTCAGCGCCACCGCGACAGGGCCGTTCGGGTTCTGGATGAAGGTCATCATCATCCAGAGAGGAACGACATTGGGGAGGATGAACAGACCGGCGATCTGCTGCGCCTCCTGCGGTTCCGCCACCGTCGCACCTAGCGCGGTCATCAGCGCGCTGTACATGACGAACGCCGGAGCGAACACCGCGAGGATTGTCAGCGCAACGCCCGCATCCACGCGCACGGTCTCCAGGAAGGGCGTCTGGAACAGCCGCTGTGCCACGGCGATGGCCACGCCCGCGAATGCCAGCCACGCCAGGGCCTGCGTCAGGATGACGCACACCAGGCCGACCACCTTGCCCCCGATGAACTCCCCTGCCGAGGCCGACGTGATGAGCATCTCCATGGTGCGGTTCTCCTTCTCCTCCGACACCACCTGCACCAGGTAGCCCCCGCTGAAGCCCAGGAGCATCATGAACGCTACGGCTGCAATGACCGGCAGGAGGTCGCCCAGCGTCGGCTCGGCGGCGAACTCACGCCTGCCGTCCGGCGTCTGCACCACAATGTCGTCGTCGCTCATGGCCGCCACGCGCCGCGCCAATTCGGGCGGCTGATTCGCCAGCCAATTCATCTGCATGAAGTCCCAGAAGTGGCTCGTGGCATTGCTCTTGGGCGGCTTGAGATAGACCAACTCCACCTTGTTCGTCTGCACGTAGTCGGCGGGCAGCACGTAGTAGCCCTGAATCTCGCCGGCCTGGAGCGCCTTCTGGGCCTCGGCCTCGCCGGGGAAGGCGCGAATCTCCACCGCTCCCTCCCCCTCCGGCGGCATGACCGGATTGGCCAGCATCCCCGAATGGTCTACATAGCCCACGGGGCGGTAGTCCCGCTCCATGCGCACGGCCAGGGCCGTGATGCCCACCATCAGGGCGAGCATCGCGGGCACGCTCAAGAGCGCCCAGATGAACCGCTTGCGCAGGACGTGCCGCTTGTACTCGTGGACGGCGATGAGTCGCAGTTTGAACATCACTCGCCTCCCTTGCCCACCACGCGGATGAAGATTTCGTCCAGCGAGGGCACCGCGATCTCAAACTTCTCCAACGCGCACCCCGCCTGCACCAGGGCCTTGAGCACATCCTGCGGGGTAACGCCGTCGGCCAGGTTCAGCCGCACCTCGCTGTTGTGCCGCGACGCCGACACGACGCCCTCCAGCGGGGGCAGGTCGCCCACGGCCCGCACCACCACCGCGTGCCCCGAATGCTGACGCCGCACGTCGTCCAGGTTGCCGTATAGCACATCGCGCCCCCTGTTGATGAGCAGGATGCGGTCGCACAGTTCCTCCACCTGGTGCATCTGGTGGGTGGACATGATGATGGCCGTGCCCCGGTCGCGCAGTTCCCGCATGAGGTCTTTCACCATCTGCGTGTTCACCGGATCCAGGGCAGTAAACGGCTCGTCCACGATGAGCAGTTCAGGCTCGTGGATGACGGCGGCGATGATCTGCGCCTTCTGCTGCATCCCCTTGCTCAATTCCTTGACCTTCTTCGCTCGGTGGGCCGCCAGGTCAAACCGCTCCAGCCACTGCCCCAGGCGACGGTGGGCCTCGGCGGGCGGCAGCCCCTTCAGCGTCGCCAGGTACGTGAGGCACCGCTCCAGCGTGATGTCCTGGTACAGGCCGCGCTCCTCGGGCATGTAGCCGATGCGGTTCTTCTTCTCCTCGGTCATGGGGCCGCCGAGCACGGCCACCTCGCCCGCGTCGGGCTTGAAGATGTCCAGCATGATGCGGATGGTCGTGGTCTTGCCCGCGCCGTTTGGCCCCAGCAGGCCGAAGATCTCGCCGCGCTCCACGTGGAACGAGACATCGGCCACGGCCTGGGTCTTGCCGAAGGCTTTGGATATGTGGGAAACCTCAACCGTATGCACGCGCACACCTCCTGCAATTCGGGTTCTGGATTCGGGTTCTCCTGAGACCTGGCACGGCGCCCCGGCAAGGCGTTCTGCGGGGCAGCCTGCATCCTGATAACTATACTCCAGACGATGGGCCGATGGTTCAAGTCCGGCGACGGCTCACAGAAGCCGATACGTCGCCCGTTCGCCCTCGCCCGACACAACGGCCTTTCCCTCCTCCACCATGTGCCGTAGACAGTCCGCCACGTAGTCGTAGGGCAGGTCCAGCACGGCGGCAAGGCTCCTAGCCGTGCACGGGCCGGCCTGGGCCAGAAGTTCACGGACCTTCGCAGCGCAGTCCTCCAGCGACGGGAACATGTCCGGGTAGAGTTTGCGCATGCAGTCGGGGCAGAGGCCGTGGCTGAAGTCGGCCTCCGAGTGCTCGTGGATGTAGTCCTCCACCTGCCGCCAGTAGCCGAAGTCATCGCGAATCTTCTTGCAGTTGGCGCAGATGGGCAGTAGGCCGCGCAGCGTCTTCACCTGGCCCAGGGCATCCTGCAGGCTCTGGATGAGCCGCTCGCGCTCCTGTTCGGCCTGCTTGGCCTCGGTGATGTCGCGCAGGATGGCCAGGCGGCCCTGGGTGCGCCCGCGGCGGTCGGCCAGGGGGATAATCCGCACGTCCAGGTAGCGCGGGCCGGGGAGCGAGACCTCGGCACGGACGGAGCCGCTTTCCTCGCAGCAGCGCAGGAGTTCGGGCACGTGGGCCAGGGCATGCTGCAGGCCCTCGCCGACGGGGTGCGCGATCAGGCCCAGCATCTGCCGCGCTGCCGGGTTGGCCTCTAGCAGGCGGTCGCCCACATCCCAAACCAGAATGCCGTCGCTCATGCTCGCCAGAATGGCGCCCCGAGCCGCGGGCACGATGCCGAGAAACCGGTAGCGGAAAATCGCATACGCGAAGAAGGTGCCGCTGACCGTAAACAGGAATGGCGATATGTCCAGGTTCGGCCACGGGATGGGGAGCATCACGCTGGCAATGCTCACGACAAGGGGCACCGAGACGCCGGCAACGATCAGCCCCATCTGCTTTCGGTACAGCGCCGGGGCCTGCCGATAGGTTGTCACCAGCAAGCCCAGCGCGAACAGGAGGAGCGCATACGAGTAGATGGCGTTGGTCCAGAACCAGGGGCCGCCCTTCAGGATCGCCCCGGCCGTCGGAGTGCGCTGCCCGCCGAAGAACAGCCCGTGCCACGGGTCCGTCCACAGCAGCGCGAGGGTCAGCACCGGCTCGCCGATGAGCAGCGTCACGACCGGCCGGGTCAGCCAGCGGCCCCGGTCCGTGAACTGGAGGACGAAGGCGAGAAACGCCGCCGGCACGATGACCACGCCCACATACGTGGCGTCCAGCCAGAAGAATGGCGAAGGCCGCGGGAAGCCAGACCAATGGATCGCGTAGGTCCCGCTCCAGAAGGCGGTGGCCGTCATGAGGATGATCAGCGGCCAGCCGCCGGGGGCCGCCCGACGTCGCCACGCGACCGCCGCGACCCAGGCCGAGACGAGGGCGGCGATGAACAACAGCACACTGTACACGGTATTCGTCTGGGACATGCGCCCTCCCAACCGACGCAATCGCGGTCGTGTCCCGCGCCGTGCCCACTATAACACACGCGGGTTCGCGGGGTCAAAACGGCCACCGCGAGCCGGACATCGCGCCGGCCGGCTCCCAGGCTACCCGCCTCACACCGTGTCAGGGCGCGCTCCGCAGAACGACCGGCAGGTAGATGCCCCACCAGTCCGCCCATCCGCCCCAGAAACCGCCCAGCAGGGTATAGGCCCCGCCGGACAGCGCACCCGCGTCGGGCTGACCCACCGTGCCGCCCAGGCTGTACCCGCCGCCGGTGCTGAACGCATGGCCTCCACCGTCCACCGTGTACCACGAGATTTCATACACGCCATCCGACAGGGCCCGCCCCGCGCCGCTCACCAGCAGCATCGCAACCAGGACAAGCAGGACGACCGTTCGCGCTTTCATCGCCACGCCTCCCCTCTACTCATGAGGCATCCGGTCGTAGTCTACCCCCATTGTGTCCGGAAGGCCATAACTCTCCGGGTGGAGGTACTTGCCGCGCTCCTCAGGCGATTTGTCCTCCTCCACGGCGATCCGGTGGTCATTGGCCCAGGGGTCCTGGCGGATGCCGGTCACCTGCCAGGAGACCTTGAGGCCGGGCTGGCCGCCGGCGATCTTGAACCGGTTGTCCTGGATCTCCTCGGCGATGTAAACCGGCGCGTAGCCGCCGATGCAGGTCAGTTGGTAGCGAAAGTCGCGGTTCAGCGCGCCGAACCAGTCGGGTAACTGCACCACGGCCTCGCCGTTGGCGTCCAGCGTTACCACGCCGTCGTAGATGTTCTTCATGTCCGGGCTTTCCACGAAGGAGTGGTTGAGGTACTGGTTCGCCGGGTCGAGCGGGTGGTCAATCTTGAATCCGCCGCCAGCCTTCTCCAGATAACCGACGACTTTGACTTTGCCGTCAAAGTACCCGGCATAGCCGGCGCCGCTGAAGCCATAGACCGCGCGAGCATTCGCGGCATTGGCTCCGCCTATGATGCCGTAGCCGTCGGATGCGTCGGAGACGCCCACCACGCCAGTCCGGCCCGCGCCATACACCCCGTAGCCGTCGGGGCTAGCGGTGATGCCAAACACGCCTATGGCGAAGCCGCTAGTGGCGGTGGCATTGCCGTGCACGCCATGGCCGGCGGGGCTGTCGCTCCGGCCGTACACGCCGTAGTTGAAGCCACTGGTGGAGGTGGCCCGGCCGAAGACACCCGTGCCCGCCGCGCTGTCGCTCCGGCCATACACGCCGTAGCCCTCGCCGGTGCTGGCGGTGTTGCGACCGAAGACAGCAGCATAATTGGGGGTGGATGACATGCCCACGACGGCGTTCCGGCCTACAGCGTATACCGCTGTGCCATTGGGGTTTTCAGCGTATACCCCGTAGCCGGCCGTGGCGGTGGCCTCGCCGTATAGGCCGCGGCCGCTGTCGGTACGGCCGTATACGCCGGTGCCGCTGCCGTTGAAGCCCAACACCCCGTAGCCGGCGGCATGGGCACTCTCCCCGTACACGCCCCAGCCGCTGCTGCTGTAGCCGGCCACGCCGACGTCGTTGGAGCCGTTGGCCTCACCGTACACGCCGACGTTGTAGTGCGCCCCCTGGGCTTTGGCGTACACGCCGTACTTCCTGTCCAATGTGCCCGAGACGTAGCGGTTGGCCTCCACGGAACTGTTGGCATCGCTGATGACCGCCCCAGGCCGCAGACCAAGCGCGTAGGGCGCTGCTGTCAGCGCCTGGCGCGGGGAGAGGGTGGTGTAAGAGCCGCTCCCCGCCGGACACCGCACGGCAACCCCCAACCAGCGAGCATCTCCCTGGAACGCGCTCGCACCAAAGTCCACTTGGACCGTGAACAGGCCCCGGCTCACCGCCACACTCGTCTTGGTCTGCGTCGTGCCCACCTGCGTGCCGCCGCTGGCAGCATTCCACAAACTGAACTGCATGTCGCAGGTCCCGCTCACGGATGCCCCGTCCTTCTTCAGTTGCCCCTGATACGTGAACGCCGTCCCCACCGTACCCTGAACGCTCACCTCCCCTTGTGGCCCAGGCCCCTGCGTCTGGCCCGGACCCATCATCAGGAGCAACATCAGCACTGCCAATACACCGCCAATGAACGCCCTCTTGCCCTTCATTTGACACCTCCTCAGAGAGTTGTAGGGCAACCCCACAGGGATCGCCCCGGGCGCTGGCCGTCCACGAATCGGAGCACAAATGGCCGCCCCGCGCCCATGATTCGCGCATTCGTGCAACACCTGTACGGTTGAATCGGACCCACCGCAGAGAGCGCAGAGGACGCGGAGGTTCTTACTCTCTGCGCTCTCTGCGTGCTCTGCGGTTAGACTCAATGGCCTCGCAACATCACCGGCAGGTAGGTGCAGCAGCAGCGGGTGCCGGTCCCGGTGGTGGTAACCGGGCTGGCCAGGCGGTAGCCCCCGCCGTCGGCGATGCCGCTGGCCTGCCAGTGCGTGGCGACCAGCCGGTAGTGTCCGCCGGAGGCCGTCCCCTTGACGACGTACCCCGGCGGCCCGGCGGCAGCCACAACGGTCACCAACACCAGGGCCGCGCAGAGCAGCACAGCCGTGGCTAAGACTGTAATCCTTCGCATGGCGACCTCCTGCTCAATAGATCACGACCATGATATGGCCGTTGACGCCTGCACCGGTCCCATCCCAGCGGACGCAGTCCAGCTTGGTCTCACTGGCGAAAGTCCAGGAACATGACACTCCACGCAGCGCAATAGACAGGCCGGTAGCAGTGAAGAAGCGATCGTCGATTTTGAATCCAAAGTCAATGGTGCACTGGCCCGCGCTGGCACCGTTCGCGATGGTGATGGACCCACTCACGTTGTTGAAGGAGCGATAGATGGTGCTGGAGGAGTTCCCGCAAAAAGCATACACGGCCGCTTTGACCAGCCCGTCATCGGTGCGGCCCTGCCTGACGTCGCCGTCGCCATAGAAGGCCGCATCCGCGCCGCGGCCATACACGCCGATGCCATGATCGCTGCGGCCATATACACCGTACCCGCCGTTCGGGCTCCTGTCTTGCGCGTAAAGCGTGGCATAGGCATTGCTGTTGCCGTAGAGAATCAGGCCGTTTTGGCTTCCGCTCCACACTTCCCCCCAGTGGGTGTGGGGGCAGGCCATGTCGCTGGCTGCGCCGGACGACGCGGCGGACGAGACGGCGCTCACCCGTTGCCGCGGAGCCAGGACGGTGAACTCCGCCTCGCCGGGGCCACGCACGGCCACCTCCAGCCAGCGCTCGCCGCCGTCCAGCGTGTCTCGGGGGATGCCTTTCGCGCTCCCCAGCAGCACCACGAACTCCCCGCTTCTCACCGTGATGCCACGCTGGGTCTCGGTCCACAGGGGATCCCCGCCGGTTTCGGCGCTGTACAGCGCGAAGGCGAAATCGTAGGCCCCATCGGCAGCCACGCCTTCGGCTTCCTCGCCCTGCGAGGCATCCAGGGGAGACGCAAGAGACAGATGGCCGGAATAGGGAATCGTTACTACGCTGGGGTCAGGCCCCTGGGCCACCGGCGTCAACGGGGAGTTACCGCGGACCTGAGGGCCAGCCCCCGCTGCCAGCATCACAATGCCGACAACGACAACAATCGCCAACGCTCTTCGGGTACTCATGTTACCTTCCTCCTTCCAACCTGTTCGGTTTGCGGCTAGGCCGGTCCGCAGCACTCAGCAGGAAGGAGGCTTGGCGATCGTTCTGAAGACAAGCCTGGTCCGCTATCGTTTTGGGTGCAGAAGGCCCGTCATCGCCTCTGCACTTCTCGCGAGGGAAACATCCGTGGCTGCGACATGCAGGAGAGGAGCATGGTGTGCATCGGTAGGTGCGTCCTTTGTCAACAAAATACTATCATAAAAACGGGCCATTGTCAAGGGGTTTGGGCGTGCATTTCAGTTCTGGGGCGAGAAGGGCCGGGCATCGTTGGCTGCGGAGCGGCTCCGCCCTCGGTCCAGCAGGACGGCGCTCCCCCGACGGGGAGATTTACGCCCCCGCCCGCTTGTATGCTATAATCGGCCATGCGCACAAATCGGACCCGCCACCTCATCGCGATGGTCATCGGCATTGCCTGCGTCCTGGGCCTGTTCGCCGCTGCCGCGAATGCCACGCCCGCGCCTGCGTCCCCACCCGAGGTGCAGGCCACGCTGGAGCGGCCCCCCGCCGCCGATGCCTGGGTTGCCTCTCGTTTCGCCTACGACAACTTCGGCGACTCCATCATCCTGCCCGTCGGCCTGGATGGCGACTGGGGCACGCGGCGCTCGCTCCTCTGGTTTGACCTGTCGGAACTGCCGCCCGACACGCTGCCGCTCTCCGCGACGTTGGAACTGGCCCTGTGGTGGGGCGAGGGCGATGCGGTTGTCCTCGCCGCGCAGCCGCTTGGGGGGCCGTGGGGCGAATTCAGCGTTACATGGGCCAATCAGCCCGCCCTATCCGTACCCGCCATCACCGCCACCGTGCCCATCAGCGACGGACTGTGGGCGCTGGACGTAACGCCCCTGGTGTACGAATGGGCACGGGGCCGCCAGCCAAACTACGGCCTAGTCTTGCGCACCGAACCCGAATGGCGGCAAGGCCAGCGCGTCTTCTTCAGCAAGGAAGCCCTCACCCGCCCCGCACCGCGCCTTCGCGTCGCCTACGTGCTCGCCACCAGCACGCCCACGCCCACCAACACGCCGACGGCGACCCCCACGCCGACCCGCACGCCGACGAACACGCCGACGAACACACCCACCCGCACCCCCACGTCCACCTTCACCGCGACGCCCACGCCCACGCCGACGCCAACCGCCACGCCCACCTTCACGCCGACGCCCACGCGCACGCACACCCCGACGGCAACTCACACGCCGCGCACCGTTAGCACCGCGATCCCGCTGGCCGCCGACTCGTGGATTGATTCATGGAGCACGACGGCCAACCACGGCTCGGACCTCGCCATCGCGCTGCGCAACGGCGGCGCGAAGAAGGGCCTGGTACGGATGGAGTTGCCCGCGGAAGCAGCGGGCCAGCGCATCTACTCGGCGCGCCTCAAACTCTACTTCACCTACCGCTCCAACACGGGCGTCGGGACGCTGAAAGTCTACCGGCTGACGAAGGCGTGGGACGAGAAGACCGTTACGTGGGTAGTGCCCTGGGAGCAGCCGGGCGCAACCGGCCCGTCCGATCTTGATCCAACGGCGGTCGGCACGCCCACGCCGCTCAACGCCATCAATGTCTGGGTTACGCTGGACGTTACGGAAGCCGCGCAAGCCTGGGCCAACGGCGCGGCGAACGACGGGCTGTTGCTCATCTTTGACAGCAGCAGCAGCACGGAGTACCGCTTCGCATCCAGGGAGTACGCGCCGAAAGCGCCGAGCCTGGAACTGGTGTACGGCGTCGCCGAGCCAACGCCCACGGCCACACCGACGGCCACCGATTCGCCGACCCCCACCGCGACGCCCACCGACACGCCGACGCCCAGCCCGACGGCCACGCCGACCCCGACGCCATCGGCCACCGCCAGCCCGACGGCCACGCCCACGCCGACCGCCAGCGCCACCGCCACGCCAACGTCCACCCCCTCGCCCACGCTCACGCCCACGGCCACCGCCACGCCCACGGCGACCGCGTCTCGGCCCGCGCCGCGCGTGCGCCTGCCCGTGGTTGCCAAGGACTGGTGGGTGTACTACAGCCCGTGGCAGAACATCCCGCGCTGATTCCCAGATGCAGGGCAAACGAAAACCGCGCCCGATGGCTCAGGCGCGGTTTTGGGATGCAGGTGTTCCGGCGCTTCCTACAGAGGAACGACGTTGGTCGCCTGGGGGCCTTTGGCTCCCTGCTCCACGGTGAACTCTACCTGCTGGTTCTCCTCCAAGGTGCGGAAGCCCTCGGTCTGGATGGCCGAGTAGTGGACGAAGACATCGCCACCCTTCTCACGGGTGATGAACCCGTAGCCCTTGGTCGCGTTGAACCACTTGACAGTTCCCCTCTCTCGCTCGCTCATTTGTAACACTCCTTGTGGTGATTTTATAGGAGAGTTTGTTTCAGAAGCGCCGCAAAAAACGCGGCCGGGGAGCAGTGGAACGCTCCTCGGCCGATGCCTTGCAAGCCGTTCTTACACTTACTCAACCTACAGCCCTTTTCTAGCACCGAACGGGGCTTTTGTCAAATCGCGCATCGCGGAAAAAGCCTCTCCGCAGGTTCAGTCCTCCACCTCTATCATGATGCGCTTGTTGATGCGCCCCTTGCTGTGGTAGTCCACCACGCGGATGCGGCCCACCTCGCGGGTGTTGGCCAGATGCGTACCGCCATCCGCCTGCATGTCCAGCCCCTCAATCTCCACGACGCGGACCGCCGTGATGTCGGGCGGCAGCAGGTTCACCTTCGTGCGGATGAGGTCGGGGTGGCGGTCGGCCTCCTCGCGGGGCATGAAATGCACGCGCACCGGACGCGCCGCCTGCACCTCCATGTTCACCCGCTCCTCAATCTCCCGCACCAACTCCGCGCGCATGGTCTCAAACTCAAAGTCCATGCGGCCCTTCAGCGGCTCCATGTTCCCGCCGGTAACCTTGGCGCCGTAGTCGCGCCACACCACGCCGCACAGGATGTGCAGCGCCGTGTGCGTGCGCATGAGGGCATACCGCCGAGGCCAGTCTATCTCGCCCCGCACGCGCGTGCCCACGGCGGGCGGCTCCCCCTGCACCTCATGCCACACCAGAGGCCCTTCGCGCCGCACATTGACCACCGGCCACGTCGTCGCCCCGTCCGACAGCGTGCCGAGGTCGCACGGCTGGCCGCCCCCGCCCGCGTAGAAGGCCGTGGCGTCCAGCGCCACCTCCGCGCCGTTCACAGCGAGAACGCGAGCCTCAAACTCCTTCAGATACGAGTCGGTCTGGAACAACAGTTGGGTTTCCATGTTCGCCTCCACGTGCGATGTCCGGCCACATGGTAGCGCATCCCGCCGCCTTTGGCAAGGCGCGCGTGCCGGGAGGTGCATTTCAACCCTGGGGCGAAAATGACCGGATATCGTTGGGCTGCCGAGCAGAATCTACCTCACCTATCCCCACCCCGGCCTTCCCCTTTCCTCTCTGCGGGCGGAGAGGAAAGGGGAAGGTGCGGGAGGGGTTAGGTGAGGTCAAACAGCCCCTTCGCGGTGCAGCGGGCGGCGAAAGTGGATTTCGTTGGCGGGGAGCGGCTCACGGCCTGCTCCGACGTGTCCATTGCAGCAGGCTTGCCCCCAAACTGAAACGCACCTGCGTGTCCAGAAACCCTTGGCAGGTTGCTTGTTCTCGTGCTATAATTGTACATGAAGACTGCACATCTGGGGGATACCAAAATGGACATACCGGTTGCCAAGGCGCGTGAGAGCCTGTCGCGCCTGCTCAACAAGGCCAGGACCCAGCCCGTCGTCATCAGCAGGCGCGGCAAGCCCGTCGGAGTGCTCGTGTCGCCCGAAGAATGGGAACGGCTGAGCCGCGTCCGCGCCTACCTGGACATGCTGCGCCTATCGCAGGCGCTGACCAACAGCGGCACGACCGCCCAGGAACTGCACCGTGCTTCGCGGGAGGAGTTGGAGGCGCGCGAATGATCGCCGATGCCAGCGTCATCCTGGCGGCCTTCTTCCCCGACGAGCGCCAGCAGAACGCCCAGGCGCTCCTGCGCGAGCACGTCCTGGGCCGCGTGAGGCTGGCCTCGCCAACGTTCCTGTTGTACGAACTGACCAACGCGGTAACCCTGGCGGCGCGGCGGGGGCGAATCGGGGAGAACGACGCCGGCGCCATCCTGGAATCGGTGGAGGGGGTGGGGATTGAACTCCTGCCCGTGGACTGGCGTCGGGTGTTGCGGCTGGCCCTGCGGTTCGGGTGCACCGCCTGCGATGCCGCGTACCTGGCGGCGGCCGAGGAGCGGGGCGAGCCCCTGATCACCAACGACCGCCGCCTGTTCAACCTGGTGCACAGCGAACTGGCCTGGGTGCGCTGGCCTGGGGAGGCAGGCGGCGTGTAAGGCCCGGCGGCCCGGGAGCGCGAAGGCCAGCGGCTGAGCCGCGTTCGGAGAATCGTGAGGAAGAGCCCATGCCTAACCACACTGTTCTGATTATCGGCGCAGGGCTAGCCGGCCTATCGGCGGGCATCCACGCCCAGCGCAACGGGTATCAAGCCCATATCCTGGAGCACCATTCCCAGCCGGGGGGTCTGGCAGCGTGGTGGCACCGGGGAGGCTACCTTATTGACGGCGGCATCCACTTCCTGATGGGCCACCGGCCCGACTCGCCGCTGTATCCCCTGTACCGCGAGGTCGGCGCGCTCCCAGGCGAGGGTACGGTGGACATGAGCACCTACGGGCGGTTCATCCACGAACCGTCCGATCGCGTGGTAGATGTAACCGGCGACTTGGCCCGGCTTGCCCGCGACCTCAAAACCCTAGCGCCAGAGGATGCCCGCATCGTTGACGAACTGATGGCGGGTGTGCGTGCCCTGCGAGGGCCAGCAATGTGGAGCATCGGCTTCGGCGACCCACCCGAACTGGCCAAGCCGCTGGACTCCTTGAAGACGCTTTGGGCCATGCGGAGGGCAGGGAGGTACTTCATCGGCAAGTTCAATCGCCCCGTTGCCCACTACACCCCCGCCGTGCGCAATCCATTGCTGCGCGCCTTCCTGGAAACCCTGTTCATGCCTGAGGTGCCCGTCTGGTTCGTTTTTATGCTGCTGGCGCTGCTGGCCGATGGGCAACTCGCGCTCCTGCCGAGTGGATGCAAAGGTTTCATCCTGCCGATGGAGCGGCGTTTCAGAGAACTGGGCGGCGAGATCTCCTACCGCGCCACCGTGGAGAAGATTCTAGTGGAAAACGGGCGCGCTGTCGGCGTGCGGTTGGCCGACGGGACGGAACACCGCGCCGACGCGGTCATCTCCGCTGCCGACAGCCGCGCCACCCTCTACGACATGCTGGACGGGCGATTCGTGGACAGCACCTGGGCCGAACGCTACCGCACGTGGAAGACCGTAAATCCCGTCCTCATGGTCTCCTTCGGCGTGGCCCGCGAGTTCCCTGCAGAACCCTCGTCGCAAATCTGGTGGTTGCAGGCCCCGCTTGCCGTAGCGGACCGACCAGTCCACGCCATCAGCGTCCGCGTATTCAACTACGGCCCCGCGTTTGCGCCCCCTGGCAAGACCGTGATGCAAGTCATGCTGGACACTGACTGGGACTACTGGGCGACGTTGCGCCAGGACTACTCCCGTTACGCTGCGGAGAAGGAACGTATCGCCGCCGAGGTCCTTAGCCGGCTTGAAGCCCGTTACCCGGGCATTGGCGGGCTTGTGGAAATGACCGACGTGGCGACGCCATACACAACCTGGCGCTACACACGCAACTGGCGCGGCTCCATCATGGGCTGGCTGCCGTCGCCTGCGGCTATGATGACCCCCGTGCGCCGCACACTGCCGGGCCTTCGCAACTTCTACATGGCCGGTCAGTGGGTCATGCCCGGTGGAGGAGTGCCCACCTGCATCCTTTCTGGCCGCCAGGCAGTCCAACTGCTGTGCAAGGACAGCGGCAGGCGGTTCGTGGGCGGCGAGGGTTGACCGCTACCCCACCATCACCGCCGTGCGCTCCAGGCCGCGCGCCGAATCCCACAACCCCAGCGACTTCAGCACCTCGTCGGGCCGGCCCGTCCCCTGCGGCCCCGACTTGACCCGCATCCCCACGACGAACCGCCCCTCGGTCTGCCCCACGACCCACAGGTGCTCCACCAGCGGCCGCAGGTCGTACTCGCCCGCGCGGCCCTTGCGCTCCCGCTGCCGCACCACCGACCCCTGCACCAGCCACGCCCGCAGGCGCGCCTCCAAATCCGCCGCGGGGCCGCCCCACTCCACGCGGGCCTGGTACTCCACCGTCGCAGGCAGCGACATCAGCGCCGGCTCCGTCAGGGTCACCTCGGCGACGCCGAAGACCTCCACGCCGGCGGGCAGCACCGCGTTGAGCCTCCGCAGGGCCTCGCGCGGGTCCAGGCGCGCCGTCAGGAACAGGTCCACCTTCTCGGCGCGGCTGGTAACGCCCGTGGGCAACGGGCAGGCCAGGGCGATCCTGGGGCGCGGGTTGAACCCCTGGGTGTGGGCGATGGGCAATCGGGCGCGGCGACAGGCCCGCTCCCACAGGCGCATCATGTCCAGGTGGGACACGAACCGAAGCGGCTCGCCCTTGGCGTAGTCCAACCGCAGCCGCTGCACCGCCGGAGCGTCTAGGGACATAGCGCCGTCCCTCCCGCCAGCGGCAGCGCCGCATTGACCCCGCACCCCACGCACCCCTCGCGGCAGTCGGGGGTGGGCGTCGCCGCGCGGCACCGTTCCCGCTCGCGCCACAGGAACTCCTTGCGCACGCCGATGTCAATGTGGTCCCAGGGCAGCGCCTCGTCCCGGCTGCGCGGCCTGCGTCCGTAGAACTCGGGCGACAGGCCCGCGTCGCGCCAGGCTTGCTCCCACGCCTCGGGCCGGTAGGCGTCGCCCCAGGCGTCAAACCGCGCGCCCAGTTGCCATGCCCGGTGGATGACCTCGCCCACGCGCCGGTCGCCGCGCGACAGCGCCGCCTCCAGCAGCGTCGTGCCCGGATCGTGCCACGAGAACCGCACGCCCTTGACCCGCAGCCCGCGCCTGAGGATGTCCAGGCGGCGACGCAGCGTCTCGTCGTCCACCAGCGCCTCCCACTGGAACGGCGTGTGCGGCTTCGGGACGAAGGTCGCCACGCTGACCGAGACCTCGGCGCGGCCCCCGCGATGGCGCCGCCCCACCGCCACCACCTTCTTGACCAGGTCGGCGATGGCCTCCACGTCCTCGTCGGTCTCGGTGGGCTGGCCCACCATGAAGTACAGTTTGATGCGGTCCCAGCCGGTGCCGAAGGCCGCCTCTGCGGTGCGGAGCAGGTCCTCTTCGGAGACCTTCTTGTTGATGGCGTCGCGGAGCCGCTGGCTTCCGGCCTCCGGCGCGAAGGTCAGGCCCGTCTTGCGCGTCGTCTGCACCATCTCGGCCAGGCGCACCGAGAAGGCATCGGCCCGCAGGCTGGGCAGCGAGATGGAGACCCCCAGCGGCCCGCACCGCTCGGCCAGCGCCCGCACCACGTCCTCAATCTGGCTGTGGTCGCTGGAACTCAACGACACCAGCGAGATTTCCTCGTGCCCCGTCGCCAGCAGCATCTCGTCCGCCGCCCGCACGATTTCGTCCACCGTCCGCTCGCGCACGGGGCGATAGATGGTGCTGGCCTGGCAGAAGCGGCAGCCCTGGGTGCAGCCCCGCTGGATTTCCAGCATGGCCCGGTCGTGTACCGTCTCTATGTACGGCACGATGAGGCGCGTGGGCGGCGGGGGGAGCGCGGGCACGACCCGCTTGACCACCCGTGCGGGCACGTCGGGCGCAATCGGCACGGTGCGCGCCAGTCGCCCGTCGGCGTGGTACTCGGCGGCGTACAGCGAGGGCACATAGATGCCGCCGAGGCGCGCGGCCTGGCGCAGGAAATCGGCCTTCGGGGGCCTGCCAAACGCCGCCCCGCGCTTCCACTCGGCGTACAGGCGCACCAGTTCCAGCAGCGCCTCCTCGCCCTCGCCGATGACGAACAGGTCAAAGAACGCGGCCATCGGTTCTGGGTTGTACGCCCCGCTGCCGCCCGCGATGACCAGCGGGTCTTCGGGGCGGCGCTCCGCGGCCAGCGGCGACATCCCCCCAAGCGACAGGATGGTGAGCGCGTTGGTGTAGTTCAGTTCGTAGGGCAGGCTGACGCCCACGATGTCAAAATCCGTCAGCGCGTGGCGTGTCTCCAGCGAGTACAGGGGCAGGCCCGCGCGGCGCAGGCGCTCCTCCATGTCCAGCCACGGGGCGTACACCCGCTCGCACAGGATGTCGGGCTGGCGGTTCAGGATATCGTACAGGATCATCAGCCCCAGGTTGGACATGCCGATCTCGTAGGTATCGGGATACGCCAGCGCCACCTTGACGGGCGTGGACTCCCAATCCTTGACGACGCTGTTCCACTCGCCGCCCGTGTACCGCCCCGGCTTCTCCACCTCACGCAGGATGGCTTCCAAATCGGACACGATGCTCA
Source organism: Chloroflexota bacterium (assembly GCA_014874485.1). GTDB lineage: Bacteria > Chloroflexota > Anaerolineae > DTLA01 > DTLA01 > DTLA01. The sequence goes on from JADBJK010000036.1 coordinate 39,276, forward strand.
TAGGGAAACTCAGATGCCTCGCAACGGATGACTTCGCAGGGGGCAATCCCTGGGGCTAGGCGAAGTCCAGTTTCTTGTGCCTGAGCGCCACGCTCTGCACCAGCCCCAGCCCCAGCAGAAGCGACAGCAGCGCGTTGTTGCCGAAACTCACGAACGGCAGCGGGATGCCCGTCGCCGGAATCAGCGCCATGTTCATGGCGATGTTGATGGCGGCCTGTACAAAGATGTACACGGCCATCCCCACGGCGAGCAGTTCGCCAAACCGATCCCGCGCCACCCCCGCCACCCGGATGAGCCTCCACAGGAGCAGCCCGAACAGCGCGAACAGCACCACCGCGCCCACAAACCCCAGTTCCTCGGCCAGGACAGAGAAGATGAAGTCGGTGTGGCGCACGCGCAGGAAGTGCAACTGGCTCTGGGTGCCGCTGGCGAACCCCTTGCCCAGCCAGCCCCCCGACCCGATGGCAATCATGGCCTGGCCCACGTTGTAGCCCGTGCCCTGGGGGTCGGCGGCGGGGTTGATGAACGCCAGCACGCGCAGCCGCTGGTAGTCGTGCAGCGAGTACCAGATGGCCGGGGCGGCAACCAGGCCCGCGCCCGCCAACGCCCCCACGTAGGCCATGTTCACGCCCGCGACGGCGGCCATCCCCAGCCAGATGGCCCCCAGGAGCAAGGCCGTGCTCAGGTCGGGCTGCAAGTAGATGAGCATCATCGGCAGCAGCGCCGCGCCCAGCGACACCAGGAACACCCGCCCCGACTTGATGTCCTCACTGTGCTCGGCGAAGTAGCGCGCCAGGAAGATGACCAGCCCGAGTTTCGCAAATTCCGACGGCTGGAACAGCATGAACCCCAGGTCAATCCACCGCTGCGCCCCATGGGTAACGCGGCCGATGATGAGCACGGCCACCAGCGCCGCGATGACCAGCCCGTAGATGGCCCCCGTGATGGGCTCCAGCAGGCCGTAGTCCACCGTGGCCAGGGCGACCATCAGCACCAGCCCGATGACAATAAAGATGGCCTGGCGACGCGTGCTGTCTTCCAGGCCTTCGGTGTTCCGGGTTGCGCTGTACACCATGGCCAGACCGATGACCAAAAGCAGGATCACGGCGGCCGTCAGCCAGAAGTCAAAATGACGCCACCTGAGTCTACCCACTCCGCTTGCGCGCGCTCCTTTCCCGAAGTGGCATATCCACGATGAGCCGCTTGTTCTGTGTCAGGGTGATCTGCAGCCCCTCGCGGTCAATGTCCAGATACTTGGAGATGGTTGTAACCAAATCGTCCTTGATGCGCTCCAGGACGTCGGGCGACAACTTGACGCGGTCGTGAATCAGGACCAACTGCAAACGCTCTTTCGCGACCTGGCTGCTGGTGGGTTGCTTTCGTTTGAAGAGTTTGGCTATGGCGCTCATCCCTTCCCCCTCGTGTAATCAGCGCTCCGTGCCTGCTGGGCCGGGCAAGGTGTCAGGATACGGTTGAACGACGCGCTAGTCCCCGCCGCGCACCATGCGCGCCAAGCGCGAGAAGAAGCCCTCTTCGCGTGCAGGCTGGTACATCGGAATGTCCTCGCCCATGATGCGCCGCGCGATGTTGTCCAGCGCCTGGGCCGCCGGCGAACGCCCGTCCAACACGATGGGCGTCCCTCGGTTCGTGGAGATTACGATGGCCTCGTCCTCGGGGATGATACCCAGCAATTTGATGGCCAGAATCTCCACCACGTCTTCGGTGCTCAACATATCGCCACGCCGCACCATGTCGGGCTTCAGGCGGTTGATGATGAGGGAACCGGGGCCTTTCTCCTGCGCCTCTATGAGGCCGATGATGCGGTCGGCGTCGCGCACCGCCGAGACCTCGGGCGTGGTTACGATGATGACCTCGTCCGCGCCCGCAACGGCGTTTTGGAAGCCCTGCTCAATCCCTGCCGGCGAGTCTATGAGCGCGTAGTCAAATTCGCGGCGGAGTTGCTCGCAGACCTGAATCATGTCCGCCGGGCTGACAGCGGTCTTGTCGCGGGTCTGAGCCGCGGGGAGCAGGTACAGTTCGTTGACGCGGCGGTCGCGGATGAGCGCCTGGCGCAGGCGGCAGACGCCTTCCACCACATCCACCAGGTCGTACACGATGCGGTTTTCCAGGCCCATGACGACATCCAGGTTCCGCAAGCCGATGTCGGCATCCACGACGGCAACGCGTTGGCCGTGCTGCGCCAGCGCCATGCCGAGATTCGCGGTTACAGTGGTCTTCCCAACGCCGCCCTTTCCAGAGGTTATGGTGATCACTTTGCCCGGCATCCTCGGACTCTCCTTTCCGACTCTCACGGCTCCCAGGGTTCGGCCACAATTTCCGCACCCCGCACACGTGCGACTTCAGGGCGCGCCTTTTGCTTTGTCCTGTTGGATTCGGGGGAGCGCGCAATGTTCCCGCTGATCCGCAACTGCATGGGCTGCAATTGCAGGGCGCACACGACCGCCGAGTCATCCCCCATCGCGCCCGCATGGACGGTGCCCCGCAACTTGCCCCACACGATGATGTCGCCGCCCGCCACGATCTCGGCTCCCGGGTTCACGTCGCCGATCACCACCACATGGCCGGGGTAACGGACGCTCTGGCCTGACCGTAGCGTCCGCCGCACGATGACCGCAGGCTCCTGCCCGGCCTCCAAATCGGATGGAGCCTCCTCTGGCGGGGATGCCGACGCCAGGCCCAGTTCGCGGGCAGCGGCGCGGGTCATCGGCGACTGGCTGATGACGGCCCAGATGGTGATGCCGAGTTCGCCGAGCACGTCGCAAATCTGCTGCAGGTCGGCGCGGGTCATGGGGCGGCTGCCCACGGCCAGCGCCACCTTGCCGCCCTGGAAGAACCCGGGCGAACGATTCAACTGCGCGCGGAGGTCGGCCAACAGCAAGGGAAGGTCGCCCGCGCCCAGGCTCACCAGAAGCCCGTCGCGCGTGCCTTTGATCTTGACGCCATCCGCCATGGACACCCCCATGCGGGCAGTGCTCTGTCGCGCGGCCCATGAACCGAAATCGTCTCGCGTATAGAGTACCAATAGTTGCGCGAAAAGTCAAGTGGCACGGAAACGGCCCATGTGTGCATTTCCATTTTGGGGCGAGAACGACCGAATGCCGTTAGGTTGTCGCGCAGAATCTACCTCACCTATCCCCACCCCGGCCCTCCCCTTTCCTCTCCGCGCGCGGAGAGGAAAGGGGAGGGTATGGGAGGGGTTAGGTGAGGTCAAACAGCCCCTTCGCGGTGCAGCGGGCGGCGAAAGTGGATTTCGTTGATGGGGAGCGGCTCACCGCCCTGCTCCGACGTGCCCATTGCAGCAGGCTTGCCCCCAAACTGAAATGCACCCACGGCCCACTTGTCTCGCTCCGCAAGTGCCGGTATAATGGGCCGCGGTCTTCGCAACTCAGCATCGGCAATCCAGGAGTCGCTTCATGGACGTCTTGTTGCAGTCCCTTGTGGCTCTCGCCCTGATGATATTCGCGGCCAAGGCAGCGGGTTACGCGAGCGTTCGGCTGGGTCAGCCCGCCGTCCTGGGCGAGTTGCTCGTCGGCCTGCTGCTGGGGCCGTCGCTCCTGAACATGATGCACTGGCCCATCTTCTCCGGCGACCAATTGGAGGCGATGATCTCTTTCCTCGCGCACCTGGGCGTCATCTTCCTGATGTTCGTGGCGGGCCTTGAGGTGGACCTGGGCACCATGGCCCAGACAGGCCGCATCGCGGTCATCTCCGGCGTCAGCGGGGTGCTCGCGCCCGTCATCCTTGGGGCGCTGGCTACATTGCCGTTCGGCTACGACCTCCAGCACGGGCTGTTCACCGGCCTGGTCCTGGCCGCCACCAGCGTGAGCATCTCGGCCCAGACGCTGATGGAACTGGGCGTGCTCCGCAGCCGCGTGGGCATGGCGCTGTTGGGTGCCGCTGTGGTGGACGATGTGCTCGTGATCCTCCTGCTGTCGGCGTTCATCGCCGTAGCGGGGGGCAACGGGGGCGTTCTCGCCATCCTGTGGGTGCTGGTGAAGATGCTCCTGTTCCTGGGCATCGCCCTGCTCCTGGGCATCCTCGTCATCCCCAGAGCGGCCAAAATCGTGAGCCACTTGCCCATCAGCGAAGGGATCATGAGCCTCGCGGTGGTGGTAACATTCCTGTACTCGTGGGCGGCCGAAGCGCTGGGAGGTATCGCCGCCATCACCGGCGCGTTCCTGGCGGGGGTCATCTTCGCCCGCACGCCTGCGCGCAAGGCCATTGAGGGCAAGGTACACGCCATCGCCTACTCGTGGCTGGTGCCGATCTTCTTCGTGAGCATCGGCCTGGAAACCGACGTGCGCACGCTGGGGGCCGCAGGCATCCCCATTGCGCTGGCCGTACTGGGTGTGGCCCTGATCTCCAAGGTCATCGGGTGCGGGAGCGGGGCCCTTGTAGCGGGGTGCACGCCCGGCGAGGCGCTGCGGCTGGGCGTGGGCATGACGTCGCGCGGTGAGGTCGGCCTCATCGTCGCCTCTGTGGGGCTGAGCACCGGCCTCATTACCGACGCGGTCTTCGCCAGCGTGGTGCTCATGGTGCTGGTAACCACCCTGGTTACGCCCATCGCCCTGCGGGCCCTGTACCCCAAGAGGACCAAGACCGCCGAACCGGCGCAAGTTACCGCGCAGACTCCAAAGGCATGATGACGATTCTCGTTCACCTGGGCAGGAGGTAGCGGCATGGCGCAATTGTTGGTACTGGTGCTGGATAACCTGGAGCAATGCCCCGCCGTGTTGGACGCCTGGGAGGAGGCGGGCGTGGGCGGCGTTACCATCCTGGAGAGCAGCGGCCTGGGGCGGCTGCGGGGCATCGTCAGCGACGATCTCCCGCTCATCCCGTCGCTGCGCGACCTCTTCGCCACCCGCGAGTTCCAGCACCGGACGCTGTTCACCGTCGTGGAGGACGAGGAGATCCTGGAACGCGTTGTCGCCGCGACAGAAAGGGTTGTCGGCGACCTCAACGAACCGCACACCGGCTTGCTGTTCGTCGTGCCGGTCAGCCGCGTCCTCGGACTGCACAAGCGCAGGGCGAACCGATAGCGCTCCCTCGGAAGCGATTCCAGCCCTACACGCAAACAGGCCAGGCGGATCGTTCTGCCTGGCCTGCGCATTCCCCGATCGTCGTTGCGCCCGTCAATTGATGATGGTCAGCGTGCAGTCCTGCGTTACGTAAATCCAGTACCCCCATCCGGGCGTGATCTGTGTCAGCGAATTGGCCCACGGCGGGATGCTCGTGTTGTACCGTTTCCAGGCCGTGGACTCGCCAGGCTCGTAGCGCAGGACCTGCGTGTACTTGCCGGCGATGGAGGCGAGCGCATCCGCGACCGCGCGCGGTTCCGACGCCGGATACGAGATGAGGTTCCATCCCGCGAACAGTTGCTGCTCGGTGTAGATGGGCAGGAGGCCCGGCAACTGGAACGTGGCCGGCTCGGTCATCTTGATCCAGAACGCGGTGGCCTCGTCCAGCGTCAGCAGGGTATTGGCCTCGGGCGGCATGGCGGGGTCGTAGATGCGCCAGGTGTCGTGCTCGGCGTCGTAGGCTTCCACCAGCGAGTACTTGCCCGCGACAGACGACAGCACCTCCGTGATCGCCTTGTTCTCCGGAATCACCGGCAGCGACACCAGATTCCACCCCGCCGCCAAGTTCTTCTCAAAGTTGGAGTGGCCATGCAGCCAGCCAACAACGGCGCGCATCACGGCGTTGCGGTCTGCCTCGTCGTCAATGCCCTCAAACCCGAAGGCGAAGTACACGACCTTGTAGGTGCCGGTGTCCACGCGGATGCCCGCCGTGCCGCTCCCCATGATTTCCTGCGGCTCAACGCCGGACGGCGCGGGGGCCTTGCCCCGCAGGTGGGATTCGTGGCCGGCCGGGGTCCTGCGCACGGCGGCAGACCCGCCGGGGGTGTAGTACTCAAACACGCGCTGCGCCGGCGAGATGGGGTTGATCTCGCTGGGCCACTGTTGGTTGCCCGCACCCGACCCGGTCCCCTCAATCGTGAAAGCCAGGCCATCGCCGATCTCATCCCCCGCGATGCCCCGGATGGCGAACATGTCCACGTTGTCCTGCACGAACTGGGCATGGAGATAGTCCGTGTAGAATGGGTGGTCGTGGACGTAGAAACCCACGTCCTGGCCGGTAACAAACAATTTGCCACCCTGATCCAGGTAGTTCATCAGCGTTTCCCGCGCCGAGGCATCTTCCGGGTCATTGAGCATCCCTCGTTCGGGCACGGCCCAGATCACAATGCACGGCACGTAGTTCATGATGACGCTGTTGGGCACGGACCCGCGGTAGAAGGTGTACCAGAGGTCGTAGGCGAAGCCGTTGTTGGCCAACGCCTCGGTGTAGAAGGTATCAAGGCCGGGCTCGTTCAGGTCATCAATCACGAGAAGGATGTTGGAATGGCGGCTGAAGCCGCGCGTCGTGAATCCCAACTGGTCGGGGTACTCCGCGGCGTGCCCCAGCCCGTCCACCGCCTTGAACCCCGCGATAAAGTCATGCGCCACGGACGGAGTTGTCCAGACCGCTCCGTAGGTGCTGTCGCCAGCCGAGCCATCCCCGTGTAGCCCATCGTCGTACATGGGGAACTCGGTAACGATGGAGTTGTCCGAACTGTGGACCGTGGCGGTAACCGCGTTCACACCTGCCCCGTCCAGCAGCGTGGCCGTCAGCGTTACAGGGCTGGAGGGAGCGGCAACCTTCGGGGCCACCGACTTCGCGCTCAGGTAGGGGCCTGTGCTGTCCACGACCGTGATCTGGAACGGGCCCAGCGAGTAGTACGTCCCGAACTGGTCAAACAGGTCCAGCGTGAACTCAATCACACGGCCATCCGGCGTGAGCGGGCTGAGGTGGAAGTACAAGTCGCCGGATTGCTGCGACCGCTCCTGGCCTGGGCCCAGGTCCCCGTAGACGCCAACGCCCTCGCACGTGGCCTCCCAGTTGCCGGTCTGGAGGCTACCGCTCAGGTTGTACGCCGTTACCGTGCCGGTGTTGCGGATGCGGACGAGCAGGTACACGAACTCACCGGGGTTGGCGACGCCGTCGTGGTTGATGGTATCGTAGATGATCTCGTGGCTCACATACTGCAGTTGCGGCGCGCCCTGCGCGAATGCACCCGCAGCGCCGAACGCCACCAGCGCCAGAAGGAGCGCCGTACCCAAAACCCACAAGGCCCAGCGGGGCCGTCTCACAACCGCTGTATCCATGACATCCTCCCGTGCCCATGGAAATAGACAACGCATACGCGTCCTACTACGCACTATATGCGCGTAGGCGGGAGGGGTCAATGGCCTTTTGGTACCATGCGCCGCTGGATTCACCGCAGAGGCTTATTCACCGCAGAGACACAGAGAACGCAGAGATCGGAGCACGAAAGGCACGAAACCCCGCGAAAGGCACGAAAGGTTTTCGCGCCTTTTCGTGTCCTTTCGCGGCTTTCGTGTTCCAAATCCGCCGCGTGCTCCGCGGTGAATTGAGAGGCACGTATCACCGCAGAGACACAGAGAGCGCAGAGATCGGAGCACGAAAGGCACGAAAGGTTTTCGCGCCTTTTCGTGTCCTTTCGCGGCTTTCGTGTTCCAAATCCGCCGCGTGCTCCGCGGTGAATTGAGAGGCACGTATCACCGCAGAGACACAGAGAGCGCAGAGATCGGAGCACGAAAGGCACGAAACCCCGCGAAAGGCACGAAAGGTTTTCGCGCCCTTTCGTGTCCTTTCGCGGCTTTCGTGTTCCAAATCCGCCGCGCCCTCCGCGGTGAATCACTACTGCGTCGTGGGCACGCGCGGCCAGTACTGCACGGCCACCGACGGAAGGAGCACGCGCAGCGTGGCGCTCTGTCGGTGCGGGGAGGCCTCCACCATGTCCAGCCGCACGTTGGTGCCCTCGTGCCAGCGGGCCGTGGTGGCCAGGGGAACGCCATTGAGCCGGAACTCAATGGGGTCATCATCCCGCCCGCCCTCCTTTTCGGGCGTATCCGGGTCGTCGCCCTTCACGGATATGGAGTAGTACGTCGTGCCTGCGTAGAGGTAGATGTTCGCCCTGCCACAGTTCACGCCATCCACGTAGGCCATCAGTTCCGCCGACAGCGGAACGCGCGCCCCGTTCACGGTAATGATGCCCCAGAAACTGCTGGGCAGCGGTGGAAAGGCAGCCACATTCACCGCGGCCAGGGCGAAAATCAGCACAGCAATACCCAGGTTTCGCAAAAAACGCATGAGACGTTGTCCTCAACCAAGATTCGCCCCGCGACGCGCGAGGCCCAATACTCAAACGCCCCCGCGCACCGTGGGATACGGTAGGGCGACAGAATTTGTGCAAACCCGTCGGATGCTAGGCTTCGGCCCGTGCTTCGCCAGCACCCCTACAGGCTCACCCTGTCCAGTTGCGCCAGCACCGACTGCCGAATCTCCCGCGCGTCCGGCAGGTCCACGGCCAAGCGCCCGCCGTCAATCAGCAGTGTGTTGAGGAAACGGCGCGGCTGTCCGCACCCCTCGCAGACGCCCGGCTCGTGCTTCCAGTACACGACCTTCCTGGCCCCGCAGGCAGGACACGCTGCCACGAACTTCCCGCCCGATTCCTTGCCCCGCTTGGCAAGCCACTCGCCGCCCACTTCCACCAAGTCCAGCGCCAGGTTGACGGTGGGCGCGTTCGCCAGCGAGGTGCCCACGCCGTAGCCGTCGCAGACGGGGTTCAGGTCCAGGATGCTGTACTCGTCCAGCCCGCCGCTGGCGAAGAGTTTGACGTGCTGGAAGCCGCGCAAATCCAACTCCCAGCGCACCTCCTCCATCAACTGGCGCAAATCCCCCCGCCGCGACGCGGGCGTGTCAAAGCGGATGCCGTACAACTTCTCGCGCAACGCCTCGGCCACGCGGATGGCCTCAAACTTCTCGTCCAGGAACGTGTCTATCAGCACGATGCGCGGCACCTCCGGGCCGGCCACCTGGTCAAAGGCCCAGCCCGCCTCCACCGTGTCGCCCAGGAGCAGGACAAGCGCGTGCGGCATCGTCCCGCTGGGCGGGATGCCGATGACCTCCGCCGCCAGCAGCGTGGACACGCCATCGCACCCGCCGATGTAGCACGCCCGCTCAATCATCGGGGCCACCGCCGGGTGCATTCGCCGCGCGCCGAAACTCAACACGGTGCGCTTCCCCGCTGCCACGCGGCACCGCGCCGCCTTGGTCGCCACGCCCGACGCCTGGCAGAGCATGCCCAGAATCTCGGTCTCCAGATGCCCGAAGACCGTGTACGGCCCCTCAATGAGCAGCACAGGTTCGCCCGCGTAGAACAGCGACCCCTCGGGCAGCGACCAGGCGCGGACGTCCACGCCCTCCAGAAGGCGGGCCACCTCTTCCACGCCGGCCAGCACCGCCCACTCCCACTTGTTGGGCAGGCTCTTGGCGCGCACCTCGGCGACCACGACCTTGTCGGCATTCCTGGCCCGGATGGCCGACCGCGCCCGCTCAAAGTACACGTCGGTTACGCGACCTTCGCGCAGTTCGGCCTCCGTGGCAATGTGAAACCTGCGTTTGGCTTCCATGCAAACTCCTTTCACGCGGTCAGCGTCTCAAAGACGGCGATGTCGGCGCCGGCCCGCACCAGTTCCTCAAGCGCCAGTTCCGCATCGTGCACCTGCAGGTTCACCGCGCGGGTGGCGTCCAGGAGCACCGTGCACCCAAACCCCTGGCGGCTCGCGTCCAGGCCGGTGAACCTCACGCAGTAGTCCAGCGCCAGCCCGCCGATGTACAGGTGCCGCACGCCCAGGGCCCGCAGCACGTCGGGCAAGGGCCTGCCCTGCGCATCGCGCGCCTGGAACGCCGAGTAGGCGTCCTCGTCGGCCCCCATCCCCTTGGACACGACGATGGTCTTGTCGGGCAGCGCCAGGTCCGGGTGGAACTCCGCGCCCGGCGTCCCCTGCACGCAGTGGATGGGCCACACGCCGCCCTTCACCTGGAAGTGCGTCGTCTCCGGCGGGTGCCAGTCGCGTGTGGCGATGATGGGCAGGCCGCGCCGCTCAAACAACTCCAGGTAGGCGTTGACTTTGGGCAGGATGGCATCGCCCTGGGGGATCGCCAGCGCGCCCCCCGGCAGAAAGTCATTCTGCATGTCCACGATCACCAGTGCGCTCTTCCGCTTGATGCTCATGGTCTCACCTCCCAACACGCCCTTTGGTCCGGTATCAGTGCTCCACTTATGTCCTTGCGAGGAGCGCAGCGCCGAAGAATCTCGCCAACCGAGAGGCCTCCCTTCGCTCGCAATGACGGGCACAGAATTGTCATTGCGAGGAGCGCAGCGACGAAGCAATCCCGGCAGACTGTCATTCTGAGGCGCGCAGCGCCGAAGAATCTCGCCAACCGAGAGGCCTCCCTTCGCTCGCAATGACGGGCACAGAATTGTCATTGCGAGGAGCGCAGCGACGAAGCAATCCCGGCAGACTGTCATTCTGAGGCGCGCAGCGCCGAAGAATCTCGCCAACCGAGAGGCCTCCCTTCGCTCGCAATGACAACAGACATGTTCCCTATGGTCAGGTGCTCGGCAAACAGCCCCGCAGGTCGGGGTTGCCGCCCCGATGCTCTGCGTTCTCCGCGCCTCTGCGGTGAACCCAAGCCAGCCGACGCCCTGCGCTCCCGCTTGCGACCCCCAATCCCTGCTCTGCGTTCCCCGCGCCTCTGCGGTGAACCCAGGTCAGCCGACGCGCTACGGCCCTCGCCGCTCCATCTGCTGCCAGGTCAGGTTGGAGCCGACATTGGGGTTGAAGTTCGGGTCGTCGGACAGGATGTACTCGCCCAGCGCGTTGCACCAGGCATAGTTATGTCCACCTGGCAACTCCACGCCCCGCTCCTCAAACGGATTGTGGTACTCATCCACGCCGCGAATGGCCTGGCTGAAGTTCTCCGAGATGCGGTCCATGGTCGCCTGGCGCTGCTGCCACGACTCCATCATCATGTCGCTGATCTGGCTGCTCGTCTGGCTGATGATGCGGCTCAACTGGCCCGTGTGCTGAATCTGCTGAATCTGGTTCTGGATGAGATACTGACTCACCTGCAGGTAGCGCCCGTACCACTGCGGGTTCAACTGGAACGAGCGGGTGATGGTCCAGAACAACTCGGCCATCCCGTCCAGAGCGCCCTCCGGCGCGCGGAACGAGAACAGGTAGTCGGCCATCCAGTAGATGTGCTCCACCGTCCCGAACATGACGGGCATGGAGACGTGGGTTACCTCCACCACGCCGTAGATTTCCTCTTCGGCTCGCTGCGCCCCCAAGGCGTACCGCACCCGCACGCGAGCGCCATCGGCGGAAGTTACCGCGCCCGGGGCCGACTGCGCGCCCGCTCCCACCTGCTGTGCCAAATCCGGCAGGTGCTCCTCGCGCACGATTTGAAGCCCGGGCATGTTCCCGCGGTAGCGCGGCAGGACGATCTCCCGGAGCATCTGTTGCGCGCCCATAGGCGGCCGCACCTCGTTGCCGAAATAAAGGGTGCCGACGGGGAAGGTCATGTGCACCATGGGGTTGTTCGTCCAGTAGAACGAGATGTTGGGGAAGACCTCAAAAGCCTCGGTGTTGGCCTGGTTGCGGGCGCGGAAGGCCAGGACCGCGGGCATCCCTGGGTTGTTGAGCAGCCACTGCACGCCCCCTTCAAACACCCAGTCCATCGGAATCAACATGCGGCACGCCTCTATGCCGATGCCCTGCTGATCCACGCACTGCACCGTCTTCAGGCGAAGGGCCGTGCCCTTGGGCATCTCGCCGGTTCTCGCCTGCGACTCTTCGGGCTTCGCGGCGCTCCGCTGCGACTCGTCCAGCACGCATCGCGTCCCGCAATACTCGCACACGACTTCCCTGCCTGGCGGCAGTTTCGCCCCGCACTGGGGACACCGAACCACACGAACAGCCGACATCTCCCAGCCTCCTCGTGTAAACGCGCCGAGACCCCGCGCCCCATCTCCCCAACGTGATGCCGTCTCAGCGCACGGACCCTTTGGCCTCCAACGCACGCGCGATCTGTGCGACGCGCTCGGTGCGCCCCATCTTCGCGTAGGCGTCGCGCTCGTGCTCAAGCGACACAACCGGCACGCGCATCCCGGCGACGTCCACCCAGCGCCGAATGCGCGACAGATCGGGCGCTGGCTCCCAGGAGCCGTCCTCCCGCCGGTGCTGCACGTCGCCCATGACCTCCACCGTCAGGCCGTCTATCTCCAGCGCACCGAAGTGCGACCGCATCCCCGCCTTGGCCGAGAACGCCACGGGCCGCACGACGCGGTCGGCGAACAGCGCCGCGATGCGGTACGCGCCCGCCTCGTCGGTCTGCACGTCCACGTCGTGAGGCTCCAGCGGCACGCCCTGGAGCGCCAGCCCCAGGCTCCCGGTTACGGCCCAGTCCACGCCTGCACTTTCCAGCGCGTCGCACAGGATGCGCAGGACGCTCAAATGCCGCTCCATAGCCCCTCGCGGTACAACGTAATGAGGTCGCGCACCACCGCGCCCGCGGTCGGAATGGGATCCACTTCGTCCACGGTGGCCGCGACGATGCCGTTGGTGTCGGTGTAGTACACCACGCCCATCTGCACGGGGGTCAGGCGCGCCAGCGGGTGCTCCGCGCCGACCTCGGTGGGCTGCACGCTGAGGTGATAACCATCGCCCCGGCGCTCGGCCACGGCCAGGAGCAGAATCACATTCCCCCTTTGCCGCGCGTGCTGAATCATCTTCGCGGAGATGCCCCGGATGCCCGCGACGCGCACCTCCGACAGCCGAGCCGGATAGCCGAGGACGGCATTGGCGAGGATCACCAGTTTGTTGGCCGCGTCCCACCCGTCCACGTCCAGGTCCGGATCGGCCTCCGCATGACCATCCCGCTGAGCCATGGCCAGCGCCTCCTGGAACGTGTAGCCCTGCGCCAGGCGGGCCAGGATGGAATGGCTGGTGAGGTTGAGCACGCCTTCTATCCGCTCCACGCGCGCGTGGCACAAATCGCGGACGCCCACGTTGACCGCCGGCAGGCCGCCGCCCACGGTCGCGCTGAACAGCACGCGGCGGCCGCGCTCGCGGGCCAGCGCCATGACTTCTGGGTACGCCAGGGCGAGCGGCCCCTTGTTCGCCGTAACGACGTGCATCCCCCGCTCCAGCGCCGCGCGAATGTGGCTCATGGCCGGCTCGCCGTCGGCCAGGTTGACCGGCGAGGCCTCCACCAGCACGTCCGCCTGGCAGTGGCGCAACATGTCCAGGCCCGATACGCCCCTCTGCCCCAGGCCGATGTAGTCGGCGGCACTCCCGCCCGCCTCCTTGATGGACACCATCCGGCGCAGGTCAAGCCCCTCGGCGCTCCAGGCCGCGCCGCGGCTGTCGGCCACGCCCGCCAGGACGAACTCCAGCCCGAACCGCTCGCGGTACAGCGACCGCTTCTCGTCCAGAATGGTCAACACGCGCCGCCCCACGTTGCCGAGCCCGACGAGGGCGATGCGTACCGGTTCCGATGCCATGTGCCAAATGCCTCCCAGCCAGGGTCTGGTGAAAGTATACTACGTCGCCGCGCTGCGGGCAAGATGTGGTATAATCCCCCCATGAACATCGCCTTTGTCGCGCCGTTCGGCCTGGCTCCCAAGGGCACCACCCGCTGGCGCGTGCTACCGCTGGCGCGGGCGCTGGCGGCGCGCGGTCACTCGGTGCGCGTCCTCGTGCCGTCGTGGGACCGGCCGCAGGATGCCGGGCGCGCGTGGCACGAGGGCAGCGCGGATGTCGTCAGCATCCCCTTCCCCGCAGCGCTCGGCAAGGCCGCGTGGCCGATTCTGCTGGCCCGCCTGCTGGCCGAAGCGCGCCGTGGGAAGTCCGACGTCGTGCACGTCTTCAAGCCCATCGGGTTCAGCGGGGCCGTTGCCCAGGCGATGTTGCACCTTCCCGCGGGCCAGCGCCCCCTCGTCTGGGCCGACGCCGACGACCTGGAGACCGCATGGGCCGATGCGCGCCCGGCCTGGCAGCGCAAGGCCATCGCCCGCCAGGAGCGATGGGTGCTGTCCCGCGCCGACGGCGTTACCGTGGCGAGCCGCGCGCTGCTACACCACGTGGCCGAATGGCGGAGCGCGCCCCCCGTGTACTTGCCCAACACATCGGCCCTCCGCCCCGTGGACGCCGACGAAGTCCCCGGTCGCGTCGTTTGGTACACGCGGTTTCTGGACATCGCCCCCGACACCGCCGCCGACATCTGGGCCGACATTGTACAAAACACCGTAGGGGCAGGTCTGATACCTGCCCCTACCCCATCATGCCCCACGCTGCACGTGGTCGGCGTGGGGATGGGCGGCGAGGAGCGCGCCTTCGCCGAGGCGGTGCGGGCGCGGGGGCTAGACGGCACGGTGGTGCTGCGCGGCTACCTGGAAGCAGACACGCTCGCCTCCGAACTGAGCGCAGCCTGCGTCGCCATCCTGCCATTTGCCGACACGCCGCGAAATCGGTATAAATGTCCTGCGCGGCTGGCCGACCTGGTGGCGCTGGGCGTGCCGGTGGTGGCGCACGCCGTGGGCGAATGCCCGTCATACGTCGTGCACGGCGAGACCGGCCTGTTGGTGGCTCCGGGCGATGACAAGGGCTTCGCCGAGGCGGTGGTGGCACTTCTCGCCGACGCCGGGCTTCGGCGAGCGATGCGGGCGGCAGCCAGGGCGCACTTCGCCCGCCACTTCGCGCCGAACGCCCTTGCCGAGCGCCTGGAGCGGGCCTACGCTTCGGCCCTGGCCCCGCGCGGCAATCCCTAGTACATCGGAGAGCGCACCGTCATGCCACAGCGATGGAAAACCGTCCTATCCCTTTGGGTGCCCGTGCTGGCTTGGGCCGGGGTCATCTACTTCTTGTCGTCGCGGCCGGACCTCCCGCGCATTCATGAGCCGTGGCTGGAACTCATCCTGCGCAAGGCGGCCCACATCGCCGAATACGCCATCTTCGGCGCGCTGCTGGCCCGCGCCGTGGGCGCGAGGAAAGGGCAAGTGGTGGTTGCGGTCGCACTCGGCGCGGTGTACGCCGCCAGCGACGAGTGGCATCAGACGTTCGTGCCCACCCGCAAGGGGAATCCGCTGGACGTGGCGCTGGACACCGCCGCTACGCTTCTGGGCGCATACGTCTACGCGCGGTTGCGGCGCTGTGCGCCATCCCCGGACAGCGACATGGCCCCCCGCGAATCGCACTGATGCGGCCGGGTGCCCGGTCGCGTCATCCACGCTGCCCGTTCACGGGCTTGGCTTCGCCGTCCGCTTCCGTGCCGTTCCCGCGACGTGGCTCCAGCGCCGCGATGTACACCTCGCCGAACAGCGTCTCCTGGTACGCTTCCACCAGTTGCCGCTTGATCATCTCCAGCACGGCGAGGAACGTTACGATGATCTCCATGCGGTTGCGCGCCTGGCGGATCAGATGGCGGAAGGACACCCGCCCCCGCCGCGCCAGCCGACCCTGGATGTACGCGATCTTCTCGTCCACCGTGATGATGAGCGGCGCGACCACATCGTTGACTGGTGGCGCGGGCGGGGCCACGGCCAGCGCCTCGCGGACGGCCTGCACGAGGGCGTCCAGCGTAACGCCCTCCAGGTCCACCGTCTTGGGCAAATCCACGGGCGGCGCGACCCGCACGAACGCGCGGTTCCCCTGCTCCTCCAGCGCCCGCAGGTACTCGGCGGCCCGCTTGAACTGGCGGTACAGCAGCAACTGCCGCACCAGGTCGTCGCCCGCGTCTTCCTCCTCTTCCTCAGGCGCGATCACCTGCGGCAACAACACCGTTGACTTGATGTAAATCAACTTGGCCGCCACCACCAAAAAGTCGGCGAGGTGGTCGGGGTTGATCGTCTCGGCGTGGGCGATGTAGTCCAGGTACTGCTGCGTAACCTGGGCCAGCGACACCTTTGTGATGTCCAGTTGTTGCTCTTCAATCAGGTGGAGCAGGAGGTCCAGCGGCCCCTCAAACACGGGCAGTTGGACCTGGTAGCCGTCCGACATGGGATGCTCCTTGCCAAAAGATGACGTCGTGTATTATACTTGCAATGACCGTCCGCGCACAATGAACCGGCGGGCGCTGGCGCGTGTAGGTATCCGTGAGGTGGACTCCACGACATTCAGGAAGGAGCGGTGCAATGATGGAAGGAATTCCGCAAACCCCGGCAGCGGGAACGACCCCGCCCCCGTCTTCGGGCGATGACCGCGCATGGGCCGCCATTGCCCACGCCAGCGCCCTGGTTACGGTGCTGTTCGGCGTCCTGACCGGCGGCGCGCTGTGCCTGGTCGGCCCCATTGTCCCGTTGGTCATCTGGCTGGTGTTCCGCGAGAAATCCAAGTTCGTCGCCCGCCACGCCCTGCAGGCCACCATCTTCCAGGCGCTGGTTGTCCTTGCGACCATCGCCGTCGGCATCCTGGGCCTGGTGGTGGTCGTGGCCGCATGGGTCGGCGCGTCGGTGCTCATGGCCGCCGTGGTGGGCATCTGCCTCATCCCCATCGCCCTGGCGCTGACACTCCTGTGGGGTGTGGTAACGCTTGGGCTGCCCGTCGCGGCGCTCGTGTATGCCTGCTACGGCGCGTATGAGGTAGCCGAGGGGCGCGACTTCCGCTACTGGCTGGTGGGCAACTGGGTGGACTGAAGCCCGCGCGCCCTTTGTCTGCGCTGACAGAGCCGTCGGCCCCAGACCGGCGGCTTTGTGTTTCCGCCCCCGATGCTTATAATAACCGGTACATCGGCAATGTTCTCACCGCAAAGGCCGCGGAGAACGCGGAGCAACCCTTTTCTCCTCTGCGGTATCTGTTCGGTCTGCGGTGAGGTGAAAGAGGGAGAAGCGTATGCTACGCACTCACACTTGCGGCGAAATCCGCATCGGCGACGTGGGCAAGACCGTAACGCTGGCGGGCTGGGTGCACCGCTGGCGCGACCACGGCGGGCTGACATTCCTGGACCTGCGCGACCGCTACGGCATCACGCAGGTCGTGTTTGACCCGTCGGTGTCCGCCGAGGCCCACGAAATCGGCTCGCGCGCGCGGAGCGAATATGTCTTGCAGGTTACCGGAACCGTCCAGAAGCGCGTCAAGCCGAATCCGAACCTGGCCACCGGCGAAGTGGAAGTCCTGGCAACACACGCGGTGCTGCTCAACGAGGCCAAGACGCCGCCCTTCTACATCACCGAGGACCGCGAGGGCGACGAGGCGGCCCGCCTGCGTTACCGCTACCTGGACCTGCGCCGCGAGCGGATGAAGCGCAACATCATCCTGCGCCACCGCGTCGTGAAATTCATGCGCGACTACCTGGACGCGCGTGGCTTCGTGGAGATTGAGACGCCCATCCTCATCAAGAGCACGCCAGAAGGCGCGCGCGATTACGTCGTCCCCAGCCGCCTGTATCCGGGCAAGTTCTACGCCCTGCCCCAGTCGCCCCAGCAGTTGAAGCAACTGCTGATGGTGGCGGGGTTTGACCGCTACTTCCAGATCGCCCGCTGCTTCCGCGACGAGGACCAGCGCGCCGACCGCCAGCCCGAGTTCACGCAACTGGACCTGGAGATGAGTTTCGTGGAGCAGCAGGACATCCTGGACACGATAGAAGGGCTGTACACGGAGTTGGTGCGGACGGTTACGCCCCACTGGAAGATCATCTCGCCGTTCCCGCGCCTGACCTACGACGAGGCCATGGCCCGCTACGGCACCGACAAGCCCGACCTGCGGTTCGGTCTGCCGCTGACCGACCTGTCGGACCTGGCGGCGCGGTCCGGGTTCCGCGTGTTCCAGGACACCCTGGCGGCGGGCGGCGCGGTCAAGGGCATCCGGGCACCGGGCTGCGCCGACCTCACGCGCAAGGAGATTGACGACTGGACCGAGCGCGCCAAGGCGCTGGGCGCGAAGGGCCTCGTGGCCATCGCCCGCACCGCCGAGGGGTACAAGGGCGGCCCCGCCAAGTTCTTCGCGCCCGAGGAGTTGGACGCCTTCGCCGCGCGGCTGGACGCCCAGGTCGGCGACATGATGTTCATCATCGCCGACGACGCCCACAAGGCCAACACGGTCCTCGGCGCGCTGCGCGTGGAACTGGGCCGCGCGCTCAACCTGGCCGACCCCAACCTGCTGGCCTTCTGCTGGGTGGTGGACTTCCCGCTGGTGGAGTGGAACGAGGAGGAGGGGCGCTGGGACGCCGTGCACCATCCCTTCACCATGCCCAAGCAGGCGGACATCCCCCTGCTGGACACCGACCCGGCCCGCGTCCGCGCCGACTGCTACGACCTGGTCTGCAACGGCTACGAACTGGCCAGCGGCAGCATCCGCATCCACCGCCGCGACATCCAGGAAAAGGTGTTCGCGCTGCTGAACTACTCCAAGGAGGAGGCCCAGGCCCGCTTCGGCCACCTGCTGGAGGCTTTTGAGTACGGCGCGCCGCCGCACGGGGGCATCGCGCCCGGCGTGGACCGCCTTGTCATGCTCCTGGCGGGCGAGCAGAGCATGTCGGAGGTCATCGCCTTCCCCAAGAACAGCCGCGCCATTGACTTGATGACGGGCGCGCCGTCGGAGATCACCGAGCAGCAGTTGCGGGAGTTGCACCTGCGGATCGTGTACGACGAATAACACGCGCCGCACGCCAGCGCTCTACGGACGCACACACGGAGGCCATCATGTGTCTGGGAATCCCCGGTAAGGTTACGAGCGTGCAGGACAACCCCATGGGCCTCAAGATGGGGACGGTGGAATTCGGGGGCGTGGCCCGCGAGGTATGCCTGGCCTACACCCCCGAAGCCCAGCCCGGCGACTGGGTCATCGTCCACGCCGGGTTCGCCATCAGCCTGCTGGACGAAGAAGAGGCGCAGCAGACGCTGCAGGCCCTGGCCGAACTGGCCGCCAGCGAGGAGGAGTAGACTCGTTCGCCGCCGACCGCAGCGCAAGACGGGCCGCTGCAGCACGACTCCTCGGCAGGTAGAACCCTGCGCAATGTGCGCGGGGCGGCAGGGGAATCAGCGGTACGCCTCGCGGCGGTGCTTCACGCGGTACACCGTAACCGTGCGCGACGCGTCGTCCACGTCGTAGAGGATGCGCCACGCACCCACCCTCAAACGATAGGCATCCACGCCCCGAAGTTTCTTCGCGTCGGGTGGGCGTGGGTTCTCCGCCAGGCCGTCAATGTGCTGGCTGACCAATCGTGCGTGCTCTTTGGGCAACGCCGCGATGTCCTTGACAGCCTGTCGCAGGACCTGGACTCTATACATCCACACCCTCAGCCCGCAACTGCGCCTTTGCCTCCTCCCACGGGATGGCTTCCTCACCCATTTCGCGCAGGCGACGGACTTCCTCCGCGTCCTCCAGGTCCTCCAACAGCGTCAGGAGTTCTTCCCACGCCGCGTAATCAATCACAACGGCTTTCTTGTTTCCGTTGGCGTCCACGACGAACTGCACTGCCCGCATCAATTCCACAACCACCGGACCAGCCTCCCTCGGGAATTCTCCCACCCCGTTCTGCCAATCGCTGTGTCCAGTATAGCGTCAACGCAGCGCGCCGTCAATACGACCACCCCGGTCTGCCCCATGTTTGGAGCGTTCTCCCAGGGCAGAACCCAGCCCGCCGACGGCAAGGCGGGCCTCCGCATCCAAACGCGCAGACGAAGGCCCGACTTTCGGGCTTGGGAGCCCGACCGCTCCCCTACGGCACGATCACCGTCCGCGTGTCGCCCTTGAAGCGCTCCAGGTTGTCCATCACCTGATTGATGGCGTCCGCGTCCAGCGGGACGGTGCGCGTAACCACGTGGGACAGGTCCAGGATTCCCCGCCGCGCCAACTCTATCAGCGTCGGCAGTTCCGACATCAGGTGATCGTCCGAGCCGATGATCTCTGCCTCGCGCCCGATGAGGTCAAAGTACGAGTCCACCTCAATGGGCTTGCGCGTGATGCCCACCAGCACGGCCCGCCCGAAGATCGCCAGCGACTTCACCGCCTGCTCCATGGTCTGCGGCAGGCCGATGACCTCCAGGGCTACATCCACGCCGCGCCCGCCGGTCAGCCGCCGAATCTCGGCCACGGGATCGCCCTTGCTGGCATCCACCGGAATCGCGCCGAACCGCTCGGCCAGACGCAACTTGTCGGCGTTGATGTCCACCGCGTACACGTCCAGCGCGCCGAAGGCCCGCGCGATCTGGATGGCCGACATGCCCAGCCCGCCCGCGCCGAACACCGCCACCGTCTCCCCTGGCTGGAGCCGCGACTTGCGCAGCGCGTGGAACGACGTGGCCGACGAGCACATGAGCACGGCCCCGTGCTCAAACGGGACATCCTCGGGCAGGTGCACCACGCTGCGCGCGGGGACGGCGATGTACTCGGCGTATCCGCCGTCGCGGTGCTTGCCGATCATCTTGCCCTGCACGCAGAACTGCTCGTTCCCGCGGCTGCAGTACGCGCACTCGCCGCAGGTTACCATATAGTGGATGCAGACTCGGTCGCCCACTCTGAAGTTGGAGACCCCAGCGCCGACCCGCTCCACAACGCCCGCGACCTCGTGTCCGGGCGTTACCGGCAGGTGGGTTACGGGCGACGTGCCGGCGCGGTAGTGCACGTCCGAATGGCAGATGCCCGCCGCCTTGACCCGCACGAGCACGTCCCTGTCGCCGATGGCGGGAATGGGGATTTCCTGCGACTGAAGGGGCTTGCCGATTTCAACCAAACGCACTGCTTTCATGACGTTGTCCTCCCTGAAGTAGCGACTATGTGCAGTATGGCACAAAGGCGAGCGCGTGTCAAAGCGGCGCGACCGGGCAGTCGCATTTCGGTTTGGGAGCAAGCCTGCCGCAATTGCCCCCGGAGCAGAGTCGTGAGCCGCCCCACACCCAACGGAACCTGCCCTCCCCACCCGACGTACAGCAGCGCTGGGCTTCCTTGACCTCACCTAACCCCTCCCGCACCCTCCCCTTTCCTCTCCGCCGGCGGAGGGGGAAGGGGAGGGCTGGGGTGGGGATGGGTGAGGTAGCCCCAAAACCGAAATGCACCCCACGGGTACAGTCGGAATTGCGCGTCGCCCAGCCTGTGCTATACTTTGCTGCAGCACGCCGTCAGGGTATCTATCACCGCGGAGAACGCGGAGAGCGCGGAGATTGATTTTGAATTCTCTGCGTCCTCTGCGTTCTCTGCGGTGAAGTGAGAATCACCTGGGCCAGGAAGATTCGCAGTGGCGAGGAGGCACATGGATCGCTCGCTCCGTCTGTTGTACATCCAGCGGCTGTTCTACCAGAACCCCAGGGGGTACAAAGCCTCGGAACTGGCGCGATTGTGCGGCGTGGACACCCGCACCATCAACCGCGACCTGCAAGACCTACAGGACGAGCCGTTTCGGTTGCCCCTGGTCGCGGAGCCAGATTGGCGCTGGCGGCTGATGAAAGGCCACCGCTTCACCCTGCCGCCCATTCACTTCTCGCTGCAAGAGGCGGCGGCCCTGTACCTGGCGGCCCGAATGCTGGACACCGTCAGCGACGAGCCGAACCCGTTCGTCGTGCGGGCGCTGGTGGTACTGGCCGACGCGCTCCCCGCCGAAGTGGGCCGCGTCATCCACGAGATGGTCGCCGACCGCCTGGACGAGGAACGGTCGCCCTTCGCCCGCGCCTTTGAGGTCGTAACCCTGGGCTGGGCGACGGGGCGCAAGGTGCGGATGCGCTACCGGTCCCTGCGGAGCGAGGACACCTACGAGACGGTGCTGGAACCGTACCTGGTCGTTCCCTCGTGGCCGGGCCACGCCATCTACGTCATCGGCTACGCTTCCCACGCGGGCGAGGTGCGCACCTTCAAGATGGAGCGAATCTCGGACGCCGAACTGCTGGAGGAGACCTTCACCGTGCCGCCGGGATTTGACGGGGCGTCGCTCCTCAGGAGTGCCTGGGGCATCATGTGGGGCGAGGACACCCGCGAGGTCGTCCTGCGGTTCACCCCGGCCGTCGCGCGGCGGGTCAAAGAGGGCCGCTGGCACGAGACCCAGCAGGTGGAGGACTGCGACGACGGCGGGTGCATCGTGCGGTTCCGTGTGGCCCATCCGGGCGAGATGAAGTCGTGGATACTGGGCTGGGGGCCGGACTGTGAGGTGCTTGCGCCGGAGTCCTTGCGAGCAGCGATTGCCGAGGCTCATCGGGAAGCCGCGGCGTTGTACGGAGAAGACTGACGAGCGACCGCCTCACCCGAAACCTCACGCTTGTCCGGTCTGGATTTCCCGCAGGTGTGATTATCGGAGTGGTGGTGGATCGTTCGCGCTGCAAACTCACCACGGAGGCACACGATGAATCCACAGTTGCTGGCTCTGTTCACGGCCATCGCCTGGGGCGTGGGCGGCTTCTTTGAGAAGAAGGGACTCCACCTGGGCAACCTGTCGCCCCAGATGGGCATCACCATCCGCACGGCCGTCGCCCTCATCATCCTCGGCGCGGTCAGTTTTCCGCAGTGGAAGACGGTAACGCAGGCCGGGCCAAAGCCGCTCCTGATGATGGTGCTGGGCGGGGGCATCCTGGCCGGCTCCGTGGGGATGCTGTGCTTCTACGCCGCCATCAAGGGCGCGCCGCTGGGCCGGGTCATGCCCATCGCCTTCACGTCGCCCCTGTTCGGTGCGCTCATGGGCATCCTGTTCGGCGGCGAGCCGCTCACCTGGAAGACGGCGCTGGGGATGCTGCTTACCATCGGCGGCATCGTAACGCTGACCATCGGCTAGCACCCAGCGGCCCTGATTCACCGCAGAGCACGCGGAGAACGCAGAGTTTCTTCTTGAGTTCTCCGCGCCCTCTGCGTTCTCTGTGGTGATGCCTGCCTCTGGACTCACCGCGGAGTGCACGGCGGATTTGGAACACGAAAGCCGCGAAAGGACACGAAAGGCGTGAAAACCTTTCGTGCCCTTCGTGGGGTTTCGTGCCCTTCGCGCTCCGACCTCTGCGTGCTCCGCGCCCTCTGCGTCTCTGCGGTGATATATCTAAGCGCATCCGCGCGCCGCACGAGGGCTGCGTTTTTGCGCATTCGCGTGCCCTCGTGTATAATCATGCCACAGTGGGCGGTTAGCTCAGTTGGCCAGAGCGCCACGTTGACATCGTGGAGGTCGTAGGTTCGAGCCCTATACCGCCCACCACAAAGCCCCCGAGGTTCCGGCTTCGGGGGCTTCGCGTTTACGGAGACCGGCGCACCTCGCGCTGGCACAGGATCGTCGGGTACTCCTGGAATCCGGCCTTCCCGTACAGCGCGCGGGCCGCGGCGTTCTCCGGCCGCACGAGCAGTCGCACGCCCGCAAGCCCCAGTTCCCGGCTCATCTCCACCGCTCGGCCCAGCAGCGCCGTGGCCACGCCCTTGCGCCGGTGCGCCGGATGGACGAACACCTCGTCCACGAACAGGAACCCGCGGCGGGCGTCGGCTTTGGGGATGCGGCACACGTGGGCCACCCCCGCAGGCTCGCCGTCCACGCGGGCCAGCAGCACCCAGAAGCCATCGCCCGCGAGAAAATCGTCGGCTGCCACGGCCTGCGCCCCCCGCCCGGATTCCGCCGCGTCGGCTGCCCACAGCGCCAGCAAGTCGTCCCAGTCCGCGGTCGTGGCAAGCCCCACCGTGATCCCATCCATACCCCGCCTCCTTGCCCGCAGTATAGCGGATTGCACGCGGATTGGCGACCTGCGCGTGTTGTCCGTGAGCCAATTTGACATTGCAAAATCGCAGGGCATGCAGTATAATGGGCCGCGATACAGACAGGCTCTGCGGCCAGACCGTAGAGACGCACTCGGTGCGCGCCAAGCCCGCGCAAGTCATTGAGGAGTCAGATGCCGATGAGACGGTTGCGATTCTCCGCATACCTGGGCCTGTGGGTCATCTTGGTGCTTGTGCTCTCTGTCTCTCCAGGACTGGCCGGCAGGGCAGCGGTGCCCGTCCGGGCTGCCGCGCAGGACACGGAAACCCCGACGCCGACCGAGACGCCCACCGACACCCCGACCGATACGCCGGAGCCTACCGCCACGCCCACGGATACCGCTACTCCGGAACCCACGGCCACGCCCACCGAGACGCCGACGGACACCGTCGCGCCCACCGCCACGCCCACGCGCACGCGGACGCCAACGGCAACGAATACCGTCGCCCCCACCGCCACGCCAACTCGCACGCGAACGCCGTCGCCATCGGCCACGGCCACGCCGCTGCGCCTCCCCGACTACGTCATCACGGGCATTCGCACCGACCCGGCCATCCCCTACCTGAACGAGCCGTGCACGGTCATTGTCAACATCACCAACAAGGGCACTGCCCCGTCCTACACCATCACCTGGGTGGCCTTGTTCAAGAACTCGGAGACAACCCCCTACCAGCAGATGCCCGTGTATCCCATCGCGGTCAACGCCACGCAAATCGTGTCGTTCACGTTGACCTTCGCCTCGCCCGACCAGGCGGGCTATCATTACCTGTTCGTCAAGGCCGACTACACCAACGCCCTCACCGAATCCAACGAGGACAACAACCGCGACTTCATCTACGTGCGCGTGCTGCCGCCGCCGACGGCCACGCCCACGCCCACCATCACGTTCACGCCGTCGCGGACGCCCACGCCCACCGACACCGCGACTGTAACACCTACGCGGACGGCCACGAGCACGCGCACGCCCACGGCCACGCCCACCCTGCCGCCGACGCCCACATCGGGAATCTCGCCGTCGCCCACATTCCAGTTTGAGATTCCGACCGAGACCCCAATGCCCACACCGACGGCCTTTGCCATCGCCACAGCGACGCCCACGCGCACGGCGCTGCGCCCCCAGGGGTCGCCAACCCAAGCGGCGGCCACCGCAACGCCGACGCCGCCCGCCGGTGAGGGCGAGAAGCCCTGGGGCATCATCTCCGTCGTCGTGGGGGTATTCCTGGGCCTGCTGCTCGTCGGCGGAGGCATCCTGCTCCTGGCTCCGCGCCTGCAGGCCAAGGACGACACCGGCGGCCCGGGGAACCCGAACCCGCCTACTGGGGGCATCGGACAGCGGGTCGCGGGGTGGCTGGAGCGCCTCGGACTGCGCAAGGGCGGTTCGGGCGGCGACGCAGGCGGCCAGAATCCATTCTAGGGTAACCGCAAGGAAGCCATGAACCCTCGCGTGGTACGCCGCTCGGCAAACCGACCGTGGCTCGCGATGGCAGGGTGCGCCCTGGCACTCGCGGCACTGGTCATGCTCGCCGCGTGCACAGGCCCCGGCGCCGCCACCATCACCATTGTCGCCGACGGCAAGGAGCGCGCCTTCAGCACCACCGCCGCGACGGTGAACCAAGCCCTGAAAGAAGCCGGCGTCGCCCTTGGGCCGCTGGACCGCGTCTCGCCGCCCTCGTGGACGGCCATCACCCCGGGGCTCCGCATCGTGGTCGTGCGCGTCGCCGAGGAGTTGGTCATCCAGACCCAGCCCATTCCCTATTCGCGCAAGATCATCCACGACGAAGCCCTGCCCGCCGGCGAGCATCGGCTTATCCAGGCCGGCAAGGAAGGCGTGGAAGAACTCACCTACCGCATCGTGCGCGAGGACGGCGTGGAAGTGAGCCGTAACCTGGTGAAGCGCAGCACGGCCGTCGCGCCGGTGGACGAGATTCTCGTCGTCGGGTCCAAAGGCTCGCTCCCGCCGGTGGAGTTCAAGGGAACCATCGCCTACATCTCCAGCCGCAACGCCTGGGTCATGCGCGAGAACAGCGAGGGCCGCCGCCCGCTGACCACCGAGGGCGACCTGGACCGCCATGTGTTCAGCCTGTCGCGGGATGGCCGACTGCTGCTGTACTCGCGCGAGAACCCGAAGGCCGATGACCCCGTGTTCAACTCCCTCTGGGTCATCACGACGACGGTGAAAGGCGTGGCCCCCGCCCCCCTGGGGATTGAGAACGTCCTGTGGGCCGAGTGGTCGCCTGCGGGCGATGCCATCGCGTTCTCCACGGGCGAGCGCGCGGCGGGCATCCCGGGGTGGAAGGCCCGCAATGACCTGTGGATCGCCCGCGCGCCTGCGTTCACGGCGACGCAGATTCTGTCGCCCACGGCCAACATCTACTACCCGTGGTGGGGCACCACGTACACCTGGGCGCCCGATGGCACGCAACTCGCCTACGCCAACGCCGGCGAGGTGGGCGTCGTGGACGTGAGCACCGGCACGCGCAGGCGACTCGTCCAGTTCGCCCCCTTTGACTCGCAGAGCACGTGGGTGTGGGTTCCCGGCGTCTCGTGGTCGCCCGACAGCCGCTTCATCGCCACGGTCGTGCACGGCTACTCCGGGACCGGCCTCCCCGAGGAAAGCCCGCTCTTTGACCTCTGGATTCTGTCGGCCGATGGCGCCATGGTGGTGCCCGTGGCCCGCGACGTGGGCATGTGGGCCAATCCCGCCTGGTCGCCATGGACCGACGAGGCGCGAGGGCAGAACGCGATCCTCTTCGGCGTGGCCGAGAACCCCGCCCATTCGCAATTATCGTTGTACGACCTGCACGTCATGGACCGGGACGGGAGCAACCGCCGCAAGGTCTTCCCGCCCGCCGGTGAGCGCGGCGTGGACACGGTGGAAATCGCCTGGTCGCCCGACGGCCAGGCCGCTGCCCTGGTCTTCCAGGGCGACCTGTACCTGCTGAACCCTGAATCCGGCCAGGCCCAGCAACTCACGGCGGACGGCAACAGCAGCCGCGTGTGCTGGGCGAAGTAGGAACCTCACGATGAGAAGCATCTCGCGCACCGAGCGGATTCTTGGCGTCATTGCGTTGGGGGTGCTGGCCCTGCTGTCTGTGATCCTGGCCCTCACCGCCCCCTCGCGCCCGTCCGAGCCTGCGTGCCTTCCCAATCGCCACGCCATTCCGTCGGGCGTCGGCGTCAACGTCCAGTTGCAGGGATTGCCCACCGACGCCATCCATCGGCAACTGGACCAAATCCAGACAGCCGGATTCACCTGGATTCGGCAGCGCCTGTCGTGGGCACAGACCGAGCCGACCCCCGGGCAACTGGATTGGGCCGCGTGGGATGCCATCGTGGAGGGAGCGGCCGGCCGGGGACTGGGAATCATCCTCGTGCTGGAGGACACGCCCGACTGGGCCAAGGCCGCCAAGGACCTATCGTTCCCGGGAGCGCCGCCCCGCGAGCCGGACGCCTTCGGGCGCTTCGCCGAGCAGGTCGCAGCCCGCTACCGGGGCAAGGTCGCCGCCTATCAGGTCTGGGACGAGCCGAACCTGGGCGCTCACTGGGGGAGCGACGGCGTGAACCCGGCGGCCTACGCGGCGTTGCTCAGCGCCGCGCATCGGGGCATCCGCCGCGGCGATGCCGACGCCGTGGTACTGGCCGCGGGCCTGGCCCCCACCACCGAGCGCAGCCCAGCCAACCTCAACGACCTGGACTTTCTCCGCGGGATGTACGCGGCAGGCGCGGCCCCGTTCTTTGACGCCCTGGCCTACAAGCCCTACGGGTTCTGGGCCGGCCCCGATGCCCCCGCAGACCCGAGCGCTACCAACTTCGCCCGCGCCGAACTCGCCTACGCCATCCTGTGCGAGAATGGCGACGGCCACAAGGGCATCTGGGCCGTGGAGTTCGGCTGGAACACCCTGCCCGACGGCTGGACGGGGCGACCTTCACCGTGGGGCACGGACCGGGCCAACGTGCAAGAGGCCCGTTCCATCCTGGCCGTGCGGCAGGCGCGGAGCCGCTATCCCTGGATGGGGCCTA
Source organism: Chloroflexota bacterium (assembly GCA_014874485.1). Classification (GTDB taxonomy): domain Bacteria; phylum Chloroflexota; class Anaerolineae; order DTLA01; family DTLA01; genus DTLA01. The sequence goes on from JADBJK010000036.1 coordinate 66,933, forward strand.
TGTTCTGGGCAACCTTCCGGCCCCAGGCCGCCGCCGACGACCCCATCTGGGGATTCGCCCTTGCGCCCGCCGATGGCGAGGTGCGGCCCTTCGCGCGCGAACTGGGCGCGCTTGCGGTGCTTCACTACACCGGCCCCGGCCGCTACGACGCTATCCCATCCGCAGCCACCTGGCTGGGCGATTGGCGCTTCTCGCCCCTGGGCGCGGATGTCGGCAAGACGGGCGACGCCGTGGAGATTCCGTTCACCGGCACGCGGATTGACCTGCACCTGCGGCCCGGCGACTACTGGGCCACGCTGTACACCACCGTGGACGGCGCGCCCGCCAATGCCCTGCCCACGACGGCGGACGGCAGGGCCTACATCGTGCTGTACGACCCCGCCAACCGACCTGCCACCGTTACCGTCGCCCGCCACCTGCCCGACGGCCATCACGTCCTGCGCCTGGAAGCCGAGGGCGGCTGGGGACAGTGGGCCATCGCCGGGTGGTCCGTGCTGCGCGAGGAGCATCGGCGGCTGCCCGTCCTGCTGCTGGTGATCCCCGCCGCGATTCTGGGGTTCGTGCTGTTCGGGAGTGCGCTGTGGTGGGCGCGGGTCGTGTACCGCCTGGTGGAGCGGGCGCGTTGGCTTCACGGCAAGGTCTTCGCCCTGGGCATGGCGGTGGGCGTGGCGTTGTTCCTGTGGCGCGGCCCTGCCTGGCTGCCGCTGGTGGGATTGGGCCTGCTCCTCGTGTGCGGCGTCGTCCGGCGGGACATCGCCCTGGGGGCCGTCGCGGCATCCCTGCCGTTCTACCAGGTGTACGGCGCTGTCCTGGGGCGGCACGCGTCGCTCACGCTGGCGCTCTTGGCGACCGCTGTCATCGCCGCCGTCGTTGACGGCTACCTCGTCTGGGTTGTGGAAGGCTCGCTGGGTCGGCGCGTGTACGGCCTGCGCTACACCTGGAAACGGGTGCAGGACCGCTTCGCCGGCTGGTGGCGCAACCTGGACGCCGCGGACTTCGCCGTCGTGGCGCTGGTCGTCGTGTCGGGGCTGTCCGTCCTGTATGCGCAGCGCACAGATGTGAGCCTGCGCGAATGGATTCAAGTGGTGCTGGCCGCCGCCGCGTTCTACGCGCTCATCCACGCCCAGAAGGGCAGCCGACCTGCCTGGATTCTGGTGGACTGGCTGACGGCAGGCGCGACGGCCATCTCCCTGCTGGCCATCGGGCAGTTCATCACCGGCCACAACCTGATCACGGCCGAGGGCGTGCAGCGCGTGCGCGGACTATACGGCTCGCCCAACAATCTGGCCCTGTTCCTGGGGCGCACCTTCCCCATCGTGCTGTGCCTGGCCGCCTTCGGACGCAGGCGGCAGATTGCCTACGGTCTCGCCGCCGTGCCGCAACTCGTCGCGCTGTTCCTCACGTTCTCCAGGGGTGCGCTGCTGTTGGGCCTGCCCGCGGCACTCCTGTTCATCGGCATCGTGAAACGCGGCAGGACGCTGTGGGCCATGCTGGCGAGCGCCGCGGCGCTGGTTGCAAGCCTCATCCCACTGGCAGGGACCGAGCGGGTGGCATCGCTCCTGCGGACCGGGCAGGGGACGACGTTCCTGCGGCTGAACCTGTGGCGGTCGGCCTGGAACATGATCCGCGAGCACCCGTGGCGCGGCGTGGGGCTGGACAACTTCCTGTACGCCTACCGCTCGCGGTTCATCCTGCCCGCCGCGTGGGAAGAGCGCAACCTGTCGCACCCGCACAACTTCGTCCTGGACTGGTGGACGCGCCTGGGCGTGCCGGGGCTTGCGGTGCTGGGCTGGCTGCTGGGCGTGTTCTTCGCCACCGCCGCGCGCCTGTACCGCACGCGCTCGGACCGCACGATACGCGCCCTGGTGCTCGGCCTGGTGGCCAGCATGGTCGCCGCGCTGGCGCATGGCCTGGTGGACAACATGTTCTTCCTGACGGACCTGGCGCTCGTGTTCGCCTTGACGCTGGGGGTCGTGGGGCTTCTGCGGCGCGAGAAAGGCGCATAGCCAAGCCCCGTGATGGCTCAGGCGCACCGCCGCGGGTCGGCATTTGACAACACGCTGCCCAATCGGTAACGTAGGGCCTGACCACAGAGAAGATTGTCCATTGTCATTGCGAGCGAAGCGAAGCAATCTCGGATGGCGAGATTCTTCGGCGCTCCGCGCCTCAGAATGACAGGGTCATCTGTCATGCTGATCGAAGCATCTCGGTTGACGAGCCTCAGTAGGGACAATTCATGAATTGTCCCTACGGGCGCTCCGCACCCTCGCAATGACACACCGTCAAGAATCCCTGTGGCAGAGTCGTAGGGCATGGAACTCCGCATGCGCAATTGAGGGGGAGGTAAGGGTTGGAAGGACCACACGACTGGACCGCGCCATCCTACAGGACACTTCAGGAATTGGTAACCGATCGCATCCGCGAGGCCATCCTTCGGGGCTGGCTCAAACCTGGCGAGCGGCTGGACCAGGCCGAGATCGCCGAGCGGTTTCAGGTGAGCCGAATGCCCGTGCGCGAGGCGTTGCGAACGCTGGAAGCGGAAGGGCTGGTGAAGTTCTACCCGCACCGCGGCGTGGAAGTCTGCGAACTGTCGCCCGAGGAGATTGAGGAAATCTACCAGATTCGCATCGCCCTGGAAGGCATGGCCGTGCAAATCGCCGCATCTCGGTTCACCGAGGAAGCAGACAGACGGCTGTCGGCGCTCCTCCAGGAGATGGAGGAGGTTGCCGACGACCCGCCAACCTGGACCACGCTGAACTACCGCTTCCACAAGGAACTCTATGCCATCTCTGGGCGCGCGCGGCTCTGCGGCATCATAGAGAGCCTGCGCAACACCGTGCAGCCCTACGTGGCGCGCGATGTGTCCCACCCAGCCCGCGCTCGCGCAGCCATGCAGGAGCACCGCGAGATATTGGAAGCCTGCCGCGCCGGCGACGCCCGCCGCGCCGCTGAACTGGTCGCGCAGCACCTCAAGCACGTGTGCGATAGCCTGGTCGCAAGCCTGCGCGCCGAGAAGCCCAAGCGGACGTAGGGACAGCGCGGCGTTTGACATCCTGCACACCCTGTGCGATAATGTCTTTGCCCGCACAAAAGGCGGGCCTTGGATCGCCATCCTTTGCATAAGGAGGTGATGCCGATGGACAGTAGTAAGCGTACTGGCGCCGTAGCATCACCTCCCGTTGAGGGATAGGGCTACGGCGCAGCAGAGAGCCTCTCCGCGGAGAGGCTCTCTGCGTTTTGGTGCGACGCCCGCTGCGTCCCGCATTGACACCGCCGCCCGCGCGGGGTATAGTAACGCGGGAGAGCCGCATGGAACTGGTACAGCGAGTGCGCGAGACAATCCGCAGGCACCACATGCTGCCGCCAGGGGGCGTCATCGTGGGCGTGTCGGGCGGGGCCGACTCCGTCGCGCTGCTCCACATCCTGCTGCGACTTCAGGACGAGTTGGGCATCCGCGTCCACGCCGCCCACCTCAACCATCGCATTCGCGGCGAGGAGGCGGACGCCGACCAGGCTTTCGTGGAGCGCCTGGCGGCACAGTGGGACGTGCCCCTGGTGGTGGGCAGCGCTGACGTGCCCGCCCTCGCCCGCGAGCGCAAACTTGCCATTGAGGAGGCGGCGCGGCAGGCGCGGTACACGTTCCTGCTGCGCGCGGCGCGGGATGTCGGAGCGCGGGCCGTGGCCGTGGCCCACCACGCCGACGACCAGGCCGAGACGGTGCTCATGCACTTCCTGCGGGGGGCGGGCCTGGCGGGGATGCGCGGCATCCTGCCCGTGTCGGACCTCACGCGGCTCCGCATGGGCGCGCCCGAAGACTTGTTGCGCGGCGAGCCAGTGCTCCTGGTTCGGCCGCTCCTGGAGATCTCCAAGGCCGACATCCTCGCCTACTGCCAGGACAACGGCCTGGAGTTCCGCTTTGACCGCTCCAACCTGGACCAGACGTACTTCCGCAACCGCCTCAGGCACGAGTTGCTCCCGACGCTGGAGACGTACAACCCCAACATCCGCGAGGTCCTGCGGCGGGCTGCTGCTGTGGCTGCCGACGACTACGCCTTCCTTCACCACGAATTGCAGAAGGCATGGGGCAAGGTCCGCATCGCCGAGGGCGGCGGCTGGATTGAGTTTGACCTGAAGCGGTGGCGCGGGCTTCACCGCAGTTTGCAGCGCGGCGTCCTGCGGGAGGCCATCCGCCGCCTGCGCCAGGGCCTGCGGAACATCAACTACGTCCACGTGGAGAACGCGCTGGACGTGCTGACCCGCACCGACACAGGCGCGGCCACGCTGCCCCAGGGCCTCGTCGCCGTGGCGCGGTACGGGCGGTTCTACGTGGCCGAGGAGGGCGCGATGCCCCCGCCGCCCGTGCCCCAACTGGCGGGGGAGCCGCTTGCCGTGCCGATACCGGGCGCGCTGCCCCTGCCTGGCGGCCGCTGGGTCTTGGAGACGCAGGCCCTCGCCGCAGCGCCGAAGGAAGCGCGCCGCAACGCGGATCCCTGGCAGGCGTGGCTGGACCTGGACGCCATTGGCGAGCACCTGATCCTGCGCCCGCGCCGTCCGGGGGACACATTCGCGCCGCTGGGCATGGGCGGGCACATGAAGCGGCTCAACGAGTTCATGATCAACGCCAAGATTCCCCGCGAGTGGCGGGACAACTGGCCGCTCCTGTGCGACGACTCGCGCATCCTGTGGGTGGCGGGGCTGCGGGTAGACGAGCGGGCCGCCATCACCGAGGCCACCCGCCGCGTGCTCTGGGTTAGGCTCACCGAGAAGCGCGCCGAGACACGCTGAAACTACACTCCATTTGTCATTCTGAGGAGCGAAGCGACGAAGAACCTCGCCTCGGAGCAGCGCGGCACGTTGCCCAGCCGGGGATTCTTCGCTCCGCTCAGAAGGACAGGCCGTAACGGTGATTGCAGTACGAATCGTTCATTGGGAGGGGATATGCCCGGACGCGCACGCCAAGAGGCCGGAGTGGTTATCCTGAAGCCCGGCAAGGAGAAGCCGGTCGTGCAGCGCCATCCCTGGGTCTTTTCGGGCGCTGTCGCCCGCGTGGAGGGCCACCCTGCCGACGGCGACGTGGTGCTGGTTGCCGACAGCCGGGGCCAGCCCCTCGCGCGCGGCGGCTACAACAGCCGCTCGCAGATCTGCGTCCGGATTTGGACCTGGAACCCGGACGAGGCGGTGGATGCGGCGTTCTTCGCCGAGCGCCTCCGCCAGTCGTGCGAGCGGCGCGAATCCCTGCGCGTCGCCAACCACACCACCGCCTACCGCGTCGTCAACGCCGAATCGGACCTCCTGCCCGGCCTCGTGGTGGATCGGTACGGCGAGTTCGTCGCCGTGCAGTTCCTGACCCTGGCGGCCGAACGCTGGCGCAACGACATCGTGGACGCGCTGGTGCAGTTGCTCCACCCGGCGGGCATCTACGAGCGCAGCGACGTGGACGTGCGCCGCAAGGAGGGGCTGGAGCCCACCGCTGGCCTCATCTGGGGCAAGGAGCCGCCCGACACGGTGGAAATCCTGGAGCATGGCCGCAAGTTCCTGGTGGACATCAAACGGGGTCAGAAGACGGGCTTCTACCTGGACCAGCGCGAGAACCGTCGGCGCGTGGCCCAATACGCCGCCGACAAGGACATGCTCAACTGCTTCTGCTACACGGGCGGGTTCAGCGTGTACGCAGGGGCGGCGGGCGCGCTCCGCATCGTGAACGTGGACACGTCCCGCGACGCCCTGGCCCTGGCCCGGCGCAACATGGCGCTCAACGGCCTCGCCGTGGCCGACGACGAGTACGTGGAGGGCGACGTGTTCCAGGTGCTCCGCCGCTACCGAGATGAGGGGCGCACCTTTGACCTGGTGGTGCTGGACCCACCCAAGTTCGCCCTGTCCCAGGCGCAGGTGCAGGCGGCCACGCGCGGGTACAAGGACATCAACCTGCTGGCCATGCAAATCCTGCGGCCGGGCGGGATTCTGGCCACCTTCTCGTGCTCCGGGCTCGTGTCGCCGGACCTGTTCCAGAAGGTCATCTTCGGCGCGTCGGTGGATGCGGGCCGCGATGTGCAGATTCTGGAAAGGTTGAGCCAGGCCAGCGACCACCCCATCCTCCTCTCATTTCCGGAGTCAGAGTACCTCAAGGGGTTCATTTGCAGAGTTATCTGAAGTCCGCTATCATTGCGGCGAATCTGCCGTAGCAAGGAGTAGCGAATGTACGAAGATGTATCCGAAGTGCTGCTGACAGAGGAGCAAATCCAGCAGCGCGTCCGCGAGTTGGCCGAACAGATCAGCGCCGACTACCGAGGCAAGGATTTGCTCCTGGTGTGCGTCCTCAAGGGAGGCATCCTCTTCCTCACCGACCTGATGCGCCAGTTGGAGATTCCGCACGCCATTGACTTCATGGCGATCAGCAGTTACGGCGCAGGCACCGAGTCCAGCGGCGTCGTGCGCATTCTCATGGACCTGAACACCAGCATTGAGGGCAAGAACGTCCTCATCGTGGAAGACATCGTGGACACCGGCCACACGCTGGACTACATCCTGCGCAACTTGAGCACGCGCAGGCCCGCGAGCCTGAAGGTGTGCGCGCTGCTCAACAAGCCCAGCCGCCGCCAGGTGGACGTGCCCATCCACTACGTGGGGTTTGACATCCCCAACAAGTTCGTCATCGGCTACGGGCTGGACTTCGGCGAGAAGTACCGCAACCTGCCCTTTGTCGGCGTCCTGAAGCCCGAGTTCTACCGATAGCATCCCGGACACCGCGAGCCGGTCTCGCACGGCGCGCCCGGGCCCCCGCCCCGCACGCCGCGCCTGGCCGCATACCCTGAGGAGGGGAACGATGACCACGCCGAGAGTGGAGTCCCTGCTGGCGAAACTGGAGAAGGGGCACAGGAAGACGCTGGAGATTTTCGCTGCCCTGAACCCCGCGCAGTGGGCGCAGGTCGTGTACGACACGCCTCACGTCTGGCGGGCGCGGGAACTGCTGGCCCACTTCGTCTCGTCCGAGGAAGCGCTGCTGAAGGTCGCGCAGGACGTGGCCGCAGGGGGGCCAGGCGCGCCGCCGGACTTTGACTACGACGCCTTCAACGCCCACGAGCAGGAGCGGCTCAAGGGGCATTCCCCCGAAGAACTCCTGGCGGCGCTGGACCGGGCGCGGCGCGCCACGCTGGACTGGGTGCGCACGTTGGACGACGCCGCGCTGGACCGCGTGGGGCGGCACCCGGCCCTGGGCCAGGTTACGCTGGAGACCATGATCACGGCCATCTACGGCCACCAACTGCTGCACATGCAGGACTTGCGCGACCGCCTCGCCCCGCAATCCTGACGCCGCGACGACGGGCGACAAAAACCGAGAGGGGGCTTTGGCCTCCTCTCGGTTTGCGGTCTGGTGGAACGGTTGCCTACTTCCGCAGTTTGGCGATGGCGTCGGCCATCCGCTCCAGCGCCTTCTTGATGTTCTCCACCGAGTTGGCGTAGGACAGGCGCAGGTAGCCCTCGCCGTAAGCCCCGAAGGACGTCCCCGACAGGCAGGCGACGCCCGCCTCGTTCAGCAGGTAATCGGCCAGCGGCTTGCTCTGCATCCCGGTGCCCTTGATGTTGGGGAAGGCGTAGAACGCGCCCTTGGGCAACACGCACGACACGCCCGGAATCTCGTTGAGGCCCTTGACGATGACATCGCGGCGCTCGCGGAAGGCGGCCACCATGCGGTCCACGTCATCCTGCGGCCCCTTCAGCGCGGCGATGCCCGCCATCTGCGTCGCCGCGTTGGTGCAAGAGTTGGAGTTGGTCATGAGGCGGGTGATGTGCACCGCCAGGTCCTTGGGCATAACGCCGTACCCAAGCCGCCAGCCCGTCATCGCGTAGGTCTTGGAGAACCCGTTCAGGATGATGGTACGCTCCTGCATTCCGGGGATGCTGGCGATGCTGTGGAACTCGCCGTCGTACAGGATGCGGTCGTAGATTTCGTCGGACAGCACGGGGATGTCCCGCTCCATGGCGATCTTGGCGATCTCGTGGAGCGTCTCCTTGTCCAGGATGCCGCCCGTCGGGTTGTGCGGCGAGTTGATGATGATGAGTTTGGTCTTGTCGGTAACCAGTTTCTTGAACTCGTCAATGTCAAAGGCGAAGTCGTACTCTTCGCGGAGCGGGATGGGGACGGGCTTGGCCCCCGTGAAGTTGATCATAGATTCGTAGATGGGGAAGCCTGGGTTCGGGTAGATGACCTCGTCCCCCGGCTCGGCCAGCGCCAGGATGGCGTAGAACATGATGGGCTTGCCGCCGGGCGTTACGACGACATTCTCCGGCTCCACGGGGATGCCGCGCGTGCGGGACATCTCCTCGGCGATGGCCCTGCGCAGTTCGGGAATGCCCGCCGACGGGGTGTAGTGGGTGTAGCCGGAGTGGAGCGCCTGGCACGCGGCTTCAATGATGTGCCTGGGGGTGTCAAAGTCAGGCTCGCCGATTTCCAGGTGAACCACCTCGCGGCCCTGGGCCTCCAGCGCCTTGGCTTTGGCCAGCACTTCAAAGGCGGTCTCCGTCCCCAAACGGCTCATACATTTTGCCAGTTTCATTGCGATTCCTCCTATTCGCTTGTGTTCGCCGCTCCGTTGCGGCTCGGTCGCTTGCACACCGGCCGCATTATAGCACAGGCCGCGTTGTCTGACAAAGCCCGGCTTCGCCGCGTGTGCATTTCCATTTTGGGGCAAGAGTGACCGAATGTCGTTAGGTTGTCGCGCAGAATCTACCTCACCCATCCCCACCCCGGCCCTCCCCTTTCCTCTCCGCGGGCGGAGAGGAAAGGGGAGGGTGTGGGAGGGGTTAGGTGAGGTCAAGCAGCCCCATCGCCCTACGTCAGGCGGCGAAAGAGACTGCCCATTGCAGCAGCCCTGCCCCCAAACTGAAATGCACCCCTTCGCCGCGACTCTCGCCGGGCAAGCCAACCATCTCGGACGGTAACCACGAATGGGCACGAATTGCTGTTCCCGTCTCATTCGTGCAGATTCGCGCGATTCGTGGATAGAACCCCCGCGCCCATTCGTGCGGATTCGCAGTTCCCCTCCCATCCGAGATTCTTCGCGGCTTCGCCGCTCAGAATGACAAGACGGGAGCGGCAGCCCCTACCCTGCCGCGGGCCGCCGCTTCACCAGAATCGTCCACTGCCCGCGCTGCGCCGTCTCGCCCCGCTGATTCACCAGCGACACGTCCAGCATCACCAGGCCGCCGCTGTCGCCCATGGGACGCGTGCCCGCCACGCGCAGCGTCGCGTGGATCGTGTCGCCGATGCGGACGGGCGCGCGGAACTTCCACTCCAGCGACAGGAACGCCTCTACGGAGCCCTCCATGAAACTGGCCCGCGAGGCCAAGCCGGTCGCCATCGCCAGACCCAGCAGCCCATGGGCGATGCGCTCGCCGAAGGGCGTGCCCCGCGCGTACTCGGCGTCCACGTGCAGCGGGTTGAAATCCCCCGACAGCCCGGCGAACGCCACGATGTCGGCCTCGGTTACCGTTCGGCCCGACGTGGTCCACTCCTGCCCTGCGGCGAAATCCTCAAACCACATGCGCTGCGACGTATCCTGTGCCATGCTCTTCCCTCCTGCGCAACCAACGCGGGGTTGCGGTGTTTGCCTTGTGAAACCTCATTCAGGACGCCATCTATGCTGAAGAAGGTCCTCATCGCCAACCGCGGCGAAGTTGCCGTCCGAATCATCCGCACCTGCCGGGAGTTGGGGATACGCACCGTCGCCATCTACTCGGAGGTGGATCGCGCATCCCTGCACGTGCGCTACGCCGACGAGGCGTACCCCGTGGGGCCCGCGCCCGCCCGCGACAGTTATCTCAACATGGAGCGCATCCTGGACGCGGCCAAGCGCGCGGGCGCCGACGCCGTGCATCCCGGCTACGGCTTCCTGGCCGAGAACCCCGAGTTCGCCCAGGCTTGCCTGGACGCGGGCCTGGTGTTCGTGGGGCCCTCGCCCCGGACTCTGCGCCTGGCCGGCAACAAGATTCTCGCCCGGCGCGCCATGCGCGAGGCCGGCCTGCCCGTCATCCACGGCTCCGAGCAGGAGACCGGGGACGGCGACCTGGCCCAGGCTGCCCAGTCGGTGGGCTATCCCCTGATGATCAAGGCGGCGGCCGGTGGCGGCGGCAAGGGCATCCGCCTCGTTACGTCGCCCGAAGAATTCCCCCAGGCCCTTGCCCTGGCCCGCCGCGAGGCCAAGGCCGCCTTCGGCGACGACTCCGTCTTCCTGGAGCGCGTCCTGGAGGGCGTGCGCCACATTGAGTTCCAGATTCTGGCCGACCAGCACGGCAACATCATCCACCTGGGCGAGCGCGAAGGCTCGGTCCAGCGGCATCACCAGAAGATCTTGGAGGAGGCCCCCTCCCGCGCGCTCAATGCCGAGTTGCGCCAGCGCATGGGCCAGACGGCCATCGCCGCCGCCCGCGCCGCCGACTACACCAACGCCGGCACCGTGGAGTTCCTGCTGGACGAGCAGCAGAACTTCTACTTCCTGGAGATCAACCCCCGCCTGCAAGTAGAACACCCGACGACGGAAATGGTTACCGGCGTGGACATCGTCAAGGAGCAACTGCGCGTCGCCGCGGGCCGGCGGCTGCGCTACACGCAGGACGACATCCACCTTCGCGGCTGGGCCATTGAGTGCCGAATCCTGGCCGAGAACCCGTTTGACGGCTTCCGCCCATCCGTCGGCAAGATCACCTACATGCGCGAGCCGTCGGGGCCTGGCATCCGCGTGGAAACGGGCATCCACGAGGGGCTGGAGATCACGCCGTATTACGACTCGCTCATCGCCAAGGTCATCGCCTGGGGCGAGACGCGCGGCGAGGCCCTGGTGCGGATGCGGCGCGCGCTGGACGAGTACCGCATCATGGGCATCCGCACCAACATCCCCCTGCACCAGGAAATCCTGGATGACCCGCGTTTCCAGGGCGGGTATGTGGACACGGCCTTCCTTGACCAGGCCGCCTATGAGGAGCGCGCCGCCTCGTCGGATGACGTGCGCGCTGCCGCAGTCCTGGCCGCGCTCCTGCACCACCGCGCCAAGACGCTGCGGGCATCGCGCCCGCCGCAGGGCACGCAACCCATCAAGAGCGGAGATTCCAATTGGAAGGTATTTGGACGCTGGATGGCGGTAGGCCGATAACGTACCGCGTGGAGGTGGACGGGACGCCGATGACCGTTACCCTCATGCCCGACGGAACCCTGGCGATGGAAGACCGCACCTTCCGCCTGGACGTGTCCGAGATTCAGGGCCTCTCGCTGTACTCGCTGCTGGTCAATGAGGCGTCCTACGAAGTCCTGGTGGACGAGCGGGGCGGGACGTACTACGCCCTGGTGCGCGGCAAGGTTCACCGCATCCAGGTGCGCGACGACCTGCCCCAGCAGCCCCGCGCCCGCGCCACAGCAGCCGAAGACGACATGGTCGTGCGAGCGCCGTTGTGCGGCCTCGTCGTGGAGGTCTGCGTCGGCGAGGGCGACCGCGTGGGCGAGAATCAACTCGTCGCCATTCTGGAGTCCATGAAGATGGAGAACGAAATCCGAGCACCGCGCCCGGGCACCGTCAGGGCCATTCGCATGGGAGCGGGGGCCGTCGTCCGCGAGGGCGACCCGCTGCTCATCATCGGCTGACGCGGGCCACGGCGCTACAACTGGGAGGAGGCAACCGTGATACGAACCGTACTGTGCGACATGCTGGGAATCCGCTACCCCATCGTCCAGGGCGGCATGGCCTGGGTGGCCACCGCCGAACTGGTCGCTGCCGTATCCGAGGCGGGCGGGCTTGGGGTGCTGGGCGGGGGCAACGCGCCCCCCGACTACGTCCGCGACCAGGTGCGCAAGACCAAGGCCCTCACGCGCAACCCGTTCGCCGTCAATATTCCGCTCTTCTCGCCCTTTGTGGACGACATCGTGCAAATCTGCATTGACGAGGGCGTGCCGGTCGTCATGACGGGCGCGGGCAGCCCCTCGGCCATCGTGCCCCGCCTGAAGGACGCCGGCATCAAGGTCATCCCCGTCGTCGGGTCTGTCGCCCTGGCGGTGCGCCTGGCACGCGACGGCGTGGATGCGGTCGTCGCCGAGGGGATGGAATCCGGCGGGCACATCGGCGACGTCGCCACCCTGCCCCTTGTGCCCCAGGTGGTGGACGCCGTGGACATCCCGGTCATCGCGGCGGGCGGGTTCGCCGACGGGCGAGGGCTGCTGGCGGCGCTGGCCCTGGGCGCGGTGGGGATTCAGATGGGCACGCGGTTCATCTGCACCGAGGAGTGCACGGTTCACCCCAACTACAAAGAGCGCATCCTCCGCGCCAACGACCGCGCCACCATCACCACCGGCCACTCCCTGGGCCACCCGGTCCGCGCCATCCGCAACCAGATGACCACCCGTTTCGCGGAGATGGAGAAGACCGGCGCGACCGAGGCCGAGGTCATTGAGTTCGGCACCGGCAAACTGCGCCTGGCGGCGGTGGAAGGCGACGTGGTGAACGGGTCCGTGATGGCAGGGCAGATCGCCGGCCTGGTGCGCGACATCGTGCCCGTGCGCGTGCTCATAGAGCGCATCATGGCCGAGGCCGAAGCGCATCTCGCCCGCCTCAACACCCTGGCGGGCCGGTGAGCCGGCCTGCCGCGGAGGAGCGAGCGATGGAACAGCAGGCAGACACGACAACCCGCCTGGCCTTCCAGTTCCCAGGCCAGGGGTCGCAGCATGTGGGCATGGGCAAAGCCCTCGCCGAGCGGTTTCCCAGCGCCAGGCGCACGTTTGAGGAAGCCGACGACATCCTCGGCTTCGCCCTGAGCAGGCTGTGCTTTGAAGGCCCGGCGGAGACCCTCACCGACACGGTCAACGCCCAGCCCGCTATCCTGACGACCAGCATCGCGGCCCTGCGCGCGCTGGCCGAGGCCACGGATGGCCGCATCGTGCCCGACTACTACATCGGCCACAGCCTGGGCGAGTACTCGGCCCTGGTCGCTGCCGGTGCGCTCACCTTCGCCGATGGCCTGCGCCTGGTGCGGCTGCGCGGCGAACTGATGCAGGATGCCGGCAGGGCGCGGCCCGGCGGCATGATGGCCGTCATCGGGCTGGACGCCCGCGTGCTGGAGGAAATCTGCCGACGAGCGTCCGACGGCGAGCAGGTGGTACAGGTCGCCAACGACAACGCGCCCGGCCAGGTGGTCCTGTCCGGGGACATGCACAGCCTGGAGCGCGCGGGCGAACTGGCGAAGGAAGCCGGCGCACGGAGGATCATCCGCCTGGCCGTATCCATCGCGGCCCACTCGCGGCTCATGGCCCGCGCCGCCGAGGGCCTGCGCCGCGCCGTCCATGCGGTGTCCCTGCAGGTGCCCGCCGCGCCCGTTGTCGCCAACGTGGACGCGCGGCCTATACACACGCCGGAGGAGGTGCGGCAGGAGTTGGTGGCGCAGTTGACCGCGCCCGTCCGCTGGACCGACTCCATCCGCGAGTTGGCGAGGCGGGGCGTGGGCCACTTCGTGGAAATCGGGCCGGGCAGCGTGCTCACGGGCCTGGTGGGCCGCATCGTCGGCACGGCGAGCGCCACCAGCGTCGGCGACCCCGACGCCGTGCTGGCCTTCGCCCAGGCGTGGCGATGAGACAGAGGGTGAGGCAAACATGCGCAGGTCAGGGAGGGCAGGGGATTTGGGATACAGCGTAGGGGCAGGTCTGAGACCTGCCTCTACAAGACCTGCCCCTGCAAGAGGCGACGGCGGAGATTCGCGTTCATTTGCGGTTACTCCATGCGTAAGGAGGTTGCAGACATGACCCTGGAAGGCAAAGTTGCGCTGGTAACGGGCGCATCGCGGGGGATCGGACGGGCCATCGCGCTGCGGCTGGGGGCATCGGGCGCGGCGGTGGCCGTGAACTACCGGTCGGCTGCCGCCGAGGCCGACGCGGTTGTGGCGCAAATCGCCGGTGCCGGGGGCCGCGCCGCCGCGTTCCAGGCCGATGTCAGCCGCTTCGCCGAGGCCGAGCGCCTTGTCGGCGAGGTCATCGCCGCCTTCGGGCGCATGGACATCCTGGTGAACAACGCGGGCACCACGCGCGACACGCTTCTGGCGTCCATGAGCGAGGACGACTGGGACATCGTGGTGGACACCTGCCTCAAGGGCGCGTTCAACTGCTGCCGCGCCGCCATCCGCCCCATGATGCGCCAGCGATACGGTCGCATCGTCAACATCACGTCGGTGGCGGGCCTCGCGGGCCAGGCAGGGCAGGTGAACTACGCCGCCGCCAAGGCTGGGCTTATCGGCCTCACCAAGTCGCTGGCGAAAGAGGTCGGCCCCCGCAACATCACCGTCAACGCCGTCGCGCCGGGCTATGTACCGACCGACCTCACCGCCTCGCTGCCCGCCGACATGGTGAAGAACTGGATTGAGTTTACCCCCCTGCGGCGTGCCGCCACGCCCGAAGACATCGCCGCCGCCGTCGCGTTCCTCGTCTCGCCCGACGCCGACTTCATCACGGGCCAGGTGATCAGCGTGGACGGCGGCCTGATTATGCAATAACAAGGAGAGAGCAATGACGCGAACCCGAGTGGTCATCACCGGCATGGGAGCCGTAACCCCTGTGGGGAACGACGTCCCCACCCTGTGGCGCAACGTCGTGGACGGAAAATCGGGCGTCGGGCGCATCACCCTGTTTGACGCATCCGATTTAGAGACCCAAATCGCCGCCGAGGTCAAGGAGTTTGACCCTGTGGCCCTATTCGGCCCCAAGGCTGCCCGCATCATGGACCGCTACACGCAGTTTGCCGTCGCAGCCGCCCGCGAAGCCGTCGCCGACGCGGGCCTGACCTTCTCGGGCGACAACGAGCGCGTCGCCGTCATCGTGGGCACAGGCATCGGCGGCATGGCGACGCTGGCCCAGCAACTGCATGCGCTGGACGAGCGGGGGCCGCGGCGGGTCAGCCCGTTCTTCATCCCCATGGTGCTGGCCGACACCGCGGCAGGGCAAATCGCCATTGAGTACGGCATCCGCGGCCCCAACCTGGCCGTCGTCTCCGCATGCGCCAGCGGCGCTAACTGCGTCGGCGAGGCCGCCCTGATGATCCGCCACGGCCGCGTGGACAAGGCCATCTGCGGCGCGGCCGAGGCGGGCATCCTGCGCCTGGCCATCGCCGCCTTCAACGTCATGGGCGCGGTCTCCAGACGCAACGACGAGCCTACCCGCGCCTGCCGCCCCTTTGACGCCAACCGCGACGGGTTCGTCATGGGCGAGGGGGCGGGCATCCTGGTGCTGGAGAAACTGGAAGACGCCCAGGCGCGCGGCGCGCACATCTACGCCGAAATCCTGGGCTACGGTCTGTCGGCCGATGCCTACCACATCACGGCCCCGCTGGAAGATGGCGCGGGCGCGGCCCTGGCGATGGCAGGCGCGCTGCGGGACGCGGGCCTGGCCCCCGCCGACGTGGAGTACATCAACGCCCACGGCACCAGCACCCCTCTCAACGACCGCGCCGAGACCCTCGCCATCAAGTCGGTCTTCGGCGAGCACGCCTACCGCCTGGCCGTGAGTTCCACGAAATCGGAGATGGGCCACCTTCTCGGCGCAAGCGGGGCCGTGGAAGCCATCATCACCGCCAAGGCGCTGGAGGAGGGCATCATCCCGCCCACCATCAACTACGAGACGCCCGACCCCGAATGCGACCTGGACTACACGCCGAACCGCGCCCGCGAAAAGCCCATCCGCGTGGCGCTGTCCAACTCGTTCGGATTCGGAGGCCACAACGCCTCGCTGGCGTTGGGAAGATTCCCATGAGCAAAGCGGTCAAGGCGCAGATTATCGGCTGGGGCGCGTATGTGCCCCGCCGTGTGCTCACCAACGCAGACCTCGCCCAGATGGTGGACACGTCGGACGAGTGGATTGTGGAGCGCACGGGAATCCGCGAGCGGCGGCTGGCTGCGCCCGACGAGACCACGGCGTCCATGGCCACCATCGCGGCAGAGCGGGCGCTCGCCAGTGCTGGCGCCGACCCGCTGGCCGTTGACCTCGTCATCGTCGCCACGGCCACGCCCGACTACCTGTTTCCCGCCACGGCCTGCCTGGTGCAGCGCGGCATTGGGGCAAAAAGCGCCGCCGCGTTTGACCTGGGCGCGGGGTGCTCGGGGTTCATCTACGCCCTCGCCCTGGGCGCCCACGCCATTGAGAGCGGCGCGTGCAGGTACGTGCTGGTCGTCGGCGCCGAGACCCTGTCGCGCATCACCAACTGGCAAGACCGCGGCACGTGCGTCCTCTTCGGCGACGGAGCGGGCGCCGTCCTGCTGGGCCAGGCCCACAGCCCAGGCGGCATTCTGGCCACCCACCTGGGAGCCGACGGCGCAGGCGCGGACTGGCTCATCCTGCCCGCAGGGGGGTCGCGCAAGCCCGCCTCGGCGCAGACGGTCGCGGAGAACCTGCACACCATCCAGATGGACGGGCAGAAAGTCTTTCGCTTCGCCACCAAGATCATCCCCGACGCCACGCGCAAGGTGCTGGAACAG
The DNA here is from genome assembly GCA_014874485.1 of Chloroflexota bacterium. Taxonomy (GTDB): domain Bacteria; phylum Chloroflexota; class Anaerolineae; order DTLA01; family DTLA01; genus DTLA01. The sequence continues at coordinate 83,427 of JADBJK010000036.1, forward strand.
GCAGGGCTGTCGGTGGCCGACGTGGACATGGTCATCGCGCACCAGGCCAACGCGCGCATCCTGCAGGCGGCCTCCGAACGCCTGGGCGTGCCCCAAGAGAAGATGTACGCCAACATTGACCGCTACGGGAACACGTCTGCCGCGTCCATCCCCATTGCCCTGTGCGAGGCCGCCGATGAGGGGCGCTTGCAGGCGGGCCAACGGGTGGTGCTGGTGGGATTCGGCGCTGGCCTGACCTGGGGCGCGGTGCTCGTGGAGTGGGGCGAGAAGATTCCCCCGAAGCGGGACCTGCCGTGGCTCCTGGCGGCACTCCGTCGCTGGTGGGCGTGGCTCCTGCGCCGCTTCCGCCGCTGAAGCGGGGCCTCGCCGCGGCGGTGGTCAACAAACCTCGGACACGAGTCCGCCCGCGGTTGTGGTTTCGCCCCTCGTCGGTGAACCGCGCGCTCCTGACCTCCGCGCTACTCAGATGCGACGCATCGCTGAGATGGGTCGCATCGGAACACCCCACCCCTGCGGCCTCCGCCAAACTTCGGGGCCGAAACTCGGAAATGGGTGCATTTCAGTTTCGGGGCAAGGCTGCTGCAATGGGCCGTCTCTTTCGCCGCCTGACGTAGGGCGATGGGGCTGCTTCACCTCACCTAACCCCTCCCACACCCTCCCCTTTCCTCTCCGCGGGCGGAGAGGAAAGGGGAGGGCCGGGGTGGGGATAGGTGAGGTAGATTCTGCGCGACAACCTAACGACATTCGGTCACTCTCGCCCCAAAACGGAAATGCACCCCTCGGAAATTACAACGTTGACATTGCGCGGATACCGTGGTATCATTGCCCCAGATGCCGGGTTGCCGCCCCCATCGCACACCTGCGCGGCCCGCGCCGGGGGCGGCGAACCGGGCCCCTGAACCCAATCCAACGAAAGGAGGGCACTGCGATGCAGTTCATCCACGAGAAGGACGCAGAAGCCGACTACATCGGTCCGCCGCACCAGCGCGTCATCCGCCACCTGGCCGCCCCCTGGAACATGGGGACCAAGAACCTGTGGATGGGGACCAGTTCCGTGGACCCCGGGTTCACGAGCAACCCCCACTTCCACGAGGATCAGGAGGAAATCTTCTACTGCATCTCCGGCCGGGGCAGAATCCGGGTGGACGACGAAGAGGCGGCCCTGGAGCCGGGCGTGGTGGTGTACGTCCCGCCGGGCGCCGTCCACCAACTCATCAACACGGAAGGCACCGAGATTCTCAAGGTCCTGTCAGCCGTGTCCCCGCCGTTCATTCCGGAGAAGTACCGGAAGGACCACCTCATCAAGTAGCAGCGAACAACGAAAAAGCCGAGCAGAGCAAGCGCTGCCCGGCGTAAGCCTTGCACTTGACGCCAGAGAGAATTGCCCGTTGTCATTGCGAGCGAAGCGAAGCAATCTCCACTTGCGACGCACCTCCGAGGTGCGTCGCAAGTGCAGCATCTCGTTGACGAGATTCTTCGGCGCTCCGCGCCTTAG
>JADBJK010000049.1:0-50378 GCA_014874485.1 Chloroflexota bacterium
AGCATCTCGGTTGACGAGATTCTTCGGCGCTTCGCGCCTCAGAATGACAGTCTGCTGGGATTGCTTCGTCGCTGCGCTCCTCGCAATGACGCACGACAGGCGGCATGCGGCCTGCCAGCAGGAGACGAAACCGAAACAGTTATGCAAAGGGGTTGACGGAAAATGAGACTAGGGTTATAATCAACATACAACGGGGGTACTTTGCGTCCATTTGCAAAAGCACACAAGGTGAGAGAAGATGGCCCTTAAGGGAAATCTAAAGGACTTCGGCGTCGCCCAATTGCTGAACCTGATTCACATCGCCCGCAAGACAGGCGCCCTTTCCGTCCGAAGCAATGGACTCTCGGCCACGCTCTATTTCCGCGAGGGGAAACTGCTCGGCGCGTACCAGGACAGCAGAGACGACAGCCTCCTGGCGCTGCTCCAGCGCGCGGGCAAGATCACCGCCCAGCAGGCGGAGAACGTCCTCTCCCGTGCCGAGACGCGCACCGACAAGGAAATCGGCCTGCTTCTCCTGCACAACAACTACGTAACCCAGAAGGACATCCTCCAGGTGGTGCGGGCGGCGTCGCTGGAGACCGTTTACGCCATCTTCGCCCTCACCGACGGCGCGTTTCAGTTTGACCCCAACCGCATGCTCCCCCAGGAGAAGATCGGCGTCCCCATAGACCTGGACAACGTGATCATGGAGGGCACCCGCCGCATGAAGGAGTGGGAGCAGTTGCAGGCGGAGTTGCCCGACCTGGACGTGGCCCTGAAGTTCACGGATCGGCCGGGCACGTCCCTCAAGAACATCAGCCTGAGCGTGGAGGAGTGGCGGGTGATTTCCTTCATCAGCCCGCGCAACACGATTCGCCAGATCGCGCAGTACATCGGCCTGAGCGAGTTTCAGATTCGGAAGATTGTGTACGGCCTGCTGACGGCGGGCCTGGTGGAACTGGTGCGGCCCGAAGGGACTGCGCCGCCCGGCCTGCCGGGTATCCCGCCATCGCCGGCGGTCAAGCGGGGGGTGATCTTGCGCTTGATTGACAAAATTCGCCGCCTGAGCTGACTCGGAGGAACTGCGGAATGCAAGCGGTCAAAATGGTTATCACGGGCCCATTCAACGCGGGCAAGACGGAGTTCATCAAGACCATCAGCGAGATTGACGTTGTTTCCACCGAGCGGCGAATTTCGGACGAAACGCGCGCCACTAAGGAAGAGACCACCGTCGCCATGGACTTCGGCCGCATCACCATTGACGAGGATTTGGTCCTCTTCCTGTTCGGGACGCCCGGGCAGAAGCGGTTTGACTTCATGTGGGAGATTCTGTCCGAGGGGATGCTGGGGTTCATCGTGCTGGTGGATTCGGTGAGGCCCGAGACGTTCCGCGAGGCGCGCCGAATCTTGGACGTGTTCCGCACCTACGCGCCCGCGCCCTACGTGGTGGCGGCGAACAAGCAGGACCTGCCCGACGCCTGGAGCCCGCAGGACATCCGCATTGCCCTGCGCGTGGACCCCAACGTCAAGGTGGTGCCCTGCGTGTCCACCGACAAAGAGAGTGTGAAAAGCGTCCTGCTGGAACTCCTGTACACGATTCTGGAGAACTCCAAGGACGAAGAATAGCGAGGGGCCAGCGATTGGGTTCCATCGTAACACGCCAAGGGATCGTGCATTATGAGACCCAGGGGAGCGGCCCGCCGGTCATCCTGCTGCACGGGTGGCTCGGTTCCTGGGGCTATTGGCTCAACACGATGGAGGCCCTGTCCGATTCCTTTCGCACATACGCGCTGGACTTCTGGGGGTTCGGGGAATCCGGCAAGCCCCGCAGCGGCTACGAGGTGGACGACTTCGTGAGCCTGGTGGATCAGTTCATGGATCGGCTGGGGATTCCGGCGGCCCCCGTGGTCGGGCACTCCATGGGGGGGACCGTGGCGCTGAAGTTGGCCATGGAGTACCCCCAGCGGGTTGCGAAGGTGGCAGTCGTCGGCTCGCCGATCAACGGCCGCTCGTTGAGCCTGCCGCTCCGGCTGGCGGGGCGCAAGCCGGTGGCGTATCTGGTCTGGCACATGCCGGCGCTGCTGCGCTGGGGGATACGCACCTTCTCGCCGCGGCTGGCTCACGACTGGCGCAAATGGTACGACATGATCATGGGCGACCTGTCGCGCACGACGCTGGAGGCGTTCCTGTCCAGCATCCGCTCGCTGCGCCTGACAGACCTGACGCCCAGGTTGGGCGAGGTGCGGGTGCCGGTGCTGGGGTTCTACGGGCAGCGGGACCTTATCGTGGACCCGCGGCAGGGGGGCGTGCTGTTGCGCGGCGCTCCGAAGGCAGATCTGGTCCGGCTTGAGCATTGCGGGCATTTTCCGATGCTGGATGACCCGAACCTGTTCAACAGCCGGTTGAGGCAGTTTCTGGCATCGCATTGAGGGGCGAACACGGCTCCAACCAGGGTTTCATGAATTTTCATTGGAGGACTCATGGACGAGGAAAAAGCCACCCACGAAGAGCAGCACGGTCAAGAGGAGCAGCACACGCACGAGCATGCGGAGCACGAGCACGGCGAGGGGGCCCAGCCTCGGTACTACTACGGCAACAAGATGGCCCGCATCTACCTGCAGGCGCTGGAGGACGTGCTCGGCAAGAACGGCGTGAACGCGCTGCTCAACTTGGCGAAACTGAAGCACCTCATCAATAACTACCCGCCCAACAACTTTGAGCGCGAGTTCCCGTTTGAGGACTTCGCGGCGCTCAACCAGGCGCTGGACGACGTGTACGGGCCGCGCGGCGGGAGGGGCCTGGGCATCCGCGGCGGCCGCGCCACGTTCAAGTACGTGCTCAAAGAGTACGGCGCGATGCTCGGCATCAGCGACCTGGCCATGCGCCTCATGCCGCTGGGTATGAAACTGCGGCTGGGTCTGGGCGTCATGGCCGAGACCTTCAACCGCTCCAGCGACCAGGTGGTGCGCCTGGAGGAGGACAACGAGCACTTCTACTATCATATCGTGCGCTGTCCGGTGTGTTGGGGCCGCAAGTCGCAGACGCCCATCTGCTACGTCGCCCTGGGCCTGTTGCAGGAAAGCCTGGCTTGGGTAACGGGCGGCAAGAACATGTCGGTCGTGGAGACGACCTGCATCGCCAAGGGCGATCCCACGTGCTGTTTCGTGATTGACAAGAAACCGTTGGACTAGGCAGGGGGAGCACGGATAGACCCAGCAGTGCAAGCCGGGGCCGGTCGCCGGCGCGGCCGCTCCGGGCGCTTGTCTCAAGGATGAATCCCAGGCCGGGCGAGGTACCCCCCAGCCCGCCGGTTGGCCAAGGGCTTTCCGCGCCTCGCCCGGACCCATGGGGAGGAGCGCGCAAGACGGTGGGCAATCTGGAGGGTGCCAGAGGGCCATGATACGAATAGTCATTCGCGATCGGACGAAGATACCCCCCTTCAACGAGCCTGCGCGGGATTTGCGCGTGCTCAATAAGCCCCTGTGGTTGCACCAGCGCGACGTCCTCGCCCGCTACTGCCTCACCGAGGTGGAGGTGGAGAGCGGCGACCCGCTCCCGCCCATCCGCGAGGAATGCATCGTCTACCGCGATAACCTGTTCTTTGACGAAGACTTCGTCCACGAGTTCCTACGCCTGGCGAAGGCCCGTCGGAAGCCCTGCCAGGTGGCCTTTTCGCCCGACGACAAGGCCATCGTCGTCCACGCTTTGCCTCTGCAGGACAACATCCACCGCCAGGGCGACGTGTACGTGGCCGACCTGTGGTACTACCCCAACGGGCCGACCGACGAGACGCCGGAGCCGGTGGTCGTGGACACCATGGCGCGGGAAATCGGATACTATCACATCCCCACGTACATGGCCTCGGAGAAGGGGGAACTGGTCTTCTGGGTGCCGCTGCGGCCGTTCCTGTCCATAGAGAACTGGGTGCACATCTTCATGGCCAATTCGCCCTTCGGCATCTTCAGCATGGGGGCGAAGATGGAGCACGAGGTAACGCGGTTCTCCAAAGCGGCGCGCGTGCTGTTGCGCTCGCTGCTGGAGCGGCGGCAGTTCCTGTCGTCATCCAGGATGATCCGCGTGGGGCGCAACGTGCAGATTGACCCCACGGCCATCGTCCAGGGGCCGGCCATCATCGGCGACAACAGCACCATCGGCCCGGGGGCGGTGGTAACCAACTCCATCATCGGCAGCAACGTCAACGTCATGCAAGGCTGCCAGGTGATGCTCAGCGTCGTCAGCGACGGGTGCTACCTTCCCTTCCGCGCGGCGCTGTTCATGACCACGCTTATGGAGAACTCCATGGTGGCCCAGAACGCCACGCTCCAGTTGTGCGTGGTGGGGCGCCATTCGTTTGTGGGGGCGAACACGGTCTTCACCGATTTCAACCTGCTGGGGAAACCGCTGCGAACGATGCACAAGGGCCAGCCCCAACCTGTGGGCTTGCCCGTCCTCGGCGGGTGCGTGGGGCACAACTGTCGCATCGGCGCGGGGATGGTGATCTACCCGGCGCGCACCATTGAGTCCGACACCGTGCTCATTCGCGCAGAAGGCCGCGGCGTGATCTCGGACAACGTGCTGTTTGAGCAGAGCGACCACGTGCGGCTGGGGGAGGAGCACCTTCACCCTCAGAAGTACACGAGGGATTGAGGTGGAACGTTTCGGATTCATCGTGCACCCTCTGGACGTTCGGAGGGACGTGGCTCGGCGGTTCCGCCTTTTGAGCCGCTTGCCATTGCGGTGGCTGGATTTCCTGTCGGGCTACTTTCCGCCCGTCTATCTTTGGCACGTTACTGGCATCCGTACTGCACAGTTGGTAGAGGCGGAAGGGTGGCTTGTGGCCTGTCCGCTCACGCCGAGGGCGATGACGCAGTTCCCGCTGCGGCGGGTGTACCGGCAGATCATCCGCGCGGGGCAACTGGCCGAGCGGCTGGGTGCGGGCATCGTGGGTCTGGGGGCGCTGACCTCGGCAGTGGGCGACGCGGGCGAGACGGTCGCGCGCGCACTGAACGTGCCCGTTACCACGGGCAACAGTTACACGGTGGCCGTTACGTGCCTGTCGGTGCAGGCCATCGCCCAGTCCATGGGCAAGCCGCTGGGCGACCTGTGCGTGGCGGTGCTGGGCGGGACCGGGTCCATCGGCAGCGCGTGCGCCCGCCTGCTGTGCCGCAAGGTGGGGCACCTGCGCGTGGTGGGACGCGATGCCAATGCCGTGCAGCAGTTGGTGCACGCGCTGGGAGCGGTGGCCTCCGGCACGGTGTCGGGCGCGACGGACCTGACGGCGCTGCGGGATGCCGATATCGTCGTCAGCGCGACGAACTCGGCGGGGCCGCTGATTCGGCCGCAGCACCTGCGGCCGGGCGCTGCCGTGTACGACCTGGCGCTGCCGCCCGATGTCTCGGCGGCGGTGCGGGAGATGGGGCTGAATGTAGCGGTCTATTCGGGCGGCGATGTGATCGTGCCGGGGACCCCGGACTTCGGGATTAACTTCGGATTGCCGCCCGGCCACGCCTACGCGTGCATGGCCGAGACAATTGCACTGGCCCTGGAGGGCCGATACGAGAGTTACACGCTGGGGCGGACCATCGCCCCCGAGCGGGTGCTCACAATTTGCACCATCGCCGAGCGGCACGGCTTCCGCCCGGCGCCCCTTCGCGTGAGGGGTGAACTTGTGGAAGTGCCTTCTTGTGCAGGAGTGGTATAATAGGAACAGGCAGGTGCGCTTGTAGCCTAAGGTGTTAGGGAGGATAGACATGCCGAAGGACAGGATTCTGATTGTAGAGGACGACCGCGACATCTCAAGCCTGCTCGCCTTCTATTTTGAGTCCCAGGGATACGAGGTGCTGGCTACTACGCACGGCAGCGACGCCCTGGAGATTTCGCGGCGCAAATTGCCCAACCTGGTGATTCTGGACATCAAACTTCCGGACATTGACGGCTACGAGGTGTGCCGCCGCCTGCGCACCAACCTGCGCACGAGCCACATCCCCATCATCTTCCTCACCCAGAAGGACGAGCGGGCCGACCGCATCGCCGGCCTTCAACTGGGCGCGGACGACTACATCACCAAGCCCTTTGACATGGAAGAACTGCACCTGCGGGTGAAGAATGCCTTGCGCCGGGCCAGTTACGAGAACCTGACGAACCCCGTTACCGGCCTGCCCAGCGGGCGGCTCATAGAAGAGCAGTTGAAGTCCCTGATCCAGCGCGACAACTGGACGGTGCTCTACATCGGCGTGTGCGGGTTGCGCGCCTTCAACGACCTGTACGGGTTCGTCGCGGCCGATGATGTCCTGCGCTTCGCGGCGATGGTGCTGGGGGAGGCCATTGATGCGCTGGAGGGCGGGCAAGACTTCGTGGGCCACATCGGCGGCGGCGACTTCATCATCATCACCACGCCCGACCGAGAAGCGACGTTGCGAGAACGCATCACGACGCGCTTCAACGACGAGGTCAAGAGTTTCTACAATTTCAAGGACCGCGAGCGCGGCTACCTTCTGGTCAAGGACGAGACGGGACGAGAGAAGAAGGTCGCGCTCATGATGCTGGCCGTGGGAACCGTGCACGGCGGGGCGGGCCGCTTCAGCGACATCCGCGAGATCACCGAGGTGGCCTCGGATGCGCGCCGCGCCGCCGCCATCGCCCAATGCGGGGAGATCGGCTAGCAGCATTCCCCCCAAAACTACGCAGACGGAGTTGCGGATGAACATTTCCAGAGGGAGATTGAGAGCGCAGCAGGTCGTTGTCTGGCTGTACTGGTTTGGCTGGCTGTACGCGCTGATTTCTTCCCTGGCCAATCAGGGCCGAGTGGGACTCTGGACTCTTGGGTTGCTTGTCGCACAGGTGCTCCTGCTCCGCATCCGCGCGGTTCGGGCCTTCCGCGAGCGCCATGCCTTCCTGGGGCTGCTTGCCGTTGAGGTGCCGTTTTCCGTCGCGGTCTTCTACCTGACGGGCGGGCGCACCAGCCCTGCGTCCATTCTGCCGTATTTCCTCGTGGGCCTGGGTGCAGCGCACCTACCGCTCGTGGCCCTGGCGGCATACGTCGCGGGCATCGCCATTGCGTTCCTGCTGCCGCTCGTTCCGCCCCTGTGGCCATCGGGCGAGCCAATTCGCTGGTCTTATCTGATCACGGGCCTGTTCAGTTACTACGCGCTGGCGTACATCGTCCGCTACCTGGTGCAGGCGGAACAGCGGGAGCGCGCCGAACACCTGGAAAGCCAGGAGGTGCTGGCCCAGTCTCGCAGGCGCGTCAACGAACTCACCGCCTTGCAGCGCATCAGCCGCCAACTGAGCAGCACGCTGGAACTGGACAAACTCCTGCCCATGATCGTGGAGGAGACGGTGGCCGCGACGCCCGCTACCCATGGGGCCTTGCTCCTGGTGGATGAGAGCACGGGCAAACTGGCGCTGCGCGAAGCCTACGGCTACACCCCCGACCAGATCATGGCCTACAGGGGGTTGGACTTTGACTCCACCAAGACCGTCGTGGGGCGGGTGCGCGAGACCGGCCAGCCGGCCCTCATCCCCGACGTGTCGCAGGACCCGGACTACTTCGCGCTGGTGCCGGAGACGCGCTCCGAGGTGGCGGTCCCCATCCGCATCGGCAACGTGGTGGTGGGCGTGCTGAACCTGGAGGCGCGGACCCCGCAGGCGTTCACGGACGCCGACGTGCACTTCCTGGAAGCCATCGCAGACCAGGCGGCGCTGGCACTGGCCAACGCGCAACTGTACACCGCCACCGACCGGACGCTGGCGCGGCGCGTGGAAGAACTGGGCGCCATGAGCGAGATCACGCGCGAGTTGGCCAGCACGCTGGATTTGCACCGCGTGCTGGATTTGCTCATCGCCCGCGCCATCCAGGCCACCGGCGCGACCTCGGCGTTGGCGGGCCTGTACGACCCCGAGACCGATACGCTGGAACTCCTGGCGCAGCGCAACTATCCCACGCTCATCACGCCCGAAGGGGATATGCAGCGGCCCGCGCCAGGGGGCATCACCATGCGCGTGGTGCGCACCGGCAGGCCCGCGCTGGTCCCCGACGTAACCAAAGACCCGGACTACGTGCCGGCCCTGCCCGATACGCGCTCCCAGTTGACGGTCCCCATCCGTTACGAGAACCAGGTGCTGGGCGTGCTGAACCTGGAGAGCAACCGTCCTGGGGCCTTTACGACGGACAACCTGGCGTTTGTGGAGAACCTGGCGAACCAGGCGGCGGTGGCCGTCCGCAACGCGCGGCTCTACGACCAGGAACTCCGCCGCTTCCAGGAGATTTCGCTGCTGAACGAGGTGGGCCAGGCGATTGCGGGCAGCCTGGACTTGGAGTCCACGCTTCAGACCATCCTGGAGAGCGCGCGCCGCCTGCTGGACTACTACGTGGCGGAAGTGAACCTGTGGGACGAAGACCAGGGCGTGATGGTTACGTGCGCCGCGGCGGGCGAACCGGGCTATCTGACCCAGGTGGGCACCACCTACACGCCCGACCAGGGGTACACCGGCTGGATCACCCGCAACCAGAAGCCCCTGTTTATCCCCGACACGCGGGCGCGCACCGACGTGCGGCCCCGATTCAGCCTGGAGGAGGCCCCCTACCGCTCGTATATAGGCGTGCCGTTGATGAAGGGGCAGAAACTGGTCGGCACGCTGGAGATGGCGGCAGACCGCCCCAATGCGTTCTCGCAGCAGGACCTGCGCCTGCTCCAGGCCATTGCAGGCCAGGCCGCCGTGGCCATTGAGAACGCGCGCCTGTACGAGGAGACCCAGGCCCGCGTGGACGAGATGGCGGGCCTGTTCCAGATCGCGGGCATCGTTACCTCCACGCTGGACATGGAGCAGATGCTGCAGGAGACGCTGCGCAAGGCGGCCGACCTGCTGAAGGCCGAGAAGATGGCGCTGCTGCTGTACAACGAGACGACGAACCGCCTGGAGGCGCGGGCCAGCGCAGTTGTCGGCTTGCCGCCCGACGAGGCCGAGGCCCTGTCCATTGACGCGCAGACGCCCGACTTCGCCTACGGCGTGTTCCGCACGGGCCGCCCGTTCCGCTCGTCGGACGCGCCGAACGACAAGCGTATCATCCCGGCCTACCGCCCGCTGATTCAGAAGTACGGGTTCCGCACGGTGCTTTCGGTGCCCCTGCGGACTCAGGACGTCGTCCTGGGCGAACTCCACGCGGGCAACAAGCGCGATGGCACGTTTTCCGCCGAAGACGAGCGGCTCCTGGCGACCATCGCCGCGCAACTGGCGGCTGGCATCCAGAACCTGCGCCTGTACCAGCGCACCGACGAGCAACTGCGGCACCAGGTGGACCAGATGACGGCGCTCCAGCGCATCACGCGCGAACTCAACGCCACGCTGGAACTGGAGCGCATCCTGGAGGTGGTGATCACCGAGGCCATCCGCGCCACCCGCGCATCTCACGGCAACATCGCCCTGCTGGACGTGGAGAGCGGCAAGTTCCACATCGCGGCGTACAAGGGCTACACCGAGGAGGAAGAGGCCATCCTCAAGAAGATGGTGCTGGGCGACGGGCCCAGCGTCGCCGAGGATGCCATCCGCTCGGCCAAGTCCGTCATTGTGGCCGACGCGCGCAAGGAGACGCGCCCGGTCTGCATCCGCAAGGGTACCCTGTCCGCCGTGGCTGTGCCCATTCTGTACGAGGGGGCCGTGGCGGGCGTCATCAGCCTGCGCTCCATGGAAGTCCAGGCCTTTGACGAGGACACGGTCAGGTTCCTGGAAGCGCTGGCCAACCAGGCGGGCGTGGCCATCGGCAACGCCTGGCGGTATCAGGAGCAGGTGCGCCTTGGGGCCAGCCTGAGCCGTCGCGCCGAGCAGTTGCGCAGCCTGCTGGAAATCGGCAACGCGCTCCGCATGAACCTGTCGCTGGAAGAGGTGCTGGATCAGATCGTCTACGCCATTCCCGACACGACGGGGTTCAACCTGGCGCTGTTGAGTGTGGTGGAGGGCGATCCGCCCTACCTGCGGCGCGTGGCGGCGGCGGGGCTGCCCATCGCCGTCTTTGAGGAGATGCGACGGGTGCGCCAGCCGCTGGAGCGGTTCACCCGCATCATGCGCGACGAGTACCGCATCAGCCAGTCCTACTTCTTCCCGCACCAGAAGGCGCACGAGTGGCAGGAGGGCCTCCACGTCTATACCCCGCCAGCGCCAGAGGAGGAGGAATGGGAGCAGGGCAAATGGCATCCCGAAGACATGCTCATCATTCCCCTGCACTCGTCGTCGGGCGAGATTCTGGGCCTGCTGAGCGTGGACGAGCCGCGCGACGGGCGAGTGCCCACCCGCGCCGTGGTGGAGGCGCTGGAGATTTTCGCCAACCAGGCGGCCATCGCCATTGAGAACGCGCAACTGTACGAGAAGCAGTTGGCGCAGAGCCAACTGATGGCCCGCCGCGCCGAGCAACTGAGCAACCTGCTCAACTTCGGCAACGCCCTGAAGGCCGAGATGAGCCTGGACCAGGTCTGCCGCGAAATCGCCGAGGCCGCGCACAAGCAGATGGGGTATCGCCTCGTGGCGCTGAACCTGATTGACGGCGAAGACCCCAGCCTGGTGCGGGTGGTGGCGACGGCGGGCCTGGGCGAGGATGCGGCGGTTTCGTCCGCGCCCTTCCCCCGCTCCGCGCTGGAAAGCCTGCTGGACGAGCGGTACCGCATCAGCCAGTCGTACCTCATCACGGGCGACGGCAAGGGCGCACTGGAAGGGAGCGGCGCGCCCGTGTACGTGCCCGATTTGGGCGAGCGCGAGCCAGGCGAGTGGCAGCCGACCGATGCCCTCATCGTCCCGCTGACCGGCAGCAAGGGACACATCGGCTACCTGTCGCTGGATGACCCCGTGAGCCGCCGCAGGCCCGAACCGGAAGACATCGCCGCGCTGGAGGTGTTCGCCAACCAGGCGGCCATCGGCATTGAGAACGCCATGCTCTACGAGAACGTCATCTCGCGCATGCGCGAAATCTCGGCCATGTACGACGTGAGCCGTGGGTTGGTCTCCACGCTGGACCCGGAGGAGATGCTGGAGGACGTGCTGAGCGCGCTCCAGCAGTCGGCAGGGTACGACAACTGCGCATTCCTGCTGCTGGACCCGGTTACCGATGACCTGGTGGTGCGCGCCGCCGTGGGGTATATGGAGGACATCAAGGGCATGCGCATCCAGGTGGGGCGCGAGGGGATCACCGGCTGGGTGGCCGAGAACAAGCAGCCGCTGGTGGTGCCGGACGTTACCCAGGACGCGCGTTACATCCAGAAGGATTCCCAGACCCGCTCGGAAATCGCCGTGCCCATGATGGTGGGCAACCGCCTCATCGGCGTCCTGGACGCGCAGAGCAGCCAGTCGGATGCCTTCGGCGAGCGGGATTTGCGCATCCTGTCGGCGGTGGCCGCGCAGACGGCGGTGGCCATTGAGAACAGCCGCCTGTACGAGGAGACGCGCCGACGCGCCACCCAGTTGGAGGCCACCAGCGAGGTCGGGCGGCGCATCGCGTCCATCCTGGGCCTGGACGAACTGCTGACCGAAGTGGTGGAACTGGTGCACGAGACGTTCAACTACGACCACGTGCACGTGTTCCTGATTGACCCCGACACGCAGGAGGCCGTGTACCGCGCGGGCAACGGCTCTGTGGGCCGCGCTATCCGCGAAGAAGGGCTGCGGCTCAAGGTGGGCCAGGAAGGGATGATCGGCCACGCCGCCAGCACCCGCCAGCCCCTCATCGCCAACGACGTAACCAAGGACCCGTACTACGTGCCGCACCCGCTGCTGGCCGACACGCGCTCGGAGTGCACCGTCCCGCTGGTCATCGGCGACCGCGTCATCGGCGTGCTGGACGTGCAGAGCCACGAGTTGGACGCCTTCGGCGACGATGACCTGTTCCTCTTGCAGACGTTTGGCGACCAGTTGGCTGTGGCCATTGAGAACGCACGCCTGTTTGAGGAATCCGAGCGGCGCATTCGCTCGCTGGCCGTGCTGAACCGCATCGGCCAGACCATCAGTTCCACGCTGGACTTGCCGGCGATCTTGGAAGAAGCGTATCAGCAGATCGCCCAGTTGATTGATGCGTCCAACTTCTACATCGCCTTCTACGACGAGGAGAATGACGAGGTATCCTTCCCGCTGGCGATTGAGGAAGGCGAGCGCGTAACCTGGCAGAGCCGTCGCGGGACGCGCAGCCTGACCGAGCACATCATCCGCACGCGGCAGCCGCTGTTCCTGCCCGAGAACGTGGTGGAGGTCGCCACCGAGATTCTGGGCAATCCGCCGGTGGGCAGGCCCGCGCTGTCGTGGATGGGCGTGCCCATGATCGTGGGCGAGAAGGTCATCGGCGTGATCGCCGTGCAGAGTTACGCCAAGCCGCGCGCCTACTCCGAAGAAGACCTGAACGTGCTGCAGACCATCGCCGCGCAGGTGGCCACGGCAGTGCAGAACGCCCGCCTGTTCCAGGAGACGCGCCAGAGCGCCGAGGAGATGCGCCTGCTGTACGACCTGGGCGTGGCCCTCAGCGAGACGCTGGAACTGGACCGGGTGCTCGCCCTCATCGCCCAGAGCGCCCTGCAACTCACCCACACGCAGATCGCCACGCTGTACGTCAAGGGAGCGGGCGAGGACGAACTGACCTTCAAGGTGGTGTCAGACCCGCCCGAATGGGCGCAGCAGGTTGAGGTCCACAAGCCGCGCGCCAAGGGGCTGACGGCGCAAATCCTGAAGTCGGGCAAGCCCCTCGTCCTGGACGACGTGGCGCAGGATGACCGCGTTAGCCCGGTGATCAAGCAGATGGGCATCCGGTCCATGCTGGGCGTGCCGGTGCAAGTGGAAGGCCAGACCATCGGCGTGCTGTTCGCAGGTTCCACCGAACCCCACCACTTCGGCGACAGGGACGTGTCGCTGGTTAACTTCCTGGTGAACCAGGCTTCGCGCGCCATCCGCAACGCCCAGTTGTACGAGGAGATCACGCGCCTGAACTCGGAACTGGAGGCGCGTGTGGAGCAGCGCACGCGCGAACTGGCCAAGGCCAACGAGGAACTCACCATTGAGCGCGACCGCACCGAGGCCCTGTACCGCATCGCCCGCGAGTTGAGCCAGACGCTGGACCTGAACCGCGTCATGAGCCGCGCCCTGCAACTGCTCAAGGAATCCATCGGCATGAAGCGGGGTTCCATTCTTCTGCTGGATCAGCAGACGGGCAAACTGGTGCACCGCGCATCGCTGACACGGGGCACGATGGAGCAGGGCGAGGCCTCGCGGACATTCAGTGTGGGCGTTGGACTGGCCGGGTGGGTGCTCCAACACCGCCAGGCCGTCATCGTCGCTGAGGTAACGAAGGACAAACGCTGGATCACAGCGGCCGGCGAGGAGACGGTCCGCTCGGCGCTGTCGGTGCCGCTCCAGGCCGGCGAGGACATCCTCGGCGTGCTGACGCTGGCCGACCCGCGGCCCGATTACTTCAGCGAGGTGCACCTGAAGATGGTAACCGCCGCGGCGACGCAGATCGCCACGGCCATCGGCAACGCCGAACTGTACCGCCTCATCCAGGAGCAGGCGGACCGGCTGGGCGACATGTTGCGCATGCAGCAGACCGAAGCATCCAAGACCCGCGCCATCCTGGAAGGCATCGCCGACGGAGTGGTGGTTACCGACACCGATGGGCGCATCATCCTGTTCAACGACGCCGCCGAGCGCATTCTGGGCGTGCCGCGCAGCGTGGTGATGAACGAGAACGTGCACGCGCTGCCGGCCACGCTGTCGGCGGGGGCCGAGATGGCGGCGCGCGGCCTGGCCGCTGTGAGCCGCTGGGTGGGCATCGCGTCGCGCCAGGGGCCGCAGATGGAGGAGCGCTTCGCCGTGGGCAACAAGGTGGCCAGCGTGCGCGTGGCTCCGGTGATGATGGGCGACGAGTTGCTGGGCACGGTGGCGCTGTTCCGCGACATCTCCAAGGAGGTGGAGGCCGAGCGCGTCAAGAATGAGTTTATCTCCACCGTGTCCCACGAGTTGCGCACGCCCATGACCTCTATCAAGGGCTACACCGACCTGCTGTTCATGCAGGCGGCCGGCCCCATCACCGACGCCCAGCGCAAGTTCCTGACCGTCATCAAGTCCAACGCCGACCGCCTGGCGACGCTGGTGAACGACCTGCTGGATATCTCGCGGATTGAGACGGGCCGCATCCGCCTGGACCGCCAGCCCACCGATGCCGCCAAGGTCATCCAGGACGTGGTAACGGCGCTGCGCACCAAGTCGGAGGAGAAGCAACTGACGGTTACGGTCAAGGTCAAATCGCCGCTGCCGCCGGTGTACGCCGACCGCGACCGCCTGACCCAGATTCTCACCAACCTGGTGGACAACGCCTGTCGGTACACGCCCGCGGGCGGGAAGATCACCGTGTCGGCGCGGCGCGTGTCCGACAAGGTGCAGATTGACGTGGCCGACACCGGCATCGGCATCTCGCCCGAGGACCAGAAGAAGGTCTTTGACCGCTTCTATCGGGCCGACCATCCGGTGGTGCAGGAGACGGGCGGAACCGGCCTGGGCCTGGCCATCGTGAAGTCGTTCGTGGAGATGCACGGCGGCACCATCTGGCTCAAGAGCGAGTTGGGCAAGGGGTCCACCTTCAGTTTCACCATGCCCATCGCCGTATTTGACCAGCCGCTGCCGCCGCGAGAAGAGGTTACGGAAGAGGCCGAACCCATCGGCGCGGGCAAGCGCATCCTCGTGGTGGAGGACGAGCCGGACATCGCCAACCTGGTGGCGCACCACCTGACCGAAGAAGGGTACGAGGTGCTCACCTGCGGCCGGGGCGATGAGGTCATGGACATCGCCCTGCGCGAGAAGCCGCACCTCATCACGCTGGACATCCGACTGCCGGGCAAGGATGGGTTTGAGGTCCTCAGTGAGTTGAAGGCGAACCCGGAAACCACAGACATCCCCGTCGTCATCCTGTCCATCGTGCCCGACCCCGACCGGGCCTACCGTCTGGGCGCGGTGGACTACCTGGGCAAGCCGGTGGATGAGAAGCGGCTCGTCAACACGGTGCACTCCATCCTGTTCGCCCATGACCTCGTGCTCATCTGCGACGACAACGAGGACACGCAGAAACTGCTGCGCGAGGTGCTGGAGCGCAATGGGTTCGTGGCGCGGGCGGTGTCGGACGGCCGCCAGGTGTTGGCTGTGGCCGAGAGGGAGCGCCCCGGCCTCATCCTGCTGGACCTGAAGATGCCCGGACTGGACGGCTATTCCGTGCTGGAGCAACTGAAGCGGAACCCGAACACCGCCGACATACCGGTCATCGTGATGACGGCCAGCATCGCCGAGGACAAGGTCAAGCGCGAGCGGGCGCTGGCCCTGGGGGCCACCAAGTTCATGACCAAGCCCTTCTCCATCCCGGAATTGGTGGAGGAGGTGCGAAAGACGCTGGAGGCCAAGGCCAAGCCGAACGAAAAGGCGAAGCCGGACGAAGGCGCTGCCGCCAGCGCAGAATAGATTATCTCCTGGGGTTAGGTTGCTGGGATGCCGAGAATCGTTGTGGCCGAAGACGAGCGGGACATTCTGGAGTTGATCCGCTTCGTGCTGGAATTCAACGGGTTTGAAGTGGTAACCGCGAGCAACGGAGAGGAGGCCGTGCAGCAGGCGCTGGCGGTGATGCCCGACCTGGTGCTCATGGACGTGCGGATGCCGCGCATGACAGGGCACCAGGCGTGCCAGGCGCTGAAGGCGAACCCGAAGACCAAGGACATCCCCGTGGTGTTTCTCTCGGCTCGCGGGCAAGAGGCTGACATCAAACAGGGGCTTTCGCTGGGGGCGGCGGACTATATTCTCAAGCCGTTCTCGCCCGAGGAATTGCCCAACCGGTTGCGAAACGTGCTGGCGGCCGCCCAAGCCAAGTGAGCCGCGGGTGGCCAGGGAGCGGCGATGAGCGTCATCCTCATTGAGGAGCGAATCATCCACTACGAGACACTGGGGCGAGGCAAGCCGCTGATCTTTCTGCACGGCTGGCTCGGCTCGTGGCGCTACTGGATGCACGCCATGGAGGCGCTGTCCGAGAACTACCGCACGCACGCCTTTGACCTGTGGGGGTACGGCGACTCGGACAAGCAAGGCGGCCGCCACGACCTGGACTCGTACCTGCGCCTGCTGGAAGCCTTCATGGATCAGATGGGTATCCTCAAGGCCCCACTGGTGGCCCACAGCCTGGGCGGTATCCTGGCGACGCACTTCGCGGCAAGACACCCCGAGCGCGTGCCGCGGCTGGCCTTGGTGAGCACGCCGCTCAGCGAGGCGGGGCTGAACGCCGGCGCCATCCTCGGCAGGTCGCCCCTCGGCAAGTTCCAGCAGAAGCGGCAGATCACCCACGACATCGTGTGGCAGGACATCGCTCGCATCGCGCCGAACGCGCTGGACGAGAGCCTGGCGAGCCTCAAGGGGTTTGACATCCGGCCGCTGCTCGGCCAGTTGCAGGTGCCCGCGCTCCTCGTGTACGGGCGCAAGGATGGGCTGGTGGACCCTGGCCAGGCGGCGGGATTGGAGGGCAACAACCCGCGCGTGCGGGTCCTCGCCATGGACGACTCTCGCCACTTCCCCATGCTGGACGAGGTGGGCCGGTTCAACCGCCTGCTGGCCGACTTCCTGGAGATCGGGGACGACCTGACCCAATTGGAACTGAAGACGGAATGGCGGCGGCGCACCCATTGACGTCAAACACAATGGAGGCCCTATGCGGGTTCTGATCACAGGCGGGGCAGGGTTCATCGGCGCGGCGTTGGCCAATCGCCTGGTGGCCGAGGGACACCACGTCCGCGTGCTGGACGATTTGAGCGCGGGCGACCCGGCGCGTCTGGACCGCCGCGTCGTCTTCACCCGAGGCGATGTGCGCGATGTCCCCAAACTCTGGACGCTCCTTCAGGGCATTTCCTGCGTGTACCACCTGGCGGCGCGCGTGTCGGTCCCCGAGTCGGTCCTCTACCCCCGCGAGTACAACGACGTGAACGTGGGCGGCACGGTGGCGGTGATGCAGGCGGCGCGCGACGCGGGCGTGGGGCGGGTCGTCTTCGCCTCGTCGGGCGCGGTGTACGGCGACCAGGAGACGCAGCCCGTCTCGGAGAGCGC
The DNA here is from genome assembly GCA_014874485.1 of Chloroflexota bacterium. Lineage (GTDB taxonomy): Bacteria > Chloroflexota > Anaerolineae > DTLA01 > DTLA01 > DTLA01. The sequence goes on from JADBJK010000049.1 coordinate 17,074, forward strand.
CTGGCCGCACCCGCGCTCGCCCTACGCCGTGAGCAAACTGGCCTCGGAACTGTACGTGAACACCCTGGGCGCACTGTACGGCATTGAGACCGTGAGCCTTCGGATTTTCAACGCCTATGGCGCGGGGCAGTTTGTCCCGGCGGCCCACGCGCCCGTCATCCCGTTCTTCCTCAAGCAGGCGCTGTCGGGCGGCTCGGTCATCGTGTTCGGCACGGGCCAACAGACCCGCGACTTCGTGTACATAGACGACGTGGTGGACGCGCTGGTGGCGGCATCCGAGGCGACGGGGGTCAACCGCCAGGTCATCAACGTCGGTTCGGGCCAGGAGACCAGCGTCCGCGCCCTGGTGGACCTGATCGCCGAGGCCATCGGGCGCGAGGTGCACTCGCTGCACAGCCAGGCCGACACGGGCGGCGTCTCGCGCCTGGTGGCCGACCTGACGCGGGCGCGGGCGCTGCTGGGCTACGCGCCCAAGGTGGACGTGCGCGCCGGGCTGCGGCTCATGCTCCAGCACGACCCCTACCTCCGCGACCTCATGCGCCGCGACGCGTGAATTCGGCCACGGGTTCACCGCAGAGACGCAGAGCGGGGTGGGGGCGGCCGTTCCGGGGATTCCTCGGCGTTTTCCGCGCTCTCGGTTGAGAGGCTCATCGCACGCTTGCGCGGCCTACCAGTGGGGAGTGATTATGCGGCTTGTGTGGGTAGCGGCGGCCTGGATTGCGGGCATCTGGCTGGCCCGACAGGCCCATGTTCCGAGTGTCGTCTGGCTCGCGGGCTTCGGCGCGGCGGTGGTAGGAGCCGTCCTCGCCCGGAAGACCCGCGCCAGCCTGCTGCTGCTGGCCGCTGTCTTTCTGCTGCTTGGGGGGTGGCGCTACGCGGCAAGCCTTCCCCGCATTGACGAGACGCATGTCGCCTGGTACAACGAGCGCGGCGACGTAACGCTGGTCGGCGTCGTGTACGACGAGCCCGAACCGCGTGGAACCCGCTGGCGCGCCCGCATCTCCGCCCGCGAAATCACCCACGCCTACGGCTATGCACCCGTGCGCGGGCTGGTGCTCGCCACGCTCCCGGCGTACCCCACCGTCCACCAGGGCGATGTAGTCAGGCTGCGCGGCAAATTGGCCGCCCCGCCCGTCTGGGAGGACTTCTCGTACCGCGATTACCTGGCGCGCGAAGGCGTGTTCTCGCTGATGACGATGCCCTCGGTGGAGGTGGTGCAGCAGGCCGAGCGGCGCGGGCTGCGGCAGGCCCTCAGCGCGCTGCGAATGCGGGGCGAGGCGGTCATCGCGGCGCTGATTCCCAACCCCGAAGCGGGGCTGCTGACCGGCATCCTGCTGGGACGCGAGGGCGGGATTTCGGCGGACGTGATGGACGCCTTCCGCACGACCGGCACCGCGCACATCATCGCCATCTCCGGGTTCAACATCACCGTCATCGCAGGCGCGCTGCTGAAGATGCTCACGCGCACCATCGGGCGCAGGTGGGCCGTGGCGACGACGATTCCCGCGGTCGCCCTGTACGCCGTGCTGGTGGGTGCCGACCCGCCGGTGGTGCGCGCGGCCATCATGGGGTGCATCGCGCTGGTGGCGCTGCTGCTGGGCCGCCGAAGCGACGCGCTGAACGCGCTGGCAGCCTCGGCGCTGCTCATGACGGCCATCCGCCCGCAGGCGATCTGGGACGTGGGGTTCCAGTTGAGTTTCGCCGCCACGCTCGGCATGATTCTGTACGCCGAGCCGCTCCATCGGCGCGTGGGCGCGTTCCTATCGGCGCATGTCCCGGCGGCGTGGGGCAAGGTGGCCGTGGGCTGGTTCGGGGATGCGCTGGCGACCACCCTGGCGGCGCAGGTGCTCACCCTGCCCCTGACCGTGGCCTATTTCCACAACCTGTCGCCCATCAGCCTGATTGCCAATCTCCTCATCGTCCCCGCGCAGCCGCAGGTGATGACGTGGGGCGGCGTGGGGTTGCTGCTGGGCCTGATATGGGTTCCGCTGGGGATGCCGCTGGCGTGGGCAGCGTGGCTGTTCCTGGCCTACACGATTCGCGTGGCGGAGGCGCTGGCGGCAGTGCCCGGCGCAAGCCTGGAGGTGGCGCGTGTGCCCTGGCCTGCGGTCGTCGGGTACTACGCGGTCGCGGCGGGGCTGACCTTCGGCTCCCGTCGCGTGCGGCGGTGGCTTGGCCCGGCGGCGCGGCGCTGGGCGAAGGCCGTGCGCCGCTGGCGGTGGCAGGGCGCGCTGGCCATCGTCGCGGCGCTGGTGTGGATTGCGGGGTTGCAGATGCCCGACGGGCGGCTCCACGTGCATTTCGTCAACGTGGGCGAAGGCGACGCGGTGCTGATCCGCACGCCCAGGGGGAGCGCGGTGCTCATTGACGGCGGCAGCGACCCCGCGCGCCTGTTGAGCGAGGTGGGGCGGCGGCTCCCGTTCTGGCAGCGCAGCCTGGCGCTGGTCTTCCTCACCCACCCCCACGCCGACCACGCGGGCGGGCTTGTCGGCGTGCTGGAGCGGTACAACGTCGGCGCGTTCGTGGACGCGAGGCCGGGCAAGACGCCGGAGTACAAGGCATGCATCGCGGCTGCCCAGGCGCGGGATATCCCCCACATCCAGGCCGTGCCCGGCCAGCGGTTCGTGGTGGATGGCGACGTGGTGCTGGAAGTGCTGTACCCCTCGCCCAGCACCCCTTGCCGCTCCGAGAACGAGTGCTCCCTGGTGATCCGCCTCACCATGGGGCGTGCCTCGTTCCTGTTCCCGGGCGACCTGGAGGACGAGGGGCAAGTGCTCCTGATGAACGAGCGGGATGTGCCCCAGGCGCTGGTGCTGAAAGTGCCGCACCACGGGGGCGAGAAGGCGCTGTACCCGTCGTTCCTGGCGGCTGTCGCGCCGCGGGTGGCCGTCATTGAGGGAGGCCCGCGCGCTGCCGCCGACCCTCACCCGGCCACGTTGCAGAGGCTCCAGGCCGCGGGCGTAACCGTGTGGCAGACCCGCCGCAAGGGGTCGCTGGAAATCGCTACCGACGGCCAGCGGTATTGGGTGCGCTAACGAGCCTATCGGATGGTCGCGCCGAAGGGCACCAGCGCCAGCCGCAGCAACTTCATGTGCTGCTTGGCGAAGGGCAGGCCGATGATGGTGATGGCGCACAGCACGGCGAAGACCAGGTGCACCACGGCCACTTCCAGCCCGCCGCACACCAGCCACAGGATGTTCATCACGATGGCGAGCAACCCCCTGGCCGAGCCGCTGGAATCCACTTCCTTGCCGAAAGGCACCAGCGCCAGCCACGCCAGTTTGAAGCACTGGACGCCGAACGGGATGCCCACGATGGTGGCACACAGCACGATGCCGCCGACGAGGTAGCACAGCGACACGAGGATGCCGCCGCCCAGGAAAATCCACAGCAGGTTGCCGATGAGGCTCATGGTTCGCTCCTTTCGCAGTTCAAGGCGATGTCCGCATCGCCCCCACCGTATGGTACACATCTACCAACTGGCGCGCCGCTCTGTCCCACGTGAACAGCCGCGCCCGCTCCGGCCCGCGCGCCCCCAGTTCCTGTGCGAATACCGCATCTTCCAGCAAACGGTTCATCGCGGCGGCCAGGGCGGCGGTGTCGGTGGGCGACACCTGAAGCGCCGCATCCCCCACGACTTCGGGCAGCGACGACGTGTCCGATACCACCGTCGGAACCCCGCACGCCATGGCTTCCAGCGGGGGTATCCCGAACCCCTCGTAGAGTGACGGGAACACGAATACCGACGCGCCCGAATACACGGCGGGCAAATCCTCGTCGGCGATGTACCCGGGCAGGATGACCTCGTCCTGGAGCCCCAGCGCGGCGATTCGGTCAAAGAAGGGCTGGTACAGCCACCCCTTGGCCCCCACGACGACCAGTTTGTGCGCGTGGCCCTGTTGCCGCAGGGCGTGGTAGGCGTCCAGCAGGCGCACCAGGTTCTTGCGCGGCTCAATCGTGCCCACGTACAGGATATAGGCTTCGGGCAGGCCGTAGGTTGCGCGGACTCGGCGCAGGGTCTCCGCGTCGCGCACCGGTTGGAACCGCGCGTCCACGCCGTTGTAGATGACGGTGATCTTGTCTTCGGGCGTGCCGTAGATGCGCAAGGCGTCCCGCTTGGTGCACTCCGACACGGCGACGATGGCATCCGCGCGGCGCAGGAACCGCGGGAACATCAGGGTCAGGAACCAGCGGTTCAGCGGCAGGTGGAACTCCGGAAACAGCAGCGGGATGAGGTCGTGCAGCGTGAAGACCGTGTGCACCCGCCGGAAGTAGGGCAGGAGGTGGTCGGTGCCGTGGAACACGTCCACGCCGGGCACGAGGCCGTCCTGCGGCACGTGGGCATAGTGCGCCAGCAGCACGCTCATGCGCCAGGGCTTGGCGGGCCACGGGACCGAGTAGGTCGGCAGGTGGGCCAGGCTGGCAGGCACCTGCCCCCGCGACGGCTGGTACGTGAACAGGCTGTACTCGTCGGCGGCGTCCAGCCGATGGGCGCGCTCGGCCAGTTCGCGGGCGTGGCGGCCCAGCCCTGCTTTGCGGTGCGCCGCCGGTGAGATGTCTATGCAAATCCGCATTCGTGCGTCTCCTATGCCGACATCGGGCGTCGGCACGAGTTTACTACAGCCGCGCACGGGCGCAAATCGGCCTCGTGCCCCGGCGGCGCTGCTTGCGGCTCAAGGTGCGACGCACTTGTTGTCTCGGATGGCGCGGAACCGCGCGTTCACGCGAATGGGCGCGGGGGTTCATCCACGAATGACACGAATCCGCGCGAAGAGGCACAGGCCGCGGTTGCCGCCCGGGGTGCTTCGCTTGGCATGGGGTGGCCAATGGCCGCTGCCGCCATTCTGGGCCGCCTCGCGGTGCAGAATCTCGGCCCGCTTAGCGGCCAACAAGCCGCGCTGCCCAGCGCCCCAGCCTCGGCGAGAGCCGCGCCGCCAGCGCCATGTCCTCGCCGTCCAGCGGCTTGAGCAGGACGAAGCACGCGGCGAACACTGCAAGGAACCCGACGGCCCCCCGCGCCAGCCCCCACAGGCCGCTGCCCGTGATGAAGTGCGACGCCAGCCCCGCTGCAGCCGTGCACACGCCCACGGCGACGGCGAACCGCAGCGGGTAGGCAGCGCGCGCCACCCGCATGACCAGCGCCATCTCGGCGGCGGTGGTGAGAATCCCGCAGAAGCCGGTGGCGGCCACTGCGCCCACCGCCCCCCACCGGGGAATCAGCGCCACGGCCAGGGCGACGTTCAAGATGCCCGTGGCGACGCGGATGCCAAGCGCCCAGCCTTCCCGCTGCATGGCGTACAGCGTGCCGGTGCTGGTTCCCCCGCCCAGGAACCGGTTGGCCGCCGTGAACAGGGCATAGACCTGAAGGAGCAGGGCGGCTTCCCGATAGGTCTCGCCGTACAGCGCCACGAGTTTCGCGGCGTGGAGCGCGCAGAAAATCAGCACGGGAACCGACAGGAGCATGGTGATCTTCATGAAGGAACGCCACGCGGTCGCCAGGTCGCGCAGGCTCTTGGCGGCCACTTCCGCCAGCGCCGACAGGCTCACGCCTTCCAGGCCCATCAGGAGCGCGGTGCCCGCGATGGTGCTGAGCATGGCAGCCAGGTTGTAGAAGCCGATTTGGACGCTGTCGCGCAGGAGGAGGCCGATGAGCGCCACGTCGGACTGCTGGCCGAGCACGTAGTTCAGCCCGTTGATGATGCCGATGTTCACGGCGAAGCGGTGGACGCGGCCCATGGGCAGCGGGGCGGCAGGCCCGCGCAGGAACCGCGCCGTGTATGCCAGATACGCGAGGGAAGCAAGCGCCGCAGTTGCGCCCAGAAGCAGGAGCATCGCCTGCGCGCCGTAGCCGCGCTGCAGCAGCACCCACGCGGCGGCGTAGTTGGCCGCCTGCACGCCGATGCGCACCATCGCCACCAGGTGCACTTCCAGCCGCCCCACCCAGAAGTAGGCCAAGAGGTTGGCGACGTTGAACCAGAACAGATAGGGAAGCACCCACACGACGGCGGAGGCGACAGGCCCCACCCACTGCGATAGCACAGGCGCGATGAGTGCCCCCAGCACCACCAGGCACGCCATGAGCAGGGCGCGCAGGGCCAGCGTCCGTCGCAGGAGGAAGCGCTGTTTGGGCAAATCGCTCGCCAGCGGGGGCACGAAGTTGTTCAGTGCCTGCTCGTAGCCCAGCGCGCCCAGCAGCGTCCCAGCGACGAAGACGCTGTAGGCGAAGGAGTACACGCCGAACTCACTTGGGCCGAGGCGCTTGGCGATGAGGCTCGTGAACAGGAAGCGGATGCCGTACTCGCCGATGCGCCCCGCGTAGTTCCAGAACAGTCCTTTGCCGAAGCGCGCGGGGAGGTCGCCGTTCACGCCTGTGCCCCCCGTCCTGCCGCGAGGCGCAGGAACACCGCTTCGGTGTCGGCCACCATGCGCTCCAGCGTAAACCGCTCCAGCACCGTCTGCCGCGCGGCCTGGCCCATGGCGGCTCGGCGCTCGCTGTCGCGGGCCAGGGCCAGCACGCGCTCGGCGGCCGCGTTGGCGTCCCCTGTGGCGACCAGGAACCCATCCCGCTCGTCCGCGATGGCCGCGGGGATGCCGCCAACCCGACTCGCCACCACGGGCCGCCCGCAGGCCATGGCCTCAACCACGGCGTAGGGGAACGCCTCGGTGCGAAGCGAGAGCATCAGCGCGACGTCGGCCGCGTCGTAGGCGGCGGGCATCTCCTCGCGGGGGACGTGGCCCAGCCAGTGGACGAAGTCCGAAAGGCCGAGCGACACGGCCTCCTCGCGCAGCCAGGCTTCGTCGGGGCCGCTGCCCGCGACGAGGAGATGTGGGGCGAACCCCTGCGCTCGGAGTGCCGCCACGACGCGGAGGGCCAGATGGTGGCCTTTGGCGCGCTCCAGCCGCCCCGCTGTGAGGAGGACAAAGGCATCCCTGGGAATGCCCAGGCGCGCGCGGAGGTTCTGGCGGGCTGCCTCGTCGGGCGCGAACAGAGCCGCGTCCACGCCGTTGAGAATCACGTGCACGATGGCAGGTTGAAGGCCGAACTCACGCCTGGCGTCATCGGCCAGTTGGGGGCTGACGGCGATCACGGCGTCGGATCGGCGGCAGGTCGTGCGGGTCCTGCGGTGGAACAGCAGCGTGCGCAGCGCGAAGCGGGCCTTTCGCGGGAGGCTGGCGGGCGTGAGTTCCCATTCGCGCCGCTTGCCGCGCCAGTCCCCCAGCGGCGTGCCGTGCAGAATCGTTACGCAGGGCACTGGATAGCGCGTGCGCACTATCCCATACGCGCCGTCTTCCTGGCTCCAGATGAGGTCCATGGGGTCGGTGGCGTGCAGGCGGGCGAAGGCGCGGGCGCTTTCCCCCCACCAGCGGACGGCATACGCGCGGTCGGCGGAGTGGGGCAGGAACAGCGTGCGGATGCCAGGCTCGGCGATTTCGGCCTGCCCTTCGGGGTGGCGCGTGGTGATGACCGTGATGCGGTGCCCCCGCGCCACCAGGCCCCGGCACAGGACATCCGCGTGGTGCTCCATCCCGCCCTTGATGTGTGCCAGCGTGGTGCGGGTCATCAGGCAGATGTGCACGGCGGCCTCCTAGCGGGCAGGGCCGCAATCGGACCCGCTCAGCATGCTTTCTACCCTGGCCACCACCATGTCAATGGCGATAGTGTTGAACCCGCCTTCGGGGATGATGATGTCGGCGTAGCGCTTGCTGGGCTCCACGAACTCCAGGTGCATGGGGCGCACCGTGTCCAGGTACTGCTGGCACACCGACTCCATGGTGCGGCCCCGCTCCGAGATGTCGCGCTTCAGGCGGCGGATGAAGCGGATGTCGGGGTCGGTGTCCACGAATATCTTGATGTCCATCAAGTCGCGCAGCGCCTTGTCGGCGAAGATGAGGATGCCTTCCACCAGGACGACTGGACGCGGCTCTACGGTGCGGGTCTCGCGCAGGCGCGTGTGGGTCGTGAAGTCGTAGATGGGAATCTGCACCGCCCGCCCCTCGCGCAGGGTCAGGATGTGCTGGATGAGCAGTTCGTTCTCCAGCGAGTCGGGGTGGTCGTAGTTGAGACGGGTTCGCTCCTCAAAGGGCAGGTCGCTGCGATCGCGGTAGTACGAATCGTGCTGGATGTAGGCGATGCGCTCACGCCCGACGCGCTCCAGAATGGCCTGGGATACGGTTGTCTTGCCCGAACCGCTTCCTCCCGCCACGCCGATGACCACCACTCCCATAGCATCCCTCCTCGTTCTCTCACCACGCCACGAACGCCAGGCCAGGCCAGCCCGCAGCGATGAGGTCGGCGGCGAAGACGCCAACCAGCATCACCGCGACGCCCAGCCACTGTGCCGCGAGTCCCCATCGTGCCCCATCGCGGCGCAACACGTGCCCTGCCACGACGCAGAGCCACCCCGCTGCCAGCAGGTTGAGGCGCGGGTCGTTGCGCCACGCGACGCCCCAGTTGAGCCACGCCCACGCCGACGAAAGGGCGAACCCCGCGCCCATGGCCGCGATGCCGACCCCATCGGCCAGATGGCGTCCCTCTCGCACGGGGAATTCGCCCAGGCTGCCCACCAGCGCCGCGATGCACGCACCCACCCCCAGGGCGTGCAGGGCGGCTTGCAGGGCATAGAGGAGCGTCTGCTGGGCCAGAGCGGCGGGCGGACTTGCGGGCCGAGCCGTCAGGACATGGGTGAGCGCGGCCAGTGCCAGCACCAGCGGGCCTACCAGCGATGCCTTGCCGCGCCCCGCGAACGGCGTGACCACCAGCATCCCCACCGCGCCCGCCGCCAGGAAGTCGGCGACGCCCACGAAAAGCGGCCTGCGCTGGAACACCGCCTCGGCGAGCAGGTAGGCCGTGATGAGGGCGGCCGCCACCCACGCCAGCGCGCGCACAACCGCCTGCGCCCGGACCGTTGGCCGCGCGTACTCGGCAAGCCACAGGCCGCCCCCCGCTAACAGGGCAGCGTAGGCGATGCCCAGAATCACCGTGCCTGCGTTAGCCATCAGTCCCATTCCCGATTCCCTATCCGAGCGCCTTGCGAATCGCGGCCTCGGTCTCCGCGTCGGTGGCGAGATATTGCACGGCAACGCGGTTGTCCACCTGGGCCGCCTGCACCAGCGCGGCGCGGGCAGAAACCCACGCCGACGCCACGATGCACACCATGGCGATCGCGGTGCCCGCCCAGAGAGGATAGCGCGAGATGTCCGTCGCGGCAACTAGCACAGGGTACTGCCCCGCCGCGAAGCGGTAGGTGATGCCGTTTGATGTAGTTGTGGTTTCGTCGGCGAAGGTACCCTCGTGGGCGGGCTGGATGTCCATGCCGTGGAACACCTGGAACGCGAAGGCAGGCGTCCCGTTCTCCGCCGTCGGGTTCAGGGCGAGGCGGATGGTGTCGCCCACATCGGGAGCGGCGAAGTACTGTTCGGGCTGGTCCTCGTCAAACCGCAGGAACAGCATCCCTGCGGCAGAAGACTCGCCCGCCGCCTGGAGCGACACGGGTTTCCCCTGCCCGTCGGTCGCACTGACGACGACGCCCAGGGACGAGCGCGCCATGTGCAGGGTCAGGCTGGCTGTCCACAGCGGGCGCTGCGGGCCGACGAATCCCTGCGAAAGCGGCTCGCCCTCGGGCCCCAGCACGGCCACGGGCCACAGGCTGCCCTCCGCGCCATCCCCCAGCGCCACCGACCACCCCGCCCGCACCGTCAGGGCTACCGTTTCCCCCGGCCCCAGGGCGACCTCCTCCGAGCGCGAGGACAGCCCCGACAGCAGGAGCGCCACGGCTGCGAGGAGCAGGCCTACGGCCGCGCCCAAGCGGAGCCACGCTGCCCAGCCCGTCCGCACGGCGTGAAGGTGCAACCTGTCGCCGCTCCGCTCGGTGCGCGTGCAGTAGCCAGCCTGCGACAGCGCGCCGTCCAGCGCGCCGAGAACCCGCGCCGCGTCGCCATCGGCGAGCCATTGCCCCCGCGCCCGCGGCGGCAGGGCGGTGGCGTCGGCCTTCGCGTAACGGAGCGCGCGCCGCAGTTCCTGCGCGGCGTGCAGGAGCAGGACGAATACCCACAGCCCCAGCACCCCCCGCCAGAGGGGCGATGCCGCAATTTGGAACAGCCCCAGGCCCCGCAGGGCCGGCCCCAGCGCGCCCCAGCGGGCAGCAGCCTCGGCCAGCCAGCGGAGTTGCGCGGTGGAGTCGGCACCCGCCGCAGGAGCCTGGGGGAAAATGCCGGCGATGAAGAACGCCAATGCGGTGAGCAAGGTGAGGATGGCGGCACAGCGGGCAGAGGTCAGGAAATCCCAGACACGCTCCCAGCCCCCGCCGGCGCGGTCATCGGTGGGCATGGGGGCAGCGGGCTGTTCGGACTGAGCGGCCACCGAATCCTCCTGCTGGCGCATGCGGTATAGACGAAGCCCTGACCGGGCGTGCGGTCAGGGCTTGCGCAAGGAATGTGGAGCCACCCATCGGAATTGAACCGATAACCGGGCGCTTACGAAGCGCCTGCTCTGCCGATTGAGCTAGGGTGGCCCAGTGAGTTCGGCACAACGACGGATGTCCTTTGCCAGTCCGCACCTTGCCGCGGTGCTTGAACGGTCGTCGCGGGGACATTATAGCAGGATTGCCCTGCGCTGACAAATTCCGCTCCGATGCGGGTGCATTTCGGTTTGGGGGCAAGGCTGCTACAATGGGCAGCCTCTTTCGCCGCCTGGCGTAGGGCGGTGGGTCTGCTTGACCTCACCTAACCCCTCCCACACCCTCCCCTTTCCTCTCCGCGGGCGGAGAGGAAAGGGGAGGGTCGGGGCGGGGATAGGCGAGGTAGTTTCCGCATGGAACGCCCCCCGTGGCGGTCTCCAACGGACTCCGGAAACGATACGGCGGCATGTTTGACTTGCGCATTCCCCAAGGGCGTGCTATAATTGCGGGTGTTATTACGATCGCGTTGGAGAAAAGTGGGCGCCCCCCACTTTTCTTGTTGTGAGGCATTTGCGGCCGCGGGGCGGTCGCAGGAGGCAAAAGGGACGTATCTATGAAGAGCGAGTTCATTCAAGCCATCAATCAGGTATGCGCCGAGCGGAACCTGCCCAAGGACGTCGTCATTGAGGCCGTGGAGGACGCTCTGGTTTCCGCCTACAAGCGGAACTTCCGCGACTGCGGCAACGTGGTGGCCAAAATAGACAACCAGTCGGGCGAGGTCAAACTGTTCGCGGTCAGGGAAGTCGTGGACAGCGTTACCGATCCCGACACCCAGATCGCTCTCAAGGACGCGCGACGCATCAATCCGGACGCCGCTGTGGGTACGACGGTGATGGTGGAGTGCAGCACGCCCAAGGACTTCGGCCGCATTGCCGCACAGGCTGCCAAGCAGGTGATTCTCCAGCGCATCCGCGAGGCGGAACGCGACACGCTGTACCAGTCCTACGCCGACCGCGTGGGCGAGATGATCAATGCGGCGGTGCAGACGGCCGAGCCGGGGCTGGTAACCGTGAACCTGGGCAAGACCGAGGGGGTCATGCCGAGGAGCGAGATGATCCCCGGCGAGCGCTACAGGCCGACCCAGCGCCTGCGGGTCGTCATCGTGGACGTGCAGCGGGGCACCCGCGGCCCGGAAATCATCGTGAGCCGTGCGCACCGCGACCTGCTCCGCCGCCTGCTGGAGATGGAGGTCCCGGAGATTCTCAACGGCGCGGTGGAGGTCAAGGCCATCGCGCGAGAGGCTGGGTCGCGCTCCAAGGTGGCCGTGGCGTCCAAGCAGCCACGCCTGGACCCCGTGGGGGCGTGCGTGGGCCAGCGCGGATACCGCATCCAGAACATCGTCAACGAACTGAACGGCGAGAAGATTGACGTGGTGGCGTGGAGCGCGGACGTGGCAACGTTCATCGCCAACGCGCTGAGCCCGGCCAAGCCCACCCAGGTCCTGCTGGACGAGGCCGCCGAGGGAGGCAAGACGGCCACCGTCATCGTGCCCGACAAGCAACTGTCGCTGGCCATCGGCAAGGAAGGGCAGAACGTGCGCCTGGCGGCCAAACTCACCGGCTGGCGCATTGACATCAAGAGCGAATCGGAGTGGGAGGAGGAGCAGCGCCACCCGAAGGAGAAGGCGTCCCCCATCTCCGAGGAGGACTTGCTCGCGAAGGCCGAGGCGATTCTCCTGGGCAAGGCGGAACCGGCGGTTGCCGCGGCAGCCGAGGCGGTGGAAGCCGTCGCGGAGGAGCCCCAGGCCGCCGTGGAGCCTGAACCTGTGGCCGAGGCCGCGCCCGTGGCAGAAGCGCCTGCGGCCGAGCAGCCCGCCGTCGTGGAGGCCGCACCTGAGGTCGCAGCCGCGCCTGAGGCCGAGGCCGAAGCGCCCGAGGCCGCGGCGCAGCCCGAACCGGTCGCGGAAGCCCCGGCGGTAACGGGCTTGCCCATCCAGATTGAGGTGGACGAACTGGCCTTTGACGAGGAAGAGGGCGAGGCCGAAGAGGAGACCGGCAAGAAGGCGAAGAAGAAATTCAAGAAGGGACGCCAGGCCGTGCCCCCGGCGGGCGAAATCGGCCCGCGGCGCAAGCCCAAACCGGCCGGGCGGCGCCGGGATTGGGGCGAGGACTGGGAAGAGGAGTTCTAGCGCCCTGCCACAGGGATTCTTGACGGTGTGTCATTGCGAGGGCGCGCAGCGCCCGAAGCAATCCCAGCAGACTGTCATTCTGAGGCGCGAAGCGCCGAAGAATCTCGTCGACCGAGATGCTTCGCTTCGCTCAGCATGACAGATGGAGTGTGAGATTGCTTCGCTTCGCTCGCAATGACAACAGGGAAGTTTCGCTGTGGTCAAGTGCTAGTGCCCGACGCGGATGGACTATGCGACGCAAACATGTTCCGCAGCGCACCTGTGTTGGGTGCGGGGAAACGCGAAGCAAACGGGAACTGACGCGCATCGTGCGAATGCCCGACGGCACCGTGGACATAGACCCCACGGGCAAGAAGCCCGGGCGTGGGGCCTATCTCTGCAAGCGGGTGCGGTGCTGGCAGCAGGCCCTGGCCAAAGGGGCCATCAACCGCGCGCTGGGCGTCGCCATCAGCGACGACGTGAAGGCAAGGCTGCAGGATCAGTTGCATCTCCTACAATTGGAGGAGAGCCTTTCCGGTGATGAGGAGCCGGAGCCATGACGGGAATCCGCTGTGATTCCCGCAAGTGGGAAGCGGATATTCGCGATTCTGGGAGCAGGTACCGTTGAGGGGTGTCATGAACCACTGATGTAACCTGTGTGCATCGGCGCACCCTATAAGTGGAATCAACCCTGCTCCTTTCGCCGCCGCGTGCTGCGCAGGCGGTGGACACATTTGTGGTCATTGGGCGAAGCGAGCAGGGTTTTTCTATGTCTCGGCCCGCCGGGTTTCTCGGCGATGCGCGGCAGGGCGGGCCGAATGAGGAGGGGATGGATATGGCAAAGGACAGGAGCAAGAACGCAACTCGGAAGGGCGGCAACGGGCCGACACCGGCTACCAAGCCGCAGGGCGCGCAAGCCCGAAGGGCATCTGGCCCTGCGGGCGGGGGCGGCTCCGCGCCAGGCGCTGGGGCGAATGGGCAGTCGGCGGCTCCCGCTGCGCCCTCCGTGATTGAATTGCCCAGCAGCCTGACGGTGCGCGACTTGGGCCACGCGCTGGGCGTTAGCCCGATTGATGTCATGAAAAAACTCATCGGGTTCGGCATCATGGCGAACATCAACGAACTGATTGACTACGACACGGCGGCCATCGTTGCGGCCGAAATGGGCTTTGAGACCCGCGAGCAGAAGGCCGAGGAGGAAGAGGCCCCGAAGGTCGCGCCCACTCAGTTGCCCAGTTGGCGGGACGTGCAGGACGAGCGGCCCGAGAACCTGCGGCCGCGTCCGCCGGTCGTTACCGTCATGGGCCACGTGGACCACGGCAAGACCTCGCTGCTGGATGCCATCCGCAACACCAACGTGGTGGAGGGCGAGGCGGGCGGCATCACCCAGCACATCGGCGCGTACCAGGTGGAACTCCAGGGGAAGAAGATCACCTTCCTGGACACGCCGGGCCACGAGGCGTTCACGGCCATGCGCGCCCGCGGTGCCCAGGCCACCGACATCGTCGTGCTGGTGGTGGCGGCGGATGATGGCGTGCAGCCCCAGACCAAGGAGGCCATCGCCCACGCCAGGGCCGCGCAGGTTCCCATCATCGTCGCGCTCAACAAGATTGACAAGCCCGAGGCGAATCCGGAGGTGGTCAAGCGGCAACTGGCCGACCTGGGCCTGCTGGTGGAGGAATGGGGTGGCAATGTCATCTGCGTCCCCGTGTCGGCCAAGAAGCGGCTCAACATAGAGGAACTCCTGGAGAACATCCTGCTGGTGGCCGAGGTGGCCGAGTTGAAGGCGAACCCGTTCCGTCCGGCGACGGGCGTCGTGGTGGAGAGCCGCCTGGACAAGACGCGGGGGCCGGTGGCGACGCTCCTGGTGCAGCGCGGCACGCTCCACGTGGGCGACAACCTGGTCATCGGCGAGATCGCCGGGCGGGTCCGCGCCATGTTTGACGACAAGGGGCGGCCCGTGTCCGAGGCCACGCCGTCCACGCCCGTCATGATCCTCGGCCTGAGCGACGTTCCGAAGGCAGGCGACCTGTTTGAGGTCGTGGAGGACGAGCGCACGGCGAAGGCCATCGCCGCCGAGCGTGCCCAGCAGCGCCAGCAGGCGGCTGCCGTTCGCCCCGCCCGCGTAACGCTGGAGGAGGTCTTCGCCCGCATGCAGGAGGGCAAAGCCAAGGAACTCAACATCATCCTCAAGGCCGACGTGCAGGGGTCGCTGGAACCGATAGAGTCCTCGCTCCAGAAACTGGGCACCGAGGACCTGAAAGTGAAGATTCTCCACAGCGCCATCGGGAACATCGGCGAATCGGACGTGATGCTGGCGTCGGCGTCGTCGGCCATCGTCATCGGGTTCAACGTGTCGGTGGACGCGGCGGCCCGCGCCCTGGCCGAGCAGGAAGGCGTGGACATCCGCCTGTACAACGTCATCTACCAACTGGTGGAGGACGTGGAGAAGGCGCTGTCGGGCATGCTGGAGCCCACGTACAAGGAAGTGGTTACCGGGCACGCCGAGGTGCGCGCCGTGTTCTCCATCTCCAAGCGGGGCAAGGTGGCGGGTTGCTACATGACCGACGGCCAGGTTACGCGGGCGTCGTCGGTGCGGGTGATTCGCGGCGGTCAGGTGCTGTTTGACGGCAAGATCGCCTCGCTCAAGCGGTTCACCGAGGACGTGAAGGAAGTCAACGCCGGGTTTGAGTTCGGCATCGGCCTGGAGAAGTACGACGACTTCCAGGTGGGCGACACCCTGGAGTTCTACAAGCAGGAGCGGGTGTAGGCGTTCGTCCGCCCAAGAGAGGTGAAACATGACATCGTCCAGACGACAGCGGCGTGTTGCCGAGTTGATCAAAGAGGAAATGGGCGATCTGCTGGGCCGCCGCGCCCACGACCCGCGCCTGCACTGGGTTACCGTTACCGACGTGCAGGTTACGCCAGACCTGGCCATCGCGCGCGTGTACTACGCCGTGATCGGCGAGGAGGCGGAGCGCGAACAAGCCCGCGAAGGGCTGGAACACGCGCGGGGCTACCTGCGGCGCGAACTGGCGGCGCGACTCCAGTTGCGCATCGTGCCCCAGTTGGAGTTCTTCTGGGATGAGGCGCTGGAATACGGCCGCCACATAGACGCGCTCATAGACCGCATTCACGAGGAAGACGACGAAGATGCCGACGCCTGAGCAAATGGTCCTAGGGGCCAACCGCATTCTCGTGCTGTGCCACACGTCGCCCGACGGCGATGGCATCGGCGCGCTGGCGGCGATGGGGCACATCCTGCGGGCGCTGGGTAAGCAGGCCACGCTGGCATGCGCCGACCCCGTGCCCAGGGAGTACCGCTTCATGCCGGGCACCGACGCCATCGTGCAGCGCCCCGAAGGCGAGTTTGACCTGGTCATCAGCCTGGACTCCAGCGACTTGCCGCGCCTGGGCGAAGCCTACGACGCCGCCAAACTCGCCCATGTGCCCCTTCTGAACATAGACCACCACATCACCAACCTGAACTTCGGCACGGTGAACTGGGTGGAGCCGAACTCGGCGTCCACCTGCCAACTGGTGCTGCGCCTGGCCGATGGGCTGGGCGTGGAGATTACGCCCGAAATCGCCACATGCTTGCTCAGCGGCATCGTGATGGACACGCGGGGGTTCACCACGCCGAACACGGACCTGGCGGCGCTCCGCGCGGCCGAGCGTCTCGTGGCCGCGGGCGCCAACATCTCGGACATCGCCCGCAAACTCCTGGTGCAGCGGCCGTTTTCCATGACAAAACTGTGGGGCGACGTGCTGGCGCAGGCGCACCTGGAAGACGGCGTCGTGTGGGCGTCCCTGCCTGCGTCCCTGATGGCTCAGTCCGATGCGTCGGCCAACGGGTTGAGCGGGCTGGTGGCCTTCCTCGCGGGCGTTGAGGAGGCGCGGGTCGCCGTCCTGTTCCGCGAGCGCAACGACGGGCGCGTGGAGGTCAGCCTGCGCTCGGTTCCGGGCGTGGATGTGTCGGGCGTCGCGCTGGCGATGGGCGGCGGCGGGCACCCCCAGGCGGCGGGGTTCACGCTGGCCGAGCCGCTGGCCGACGTGGAGGCCAAGACGCTGGCCGCCGTCCGCGCGCTGCTGAAGGGGAGCGGGCAAGCCGATGGATAGGGCGGCCGGGTGCGGTGCTTGCGGCGGGGCGTCGTGCGGAGCGTCCGACGGGCCGCCGTCGGGCATCCTGAACGTGGACAAGCCTGCCGGGATGACCTCGCATGACGTGGTGAACGCCGTGCGGAAGATCGCCGGGACGCGGCGAGTCGGGCATGCGGGGACGCTGGACCCCATGGCCACGGGCGTCCTGCTCATCTGCGTGGGGCAGGCGACGCGAATTGCCGAGTACGTGATGCAATCGGCCAAGACCTACATCGCGGAGGTGCGGTTCGGCCAAGCCACAACCACCTACGACGCCGAGGGCGACGTGGTGGGCGAATACCCCACCGCGCACCTGACCGCCGAGGGGCTGAAGGCGGCCCTGGCAGGGTTCGTGGGGCCTATCCGCCAGCGCGCGCCCGCGTTCTCGGCGGTCAAGCAGGGCGGGGAGCCGCTGTACCGCCGCGCGCGTCGGGGCGAGTCGGTGGAGCCGCCCGTGCGCGAGGTGCACATCTACCGCGCCGAGATGGTGCGGTGGGAGCCACCCGTCGCCACCGTGGAGGTGGAATGCAGCCCGGGCACCTACATCCGCTCGCTGGCCCACGACTGGGGGCAACTCGTCGGCAGCGGCGCGCACCTGACATCGCTCCGACGGGTGAGGTCGGGGCGGTTCTCGGTGGAGGACGCCGTCCCGCTGGCCCGCTTGCAGGAGGCAGCGGCAGACGGCGACTGGGAGCGGTTCCTGATTCCCATGGACGAGGCGCTTTTGGACATGCCGGCGCTCATCCTGACCGCAGAACAGGCCCAGGCGCTGGAGCACGGCCAGCCTGTGGAAGCCGCTCCGGGCGCGGGCGGCCAACTGGCGCGGGCCTACACGTTGGCAGGTGATTTTGTGGCCCTTGTCTGCTATAATGAAGCCCAGGGGCGGTGGCTTCCTGCGAAGGTCTTCCGCACGCGGTAGCCGCCCAAGACTCTCGCATCTCAATCCCGAGGCAAGGTTCGCAGGACAATGCTGCTGATTGACAACTGGGAACAGGCGAATCTGGACAGGGATACCGTCGCCACCATCGGCGCGTTTGACGGGGTACATCGCGGGCACCAGCACTTGATTCGCGGCCTCATCGCCAGGGCCAGGGAGACCGAGCGGCTGTCCATGGTGATCACGTTCCACCCGCACCCTGTGGCCGTCCTTCGCCCGGACCTGGAGATACGCTACCTGACGACGCCGGGCGAGAAGGCGGTGCTGATGGAGCAGTTGTCGCTGGACATTCTGGCGATTCTGCCGTTTGACGCGCAGATGGCGCAGATGCCGGCGGCGGATTTCACCCGCGCGCTGGTGCAGCACCTGCACATGCGCGAGTTGTGGGTGGGGCCGGACTTCGCGCTGGGGCGCAACCGCGAGGGGGATTTCGCCGCCCTAACGGCACTGGGCGCGGAACTGGGCTTTGCCGTGCGGAAAGTGGAGCCGTTTGTCCTGGACGGGGAGGTGGTGAGCAGCACGCGGATTCGGACGCTGCTGGCCCAGGGCGACGTGCGCACGGCCACGCGCCTGCTGGGGCGATACCCCACGGTGGCGGGCGAGGTGGTGCACGGGGCGCGCCGCGGGCACGCGCTGGGCTACCCGACCGCCAACCTGGAGGTCCGCCAGGAGCGGGCCGTCCCCGCCGATGGCGTGTACGCCGTGTTCGCCGTGCTCGGCCCCGAACGGTATTTCGGCGTCGCCAACATCGGCGTGCGGCCCAGTTTTGACAACGGCGCGCGCACGGTGGAAACTTTCATCTTGGACTTTGACCAGGACATCTACGGGTGCGACCTGGTGGTGGAATTCGTGGAGCGCCTGCGACCCGAACAGCGCTTCGCCAGCATCACCGACTTGGTGAGGCAAATCGGCCGCGACGTGGAGGCGGCCCGCCGCATCCTGGAAGACGAGGCGAGGAATCGGCAAAACCCATGAGCGCGATGTCCTGCTTCTTCCGCGAATTGGAGCACACGGCAGACTTGGCCATTGAGGTGTGGGGCGAGGACTTCGCGAGCCTGCTGGCCCACGCCGCCGAGGCGGTGTTCGTCCTGGAGGGCCTGCCCGAAGCGGGCGGCGAGCGGGTCGTGCACGAAGTTACGGTTCATGCGCCCGACCGCGAGACGCTGCTGGTGGACTGGCTCAACGAGTTGCTGTTCCTGTCCGAGACGCTGGGCGAGATGTACACCGCGTTCACCGTGCGGCTCACGGGAGACTCGGCGCTGGCCGCGACGGTGGAAGGGCACAGGGGGCATCCCACCAAACGGCGCATCAAGGCGGCCACGTTCTACGACCTGCGCGTCGCCTGCGACGAGGGTCGCTGCGTGGCCCGCGTCGTGTTTGACGTGTGAGGTCTGGTTGGAACGCAGTATCCAGCGTTCGCACGCGACGAGGGCGTGCGAGAAAAGGAGGGGCGAAATGAAAGTCGGCGCATTTACCTTTGTCCTGCACACGCATCTTCCCTATGTTCGGAAGGCGGGGCGTTGGCCCCACGGCGAGGAGATGGTGCACGAAGCCATCGCCGAGACCTACGTGCCGCTGCTCAACGCGCTGTATGACCTGAAGGCGGCGGGGTACGAGCCGAAACTCACCATCGGCATCACGCCGATTCTCATGGAGCAACTGGCCGACCCCGACGTGCTGGCCCACTTTGAGATGTACGTGGAAGAGCGCATCGCGCTGATAGAGTCGGACCGCCGACTTTGGGATGGCAAAGATGCACGCCGCGTGGCCCTCGCCGACTTCTACCTGGCGTTCTATCAGGGCATCCTGGATTCCTTCCGCTCCCGCTACCACCGCGACCTGCTGGGCGCGTTCCGCCGATTGCAGGACGCGGGCAACCTGGACGTGCTGACCAGCGCGGCCACCCACGGCTATCTGCCCCTCATGGAGCGCGACTCCACCCTGTACGGCCAAATCAAGACGGGCGTGGACACCTACATCCGCCACATGGGCAGGCGGCCCCAGGGGATATGGCTGCCCGAGTGCGGCTACCGACCGGGGTACATGAAAGAAGGCGCGCCCTCGTACTACAAGCCCGGAGAAGAGGAGTTCCTGGCGGCCTTCGGCCTGAAGTACTTCTTCACCGACACCCACGTCATTGAGGGCGGGCAACTGGTGGGCAAGGTGGCGGGCGATGCGGTAGGGCCTTACGGGGCTATCCCGCTGCGCAAGGTGGTGGTCAAGCCCGACACCCGCCCCGGAGCCACTCAGCGCACCACGTTCCGCCCCTACTACGTGCAGGCGGCCGAGGTGGCCGTCTTCGGGCGCGACGAGCGCACGGGCATGCAGGTCTGGTCGGCGGCGCACGGCTACCCAGGCGACTTCGTGTACCGCGAGTTCCACCGCAAGGATCCCAACTCGGGCGCGCAGTACTGGCGCATCACGGGCGCGGGCGTTGACCTGGGCGACAAGGACCTGTACGACCCCGAGGCCGCCCGACGGCAGGTGCAGGTCCATGCCGACCACTTCGTGAGCATCGTGGTGGAGCGGCTGCGCGAGTGGAGCAAGGGCCACGACGAGATGGGCATCATCGTGTCGGCCTACGACACCGAACTGTTCGGCCACTGGTGGTTTGAGGGCGTGGACTGGCTCAAGGAAGTGATGCGGCAGTTGAGCGTCAACCCCGATGTGGAACTGACGACGGCCCGCGATTACCTGAACGACCACCCACCCACGGAAGTGGTAGCCATCCCCGAAAGTTCCTGGGGGGCGGGCGGCGGCCACTGGACCTGGAAGAACCCGGAGACTGAATGGATGTGGCCGCTGATTCACGCCGCCGAGCGGCGCATGGAGCGACTGGCCGCCCGATGGCCGTCGGCGGAGGGCGAACAGGCGGCGCTGCTGGCCCAGGTCGCGCGTGAACTCGTGCTGCTGGAGTCCAGCGACTGGCCGTTCCTCATCAGCACGGGCCAGGCGAAGGAGTACGCCACGGGGCGGTTCCAGCAGCATCTGGCGCGGTTCAACCACCTGGCCGCAGTGGCCGAGCGAGGCGCGCCCCTGTCGGAGGTTGACCGCCGATTCCTGGAGCAGGTGGCCGAATTGGACAACCCGTTCCCGCAGATTCAGTACCGCGACTTTGCAGCGAGGGAGAACACCCCGCTGAAACCGTTGACCGAACAGGGATAAGACATGACGCGAATCCTACTTTTCACAGGCAAGGGCGGCGTGGGAAAGACCACCATCGCCGCCGCCACGGCGCTGCGCTGCGCCGAGCAGGGCCTTCGCACCATCGTGGTGAGCACCGACGCCGCCCACTCGCTGGCGGACAGTTTGGACTTTCCCCTCGGCCCCGAGCCGACGGAGGTGGCCCCGAACCTCTGGGGGCAGGAGATTGACCTGCTGTACCAGATGGAGAAGTACTGGGGCACGGTGCAGGAGTACCTGGCCGCGCTCCTGGCCTGGCGCGGGATGGACGACCTCATCGCCGAAGAGGTGAGCGTGCTGCCAGGCATGGAGGAATTGGCCTCGCTCCTGCAAATCGTCAAGTTGCACGACGACGGGCTGTACGATGTCGTGATCATTGACGCCGCGCCGACGGGCGAAACGCTGAAACTGCTGTCCTTCCCCGAGATGGCCCGTTGGTATCTGGAGAAGATATTTCCCATTGAGAAGAAGGCCATGCAACTGTCGCGGCCGCTGCTCCGCTCGCTGACCGACCTGCCCCTGCCCGAGGACGAACTGTTTGACGTGATAGAGGGCCTCATCCGCGACCTGGACAGGATGCACGCCCTGCTGACGGACCCAGAGAAATCCACCGTGCGCCTGGTGCTGAACCCGGAGAAGATGGTCATCAAGGAAGCGCAGCGCACGTACACGTACCTGAGCCTGTACGGCTACCCGGTGGATGCCGTCATCTCCAACCGCATCATCCCGACGGCGGTGCGCGATGCCTACTTTGACAACTGGAAAGCGATCCAGGAGAAGTACAGCCGCGCGGTGGAGGAAGCCTTCGCGCCGCTGCCCATCCTGCAGGTCCCGCTGATGGACAGCGAGGTTGTGGGGTTGGAGCGGCTGCGGCAGTTGGGGCAGTTGGTGTACGGCGACCGGGACCCGGCGGCGGTGTTCTACAAGGGCGCGCGGCACATGGTGCGCAAGGAGGATGGGCGCTACATCCTCATCCTGAAACTGCCCTTCGTGAGCAAGGAGGCGCTGAAACTGACCCGCACGGGCGACGAACTGGTGGTGCACATCGGGAACCAGAAGCGGAACATCGTGTTGCCGCGCGTGGTGGCGACGCTGGACGTGGAGAGCGCCAAGGCGGAGGACGGCGAGGTGCACGTGGTCTTCGGGCCGCGGGAGGAGTAGTTCCCCACACCGCTGCGCGGCGTCAGGCGGATGGGGCGGGTTTGGCCGAGAGATTTCTTTGACCATCCCACAATTCATAGAAATAATGCGCAAATACCTTTGCCAGTGCAACCGGCACGGCATTACCTATCTGGGTGGAGATTTGCTCGTAGCTGCCGTAAAACCGGTAGGGATCTGGAAATGTTTGCAAACGGGCTGCCTCTCTCGGCGTTATTGCACGGTCTGATATGGGGTGAGCAAATCTCCCTTTTGTAAAATTGGTGCAGCCAGTGGTCAGGGTGTTGGAAGGTCTGTCAAAAGCCAGCCTGCCGTAGACGTCGTGATACCCGACGTTTCTGCCATTTCTGTGGCAATCTAGTTGCAACTCTATCGGCAGGCTCTCTCTACTGCCTCCGTTGTGTGGTATATGCCTCAAGCGCTCTAGGCTCAAAGGGGTGTGCTTCCGTGCCTTGTGTAGGGGATCAGACTTGCTCTCCTCTCCCGGGCCCAAGTCTTGTAGGCCAGCAAAAGCATCCCTTACCGTAAGCCACTCCCTTTTTCCCAACCGAGTAGCCTCTTTAGGCGAAGCGTGCGTGGGATCCGGTATCCTAACTTGTATACCGAGTCTGGTGCCCAACAATATGAAGCGTTTACGGAATTGCGGCACACCGTAATCTACAGCATCTACGATGGCGGGATCGGACACCCTGTAGCCGAATTTCTCCAAATCGTCGACCAATTTGTCTAGAATGCCCGGATTTTGCTTTAGCCCCGGCACATTTTCTACAAACAGGAAGACAGGAAGTAATACCTCAACAAAACGAATGGCTTCCAGTACCAGCGAAGCCCTCTCGTCAGCATTTCTGTTTCTATAACGATTTTGCCTACTAAAAGGCTGACAGGGGGCACACACACTCAAGACCGTAAGTTGGCCACTCCCAAGTTTGCACCGTTCCATCATCTCTTCGGGCCGTATATCCCGGATGTCTTCCACATAAAGGATGACGTCCGGGTGATTTAGGCGGTACGTCTGGGCAGTAACAGGATCGAATTCTACTGCCGCCAATACTTTGAACCCTTCGGCTCTAAATCCGGTCGTCACCCCTCCACACCCGGAAAACAAATCTATCATTGTCGGCATAGAATCCGGCTTCATATGGTTCCCTGCCCCGAAAGCAAATTTTTGAAATACGAGCACTGATCAGACAAGGGACATGCATTGCATTTGGGCTTACGAGCTCTACAAATCAACCTTGTGAAATCCAAAAGGTTTTCGGCGGACAAGCCGACGTTTGCCTCTGACAGAAGCGGTAAGAGGTTCCATAGTTCTCGAGAACCTTTGGTCATATGTCCCATTTCCAGACCTGTAAACCGAGAAACAAAACGTAGAACGTTTACATCGGCCGGAACCAATTTCTGACCGTAAGCAAATATCAGGATGGCAGTAGCAGTGTATTTTCCTATTCCCGGGACTTTAAGCAAGCTCTCAAAGTCGGCCGGTATCTCCCCATTGTGATTATCACAAACATAACGTGCGGCTTTTATCAGATAAGGAACCCGCTTGGATAACCCCAGGGGGCGCAACACTTCTCTCAATTCATTTTCGTCTGCAAGAGCGAGTGCCTCAATTGTCGGGTACTTTGAGGCAATCTTTTCAAAGTGATCGGCCACAATATCGGTGCGGGTACGGACGAGTAACATTTCGGCCAGAAATATCCGGTAGGGCGTTCGATATTTCCGCCACGGCAGCTCCGTTTCCGCAATTCTATGCTTTGATAACTCGGCACCGGCCTTCAAGAGGTACGGGAAATTTTCTGCGCTCATGGATTTACAGAACCCAATCGTCCGGCACGAATATCGGTAACCAGCCTTTGGAGATCGTCTTGTACATCCATCGCATGTCGTTCGCGGCCGTATCCAACTGCTCGGTGGGCTTCCATCACAACGTTGGGAATAAAAAGCGGAAGGCCTTCGGCCACTTCTTCAAATCCTCCCACGGCATGAGACTCATCGGCTACCAGTCCGTCTTGCTCAACCAGCCACGCCATAAGCCCTTCAAGACGGCGTTTGATCTCCTCGCCTATATCCTCATTCGTTAGATCAACTGCTATTTCCCAGCGTGGTGTAAAGAAGTGCGCCCGATCGCTCAACGTAGCCCTATACATTCTGGCAGGAGCGGCATAAAACATCGCGACCCCGGCGCGATGGCAGAGGTCAAGGAAAGGCTTATATTCATCAATCGTGGTCAACGCAGGAATGCCCCGTTTATGCTGGTCATATCTCTGATTCGCTTCGCTGATGTGTTGTTGAATGTAAGCAAGCCAATCGTCTATATTGTCTTCTTGAACCGTTCGGACAACCCTGCCCGAATTGTCGGTGAGCGGCCTGGGATGAGGGAAAAAAGCTATATCGGAAAATCGTCTGAGAGCCCGAAACGTTACAAACGAGTTCCGTGGGTCGCCGAAAATTTGCCCCGGTTTCGACTCGGCCAGTCCCCAGAACAAAAGATGTGTGACGGCTTGGTCGTTCAACGGCGGGCGGTAGAAAGCATCAACTAAGTCTTGATGCCCACCCTTAACATGCAAGTACCAGAAAGTAATCATTGCCAGCCAAGAATATTCAGGTGACTTTACTGCACCCCCATAAATCGCGCCTAAACGCCCGTTGCCTGCCGTGTTGTGAAAAACCCTTTGGAAAGTGCTGATTTCCCGCCGAACGACCTCGCCGTATAGGATGTCATCGGGAGCGCTGGCCCCGTCATAGTCGTCTAGACGATGCACCAATGGAAAAATGCGGCCATCGCGGATCAGTAATGTGATTGCCGGCGGATGTTGTATTTCGGGTACTCCACTGATAGGATGCCATTTAGATTGTTGTTGGACGATCCGTAATTCCTCGGCGTATTGACGCAATTCCATGGCAGCGGAACGCAAATGGCGAAAGTCTGTGATGACTTCCCGACGCAAGTGTGGCGAGATCAAAAGCCCCTCTACGGCTGCATCCAAATCTCTGTATCGCCGGAGTTCGCGCGGATCTAGGTCGTAGTCCCAGTAGCTAAAAGAATTCGCCCGATCAAGCACTCTCATTGCCCCGGCGGAGACAAACAGGGTAGCCGGAGTTGGCGGGATAAAACTCCCACGTGCATGTTCTACCATCACGTCCCCTACCGAAGCATCCGTCCCGACTGCTGCTTTGTGAGAGTTTTCAGGTGCCGTTATGATTTCTATGACCTTGTTTCCGACAATTCTCTCTTGGAGACGGCGTTTAGCCGCCTCTTTATCAAGTCTGATCTCGCTACCTCTAAGCATTTGTGGCACGATTGGAATATCAAGAATTCCCTTTGCACTTCCTATCGAGCGGTCCAATCTCCAAAGCCTCTGGAAAAAGCTTTCTGCTTTTGACCGCCTAAACCCGAGTTCCCTGGTTAACCGTTGGATTTCGCTCTGCGCACCCGAACCCGCCGCTCTTATCTTTTTCGCCAAACCGTTCAAGTCATCGATCACCCAATCGGCGATCTCCAGAATAAGGTCAACCGGGCTTTCATCGGCAAGGGCGGGAGCAATATCATGCACCAACTTGGCATAGTTTTCCTCAAGAGCATGGCTGCGGGCTATTCCTTCCATGACTGAAGCGGTCGCACGTTCACGTTCGGCTTCATCCCTTTGCCAGAGGTCGAGACCGTTTCGTTCCTCTCGCTCGATCTCGTCACGACTGATCTGCAGATCAAACAGGGACATTTGGGAGACACCCTGATTGGGTAGATTGAAACAGACGTTTGCTCTGTGCTCCGACCGAAGTCGCCTTTCTATCTTGCCTTCGTCCAGCAATTGGTTCAAGGCACCTCGCAGCCGATACTCCGTAACGACCATATCCCGGGCGCGCAGTTGGAGTTGTAGATCGCGAACAGACAAGCCTATTACATCGCCACCTACCTTCTGCAACACATCCAGAATGGCCTCGGCTACTTGTTGTTCCGGTTTTCCGGGAGTTCTTTGCGCCATTTTTCAACAGCCTTCCGTAAATCGGGGGTTTCGGCAACGTGGGTGGTACGGGTTCTCTCGCGTATCTTGACGATGACGGCATGGCGCATGATGTCCATGCCGGATGTGAATACCGCCGTGCCGCGGGGCATTCTCGGGATACGCTTTATCGTCTCCTCCGGCAGATCGCCGATTTGCCCTGCGACTACCCTCAAATCTTCGGGGTCCAAAGCAAAGAGCATGCGTGTATTGCAGGTGAGCAGAATCTGGCGATCCATTGATGAAGGACTTTGACTCAGCAATACAACCCCTACCGAGTCATGCCGCGCCGTGCGGATCATCTCGCGGAGAACCAATGTCGAAGGCGGGAGGTCACTTCCGCCGGGCAAGAACAGATGCGCCTCATCAATGATCAAAACAAACGGTGGTATATGATTGCGGCGCCGTAATCGCTGGAGAATACGGGCTGCTGCGCCTACAACGAGATTGCGCTGCCATTGCCCTAGGTGCCCGACGTAAATGTTAGTGAGCGGCGAAGTGGCCAAACTCTCTGTCCAGGTAACCGGTTCGTCTGTTAGTAGAGAACTACGGTCGACGGCTGCTTCGACCCGTTTGACTGCATTAGGAGTTGCTTTGGAATTGATGTTTTGGCCGATGTTTTTAACGAGGGACGTAAGACGCTCGAAGGGAATATTCAATGCCTCCCCTTTCTCAAGTTTGTCGAGAGCCTCGTCAAAGACATCACCATAAGCTGACGCTATCAATTCTCGCTGATCGCTTGTGAGGTTAGGGATAAAAGCCAGAAATTCCTCGAGTCCTACGATGGAGTAAGGAATTTTGAAGTCGCTGGTCCCGGCAATAATGTGTTTTCCCTTGAGTTCGTTTGCAGTTTGTTCGGTGTCTCCCAAAACGTCAAATGAAAGCATCGGGATTTTTTTCTCATAAAGCTCTTCCATTAGCACACCGACGGCATAACTTTTTCCAACGCCGGTTTTTCCCAGTACGGCAATATGACGGGCAATCGCACTGTTCGGTAAAAAGAACGGTATGCTGTGCCCGCCTGATTCGATTCTTCCTAGATAAAGTCCTGAAGCGCTGGTCGGTTTATCTTGTACCTTCTCATCTTCTACCTTCTCAGCTTCGGGAATGTTGAGAAGTTTCGGGATAATTGTAGCGGGCAATTCATACACAGGTTGCCCGGTATGAGGAAGATGGGTCGGTTCGGTGATTTCCAAAGAGCCGTTACCCAATACGCTAATTTCTCCAAGAAGCTCAATCTCCATTACTCTCACGAGGTCGGGTGACAGCTCTGATGAACGAATGTCGGTACGTCGCATGCCATAGGCATCGTCCTTTTGCATTCCTCCGGGTCTGGCCCGCAGGTTCAGCTCACTGCCGGCGATTATCCTGCCATAATGGGCCCTATTCTCATCATCTTGACGTAGGGCTATCACGAAAGTATTGAGATTGGGACGTTTACCTGCTCTGACACGAAATGGAATTCGGTCAAAGGTGGGAGTACCCCCTTCGGCTGAATACTCTGACGAGGAAGTTTCTCCAATCTCGGCTGCATCTGTCAAAGATAGAATTTCTCTAATGGACATGAGGCTACCTCCACTTTACGTCATAGCGACGTGATGTGGGGCGGGCTTGCTATGTACCATATTCTCCAGTCTGCTGCGCGGAGGTTTTTCCGCATGAACCCGCCCACCGGATGCTGTGCGGTGAACACACTCCGTTTGGTGGGCGGTAAGCCGCACGATGCATCCCGGTCTCTTTTCCGGCTCATATATACCATGATTCCCTCAGGAAGTCAAGGGCTTTGACCCCCAACTTCATCAAGTGCCATCCCCCCACACCGCGGGCTTGACCGCGTGGGACGGATGGATATACTACGGTTGTGCCTTTGGGAAATCCGTCCGTTCCGATGCATGGGGAGGCGAGCCGTGTCCGACTTGACCCGCTTGTACGACGAGATCAACCAGTGTCAGCGCTGCCCGCTGGGGCGAACCCGCACCCGTGCCGTCCCCGGCGAAGGCCCCGAAGACGCGCAAATCATGTTCATCGGCGAAGCGCCCGGGTTCCACGAAGACCAGCAGGGGCGACCCTTCGTGGGCGCGGCGGGGCACTTCCTGGAGCAACTCCTGGCGAGCATCGGCCTGAAGCGCCGCGACGTGTACATCTGCAACGTCATCAAGTGCCGCCCGCCCGGAAATCGCGACCCGCTGCCCAACGAAATCCAGGCGTGCGCCGAGTTCCTGGACCGCCAGATCGCGCTCATCAAGCCGCGGGTCATCGTAACGCTGGGGCGCTACTCCATGGCGAAATACCTGCCCCAGGCCTCCATCAGCCGCGTCCACGGGCATCCCCAGCGAGTGGGCAACGTCATCGTCCTGCCGTTGTACCATCCGGCGGCGGCGTTGCACCAGCCTCGCTACAAGGCCGACATAGAGGAAGATTTCAAGAAGATCCCGCTGTTGTTGCAGGAATCCGTCGCCCTGGACGAGCCGCCGCCTCCCGCTGGCCCCGTGGAGGCCGAGCAGTTGCGCCTGTTTTAGCGTTTCGCACATTTGTGCTATAATCGTGGCGATGGCGAAGACAGGCAAGAGCAAGAAACGAAAACCCTCCGCATCCCTGCGCTTCCGCGGCGAGGTCGCCGGGCTGCTGCTCATCGCGCTCGCCCTGGTAACCCTGTTCAGCATCCTGTCGGTGAGCCAGGGAGCCATCACCGAGACTTGGCTCAACCTGCTGTTCCTCGCCTTCGGGTACGGGGCCTACGTAACGCCGTTCGGGTTCGGGGCGCTGGGCCTGTGGCTCATCCTGAAGAGCATCGGCCGCGAGCCGGAGATTGAGCCGGAGAAGCCCGTGGGCGTCGCCGTGCTGTTCCTGCTGGGCCTCGCCGTGCTCCACATGCTCCCCTCGCCCGTGCCCCCGCGCCAACTGGCCGCCAGCGGGAACGGAGGCGGCTACCTCGGCTGGCTGTTGAGCCAGGCGCTCGTCCGGGGACTGGGGGGCGTGGGCGCGTGGATCGTGGCCATCGCGGGGCTGCTGGTGGGCGTGCTGATGACGGCGGGCGTCTCGCTGGCAGAGATGGCCGCCTTTGTTCGCGGGGTGTGGGCGCGCCTTCGGAGAGGCAAGGCCCCGCCCTATGTCGTCAACGATGGGCGGGCAGTGGCCGGGCCGCCTGCGGAGCCGGTGAGCGAGCCGGCTGCGCCCCCGGCGCGGGCCGCCGAACCTGCGCCCAAGCCGGTCATCATCGGCGGCGAGCCACAGCAAGCGGCACGACCCACAGGGCCTCTGTTCCCGCGCATCATCGGCGGGGCGCAGAAGTGGGAACTGCCCAAGATTGCCGACATCCTGGAGCAGAACGTTGAGATTGAAATCAGCCAGTCGGAGATTCGCGAGCGCGTCCGCATCATTGAGGAGACGCTGGCGAGTTTCGGTGTCCCGGCCCGCGTGATTGAGGTGAACCAGGGGCCCACGGTTACGCAGTTCGGCGTGGAGCCGGGCTACGTGGAGCGGAAGGACGAGCGGGGGCAGGTCCGCAAGTCCAAGATCAAGGTCAGCAAGATCAGCGCGCTGGCCAACGACCTGGCGCTCGCCCTGGCCGCCAGCCCAATCCGCATTGAAGCGCCGGTGCCCGGCCGCTCCATCGTCGGGATTGAGGTCCCCAACGGCCAGACCTCGCTGGTGGGGCTGCGGGGCGTGATGGAGTCCGAGGCGTTCCGCAGCATGACGTCCAAACTGCGCATCGCGCTGGGGCAGGACGTGTCAGGCCAGCCGGTGGTCGCCGACCTGGCCGCCATGCCCCACCTGCTCATCGCCGGGGCGACGGGTTCGGGCAAGTCGGTGTGCATCAACTCCATCATCGCGTGCCTGCTGCTGAACAACACCCCCGACGACCTGCGCCTCATCATGGTGGACCCCAAGATGGTGGAACTGGTGCCGTTCAACGGCGTGCCGCACCTGCTGTCGCCGGTGGTGGTGGACCTGGAGCGAGTGGTGGGCGTGCTGAAGTGGACGACGCGCGAGATGGATCGGCGCTACCGACTGTTCTCCAAGGCGGGCGCGCGCCACCTGGAGGCGTACAACCAGATGGCCGCCGCGCGCGGCGAGAAGCCGTTGCCCTACATCGTCGTCATCATTGACGAACTGGCCGACCTGATGATGGTATCGCCGGAGGAGGTGGAGCGGTCCATCTGCCGCATCGCGCAGATGGCGCGGGCCACCGGCATCCACCTGGTCATCGCCACGCAGCGGCCGTCGGTGGACGTGGTAACGGGCCTCATCAAGGCCAACTTCCCCGCACGCATCTCGTTCGCGGTAACGTCGCAGGTGGACTCGCGGGTCATACTGGATACGCCCGGCGCCGAGAAACTGCTGGGGCGCGGTGATATGCTGTTCATGTCGCCCGATTCCAGCAAGTTGCAGCGGCTGCAGGGGTGCTTCGTGTCGGACGCGGAACTGACCCGCCTGGTGAACCACTGGAAGGGGATGCACGCCGTGAGCGAGCCGCAGCCCACCGAGGTGGTACAGCCCTCGCTGTGGGGCGACATGGAGCCGGTGCAGGTCGGGCAGGGCGAGGACACGGGCGAAGATCCCCTGCTGGAGCGGGCCATCCAGGAGGTGCGAGCAGCCAATCGGGCGTCCATCTCCCTGCTCCAGCGGCGGCTGCGGATCGGCTATTCGCGCGCCGCCAGGCTGATTGACATTTTGGAAGAAAAGGGTATCATAGGCCCGGAAGAGGGGCCGGCCCGCACCCGCCGAGTCCTGACGGGCGACGACGGGAGCGCCATCCCGCCGCTTGACAGCGAATAGGGCCGCTGCTATAATCGCGCTGCACACTTGCAGACGAGGGCAATCCGACGGTGGGGGTATTCCAATCGCGATGCCGTGGTTGTCTCGTTTCCGGTTTCCGACAAACGTTCCTCGTACACCCCGCCTTGTGCACATGGGCGACACTTGGAAAGGAGGTGAAGACCAGAGAAGAGGTTTTTGCCGAAACGGCCGTGAGCACAGAAATCCCCAGGAAAAAGTCTTTACTTTAGGAGGAGAACGACATGCGTAACCGTGCGTTTGCTGCACTGAGCATCCTGCTCATCCTGTCCATGGTGCTGGTGGCGTGCGGCGCGAAGCCGACCCCCACCGCGCCCGCTCCGTATCAGGCGAAGCCGACCCCCACACCGGAGCCGACGACTCCGCCCCCGCCGCCCGCCATCGGGACCGAGGCGCAGCCGCTGACGATGGTCTTCGTCCCGTCGGGCGACACGCAGCGGATTCTGGCCGGCGCCGAGAAACTGGACAAACTCATCAAGGACAAGACCGGCCTGGTTACCAAGTCCAGCGTGGCGACCTCGTATGCGGCGGTGATTGAGGGCATGGGCGCCGAGAAGATTGACATCGGCTGGCTGGCCCCGCTGTCCTACGTCCTGGCCAAGGACAAGTACGACGTGCAGTTGCTGCTCATCACCATGCGCTACGGCTCGGCCACCTACAAGGGCCAGATCAACGTCCGCGCCGATTCCGGCATCAAGACCCTGCAGGACCTGAAGGGCAAGAAGTTCGCCTTCACCGACCCGGTCTCCACGTCGGGCTACCTGTACCCGTATGCCCTGTTCAAGAAGAACGGCATTGACCCGACCAAGGACTTCGCCGAGACCGTCTTCACCGGTGGGCACACAGCGGCCGTGCTGGCCGTGTACAACGGGCAGGTGGATGCGTCCGCGTCCTATGACGATGCCCGCGGCACCCTGGCGAGCACCTATCCCGACATCAAGGACAAGGTAACGGTCCTGGCCTACACCGACGAAATCCCCAACGACACCGTGTCCGTGCGCAAGGGCCTGCCGGAGGATGTCGTCGCCAAGTTGAAGCAGGGCCTGCTGGACATCGCCCAGACCGACGAGGGCAAGGCCGTCCTGCAGGAAATCTACGAAATCGGCGGCCTGACCGAGGGGACCGATGCCATGTTTGACCCCATCCGCCAGACGGCGACGGCCCTGGGCATTGAACTGAAGAACTGGAAGGGCGTGTCGGTTCCGTACAAGGTGGGCCAGGTTACCGACACGGGCGGCATTGACGACAAGTCCTTCAACGCCACGGCCTGGAAGGGCGTTGAGGACGCCATGAAGAAACTGTTCGTGGAAGGCAAGTACCTGGAATCCCAGCAGCAGTCGGACTATGCCAAGAACATCACCGAGTTCATCCAGCAGAAGTACGACCTGATCATCACGGTAGGCTTCTTGCTGGGCGTGGACACGGCGAAGTTCGCGAAGGAAAACCCGAACGTCAAGTTCGCCATCGTGGACTACGCGTATCCGGACTGCTGGCCGGGCGCGGTCGTGGGCAAGGACTGCGGCTCGGACACGCCGATTCCGAACGTGCGCGGCCTGACCTTCAAGACGGATGAGGCGGCGTTCCTGGCGGGCTACGTGGCGGCAGCCATGACCAAAACCGGCAAGGTGGGCACCTTCGGCGGCATGAAGATCCCGACCGTTACCATCTTCATGGATGGGTTTGAGTACGGCGTGAAGTACTACAACGAGAAGCACGGCACCAAGGTGCAGGTGCTCGGTTGGGACTCGGCCAAGCAGGAAGGCACGTTCACCAACGACTTCGTGGATATCCAGAAGGGTCGCCAGACCGCCGAGTCGCTGTTTGACGAGGGCTGCGACATCGTCATGCCGGTGGCCGGGCCTGTGGGCCTGGGCGCGGCGGCGGTGGCGAAGGAGCGCGGCCTGATGATCATCGGCGTGGACACCGACTGGTACATCAGCGCGCCCGAGTACAAGGAGACCTACCTGACCAGCGTGCTCAAGAACATGGACGTGGCGGTGTACGACACCATCAACTCCGTGGTCAAGGGCACGTTCAAGGGCGGCGAGAACTATGTCGGCACGCTCAAGAACAAGGGCGTGGGCATCGCTCCGTTCCACGACTACGAGAGCAAGATTCCGGCGGGTCTGACCGACGAACTGAAGCAGATCACCGACGACATCATCGCCGGCAAGATCAAGACCAGCCCGTAAGAACAGGCGCATGCAACCAAGAGGTTGGGCGGCGCGGCCTGCGTCGCCCAACCTCATCCCAGTACTTGACCACAGCGAAGATTGTCCGTTGCCATTGCGAGCGGAGCATCTCGGTTGGCGAGATTCTTCGCGGCTTCGCCGCTCAGAATGACAGCATTTGTCATGCTGAGCGAAGCGAAGCATCTCGGTTGGCGAGATTCTTCGCGGCTCCGCCGCTCAGAATGACAGCATTTGTCATGCTGAGCGAAGCGAAGCACTCGGTTGGCGAGATTCTTCGCGGCTTCGCCGCTCAGAATGACAGCATTTGTCATGCTGAGCGAAGCGAAGCATCTC
>JADBJK010000049.1:50444-84021 GCA_014874485.1 Chloroflexota bacterium
AGCACTCGGTTGGCGAGATTCTTCGCGGCTTCGCCGCTCAGAATGACAGCATTTGTCATGCTGAGCGAAGCGAAGCACTCGGTTGGCGAGATTCTTCGCGGCTTCGCCGCTCAGAATGACGGGTTAACGCTGTCATGCTGAGCGAAGCGAAGCATCTCGGTTGGCGAGATTGTTCGCGGCTCCGCGCCTGAGTAGGGACAATTCATGAATTGTCCCTACGGGCGCTGCGTGCCTCGCAATGACATGCGATCGGGAATCACTGCGGTGAAGCACTGGCAACTGGGATGCAACCCGAACCAAGCAAGCCGACAGCGCTGTCGCGCAGAATGACATAGACAAGGAGAGACATGGCCCCTGTCCTTGAGTTACGAGGGATTACCAAGGCGTTTCCAGGCGTGCTGGCCAACGACCACATTGACTTGACGCTGGAAGAGGGGGAGATTCTCGCCTTGTTGGGCGAGAACGGCGCCGGCAAAACGACGTTGATGAACATCCTGTACGGATTGTATCAACCCGATGCCGGCGAGATTTTTGTCCGCGGCAAGAAGGTGGAAATCCACCAGCCCAACGACGCCATCCGCCTGGGCATCGGCATGGTGCACCAGCACTTCATGCTCGTGCCGGTGTTCACCGTTACCGAGAACGTGATGCTGGGCGTAGAGTCCATGCGGTACGGCCTGTTCCTGGACCGCCGGAAGGCCGCCGACAAGGTCCGGGAGATTTCCAAACAGTACAAGTTGGAAGTCAACCCCGACGACTACATCAAGGACCTGCCGGTGGGCGTGCAGCAGCGCGTGGAAATCATCAAGGTCCTGTACCGCAAGGCGGACATCCTCATCCTGGACGAACCTACCGCCGTGCTCACGCCGCAGGAAGTTGAGGAGTTATTCAAGATCATTCGGTCATTGAAAGCGCAGGGCAAGTCCATCATCTTCATCACCCACAAGTTGAAGGAAGTGATGGCCATCGCCGACCGCATCACGGTCTTGCGCCAGGGCCGCGCCGTGGGCACGACGACGCCCGCCGAGGCCACCATGGAGAAACTCGCGCAGATGATGGTGGGGCGCGAGGTGGAACTGGTAGTCAGGAAGAAAGAGGCCAAGCCCGGCGATGTGGTGCTGGATGTGGAGAACCTGCACGTCGTGGACCACCGCGGGACCCCTACGGTGCGAGGCGTTACGTTCAACGTGCGCGCGGGCGAGGTCCTGGGCGTGGCAGGCGTGCAGGGCAACGGGCAGACCGAACTGGTGCGCGCGCTCACGGGCCTGATGCGCCCGGAGATGGGCCGCATCCGCATCAACGGTGTGGACATCACGAATGCCTCGCCCCGCGAGATTCTGGAGCAGGGCGTGGCCCACGTGCCCGAAGACCGCCAGAAGGACGGCCTCATCCTCAAGTATCCGGTTCACGACAACCTGGTGTTGAATACGTACTACGTCCCGCCGTTTGCCAAGGGCCTCAACCTTCAGTTCCAGAAGATTTACGAGGCTGCCGCCGAGCGCGCCTACGAATTTGACATCCGCACGCCCAACATCTACGTGCCGGTGTCCACGCTGTCGGGTGGCAACCAGCAGAAGACCATCGTGGCGCGGGAGTTCAGCCGCCCCATTCGCCTGCTCATCGCATCGCAGCCCACCCGTGGCCTGGACGTGGGCTCCATTGAGTACATCCACCAACGGATCGTGCAGAAGCGCGACGAGGGGTGCGCGGTGCTCCTTGTGTCGCCGGAACTGGACGAGATTCTGGCGCTGTCGGACCGCATCGCGGTGATGTACCGAGGGCAGTTCGTGGCGATTCTGCCCGCCGCCGAGGCGACCCGCCAGCAACTGGGGCTCCTGATGGCAGGCGTTACGGCGGCAGAGGCCATGGCCGCCGAAGAAGCGCCCGCGGCCGTGGAAGAGAACCCGGCCCTGTGAACGCCGTGGATTGAAGGAGAGCGACTTGAGCGAACAGAAGGAACGCGCATTGCAGAACAGCCAGGACACTCGCGCCCAGGCCCTCGCGCGGTTGCTGCTGCGGCCGGCGCGAGGCAGCCTGTGGCAGGCGATCCTGCTGCCTGTGCTGGCGGTGTTCACCGCGCTCATCATCGGCGCGCTGGTCATCGTCTTCACGGACGTGCAGGTGCTGAATCTGTACAAGGACTTCTTCGCCGCGCCCGGCAAGGCGCTGGCGGCGTCGTGGAAGTCCATCGCCAGCGCGTACAGCGCCCTGTTCAAAGGCTCCATCGGGAACCCCGCCGAGTTCGCCAACGCGTTCAGCGTGCTGCGCGAGACGGGCGACACGGCCCCCCTGCGGCAGGCGTTCTGGCCTATCAGCGAGAGCCTGGTAACGTCGGTGCCCTACATCTTCGCGGGGCTGGCGGTGGCGCTGGGATTCCAGTGCGGCCTGTTCAACATCGGGGCCGAGGGGCAGATTTTCATCGGCGCGCTGGCGTCGGTGTACGTGGGCTACAGCGTCAAGGGCCTGCCCCAGTACATCCACCTGCCGCTGGCGTTCTTCACGGGCGCTGCGGCTGCGGGCCTGTGGGCGGCTGTGGCCGGCCTGCTGAAGGCGAAGACAGGCGCGCACGAGGTCATCAACACCATCATGATGAACTACATCGCCTTTCTGCTGAGCGACTGGCTGCTGAACGGCCCCATGAAGCGGCCGGGCTGGTCGCCCATCAGCCCGGCGATTCAGGATTCGGCGTGGCTGCCCAAGTTCTTCCCCGACCCGCTGCGATTCCATGCGGGGTTCTTCGTGGCGCTGGCCATCGCCGCGCTGGTGTACTGGCTGCTGTTCAAGACCACCATCGGGTTTGAGATTCGCAGCGTGGGCGCGAACCCGGACGCGGCGCGGTACGCGGGCATCAGCGTTACGCGCAACTTCATCCTGGCGATGTTCCTGAGCGGGGCGCTGGCAGGCATGGCCGGGGCCAACGAGGTGCTGGGCGTGAACCACCAACTGGCCAGCGCCTTCTCGTCGGGCTACGGATTTGACAGCATCGCGCTGGCGCTGCTGGGCAAGAGCCACCCCGTGGGGGTTGTCCTGGCGGCGTTGCTGTTCGGCACGCTCCGCAGCGGGGCGACTCGTATGCAGTCGTTGGCGGGCGTGCCCATAGACATCATCTCCATCCTACAGGCGTTGGTGATCATCTTCATCGCCGCGCCGGCCATCATCCGCTGGCTGTACCGGCTGCGCCTGGAACGCGAGGTGGGCGAGACGGTGTTCACCCGCGGCTGGGGCCAGTGATAGGGGGGGCGACCATGGCAGTTGCTGCACGGAATGCGGAACTGACGATTGCACGGCGGCGGCATGTCGGGACGGGGGTCTTCTTCCTCCTGGTGGCGCTGCTCATCTTGGCGTTCTTCGTTCGCACCACCGCGCCCGACCTGACCACGACGTTTGGCCTCAACCCGGCGCGCCTGACGACGGCCCTCAAACTGCCCGATCTGGTGCTCCCATCGCTGCCCAGCCTTTGGTTCCTGACGGTCGTGTGCGCGTTCCTGGGCGGCTGGCAACTGGCGAAAGGTTTCCGCAGCACCGGCTGGGCGCTGGGGGTGGTGGCCTTCGCGTTCGTGGCGGCGTTCCTCATCTGGGCCGCGCGTGGCAAGTCCATGAACCTGGTGGGGATGCTGTCATCCAGCGTCCTGCGGTCCATCCCCATCGCGCTGGCCGCGTTCTGCGGCATCCTGTGCGAGCGTGCGGCGGTCATCAATATCGCCATTGAGGGGATGATGCTCACGGGCGCGTTCATGGCCGCGTGGATTGGGAGCATCACGCACAGCCTGTGGATCGGGCTGCTGGCGGCCATGTTGGCCAGTGGGCTCCTGGCGGCCATCCTCGCCGTGCTGTCCATCAAGTTCAAGGTGGACCAGATCGTGAGCGGGACGGTCATCAACATCTTCGCAACGGGCCTGACCAGTTACCTGAGCGCCAAGTTCCTGCAGGTGTACCAGAACCTGAACAACCCGGGCATCTTCAAGCCCATCCCGCTGCCGCTGCTGTCGCGGATTCCCCTCATCGGGCCGGTGTTCTTTGAGCACAACATCATCGTGTACATCACCTTCCTGCTGCTCATCCTCATCCACGTGATGCTGTTCTACACGCGGTGGGGGCTGCGCACGCGGGCCGTGGGCGAGCACCCGAAGGCTGCCGACACGCTGGGCGTGAACGTGTTCCGCACCCGCTACATCAACGTCATCATGGGCGGGCTGGTGGCCGGCATCGGCGGGGCGTTCTTCACCATCGGCTCGGTGGGCCGGTTTGACGAAGTGATGACCGCCGGCAAGGGGTTCATCGGCCTGGCCGCCATGATCTTCGGCAAGTGGACGCCTTTGGGGGCCTTCGGGTCGTCCATCATCTTCGGGTTCGCCGACTCGCTCCAGACCAAGTTGCAGATTCTCCAGGTGCCCATCCCGTCCGAGTTCCTGCTGATGGCACCGTACCTGGTAACGATGATCGTGCTGGCGGGGGTCATCGGGCGCGCCGTGCCACCCGCCGCCGACGGCCAGCCCTACGAGAAGCAGTAGCGTTACGCGCATCCGACGTTCACAGAGGGCGCACTGCGCGCCCTCTGCGCGTTTTCTGCGGAGGGCGGATCACGAAATGCACGAAAGGGCACGAAGGACGCGAAAAGCATTCGTGCCTTTCGTGGCCTTTCGCGCTGTTCGCGGTCCAAGCATTGCCCGACCGCGCGCGACAGAGCAATGCTCCGTGAACTGCTACTGTTTAGGGAGAGTCTCTGCGATCTCTGCGGTAGATGCCTGGCTGCAACCCGAAATTGCCAAATCTCCCCGCTTTGCCGTACAATGGCGCGAACAGCAAACCCTTCATCGGAGACCCGCATTGCAACCGATACCTTTTGATAACCCCGAAGAGAAGCGCCGCTACGTGCAGGCGATGTTCGCCCGCATGGCGCGATACTACGACATCATGAACCGAATCCTGTCGCTGGGGCGGGATATGGCCTGGCGGCGGACTCTGGTGGAGTGGGCCAATGTGCCCGACGGCGGCCTGGTGCTGGACGTGGCCGCGGGCACGGGGGACGTTACGCGCCTCCTGGCCGAGAGGACGCCCGCCCGGCTCGTGGTGGGCCTGGACTTCTCGGAGCCGATGCTGCGCGTCGCCCAGTGGAAGTTGGGCCGCCTGCTGGGGATGGAGCGCGTGCGCCTGGTGCAGGCCGACGGGCTGCGGATGCCCTTCGCGGACGACACGTTTGATTCCGTAACCTCGGCCTTCGCCCTGCGCAACGCGGTGGACGTGGCCGCGCTGTTCCGCGAGATGTGGCGGGTGCTGCGGCCCTGCGGGCGGGTGGCGTGCATGGAAATCTGCAAGCCGACCGCACCGGTGTTCCGCTCGCTGTTCGCGCTGTACTTCAACCGCATCGTCCCGCTGCTGGGCCGTGCTCTCGGACGAGATGCGGAAGCCTATACGTACCTGCCCGAGTCGCTCAATCGGTTCATGAGCAGCGGCCAGGTGATGCGCACGCTGGAACAGGCGGGGTTTCATTCCGTGGCGTGCCAGAAACTGATGCTGGGCACTGTGGCGATCTACGTGGGAGTGAAGTGATGGCGAGTCCGACGGAGAAGGACATCCGACTTGGGCGGCCGAGCGCGGCGTGGGACTTCGGCCAGGACCGCCGCATGGGCATGATCCGCCGCCACGCGCCGCTGGAGGGCCGCCGCGCGCTGGACGTGGGCTGCGGCATCGGGTTCTACACGAGGCGCTTGCAGGAGGCCGGCGCCGAGGCCTACGGCGTGGACGTGGACCCCGACAAGGTGGCCAAGGCCCGCGAGGTCGTGGCGAATGTTCAGGTGGCGCCCGCCGAGGAGTTGCCCTTCCCCGATGGCTTCTTTGACGTGGTGCTGTCGCACGAGGTGCTGGAGCACGTGGACGACGACCGTCAGGCGGTGGCCGAGGCGATTCGGGTGCTGAAGCCTGGCGGGCGACTGGTCATCTTCGTCCCCAATCGGCTGTACCCGTTTGAGACGCACGGCTGCTACTGGCGCGGGCGCTACCGCTTCGGGAACATCCCCCTGGTCAACTGGCTGCCGAACCGCCTGCGGAACCGACTGTGCCCCCACGTGCGGGCCTACACCGCGCGCGGGCTGGCGCG
Source organism: Chloroflexota bacterium (assembly GCA_014874485.1). GTDB lineage: Bacteria > Chloroflexota > Anaerolineae > DTLA01 > DTLA01 > DTLA01. The sequence continues at coordinate 56,542 of JADBJK010000049.1, forward strand.
ATTGTGGGAGGGCCTGCCGTGCCGCGTGGTGGTGTTCACGCAGATTTACCCCGGATACGACAAGATCGCATCGCGCCGCCCGTACCTCGGGCGGGTGTTTCGCACGGTAACGTACGCGCTGGAGCGGACGCCGCTGCGGGCCTTCGGCCTGTCGCACTTCGTGGTGCTGGAGAAGACGAACCCGTAGGGGCAGGTCTCAGGGGCAGGTCTCAGATCTGCCCCTGCGCGCCGGGTGGCCCCTACGGTTTGCGATGGCGGGCGCGTGAATCGTGAAACGCCGGCGACATTTGCCCCGCACCCCCTTTTCTGATAGTATAAAGCCCGCACCATATCCGAAACCCGCAGGTTTGAGACAATGAGAAGGTCCACGAAACAGGTTCTGATTCGCCGCCGCGAGCGAAACAACGGCGGCATGAGTATCTTTGCCAAGGCGGCACTCGCGCTGGTGGCCCTGCTGCTGGGCGGCGCGCTGGCGATTGCGCTCACGGGCGTGGCCGCCGTCGCGGGCGTGTACGCCTACTTCGCGCAGGACCTGCCCGACCCCAGCGCCATTGAGATCGCCGAGCAGGACTTCCAGACGACGAAAATCTACGACCGCACGGGCCAGCACCTGCTGTACGAAATCTTTGACCCCCGATGGGGCGACCGCACGTACATCCCCCTGGATCAGATTCCGCTGTACCTGCGCGAGGCCACGATTTCCATTGAGGATCGGTCGTTCTACGAGAACCCGGGCGTTGACATTCGCGGCATCGCGCGGGCGGCCCTGTCCAACCTGCGCGGCGAGCGGATTCAGGGCGCCAGTTCCATCACCATGCAGTTGGTGAAGAACGTCCTCATCCCGCCCGAAGAACGCTACGTGATCTCCTACGAGCGCAAAATCAAAGAGGCGATTCTGGCGCTGGAGATTTCCCGCCGCTATCCGGGCCGCGAGGGCAAGGACAAGATTCTGGAGTGGTACCTGAACAACAACTTCTACGGCAACCTGGCCTATGGTGTGGAGGCCGCCGCGCAGACCTACTTCGGCAAGAGCGTGCGCGACCTGAACCTGGCCGAGTGCGCCATGCTGGCGGCCATCCCCCAGTACCCCGGCATGAACCCCATTGACAACCCGGACAAGGCCAAGGAGCGCCAGCACCTGGTTCTGGACCAGATGCTCCGCGAGGGGTACATCACCGAGGAGCAGGCGGTGGAGGCCAAGTACACGCCGCTGTACATCGCTCCCCAACAGCGGTTTGACATTGACGCGCCGCACTTCTCCATGTACGTGCGTCAACTTCTCGTGGACGAGTTCGGCGCGGACATGGTGTACCGAGGCGGGCTGAAGGTCTACACGACGCTGGACTACGACATGCAGAAGTTGGCCGAGCAACTGGCCCGCGAGCAGATCGCCAAGTTGCAGGCCGATGGCTGGGACATCAACAACGCGGCCGTCGTCTCCATCCGCCCCACCACGGGCGAGATTCTGACCATGGTCGGCTCGCTGGACTACTTCAGCACGACCATCAAGGGCCAGGTGAACTGCGCCCTGTCGGAGCGCCAGCCAGGGTCATCGTTCAAGCCGTTCACCTACGTTACGGCGCTGGCCCAGGGGTACACGCCCGCGACCATGCTGCTGGACGTGCGGCAGGCGTTTGACGACTACCCGAACCCGCCCTACGTGCCCGAGAACTACAGTCTCAACTACAGCGGGCCGGTGCGCATGCGCTTGGCGCTGGCCCGGTCGCTCAACATCCCCGCCGTGGAGATGCTGAGCAAGGTCGGCGTGAAGAACGTCATCAACACGGCGCACCAGATGGGCATCAACACCCTGACCAAGGACTTCTACGGCCTGAGCCTGACCCTGGGCGGCGGCGAGGTTACGCTGCTGGACATGACTTACGCCTACAGCGTGTTCGCCAACAACGGCGTCATGGCGGGGCAACCGGTGCCCCCCAGCCGCCTGCGGCCGGGGTTCCGCCAGTTGGACCCGGTGGCGATCCTGCTGGTTACAGACCGCAACGGCAAGGTGCTCAAGCAGTTCAAGCAGCCCGAGACGCGAGAAGTCCTCAGCCCGCAACTGGCCTACCTGATGCAGGACATCATGTCCGACAACAACGCGCGGGCGGCGGCCTTCGGCCCCGACAGCCCGCTGAAATTGAGCCGCCCCGCCGGGGTCAAGACCGGCACGACCAACGACTTCCGCGACGACTGGATTATCGGATACACGCCGCAGATCGTTACCGGCGTGTGGTGCGGCAACACGGACTACGAGCCGATGGGGCGCATTCCCGCGAGCCGGGCGGTGGGCCCCATCTGGCACGACTTCATGGAGAAGGTGCACGAGAACCTGCCTGTGCTGCAGTTTCAGCGGCCGCCCGGCATCATAGAGGTGTACGTGTGTCCGCTGTCGGGCCTGCTGCCGACGGAGCATTGCCCAAGCCAGGTGAAGGAGATTTTCATCGCGGGCACCGAGCCGACCCAGCCGTGCGACATGCACCGCGAGTTCAAGGTCAACAAGATCACGGGCAAATTGGCGACGGTGTACACACCGCCGGAGTTGGTGGAGTCGCGGGTGTACGAAATCTACCCGCCGCGCGCGGCCGACTGGGTGCGCGAGAAGGGCATCCCCCAGCCACCGACGGAGTACGATGACATGTACGGCCCCGGCCCGGCACAGGGCGATGTGGCCATCCTCTCGCCCGCGCCCTACTCCTACGTGCGGGGCGGCGTGGTCATCATGGGCAACGCGCGCTCGGACAACTTCCACTACTGGCGGTTGGAATACGGGCAGGGCCTGAACCCCTCGGCCTGGAGCCAGATCGGAGGCGAGCACTACAATCAGGTCAGCAACGGGCCGCTGGAGTACTGGGACGTGAGCCAGCTGGACGGGCTGTACACGCTGCAACTCACCGTCGTCCGCCAAGACCAGAGCGTGCGCCAGGCGGCCATCCAGGTCAACGTGGACAACCAGCCGCCCAAGATCCGCATCATCAACCCCGACGAGGGCAGGGTCTATATCAAGGAGCAGGACGACTACATCAACATCCAGGTGGACGCCCGCGACAACCTGTCCATGGATCGGGTGGAGTTCTTCGTGGACGGGCAGTCGGTGGGGTTCACGACCGTGGCCCCGTACAGCCTGAAGTGGACGATCGCCATGTCGGACACGATTCCGATTCCGGGCACGGTCATCACGACGACCGGGCCCATCACAGGCCCCGATGGCGTGGTTACGGAGGGCGTGATCACGGTAACCGAGGTCATAAAGGAACCGGATGGGCGATTGGTGCAGATTTGGGCCAACGGGATGAGTATCATCTCGGACACGCATGGGTACACCGAGACGCACACGATCCACGCGGTGGCCTACGACTCGGCGGGGAACACGACGGCGAGCGAGAAGGTTCGCGCGCAGGTCATCCACAGGCCCAAGACGGAGAAGGACAAGAAGAGTTCGTCGGCGGCCCCCATCGCGCCGGTGGCATGGAGGGAGCGGCGCGTGTGGAGCCTGATTATATAGGAGGCAACATGCCCCTTATCCTCATCACCAACGACGATGGCATAGACTCGCCCGGCCTGGTGGCGCTGAAGCAGACGCTGAGCCGGCTGGGCGACGTGGCGGTGTTCGCGCCGGCCCACAGTTGGTCGGCGGCCGGCCACACCAAGACCATGCACAAGCCCATGCGCGTGCGTCGCGGCGCGCTGGCCGATGGCTCTGAGGCGTGGGTTACCACCGGCTCGCCGTCGGACTGCGTGGCGCTGGCGCTGCTGGGCATCCTGGACCGCCGGCCCGACTTGGTGGTGTCCGGCATCAACAAGGGGCCGAACATGGGCGAGGATGTAACGTACTCGGGCACGGTGGCCGCCGCCATGGAGGGCGTTGTCTCCGGAATCCCGGCCATCGCTGCGTCGGTGGATGGCTGGGAGGGGTGGGACTTTGAGCCGGCGGCGCGGGTGGTGGAGCAGGTGGCTCGTGAGGTGCTGGCCCGTGGCCTTCCTGCGGGCGCCCTGCTGAATGTGAACGTGCCGGCACTTCCCTACGAGGCGCTGAAAGGTGTGCTGGTTACACGCCTGGGCCGCCGGGTGTATAAGGATGTGCTGATTGAGCGCAAAGACCCGCGCGGCGAGAGTTACTACTGGATCGGCGGGGACCCGCCCGATGGCGAACCGCTGGAGGGAACGGACTTCTGGGCTATCAAGCATGGCTACGTGTCCATCACGCCGCTCAAACTGGACCTTACCGATTACGCGCTCATGGAAAGCGTGCGCGAATGGAACTTACAACTGGCGAGGTGAAAGCGCATGGAGTTCTGGGACGTGGTGCAAGCCCGGCGCAGTGTCAGGCAGTTTCGGAAGGACAAGCCGCTCAAAGAGGCGCAGGTGCAGAAGTTGCTGGAGGCGGCTATTCGGGCGCCATCGGCAGGGAACCGTCAGCCGTGGCACTTCTACGTGGTCTGGTCGCAAGATGTGAAGGATGGGCTTGCGGCGGCGGCCTTTGACCAGACGTTCGTGGCCGAAGCGCCCGTGGTCATCGTAGTCTGCGCCGACGCGGCGAGGTCTGCGGCGCGCTACGGCAACCGCGGGCGCGATCTGTACTGCATCCAGGACACGGCCATCGCGGCGACGCACATCTTGCTGGCCGCGGTGGACATGGGGCTTGGCGCGTGCTGGGTGGGGGCGTTTGACGAAGAGCAGGCAGCCGCCGTGCTGCGGCTACCCTCGGTGCTGCGCCCGGTGGCAATGCTGCCCGTCGGCCAACCAGCAAAGGACTCGGGCGGGCGAACATCCCGCAGGCCCATGGACGAGGTAACCACGTTCATTGCGTAGAGCAGGCCCATCACGCGCTTGCCGCAGTGTCCTCAACGGGGAGGAAGAGCATGTCAGATTTGCAGGCGAATCCTGAGAGAACCGCGAAGCGCTCCGGAGAAACAGCGCGCTCGATTGCCGACAAAGACCGGCAGCTCCACACCGTCTTCGAAGTCGCGCGGGTGCTGGCAACTGAACACGATCTGGAGGTATCGCTGCCCCGGCTGCTGCAAAGCCTCATAGAGACATCCCCTGCTGCCGACGCCGGGCTGCTCTTTCTCTACGATCCCACCGATGACCGGTTGAAGGTTGCGGCTGCGCAGGGGTACGTTCTGGCCGAGATGCAGCGCCTTCGTCTCGCTCGCGGCGAGTCTATGAGCGGGACTGTGTTCGAATCTGGGAATGGCCAGTTGTATGCGACGCCTGAAGCCGTGGCCCAGGTGATGGGAAATCTGTCACCCGAGAACCGCGACATCTTCCAGAAAGCCACGTCTGGTGTGGCGCAGCCGCTGAGTGCCGTCTGTGTGCCGTTGAATGCGCGCGACGCGAAGGTTGGGACGCTGGAGCTGCAGAATCTGCGCCAACCTGGAAGCTTCACAGATTCGGACCTCACGTTCCTGCAGCATGTCTCCGACTTGATCGCGCTCTCCATCGAAGAAGCGCACCTGCGAGAAGAATTGGAGGAAGCGCGGGCGTTGAGCGAGGCGAATCGCCTCAAGGCAGAGCTGATCTCCACGCTGGCTCATGAAATGAGGACCCCGCTCACATCCATCAAAGGGTACTCCACCGCTCTTCTGATGGAGGACGCCGACTTCAGTGCCGATACGCAGGCCGAGTTCTTGCAGATCATAGACGAGGAATGCGATGTGCTGCAAGACCTCATCCACGACCTGCTGGAATCGTCCATCATTGACGCGGGCCTGTTGAAACTGGAGATGCAGCCTGTTCTTCTTCCCCGTCTCGTCAACAGTGTGCTGAGCGATATTGCGCACCGCGCCAGAGAACATCGTTTCGTCGTAGACTTCCCCGCCGCGTTTCCCATCGTGGATGCCGATCCTCAGCGAATCGCGCAGGTGCTCCGCAATCTCTTGGACAATGCCATCAAGTACTCTCCGAAAGGTGGGCTTGTCGTCGTGAGGGGGGAGGTCCGTCCCAAAGAAGTGGTCATCAGCGTGGCCGACCAGGGCGAAGGCATTGCGCCTGAGCACCTGAATCGTCTTTTCGAGAAGTTCTTCCGCATCAAGTCGGGCCTGGGCCGCCACGTTGTGGGTTCTGGACTGGGACTGCCGATTTCCAGAACAATCGTTGAAAGCCACGGCGGCCGCATCTGGGCAGAGAGCCAGTTGGGACAGGGCACCACGCTCTATTTCACGATTCCACTCGGCAAGCCCGACCCATCAGCGGCAGAACAGGAGGGGTAGAACCATGCGTGAGAAGATCCTCGTCGTAGATGATGAGCCTCGCGTCGTGCGCCTGGTAACCGAAGTGCTGCAAGCGGTGGGGTACAAAGTCGTTGCCGCCGCCAATGCGAATACTGCGCTGGAGATGTTCGCGCTGGAGCAGCCGGACCTGGCGCTGCTGGATGTCATGCTGGGGGGCGGGCCGGATGGCTACAGCATTTGCAGGCGCATCCGTGAGTTCTCAGACGTGCCGGTGATCATGCTAACGGCGAAGGCGCTGGAGTCTGACATCCTGTGCGGCTTTGATGCCGGCGCGGACGATTACCTGACCAAGCCGTTCAGCGCCAAAGAACTGATCGCGCGCGTCAGGGCAGTCCTGCGGCGCGCGCAGAGACCTGAAGAGGTCGTATCCACTACGATGAGGTGCGGCGACCTGGAGATTGATTTCGCGCGGCACATCGTCAAAGTTCGCGGCGAGAAGGTGTCGCTCACGCGCACCGAGTACGGACTGCTGCGCGAACTGGCGCTTCACCCGAACAAGATCCTGCTCCATCGCGACCTGCTGACCGCCGTTTGGGGGCCCGAATACCGAGACGACGTGGACTATCTCAGGGCCTACGTGCGGTATCTGCGGCGCAAGTTGGAGCCAGACCCGGCAAACCCGAAGTACATTGTTACCGAATCGGGCCTGGGTTACATGCTAGCCTGCCCGGAAGAGGGCAAAGACGTGCCTGAGTAGCGTCATCCACGCCATTCCTCGAAAGCGGCCGCTGCGCGCACAGCGGCCGCTTTTTTCATGGATTTTTCAGGAAGCCGCGGGGTATTTCTATGTGTTTCTCACCGGTGCTGTGGTATCCTGTTCTTGCAGAGGCGGAAAGCCCATGCGATATTCGATGAGTAGATAATCCAATCGAGGAGGATTGAGAAATGACGCAGATGGAAGAAGGCGTAACCAGAGTAACAATGCCAACGCTCTCCGCGGTATCCGTGGGTGAGGAAGCCAAGGCCGCGGTGAACGCCGCGCTTGGGTTTACCGCGCAGAAACTGGGCAAGCCGGTGAACACAGTTGTAGCACGCCTGCAGGAAGGCGACAGAGATGCCGCGTCCTACTGGCGCTATGGCCTCTCAAAAGTGATCGCAGAGTGCCTGGCCGACTGGGATGACAGCGTCAAGGCCGTCTACGCCGTGGACTACGATGCCACCCCCCACGACATCGCCTTTGGCAGTGCCAGACTTCCGGTGCTGGTTCACCTCATCGCGTGGGTTGACCGCAAGACCGCAGCGCTGGAATCGCTGGTTGCGGCCCTGGACGGCGCGCTTGGCGGCGAATTCGCGGGACTGATGGGCACAGACAACATCGCCCACCTGCTGGATGTGCAGGTCGTGGATGACGAGGATGTGGAGGCCCGCAGGGGATACGGTGCGGTTCTGACTTCGCTTCACAACAGGCCCATTCAGGTCTGGAAGCGCTAACCAGGCCTTCGACCCAGAGAAAAAGGGGACATCCAGAACACGCGGTGCCCGCACGGTTGAGCGCAGGCACCGCGATGCTCTGAGAAAGATACCTTTGAGGAGGAATCGCATGACGACGGAGATGTTGGGGGGCATGACGGACATCCGCCCCCAGATGATTGTTGCGGAATCCCCCAAGCACGACCTGTGGCACACGGCGCTCGCATTGCTGGACGATGTGGCCGCACGCCTGAAACTGGAGCCAGGCATACACGCGATGCTGCGTCAGCCTGAGCGCGAACTCACTGTGTCCGTGCCTGTTGTGATGGACGACGGGTTGATCAAGGTATTCACCGGTTACCGCGTGCAGCATTCCAGCGCTCGCGGGCCTTACAAAGGCGGAATCCGCTATCACCCCAACGTAAATTTGAACGAGGTCAGGGCGCTCGCTGCGCTGATGACCTGGAAGTGCGCAGTGGTGGGTATACCCTACGGCGGCGCCAAGGGCGGCGTTCAGTGCGACCCCTCGCAGATGTCGCAGGACGAACTGGCCCGGATGACGCGGCGGTTCACGGCCATGATCATGCCCATCATCGGCGGCAGGCGCGATATCCCCGCGCCCGACGTCAACACCAACGCTCAGGTCATGGCGTGGATGGTAGACACGGTGAGTATGCTGGAGCGCAAGGCTGTGATGGAGGTCGTAACGGGCAAGCCCGTGTCCCTTGGAGGCTCGCTGGGGCGCAGGGAAGCCACCGGCAGAGGCGTGGCGATCTCCACCGAGGAACTGCTGAAGCGCAAGGGCCAGCACCTTTCCGACACGACCGTCGCCGTGCAGGGCTATGGGAACGTGGGCTCGGTGGCTGCGACGCTCCTCCACGAGATGGGTGCCAGAGTCGTGGCTGTCAGCGACATCAGCGGCGGCATCTACAATCCCAAAGGGCTGGATATCGCCGCCATCAACAAGCACGTGGAAGCGCACCCCAAGCGGCTGCTGGAAGGGTACGCTGCGCCAGGTGTCGAGAAGGTTACCAACGATGAACTGCTCCTGCTGGACGTGGACGTGCTGGTACCCGCCGCGCTGGAGCACCAGATCCATGCCGACAATGCTCCATTTATCAAAGCAAAGATGATCGTGGAAGCGGCCAATGGTCCCACCACACCCGAAGCTGACGCGATTCTCAACGACCGGGGGATCATTGTCGTACCAGATATCCTGGCAAACGCGGGCGGCGTGGTGGTCAGTTACTTCGAGTGGGTGCAGGACTTGCAGGCGTTCTTCTGGGATGAAGAGGAGGTCAACAAGAACCTACACCGCATCATGGTGCGCAGTTTCAAAGAAGTGTGGGATGTCAGCGAGAAAGAGGCGGTTCCGTTGCGGCTGGCAGCCTACATGCTGGCGGTGGGCCGGGTGGCGCAGTCTGTGCGCGAGCGCGGCATCTTCCCGTGATCTGGATCGCAAAGACAACGGCTTGGCAAATTCAGCGGGGTGGCCTGCTCAGGCCGCCCCGCTCTTGTCGTCACGCGGTTTGCCAGCTACGAATGACCTGCGCCGCCTCAGCCTGTGGCACGGTGCGCTGTTCGCCCGAATCCAGGTTCTTGATGGTAACTTGCCCCTGCGCGACTTCGTCGGGGCCGAGAATCGCGGCGAACGGGATGCCCTTTCGGCTGGCGTAACGCAGTTGCTTCTTGAGCGGCTCGGCCTCAAAGTACAATTCCACCCGCAGCCCCTGTTCACGCAGGTTGCGGGCAAGCCGAAGGGTCTCGGCCAGCAAGCCGGGATGGAACTGGAGCACCAGCACCTCCACGAGCGTGCGCCCCAGCGACGACGGGAACATGCCCAATTCGTCCATCACGTCAATGATGCGCTCAATCCCAATGGTGGTGCCGGTGGCAGGATAGCCCCTCTCGGAGAACATCTCAATCAGGCGGTCGTAGCGCCCGCCGCCGGTGATGCTGCCGATCTTCGGTTCCTCCACGACGGTCTCGTAGATGGGGCCGGTATAGTAGTCCAGGCCGCGCACCATGGAGAAGTCAATCTGGTATGCGCTTGGGGGCACGCCCATGGCGTCTAGGTCCGAGACCAGGTCGCGCAGTTCCGCCAGGCCCTCGGCGGCGATGGGAATGCTCCCCAACCGCCGTTCCATCTCTGGGATGATCGCCGCGCTCTCGCCTCGTATCTGGAGCAGGTCCACCATGCGGGCGATGACGTCTTCGGCGATGCCCGCGCCGCGCAATTCCTTGCGAACGCCGTCCATGCCGATGCGGTCCAGTTTGTCAATGGAGCGGTAGAGCTGGCCCAGCGCCTCGCCTTCCACGCCCGCGTAGATGCCGATGCCGGTGAGGACCTTGCGGTTGTTGATGCGCGTGGTGTAGCGGCGGAAGCCCAGGCGCTCCAGGACGGTATAGATGACCGCGATGATCTCGGCATCGGCGAGCATGCTCGCGGAGCCCACGATGTCAGCGTCGCACTGGTAGAACTCGCGGTACCGGCCCTTCTGAGGGCGTTCGGCCCGCCATACAGGGGCGATTTGGTAGCGCTTGAAAGGCATGAGGAGATCGGGATTCATGGCGATCACGCGGCTCAGCGGCACGGACAGGTCGTAGCGCAGCGCCATCTCCTCGTGCCCCTGCCTCTGGCGGACGTCGTAGATGAGGCGCTCGGCGTCGGGGCCGTACTTGCCCATGAGGGTTTCGGCCATTTCCACGGCGGGCGTGTGCAACGGTTCAAACCCGAACTGCTCAAAGACGGTTCGGATGGTGTTCATCACGTAATCGCGGAGGATCATCTTTTCAGGCAGGATGTCGCGCATCCCCCTGGGCAGGCGCGGCGTAATACGTTCGGGCATGCTCGCTTCTCCTCGCACAGTGTTGGCCTTTTTTACCACATGTGGCAGCAGATTGCAAAGCGACGCGGGCGACGACGCGGCAGGTGCGAGCGCGAACCGTCGGGGCAGCAGCCGCCCACGGCCTACTACTTGGCCACAGAGAGAACCTCCTGTTGTCATTGCGAGCGGAGCGAAGCAATCCCCACGTGCGACGCACCTCGGAGGTGCGTCGCACGTGCCTTCTCACGTCATGCTAGCGAAGCATCTCGGTTGACGAGATTCTTCGGCGCCGCACGAAGGTTCAATCCACGAATCGCACGAATCTACACGAATGCAAGGGTGCCGTTCGTGCTCATTCGCGCGGATTGGCGATTCCTCTGCATTGTCATGCTGAGCGAAGGCGAAGCATCTCGGTTGGCGTGATTCTTCGCGGCTCCGCCGCTCAGAATGACAATGGTAAACTTGTAGGGGCGACTCGCCGAGTCGCCCCTACTTCGGGCGCTGCGCGCCCTCGGAATGACAAACGATCAAGAGTCCCTGCGGTAAAGTACTCCATCCTCTCGCGGGGATCCGCCTGGATTCGCGGCTCCCGCACGAGACCGCTTTGCCCCTAACGGCAGCGGAATGGCAGGCACGCTCGCCAGCACCGATTGTTTGCCCCAGGCTTCGCCGCAGGCTATAATTCGCCACAGCGGCGAAGCGCTCTCTGCCGCAACCCATACCCGAGCAGGATGGACAGCATGCGGCTATCTCGGCTGTGCAGCACATTGCCCAACTGGGTTCAGACGCAAGGTGGCGACCCTGAAGTTTTGGCCGTAGAGACCGACTCCCGCAAAGTGCAACATGGGAGCCTGTTCGTCGCCATTCCAGGGGTTGAAGTGGACGGCCATCGGTTCATCCCCCAGGCGGTGGAGCGAGGCGCGGTGGCCGTCGTCTTCTCCGACGAGCGGTGGGCCGAAACCTTGCGCCGATGGCCGCACGTGGCCGCCGTCCGCGTGTCCGACAGCCGCGAGGCGCTGGCCTACCTCGTGGCGGCGTGGCACGGGTTCCCAGCGCGCTCCCTGCGTGTCATCGGCGTAACGGGCACCGACGGCAAGACGACGACGGTGAACCTCATCGCCGCCGTTCTGTCCGCCGCGGGCTTTCCCACCAGCCTCATCAGCACCGTCAACGCGCGCATCGGCGACCGCGAGTACGACACGGGCCTGCACACCACGACGCCCGACGCCCCCGACGTGCAGCGCTACCTCGCCGAGATGGTCGCCGCGGGAAGCCGCTACGCCGTCCTGGAAGCCACGTCGCACGGCCTGGCCCAGCACCGCGTTACCGCCTGCGAGTTTGACGTGGCCGTGGTAACCAACATCACCCACGAGCATCTGGATTACCACGGCAGTTATGAGGCGTACCGCGACGCCAAGGCGCGACTGTTCTGGGCGCTGTCGCAATCGCACCGAAAGCCCGACACGCCCAAGGTCGCCATTCTCAACGCGGATGATTCGTCCTATGAGTTCCTACGTCCGATTCCCGCCGACGTTCGGCTGGCCTACAGCACACGGCCCAGTGCCGCCGACGTGAGCGCCGTGGACGTGCGCCATTCGCCCCAGGGCTTGCACCTGCGGGCCGCGACCCCGCTGGGCGAGGTGGACATTCAATCCCCGCTGGTCGGCATGTACAACGCCCAGAACATCCTGGCCGCCGTGGCGACGGGCATCTCCCAGGGCGTCGGTCTGGATGCCATACGGCAGGGCGTGGAGTCCCTGCGCGGGGTCAAGGGGCGCATGGAGATCATAGACGAAGGCCAGGACTTCACCGCCATCGTGGACTTCGCCCACACGCCCAATGCGCTGCAGCGGGTACTGGAGACCGCTAAGTCGCTGTATTCCGGTAGGGTCATCGTGGTGTTCGGGAGCGCGGGCCTGCGCGACCGGCAGAAGCGCGCCCTCATGGGCCATGTGGCCGGACGGCTGGCCGACCGCATCGTCATCACCGCCGAGGACCCCCGCACCGAGGACCTGAACGCCATCATGGAGGAAATCGCCCAGGCGTGCCGCGCCGAGGGCCGCATGGAGGGGCGCGACTTCTGGCGAATCGGCGACCGCGCCCAGGCCATCCAGTTCGCGGTGGACATGGCCGAGCCGGGCGACGTGGTCATCGCGGCGGGCAAGGGCCACGAGCAGTCCATGTGCTTCGGGACGGTGGAGTACCCCTGGAGCGAGCATGACGCCATGCGCACCGCCCTCCGCAAGCGCCTGGGCAAGTAGATTCGGCTCTGGAGTCGCCGGCCATGGGCATGGTGAGGAGGTGTAGCGCCCGAAGTAGGGACGACTCGCCGAGTCGCCCCTACAAGTTTGCCATTGTCATTCCAAGCGGCGAGGCCGCGAAGAATCTCGGCAACCGAGATGCTTCGCTCGCAATGACGTGAGAAGGCACGTGCGACGCACCTCCGAGGTGCGTCGCACGTGGGGATTTGCTTCGCTTCGCTCGCAATGACAGTGTGGAGAAACCGCCAACCCGCGCGAATGAGCACGAATGGCACCTTTGGCACCTTTAAATTCGTGTAGATTCGTGCGATTCGTGGATTGAACCTTCGTGCGGCGCCGAAGAATCTCGGCAACCGAGATGCTTCGCTCGCAATGACGTGAGAAGGCACGTGCGACGCACCTCCGAGGTGCGTCGCACGTGGGGATTGCTTCGCTTCGCTCGCAATGACAGTGTGGAGAAACCGCCAACCCGCGCGAATGAGCACGAATGGCACCTTTAGCACCTTTAAATTCGTGTAGATTCGTGCGATTCGTGGATTGAACCTTCGTGCAGATTCGCGTCAATTCGCGGCTCACGCCCGAAATGGCTTTGCTCGCAATGACGGGTCAGCAACCATCCTTACGTCAACGGGAGACCTCTCAAATGGCATCTTTCAAGTGGTGGCAGAAGGCGGTATTCTATCAGATTTACCCACGCAGTTTCGCCGACGCCAACGGCGACGGCATCGGCGACCTGCCCGGCATCATCGCGAGGCTGGACTACCTCCGCGACCTGGGGATTGACGCCATCTGGCTGTCGCCGCACTACCCCTCGCCGCTGTTTGACTGCGGGTACGACATCTCCGACTACACGAGCGTGGCGCCCGAATACGGCACGCTGGACGACTTCCGGCGGTTTCTGGACGGTGCGCACCAACGCGGCATCCGGGTCATCCTGGACCTGGTGCTGAACCACACGTCGGACCAGCACCCGTGGTTTCTGGAGTCCGCGTCCAGCCGCGACAACCCAAAGGCCGACTGGTACGTGTGGCGCGATGGCAAAGGCGATGGCCCGCCCAACAACTGGCAGTCCACCTTCGGCGGCTCCGCGTGGGAGTACGTCCCCGCACGCGGCCAGTACTACTACCACTATTTCTTCAAGCAGCAGCCTGACCTGAACTGGCACAACCCGGAGGTGAAAGACGCCATGTTCCAGGCCGTGCGCTTCTGGCTGGATATGGGGGTGGATGGCTTCCGGCTGGACGCCATCGGCACCATCTTTGAACACCCCGACATGCCCGATCACCCCGTGCCGATGACCATCGGCCAATTGCGGCACCTGGGCGAGTCGGCCCGGACGGAAGAGGAGCGGGCCGAGTGCGGCAGGCTCTGGGACGCCATGTTCCAGTACCAGCACAGCCGCCCCGAGGTGCACGACCTGATGCGCGAGTTGCGGGCGCTGGTGGATACCTACGCCGGCGACCGGGTGCTGGTGGGCGAGGACGACAACCTGGCCTACTACGGCAACGGCACCGACGAGTTGCACATGGTGTTCAACTTCCCCCTGATGCGCACCGAGCGGCTGAACCCTGCCTGGGTACGCGCGAACCAGCGGGAGCGGCTAAGGGCGCTGGCGAAGATTTCGCCCGACGCTTGGCCCTGCAACACCCTGGGCAACCACGACTCGCCGCGCGTGTACAACCGGTACGGCGACGGCGTCCACGACGCGGAACTGGCACGGCTGCACCTCACGCTGCTGCTGACCCTGCGCGGCACGCCGTTCCTCTACAACGGCGAGGAAATCGGCATGACCGACCTGATGCTGGCGGACATCCGCCAGTTCCGGGACGTGCTGGGCATCTGGTTCTACCAGGCGCAGGTGGAGGAACTGGGCGTGCCGCCCGACATTGCGCTGCAACGGGCCGCCCGCCTGACCCGCGACAAGTGCCGCACGCCCATGCAGTGGGCCAATGCGCCCAACGGCGGGTTCTGCCCTGCCGGGGTGGAGCCCTGGCTGCCGGTGAACCCAAACTACGCGCAGGGCGTCAACGTGGCCGAGCAGGAGCGCAATCCCGACTCGCTGTTGAACTTCTACCGGCGTGCCTTGCGCTTGCGGAGGGAGACGCCCGCCCTGATGGTGGGCGACTACGTCCCGCTGGACACGAACGCCGAGGACTACCTGGCTTTCCTGCGGCGCACCGAGGGGCAGGCGTGCCTGGTGGTGCTGAACTTCTCGGAGCGGCGGCTGACGTTGCGGGCGACGGGCGAGGCCCGCGTGCTTCTGTCCAGCCGTGCGGGCGGGCAAGGCGCAGGCCCGTCGGGCGTCCTGCGCGCGGGCACGGAACTCGTGGTCCTGCCCTACGAGGCGGTGGTCCTGGAATGGGGTGGCGGCGCGCCCCGCATTCGCCCGGCCCGGCGGTGAGCGTCTGACCGCGGCAAGCGCCCTTGCGAGGACGCGGGGCCCAAAGTAGGGACGACTCGCCGAGTCGCCCCTACAAGTTTGCCATTGTCATTCCGAGCGGCGAGGCCGCGAAGAATCTGGCCAACCGAGATGCTTCGCTCGCAATGACGTGAGAAGGCACGTGCGACGCACCTCCGAGGTGCGTCGCACGTGGGGATTTGCTTCGCTTCGCTCGGCATGACAAGTGGGGAGCGACCGCAAGTCCGCGCGAAAGAACACGAATGGCCCCTTGCATTCGTGTCCATTCGTGCGATTCGTGGATTTGCTTCGCTTCGCTCGGCATGACAGGGGGCGACGTCGTCCGCGGTTTGTGGCGATGGGGGCGCGCGGGTATAATGCGGCCAACCGGACCGCACAGGAGCGACGGCTTGAGCGACGCATCCGCACCCAAAGGCCAGGGGCTGATTCTAACCGACGAGAACCTCACCCGCAATATCGTGAAACTCTCCGGCCCCGCCGTTGTGGAAAACCTTCTCTACACCGCCGTGTGGTTCGCCGACACGATGCTCATCGGCTGGCTTCACCACCCGGCGAGCCTCGCGGCGGTCAGCCTGGGCGGGATGTTCGTGTTCATCGCCGAGTCCATCTTCGCGGCGCTCACGACCAGCACCGTCGCCCTGGTGGCGCGGGCGTGGGGCGCGAAGAACTACGACCTGGCGAAGCGTATCGCGGGGCAGGGCATTGCCCTCTCCATCCTGTTCGCGGCGGCCGTTACCGCCCTCATGTGGCCCAACGCCGAGGGCATCATGCGGCTGATGGGCGTGGAACCGGAAGTCGTGCGCCTGGGAAGTCTCTACATGCGCATCGTCCTGCTCTCGTCGTTCTTCGGATTCCCGCTGTCGGTGGTCAACGGCGTCATGCGCGCCGCGGGGGACACGAAGACGCCCATGTACGTAACGGCGGCGATGAACGCGTGGAACGTGCTGGCTGCCTATGGCCTCATCTTCGGCGTGGGACCGCTGCCGGCTCTGGGGGTTGCGGGCGCGGCGACGGCTACCATGTCGGCGCGGGTCGTGGGCGGCGGCCTTGCCATGTGGATCGTGTTCACGGGCCGACGGCTGGTGCACGTGGAGCCTCGCCGCGTTCTCCAGTGGCACCGCGCCATCGTCAAAGAGATGATCCGCCTGGCGCTCCCGTCGGCGGGCGAAAACCTCATCCTGCGAGCGGGGTCCGTCGCCTTCACGCGCATCGTGTCATCCCTGGGCACCAACGCCATCGCCGCCCACGAAATCGCCGTTACGGTGGAATCGCTGTCGTTCATGCCAGGGTTTGGCCTGTCCGTCGCGGCCACAACCATGGTGGGCCAGTCCCTGGGCGCTGGCAGGCCCGACATGGCGGAGCGAAGCGTCCGCACGTCCCTGCGGTACGCGCTCATCGTGATGAATTTCATCGCGGTGGTGTTCGCGGTATTCGGGCGGGCGCTGGCGTCCATCTTCGGGGCCACGCCGCAGGTGGTGGATTTGGCAGGACTGGCCGTGCGGCTGGCGGCGCTGGAGCAGGCGTCCATGGCGGTGCAGATGGTGCTGGGCGGCTCGCTGCGAGGCGCGGGCGACACCCGTAGCCCCATGTACGTTACGCTCATCGGCACCGTCTTCTTCCGCATCATCACGGTCTATCTGTTCACCGTCGTGTTTGGGTGGGGGCTGGCCGGGGTCTGGCTTGGGACGGCGGTGGACTGGGGCGGGCGCGCGGCCCTCATGTACGGGATGTTCCGCCGCGGGCGGTGGAAGACCATCCGCGTGCTGGAATCCCAGGGCGGGTGAGTGGCCACGATAATGACATTCTGAAGGGAGAGGCGTATGGCAACCGTGCTGACCGTTATCGCGTTTGTCCTCCTGGTCGTCGGACTCATCGGCGCGATCATTCCCAACTTCCCGGACAGTGTCCTCATCGTCGTGGGGGCGCTGCTGCTCACCGCCGCCGACGGGCTGACCTGGTCGGACGGCGTACTCCTGGGCGCGGTGGTGCTCATCGCCCTGGCGGCTGAGGGCCTGGTGTACCTGGCCCAGGCCTACGGGGCCAAGCGGGCAGGCGCATCTTGGAAGGGCGTCGTGGGCGCGGTTCTCGGCGGGGTGCTGGGGCTGTTCATCCTCCAGCCGGTGGGCATCCTCATCGGGCCGATTGTAGGGGCCGTGGCCGGAGAGTTGATCGGCGGGAAGCGGGGCGGCGAGGCGTTCAGGGCCGGCCTCGGCGCGCTTGTGGGCACGCTCGGCGGGGTCGTGCTGAAGTTCGCGGCGGCGGTTACCATGGTGGGGCTTGTGGCCCTGTCGCTGTTCCTGTAGCGCGGGACGACTACGGCTCGCATTGTCATCCTGGACGGGGCGAAGCCTCTCGGATGCCGAGATTCTTCGCGGCTTCGCCGCTCAGAATGACAGCCTGCGAGATTGCTTCGGGCGCTGCGCGCCCTCGCAATGACACCCCTTGTGCTGTCATTGCGAGCGAAGCGAAGCAATCTCGCGCTCCGGGGATTGCTTCGGGCGCTACGCGCCCTCGCAATGACACCCCTTGTGCTGTCATTGCGAGCGAAGCGAAGCAATCCCAGGCCCTATCCGTCATGCTGGGCGAAGGTGAAGCCCCTCGGTTGGCGAGATTCTTCGCGGCTTCGGCGCTCAGGATGACAAGACTGCCAACCCCGCGTCGGCCTTGACACGCCCTGCAGAGTTGCGCTATCATAGCGCGTAGTCAGCAGCGTTCAGTCTTGAAGCAAAGGAGTGCGACCATGTACCAGACGACCATCGTGATCGGCCACCTCGGAAGCGATCCCAAGATGAAGTATACCCCCACTGGCCAGGCTGTTACGGAGTTTAGTGTCGCCACAACAAGAAAATGGAAGAATGCCAACGGCGAACAACAGGAGAAGACCACCTGGTTCCGGGTCTCGGCCTGGGGCAAACTCGCCGAACTCTGCAACCAATACCTGGCCAAAGGGAGGCTTGTGCTGGTGGAAGGCGAGATTGACGCTTCCGCCTGGGTGGGGCAGGATGGTCAACCCCGCGCGTCGTTGGAACTGCGCGCCCGCAACGTGCGCTTCCTGGGCGGGCGTGGCGCGCAGCTGGAGGACGTGGGCCTGGGGGACCGCGAGGACCTGGGACTTGACTCTGGAGACAGTACGCCCTTCTAGTCGCCCGCGCCCAGCACAATCCCAAACCTGAAGGAGGCCCGGAATGAGCAATCCCCAAGACGGAGCCCGTCCCGTCTCCGTGAATGTGGAACTGCCCGCAGACCTGGAGGCCGTGTACGCCAACTTCGTGATGATCACCCATTCGCCATCGGAGGTGGTGCTGGACTTCGCGCGCATCCTGCCCAACGTCCCGAAGGCGAAGGTGTACGCGCGGGTGCTCATGACGCCGATGAACGCCAAACTGCTGCTGCGCGCCCTGGGCGAGAACTTGCAGAAGTTTGAGGAGCAGTTCGGCGAAATCAAGACGCCCACCGAGGGGTTCGGCCCGGAGCGCCCCATCGGGTTCAAGAAATAGCGCGCTATGGCAGCGATTCGGTCCTTTGTGGCAGTAGAACTCGGCGACGAGGTCAAGGGTCGCCTGGCGGAAATCCAGCGGCAACTGAAGGCCGCGGTCCCCAGCGGCAGCGTCCGGTGGGTGCAGCCGGACTCTATCCACCTGACGCTCAAGTTTCTGGGCGACGTGCCGGAGGAGCGGATTCGGGCCATCGTGGCGGCGCTGGAGCGGGAGTGCGCGCCCGTGACCCCCTTGACCTTCGCGGTGGCGGGTGCGGGCTGCTTCCCCAACGCGCGCCGGCCCAACGTGGTGTGGGTGGGCGTTGAGGATTCCACCGGCCAACTCCTGGCGCTGCAGCAGGCTGTGGAGCGCGCGCTGAACCCGCTGGGCTACCCGCCCGAAGGCCGCCCGTTCAAGCCACACCTGACGCTGGGCCGCGCGAATCGCACTGCTTCGGGCGCGGACCTGCGCAGGGTGGGCGATCTGGTTGGCGGCCTGCACGTGGCGCAGTTGGGACAGGTGCGCGTGGCCGAGATCGTCCTCATGCGGAGCGATTTGTCGCCGGCGGGCGCGCGCTATACCCCGCTGGCGCACATTCCATTGGGTGGAGCAGGAACATGATCATCGCAGTGGTGGGGAGCGGAACGGCCTCGGACGAGTTGTGTGCGCTGGCCGAAGAGGTCGGGCGCGAGGTGGCGCGGCAAGGCGCGGTGCTCATCACCGGCGGGCTGGGCGGCGTCATGGCCGCAGCGTCGCGCGGGGCCCAGGAGGAAGGCGGCATCACCGTGGGCATCCTGCCGGGGACCGACCCGAAGGATGCCAACCCGTGGGTGGAGATTCCCATCGCCACGGGCATGGGGCAGGCCCGCAACGTCATCATCGTAACCGCGGCCCATGCGGTGGTCGCCGTGGGCGGGGAATACGGCACCCTATCGGAAATCGCCCACGCCCTGAAAATCGGCAAGCCGGTGATCGGCCTGCGCACCTGGGTGCTTGCCAAGGAGTTCGCGGAGCAGGACGAGAACATCATCGCCGCGTTCTCGCCGATTGAAGCGGTGAACATGGCCATCGCGCTGGCCAAGGAGTGAGGTCGGGTGTTGTACCGGGACCGCCGCCATGCCGGACAGGAAGTCGCCGCCCGGCTGCGGGACCTGAAGGGGCGGCAGGACCTCTTGGTGCTGGGCGTGCCGCGCGGCGGGGTTGTCGTCGCGCACCAGATTGCCCTGGCGCTGGGCGCTCCGCTGGACGTGTACCTCGCCCACAAACTGGGCGCACCCGGCAATCCCGAACTCGCTATCGGAGCCATCAGCGCCGACGGGCAGGTTTTCGTGGACGAAGCCCTGGCCCGCGCCGTGGGCGCAGATGACGAGTACCTGCAGGGCGAAGTGGCACACCAGAAGCGCGAGATTGAGCGGCGACTGGCGCGGTATCGCGGGCAGGCTGCCCCGAACCCCGTCAAGGACAGGGTGGTCATCCTGGTGGACGACGGCGCGGCCACCGGCGCAACCCTGCTGGCAGCCGCCAAGGCGCTGCGGCTGGCCGGGCCGCGAATGCTCATCGTGGCTGTGCCTGTGGCCTCGGTGGAGGCGGCGGAGAAACTGTCGGAAGTTGCGGACCGATTCGTGTGCCCGCTGGTGCCTGATTTCTTCTGGGCCGTCGGCGCGTTCTACGAGGACTTTGACCAGACCACCGACGAAGAGGTCATCCGCCTGCTTCACGACCCCGCATTGCCGCGGTCGCCCGCCCCGGGCCGCGAGGGGAACAGCGCCCCGAACAGCGCGTAGGCCCCGCTCCCGACCGCCCACGGGATGACGAAACCCCAGACCAGCGCGATCCCTACACCGATGGCCTGCGCGTACAGTTGCCCTTCCCATCCGGCGGCTGCGGGCGCGAGCAGCCCCGCGACGCCCGCTCCGGCGATGCCGTTCCAGCCTGCGCCGTACGCGCCGTCGGCCAGAATCGCGGGGACGAAGGCGCCGATGAATCCCGGTACGCCCAGCGTCGGAATCAGCGCCGCCTCGTCGGACAGTCGCAGGGCCTTGTCAACCAGGTAGATGCCCACGGGCACGAGCAGCCCCGCCAGCGCGCCCACCGCCCAGCCTGCCCACACGGGCACAAATGGCGCGCCGGCCAACGTTGCCACGGCCCCGGCCACCGCCCCGCGGCCCACCATGAACAGGTCGGCGCGGCGGGCGACGAACCACGTGTAGAACCCCGCCGCGAGCATCCCGGCCAGGCCGCCCGACACGACCACCACCAGCGCGCGCGGAATCGCATTCGCGGCGGCCTGCGCCTGGGGGGCAGACGCCATCCATCCGGCCCAGCCCGCCAGCATCAGGAACACGCCGACGACGGCCACGGCAGGCTGCGCCAGAACCGGCATCTGTCCGCGGGGGGCTGGCGATTCTTTATCGGCCTTGCGCCGAAGCAGGAGCATGGCCAGGGCCAGCGCCGCCGCGAGGAGGAACGGGCCGCCCGACCCCCCGTAGTCCACGAACCCGTGCCCCAACAGGCGCGTGTGCCCCAGGTTGGCAAGCCACCCTCCGCCCCAGACCCAGTTCCCGAATAGAGGGTACAGGAACCCGCCTGTGAGGACGGCCAGGATGTAGGCCAGGCCCGCCCGCTTGTGCGAGGCCAGCGCAAGGGCCGGCAACATGCAGACGACCAGCACCCAGGGCAAATGCGACAGAAACAGGGTCAACCCCTCCGGCGTGGACGCGCCGTTGGTGAGGAAGAACCCTCGCAGACCGGCCATCCCCCAGCCAGGCCCCCACTGGACATCCAAGAGCGACCATTCCCAGGAGAGGTCGCGGTACGCAGCACCGCCCAGCGCCAGGCCGATGCCCCCGAACTGGAGCGCAAAGCCTGTGGCCCAGTAGGCCAGGGCTCCCAGCCCGCCCGACAGCATGGCGACCAGGCCGGCCCGCGGCACCCGCTCGGACGGCATGCCCGCGATGGCGACGAACAGCAGCCCCACGGGCACGAGCAATGCCAGGAGCGCCGGAAGCAGCGCCGACTCCAGCGCCCCGGTTTGTGCGTCTGCCTGCCCGGCCGCCCCCGCGGGAAGCGCCACCATCCAACTCCCCACGGCAAGGAGTGCCACGAATCCTAGACATTTGCGCATCTGCCTGCCCTCACACTCCGAATTACGCCGCATCTGGCCGGCATATCAACTTGCGCGGCGCTGGGCCCTATGCTAGAATTGGCCGCGAAAATCCTAACGCAAAGGAGAAGGGTATCTGGAATCCATAGACCTGGCCCGACTGATTGTGGATGCCGTCGCCGACAAACAAGGCGAAGACATCCTCCTGCTGGACATCAAGTCCATCTCCCTGATCACGGACTATTTCGTGATCACCTCGGCCGACACCGACCGACAAATCCAGGCCATCGCCGACGAAGTGGCGATCCGAGCCAAACAGAACGGCATCCTGCCCCTGCACGTTGAAGGTGAGGCGGAGTCAGGATGGGTGCTGCTGGATTTTGGCGGCGTTATCGTGCACCTGTTCTCGCCGGAGAAGCGGGCCTACTACGCGCTTGAAGACTTCTGGAAGCGCGCCGCTATGGTGTTGCGCATGCCCTAGCACTTGACCGCAGGGGAAGGTGTGCACTGTCATTGCGAGCGAAGCGAAGCAATCCCTGACCGCGGAGATTGCTTCGGGCGCTACGCGCCCTCGCAATGACCCCCCGTTGTCATTGCGAGCGGAGCGAAGCAATCCCTGACCGCGGAGATTGCTTCGGGCGCTACGCGCCCTCGCAATGACCCCCCGTTGTCATTGCGAGCGGAGCGAAGCAATCCCTGACCGCGGAGATTGCTTCGGGCGCTACGCGCCCTCGCAATGACACACCATCAAGAACCCCCGGTGGTGAAGCATTAGGCCGGGCTACTCAAAAATCCATTTGTCGGTATCGCGCGAGTAGTCCAACAACTCTTCCGGCTTGAAAAACAGGGCGATCTCCGTCTTGGCCGTCTCCGGGCCGTCGGAGCCATGCACCAGGTTGCGGCCGATTTCCAGCGCGTAGTCGGCGCGGATGGTGCCGGGCGCAGCGGCCACGGGGTTGGTCGCGCCCATGGTGGCCCGCACGACCTCTATGGCCTTCTTGCCCTCCACAACCATCACGACCACAGGCGCCGACGTGATGTAACGGATCAGGCCCTCAAAGAACGGCTTGCCCTCGTGGATTGCGTAGTGCTTGCGGGCCAGTTCCGGGGTAACCTGCATCATCTTGAGACCGACGATTTTCAGCCCCCGCTGCTCCAGCCGGGTGATGATGGGGCCGATGAGCCCGCGCTGAACGCCATCGGGCTTGACGATTACGAGCGTGCGTTCCACAAAAGCCTCCTTGACAGCGATGATTTAGTGTTGCTGCTTCACAAGTTCCAAAGCGCGCCTGTAGGCTTCCAGAGCCTTTTGCAGGCGCTCCTGCTTCATGCACAGGTCGCCGATGAGGGTATATGTGCGCGCCTGGGCCAGCGGGCCGGTTGCGCCACTCTCCAGGTCGGCGAGCACTTTGTCCAGCAGTACCCCTTTCCGTATGAGTTGCTCGTACAAGTCCAGCGCGCCGCCGACGTCTCCGCTGTCGCGGCGCTCGCGGGCCTGGGCCAGCACCTGCTCGGGCGAGAGTTCCTCCGCGACGGCAGGAGCCGGTGCCTCGGCGGGCGCGGCCTCCTCTGCGGCGGGGGCTTCGGCGACGGCCTCGGCGGGCGCGGCCTCCTCTGCGGCGGGGACTTCGGCGACGGCTTCGGTAGGCGCGGCCTCCTCTGCGGCGGGGGCTTCGGCTTCGGCTACAGCCTCCGGTGCGGCTTCTGCCACCGGTGCAGCCTCCTCTGCGGCGGGGGCTTCCAACGGGGTTTCGGCCAGGCGCGCGGCTTCGGCCAGCAGCGCCTCCAGGTCTATGACGGTGGGCCCGGCCTCTTCCGGCGCGGCCTCTGCCACCGGTGGGGCTTCGGCCTCGGCGGCCGCTTCCTCCGGGGCTTCGCCTGTAATCCCCGCAAGGAGCGCCTCAAGTTCCACCTCGGTGGGCTCGGCCTCTTCCAGCGCGGCCTCTGCCACTGGCCCGGCCTCCTCCACGGGCGCGACCAGCCACTCGGGTAGCGGCTCCGGCGGGGCTTCCGCCGGCGCGGGGGCTTCTTCGGTCTCGGCCTGCGCCTCCAACTGCTTCAGCCAGTCGGGGATGCCTTCTCCGGCGACTGCTTCCGTCGGTTCCTCGGCGAGCGGCAACTCCTCGGTTGCTTCCTCGGCAGCCGGCGGTTCGGCCACGCCCTGCTCCTGACGCAAACGCGCCAGCCAGTCGGGCACTTCCTCGGCTTCCTCGGCCGGGGCCGCGGGCTGTGCTGCCTCCTCCTTCTGTCGCTCGCGGATGCGCCGCAGCCAGTCGGGGATGCCTTCCTCAGCCTCCTCGCCCGCCACGGGCAACCCGGCCGCGACCGCAGCTGCTGCCTCAGTCTCCGGTTCCGCGGGTGCGCCGGTCTCGGCTTCGCCTTCGCGCAGGGGTTCCAGCGGCGCGCCCTTCAGCCAGTCGGCCAGCGCCTCTGCCGGAATCTCCTCTTCGGTGATCACGACTTCGGGCGCGGGAGCGGGTGCGGGCATCTCCTCGGGCGGGATGATTTTGACCACCCGCGCGGGCAGAGGAGACCGGTCGCCGAACAGTTTCTGCGCGACCGTGTTTTCGGGGTCTATGTCCTGGGCCAGTTGGAGCAGCATCCGGCCTTCGCTCTCGCGCTCGCCGCGCAGGTTGATTTCGCCCAGGATGAGGTTGGCCTTCAGGCAATGAGGGTACTCGGCCAGAATCTCCTCGCAAACCCGGACGGCCTCCTTGCGCTGGTCTGAATGCCACAGAGCCTCGGCCAGGGCGACTTTGATATCCACCAGGTTGGGGTCTTGCCCCAGGAGGGTGCGGTACTCCTGGATGGCCTGGAGCCACAGGCCGCTGCGGGCGTAGAGCCGCGCCACCGCCGCCGACGTGAGTTTTAGGCGGGGCCGCGCGACGCCCTCCCGCTGTGCGTACAGGCGCTGCAACTCCTTGCGGAGTTCCGCATTCCCAGGGGCCAGTTCATAGGCACGTTCCAAGTGCCAGATGGCGAGGTCCAGGTTCCCCTGCTTCTCGTGGGCCACGGCAATGCCCACCCGCGAGAACAGGTCTTCCGGGTCGCAGGCCAGCGCGCGGGCGAAAAGCCCATGCGCTTCCCTGTAGTTCCCTTTCTCCAAACAGGCTTCGCCCAGGATGCGATAGGTCTGGAGGTGTTTGGGATACACGCGCAACACATGCCGACCCATGGCGATCGCCTGGTCGTACAGGCCCTCGCCCACCAGTCGGCGCATCTCTTCGCCATAGGATTGCAGACTAACCTCTGGCATCGCGCTACCTCCCTTCGTTCTCGCTGCCCGCCCTATTATGCGGCCCTTTGGGCGAAAAGTCAACCGGCCGAGGGCGATGGGCGCATTTCCATTCTGGGGCGAGAATGACCGAATGTCGTTAGGTTGTCGCGCAGAATCTTGCCTCACCTATCCCCACCGCCGGCCTTCCCCTTCCCTCTGCGCCCGCAGAGAGGAGAGGGGAGGGTGTGGGAGGGGTTAGGTGAGGTCAAGCAGGTGCGCCCTCGCAAGGACGCCCCGTTGTCATTGCGAGCGAAGCGAAGCAATCCCTGACCGCGGAGATTGCTTCGGGCGCTGCGCGCCCTCGCAATGACACCCCATTGTCATGCTTCGCGGTTTCGCCGCCGAGATGAAATGCCCACCGGCAGCCGCAACCGAATTCACCTTCTGTGAAACTTGCATTTTCGTTGCACGTCGTGTAAACTATTGCTAGATGCCATAGGCGGATGTGCGCCAGGAGGAAGAGTGTATGCCGGAAGCAGGGCGAGAGAAAGCGTTGGAGACGACGCTGCTGGGGTTGCGGAAACGGTTTGGCGATGGGGTCATCATGCGGCTGGGCGAGAGCACCGGCCTGAACGTGGACGCGATACCTACGGGCTCCATCGCGCTGGACATCGCGTTGGGCGTGGGGGGCATCCCGCGCGGGCGCATCACCGAAATCTACGGCCCCGAAGCGTCGGGGAAGACGACCCTGTGCCAGCACATCATCGCCGAGGCGCAGAAGCGGGGTGGTATCGCCGCGTTTATTGACGTGGAGCACGCCCTGGATCCTGCGTATGCCCGCCGCTGCGGGGTGAACATTGACGAGTTGTACATCTCGCAGCCCGACACGGGCGAGCAGGCCCTGGAAATCGCGGAGGCGCTGGTGCGCAGCGGCGCGGTGGATGTCATCGTCATTGACTCCGTCGCCGCGTTGGTGCCGCGCGCCGAGATTGAAGGCGAGATGGGCGACGCTCACATGGGGTTGCAGGCCCGGCTGATGTCGCAGGCCCTGCGCAAACTCGCAGGCGCCATCAAGCGGTCCAACACAGCCGTCGTGTTCACCAACCAGTTGCGGATGAAGATAGGCGTCCTGTTCGGAAATCCAGAGACCACGCCTGGCGGCAATGCCCTGAAGTTCTACGCGTCGGTGCGGCTGGACATGCGCCGCATGGAGGCCATCAAGCAAGGCGGTGCGGTAGTCGGAAACCGCGTCAAGGTCAGCGTCAAGAAGAACAAAGTGGCGCCGCCGTTCCGAGTGGCCGAGTTTGAAATCATGTTTGACGAGGGCATTTCCCGCACGGGCGACCTGCTGGATGTGGCAACGGCGCTGGGCGTCGTGGAGAAGCGCGGCGCGTTCTACTCCTATGGCGACCTGCGACTGGGACAGGGACGCGACAACGCGAAGGCGTTTTTGGCCGAGAACCCCGACCTGTTTGCTGAAATAGACCAAAAAGTCCGTGAAATCGCAGGATTGACACGGCAGGGAGGTGCAGTGTCGGGGCCCCTCTTTGCAGAAGGGGATGAAGACCTAGAAGACGTAGAAGGCATAGAAGGCGACGAATAGACACCTGGCTGAGTGCGACATGGTTGCTGATTTTCACTGAGACGGCACGCCATGCGTTCACGACGTTGCCCCTGTGGGCAGCGATCGGTGCATGAAGACGCAATGCGGGCTTTGCCCCAGCACATCGTAGCAGGGGCGAAGCAAAGAGGTGTATATGGAAAACCCTTTGCCCGACAGTTGCGAACGGGGCAAGGTTTTGTGCACAGCATTTGAACAGCGCGGGGTAGACGAGGCGAGACCGTAGGCTCTGGCACGGTCTCCTCTTGGACTACCCGCGATTCCATATACTTCTTTTCCGATTTCGGGGCGAAAATCAGCCATGGCACTCCGCCATGGCTGTTTGCGTTTAGGGAGCCTGTGGCGAAGTGGACGCACACGAAATCACGGCACTGGAGGTGCAACAGCGCAACAAGGAGCGGGTGAACCTGCACCTGGACGGGGTGTACGCGTTCAGCATCACGGCGCTGGAAGCGGCCCGCCTCAAGGTGGGCCAGCGCCTGACCGACGCCGAAGTCGCGCGCCTGAAGGCCCAGGCGGAGGTTGACCGCGCCTACGAGCGAACGCTGCGCTTCCTGACCTACAGGCCCAGGAGCGAGGCGGAGGTCGTCAAGTACCTCGCGTCCAAAGGCGTGGAGCCCAGCGTGCAGGCCGAAATCCTGGCGAAACTGCGCCGCCTGAACCTGGTGGACGACGAGGCGTTCGCCCGCTTCTGGATAGAAAGCCGTGAGCAGAGCCATCCGCTGGGGCGCATGGCGCTCCGTGCCGAACTGCGGCTGAAGGGCGTGCGCGACGAGACGATAGAGAAGGCGTTGCGGGCGCTGGACGAAGAGGAAAGCGCCTACCGCGCCGCGCGCAGGCAGGCGCGACGCTACGGCGACTTGAACGATAGGCAGGCACAAGAGAAACTCGGTGCGTTTTTGGTTCGGAGAGGTT
>JADBJK010000021.1 GCA_014874485.1 Chloroflexota bacterium
CACTTGCGACGCACCTCCGAGGTGCGTCGCAAGTGCAGCATCTCGTTGACGAGATTCTTCGGCGCTCCGCGCCTTAGTAGGGACAATTCATGAATTGTCCCTACGGGCGCTGCGTACCCTCGCAATGACACGCCATCAAGAATCCCTGTGGCAGAGTGTTAGCACGGCCGAAAGGGGTGGCCCTATCCGAGGGTGAGGGACGTGAGCGCCTCCACTGCCTCCTGGCTTCCGCGCGCCAAACGCCCCAGTGCCCGCCCCGCCTCGGCCAGTTCCGTGCGCTCGCGTGCGTCCGAGTAGTAGCGGGCCTTCACCGCCTCCACCGCGACGGCGGCGTTCCGCAACGTCTCGTCGCCGCTGGCAACCTGGAACGCGGGTTGGTAATCGCGGCTGTGGAAGTCGTGAATCGGCGTCAGGATCATCTCGGTTACGTTCTCGCGCCGGATGCGCTCCAGGGTCTTCTGCCTTCGCTGGGCCTCCTCGGCCAACTCGGCCAGCGTGTGCCGGAGCCCGGCGTTCTGCGCTGCCTGGGCCGCCTGGGCGTAGAAGCGAGCGGACTCCTGCTCCAGATATAGCCCGTACTGCAAGATCGCCCCAAAGTTGTTGATCTCCAGTTCCATACCGCCCTCCAGCCCTAGAACCAGCGGGTCAGAACGACTTTCTCGTCGGTGAAGAACCGAATGGCATCCTGCCCCTGCCCGTGGAGCACGCCGAAGAACGAGTCTTTCATCCCGCCGAAGGGGAAGAAGGCGATGGGTGCCGCGATGCCGATGTTGATTCCGATGTTGCCGCATTCCACGCGGTAGGCGAACTCGCGGGCCACCTTGCCGCTGGACGTGAACACGCTGGCCGCATTCCCGAAGGGCGAGGCAGCGATGATGTCGTAGCACTGCTCTAGCGAGTCCACCTGCGTGATTCCCAGCACCGGCCCGAAAATCTCGTCCTTGGCGATGGTCATGTCGGGCGTAACGCGGTCAAAGATGGTGGGGCCGACGAAAGCGCCCTTCTCGTAGCCGGGAACCACGATGTTGCGTCCGTCCAGCAACAGGCGAGCGCCCTCGGAAACGCCCAGGTCAATGTAGCCGACGACCTTCTTCTTGGCCGCCGCCGAAACCACCGGCCCCATCTGGGTTGCCTGGTCCAGTCCGTAGCCCACCTTGAGGCGCGACGCCGCCTCCACCAGAGGGGGCACAAGATCATCGTAGGCCTTGCCCACGGCCAGAATCACCGAACCTGCCAGGCAACGCTGCCCCGCGCAGCCGAAGGCCGACGTCAGAATGGCGGACACCGTGCGCGGCATGTCGGCATCCGGCATCACAACCAGGAAGTTCTTGGCGCCGCCCTGGACGATGGCCCGCTTGCCGTGCTGCGCGCTGAAGGCGTACACGTGCTTGCCCACGGGCGTGGAGCCGACGAACGTAACCCCCTTGACCTTGGGGTGCGCCATCAGGGCTTCTGCGACTTCTGTGGAGCCGTTCACCAGGTTGAACACGCCCTCGGGCAGTTCTGTCTCCTCTAGCAGTCGCGCCAGGAAGTTCTGCGTCATCGGGGTCTGGCTGGATGGCTTAAGGACAAAGGTGTTGCCGGTGGCCAGCGCGTAAGGGATGAACCAGTACGGGACCATCGCGGGGAAGTTGAACGGCGCCAGGTGCACGAACACGCCCAGCGGCTGCCGCAGCGCGAACGAGTCAATCCCCTCGGCGACATCCTCGGCGTTGTACCCCATCATCAGGGACGGAATCCCGCAGGCCACGTCCACGTTCTCAATGGCGCGGCGCACCTCTCCGCGCGACTCGTCAATGGTCTTGCCGTTCTCCATCGTGTTGAGTTCGGCGATCTTCTCAAAGTTCTCTTCCATGAGCGCCTTGAGGCGGAACATGTACCGCGCGCGGGTGATCGGCGGCGTGCATCGCCAGGCCCAGAAGGCCTCATGCGCGGCCTCCACGGCGTCGGCGGCCTCGCGGGCTGTGGACATGGGCACGCGGGCCAGGACTTCGGCAGTGGCGGGGTTCACCACGTCGCGCGCCTCCGGGGCTTTGGACGCTACCCATTCGCCGCCAATGTAGTTTCTCAGCACCTTGGGTTCCATTTGTTCCCTCCGTATGTAGTGAGTCGGTGTGCCGCGCTGGGCGCAACACGAGGACATCAGTCCACAGGGTGAAGCAGGATTTTCACAGCCTGCTGCGATTCCAACTGCTCAAAGGCCTCGCGCCAGGCCGTGATGGGCATGATGGCGCTCAGCAGCGGCTCGGTCTGGATTCGGCCCAGCCGCAGGAGTTCTAGCACCGCCTCCCATGTCCGCCAGTTGTGGCTGAACGACCCCTGGAGCGTAACGCCCCGCGTTACGAGTTCGTCCAGCGTCAGGTTCAGCGGCTTGAGCGCGAAGCCGATTTTCGTGATTTGCCCGTTGCGCCGCACCAGGTCTATGGCCTGTTTGACCGCAGGCCCGGTGCCGGCGCTGTCCACCACCAGGTGCGCCCCCATCCCATCGCCGATACGCTTGATGAGGGCCACGGGGTCCTCGTCGGGCACGACGACCGTGTAGTCCGCGCCCAGTTGCCGCGCCAGGTCCAGCCTGGCCCGGTCCTTGCCGGTGCCGGTTACGATCACCGTCCCCGCGCCCGCCAGTCTCGCCAGTTGCGTCGCAAACAGCCCGATAGGCCCAGGCCCGATGACCACCACGGTGTCGCCGGGACGGATGCGGCTTTTCTCAAACAGGGCGTTGTACGCCACGCAGATGGGCTCGCACATGGCGGCGGCTTCGTAACTCACCTCGGCTGGGATGGGATGCAGCAGAACCGCGCGGGCGTGGACGTAGGCCGTGAACGCGCCGTCCACGCCGTAGCCGAACCCCAGTCGCTCGGGGCACAGGTGGTACTCGCCCGCCCGGCAGTACGAGCACGTGCCGCATGTGTAGGCGGCCGTCTCCGAGACCACGCGGTCGCCCGGGCGGAACCCCTTCACGCGCTCGCCCACCTCTACGACCTCGCCGCACCACTCGTGGCCGAGGATGACGGGGGGATTCGCCAGCAGGTCCAGTTGGCCGTGGTAGAGGTGGAGTTCGGTGCCGCAGATGCCGCAGTATTTGACCTTCACCAGGCATTCGTCGGGGCCCCAGGCTGGGATGGGGACATCACGGATTTCCACTGCGCCACTGGCTCGTTCATAGTACACAACGGCTTTCATCGCGCTCCTTTCCGGCCGGCGTCCGGTCCGGCCGTTCCTCGTTACACGGGCCTCGCCATCCGACGAGGGAAGATTCCAACGTTAGAATTCACTACCATTGTAGCGGAAGAATCGGCATCTGTCAAGTGCTTTCTGCGCTCGGTAACATTATCATTTGATTTGACACGGTGCCCAACTCCGACCCCGACCCACCCAACCGCCCGTGCGGCAGGCCTGCGGGAGGCCCGGCGAACCCAAGAATCCGGCATTGCCCCGCGAACGCAGCATGAGACGCCCGGCGAAGCGAAGGCCGGCAGAGGCGGATGGCCCGCCGGGCATTGTAGCGGGTTCCGAGCGCGGCTCTCCAAAGAATCTGCGAAAACTCATCCCCAAAGGTCTTGACAACGCCGCAAGAACGTGGTACAATATACGTGTTACAACGTTAGAATTCAGCCACCCGGTTCTGCACATCTATGCGGATAGTTGTGTGTGCAGCGTAGCACACCGGTGGGCAGGGATCAAGCCCCTCGCTTGACTTGCGTCCACCACTGCCTGCGGCAAAGCCTTCGGCTACCGACTAGTGCCTCGGAGTAGACCACTGCCGGCATCGCCGGGCTGGCTTGGCCCGATGCCCTTTCCGGTGGTGCCCTGCTGAAAGGAGGTGATCGCCCGAAGTACGGACGAGTTGGGACAGATTCGGCCATCACGAGGATTGGATCAGTAACCACAAAGGAAGGGGGCTGAACATGAAGGATGTCTTGTATTTTGCTCCGACCGAACTCACAGAGGCGCTGAAACTCCTTGCGCAATATGGTGAGAAAGCAACCATTCTGGCCGGAGGCACAGACCTAGTCCCTCGGATCAACTACTACGAACTCAAGCCGGAAGTCCTGGTGTACATCGGCAACCTGGGGCTGGACTACATTGAGCAGTCCGACGGCAAACTGATCATCGGCGCGGCTACCCCCACTGCCAAGATCGCGGCAAGCCCGCTGGTTGCCGAGAAGGCAGCGGCCCTCGCAGAGGCAGCGCGACTGTCTGCAAGCCCCGCCATCCGCACCGCGGGCACCATCGGCGGCAACCTGGCCAACGCTTCCCCCGCCGCCGACCTGGCGACGCCCCTCATCGCCCTCGGAGCCACCGTCGTGCTGGTCAGCGCGAAGGGAGAGCGCGAAGTCGCGGTGGAGGAGTTCTTCAAAGGCCCCGGCGAGACCGTCCTGCAGCCCGGCGAACTCATCAAGGAAGTGCGCGTCCCCATCAAAAAGGGCAAGTCCGTCTTCCTGAAACTGGGACGCCGTAAGGCCATGACCCTCTCGGTGGTCAACGTGGCGGTCTACGTGGAGATGGAGAAAGGCCAGAGGTGCGTGGATGCTCGCGTCGCGCTGGGTGCCATGGCGCCGGTGCCCCTGCGCTGCAAGAAGGCCGAGGGGGTGCTGCAGGGCTGCGTGCTGCCCATGTCGGCGCTGGAAGGGGCCGAGTTCCTGGACAAGGCACGCATTGAGAAGGCGGCGGAACTGGCCATCGCGGAGAGTTCGCCGATTGACGACCAGCGCGCGACGGCCTGGTATCGGCGCAAGGCCGGCAAAGTCCTGGTGGCGCGAGCCCTTGCTGCCGCTGCCGGCGTTGCCATCTAGAGGTAAGGAGGCAAGTTGACCATGAAATACGTACTATCCTTCAACCTGAACGGCCTGCCGGTAGATACGCTGGTCAAGGCAACCGACACGCTGCTGGACGTTCTCCGCGAGAAACTCAACGTCGTCAGCCCGAAGCGAGGGTGCGACAACGGAGACTGCGGGGCCTGCACCGTGCTGGTGAACGGCGAGCCGGTGCGTGCGTGCCTGACCATCGGACTCACCGTCGCCGGGAAGAACGTCCAGACCGTGGAGGGTCTGCAGCAGGACGGGAAGTTGCACCCGTTGCAGCGGGCGTTCCACGAACACTATGCCGCGCAGTGCGGCTTCTGCACGCCCGGCATGTTGATCGCGGCCAAGGCCCTGCTGGACAAGAACCCCAAGCCGACGCGCGAGCAGATTGTGGAGGGCATCTCCGGCAATCTGTGCCGGTGCGGCACGTATGTAGAAGTCGTTGAGGCCATCCAGGCAGTGGCCGCCGGCAAGTACAAGGAGTAGGGACGATGGCAGAGTATGTAGGACAACCAGTGCTACGGTACGACGGAATCGGCCATGTAACCGCCCGAACCCGGTACGTGGACGATATCCAACTCCCCGGCATGCTCTACATCAAAGTGCTCACCAGCCCGGTGCACAAGGGCATCATCCGCCACCTGGACACCTCGGCGGCGGAGCGCATGCCCGGCGTGGCCGGCGTCATCACCGCCAAAGACGTGCCGGGCAAGAACGCCTACGGGCTCATCCCCGACCAGCCGGTGTTCACCCCGGAGCACATCCGCTACAAGGGGGAGCGCATCGCCGCGGTGGCTGCCGTGGACGAGGACACGGCGATGGAGGCGCTGGAGAAGATCAAACTGGACATTGAGGAACAGGAGCCGGTGTTTGACCCCTTCAAGGCGATGGAGCCGGGAGCGCCGCTGGTGCGGCCTGAGGGCAACGTCTGGGAGTTCAACAGCGGCAAGACCCGCAAGATTCGCTTCGGGGATGTGGAAAAAGGCTTCGCCGAGGCCGACGTCATCGTGGAAGGCACCTACACCACCGCGACCAACGACCACGCCCCCATGGAACCCCAGGTGTCGGTGGCCTACATTGACGAGACCGACCGCCTGGCCATCTACACCGTCAGCCAGGATTTGTACTTCCACCTGGGCATGCTCACGGCCATCTTCAACCTGCCGATGAACAAGATTCGGTACATCGGCGGCACGGTGGGCGGTGGCTTCGGCTCCAAGAACGACATCCACTGCGACCACGTGGCGGGGCTGATGGCGCTGAAGATTCGCAAGCCCGTCAAGTATCGCCTGACTCGCCGCGAGGAGACCGCCTACACGACCAAGCGCGGGCCGTGGACGTTCTACTTCAAGGACGGCGTCAAGAAGGATGGGCGCATCATCGCCCGCTACGTGAAGACGGTTCACGACACCGGCGGCTACGCCGGCATGGGGCCCTACGTGGTGGACAAGAACTCCATCCTCGTCGCCGGGCCGTATGCGATTCCCAACGTCTGGGTGGATGGCATCTGCGTCTTCACCAACAAGCCGCCCGCCAGTTCCATGCGCGGCTTCGGGATCATCAACGGCACCGCGGCAGACCAGTTGCAGACCGCCAGAGTCGCAGAGGCCATCGGCAAGGACCCGTGGGAGGTGCACTTCATCAACGCCTGGCGCGAGGGCGACCTGGGAGCCACGCAGTTCAAGGTGGAAGCCGCGGGCCTGATTGAAGCCATGAAGCGAGCCGCCGAACTGGCCGGCATTGAACTTCCGGCCCACCTGAAGGCCATGAGTTCGCGAGGGAGGTAGGGAGCATGAAGAAGAGAGGTATCGGCATTGCCGTTGGCACTCATCCAGCGGGGCTGAAAGGCGGCGGCGACCCCAGCCAGGCGCAGATTCGCCTCAAACCGGACGGAACCTTTGACCTGCTCAACGGCGCGGTGGACATCGGCCAGGGGTGCAAGACCATCCTGCGCCAACTGGCCGCCGATGAACTGGACGTGCCCCTGGAGAACATCACCCACCAGAACATTGACACCGACACCGGCCCCATGTGCACCGGCACCTTCGCCAGCCGCGTAACCTTCATGGACGGCAACGCCGTGCTGGCGGCCGCAGCCGACCTGAAGAAGAAAATCCGCGAATGGGCCGCCGAGTACTTTGAGTGCAGCCCGGCCGACGTGGAGGTCGCCAACAACAAGGTCTTCGTCAAAGGGGTGCCGGAGAAGTCGCTGTCCATGGCCGAGGTGGGCGCGATGGTCAACTGGGGCGGCAAGTTCCTGGTCGGCACAGGCGCGTACACCCCCGGCCCCGGCCAGCAGTTTGACCCCGACACCGGCAAGATGACCGCCATCGCGTCCCTCGCCTTCGGGTGCTGCGTGGCCGAGGTGGAGGTGGATACCGAGACGGGCGTCGTGGACGTGCTCAAATTGGTGCAGGTCTTTGAGGTGGGCAAGGCCATGAACCGCCTGCTCTGCAAGGGGCAGAACAACGGTGGCGCCATGATGGGCATCGGCTTCGGCCTCACTGAGAACGTCTGCCCGTACTATCCCACCATGGACTTCGCTGTCCAGGACCTGACCGACTACGTCATCACGACGGCCGCCGACATGCCGCCGGTGATGGTGGAGGACATCGTGGAAGTGCCGCACCCCAATGGCCCGCGCGGCGCCAAAGGGTACTCGGAGATGACGGCGAGCCTGGCCGGCCCCGCCATCCTGAACGCCATCCACAACGCCATCGGCGTATGGGTTACCGACTACCCGGCCACACCGGAGCGCATCCTCAAAGCCCTGGAAGCGGCACACGCTTGACGCTTGCAGCACGCCGTGGCAGAATGCAGAGGACGGAGCAACGTTCTGCTCCGTCCTCTGGCACATGATTCTCACACCCTGCAGGGAGGATTCGGCATGAACTTGAAGGGCAAGATCATAGACCTGAGTCAGGAAATCTACACCGGCATGCCCGTGTACCCTGGACATGCCAAGACGGTCATCTGGGAGCACATGTCGCACGAGGAGTCGGCCCGCATGATCGGCACCGGCTTCTCGTATCGCTCCAGCGGCATCATGATGTGCGACCACGGCCCGACCCACATTGACTCGGTGAGCCACCTGTCGCGCGACCCGGACGCGCCTTCCGTGGATGAGATTCCGCTGGAGCACTGCATCACGTCGGCCATCTGCATTGATGTGAGCGACGTCCCTCCCCAGACCCAGTTCGGGGCCGACAAGATCAAGGCGGAACTGAAGCGCTGGAACCTGGATATCCGTCCGGGCGATACGGTGCTGTTCTACACTGGCATCTACGACCGCTACTACGGCAAGCCGGAATACGTAACCCACCAGCCCGGCCTCACGCGGGACGCGACCGAGTTCATCATTGACCAGGGGGCGGTCAACTTCGGCGTGGACAACACCAGCCCCGATATGTGGCTGGATAAGACTTACCCCTGCCACACCGTTTGCGCCGAACGCCGCGTAACCCACATTGAGAACCTGTGCAACCTGGACAAACTGGTGGGCAAGCGGTTCACGTTCATCGCGCTGCCCCTGCGAATCCGCAAGGGCACCGGCTCTCCTGTGCGCGCCGTCGCCATCCTGGACGAGTAGCATTCCGCCGACCACAGCAAACCGCGGCCCTTCCCCAGTGAGCGGAGTGGCCGCGGTTTGTGTTGTCCGGGGATTTCAAGTGCCTTTCCCCTGTCATTGCGAGCGAAGCGAAGCAATCTCGGTTGACGAGATTCTTCGGCGCTCCGCGCCTCAGAATGACAGGGTAGCGGGATTGCTTCGGGCGCTGCGCGCCCTCGCAATGACACGCCATCAAAAACCCCTGTGGTCAAGTACTACCAGAGCACCATGGACTCCTCAAAGATGCGCGCCAGGTCTCTCTTCGTCAGCGGGCGCGGGCTTCCCACCAGAAGCCGCTGCTGCTTCCAGCCACCTTCCACCATCTCGGGGATGTCGGCCTCCGTGAAGCCCAGCGCCGAAAGCCCGTTGGGGCAATCCAGGTCGCGCATGAGTTGGGTGAAGGCATCGGATAGCGCCAGAGCCGCCTCCATGACGGACATCCCGTCCGTGTTCACGCCGAGCAGTTGGGCGATGCGAGCGTGGCGTTCGGGGCTGCTGGGCGCGGTGAAGCGGAAACTGGCCGGCGCAGTGAGAGCCGTCGCCAGGCCATGGGGAACCATCGGGTGATCCACCGCGTACCCTTCGGGCACCCAGTCCCGAATCATGCCGGCGATGGGATAGCCCAGCGCGTGGGGGATGTGCACGCCCGCCGTGCCGAAGCCGATGCCCGCGAACGAGGCCGCCAGCGCCATGTAGGTGCGCGCCTCCAAATCGTAGCCGTTGTAGTAGGCCCGCCGCAGGTATTTGCCCATCCACTCCAGTGCCTTCTCGCTCCAGATGTCCGAGATGGGGTTCGCGCCGATGTACGCGGGCCGCTGGCTGGGATCCGCCGGCTTGGGCCTGACGTTGTACGGCTTGATGGTGTAGGACTCTGCCGCGTGGGTGAACACGTCCAGCCCCGCCGATGCCGTAACCGCGGGCGGCGTGGTCATCGTGTTGAGCGGGTCCACAATCGCCATCGTCGGGCGATTGTTCGCGTGCGACATGCCCGTCTTGACCCGCAGCGACACCACCTCCAGGGCGATGGTCGGCGTGGTCTCGCTGCCGGTGCCCGCCGTCGTCGGGAGTGCCACCAGCGGCTTCAGCGGGCCTGGCACCGGCTTGCCCTTTCCGATGGGCTTGTTGATGTAGTCATGGATTGCGGCGGGATAGGTCGTCAGCAGGTTGATGGCCTTGGCCGTGTCAATCGTGCTGCCACCGCCCAGGGCCACGATGGCGTCAAAGGAAATGTCCCTCACGGTCTCCGCGGCCCTGGTGAACGACTCGTCTGTCGGCTCCACATGGACATCGTCGTAGATGGCCACCGACAGACCCTCGGCTTCTAGCGCATTCTTGACCCGGTCCACCAGACCGAACTGCCACAACTGCTTGTCGGCGACGAGGAGGACCTTCTTCGCGCCCAAGACGCGCACTTCGTAGCCCACTTCTTCCGTCGCGCCAGGGCCGAATTTCATCTTGGCAGTGCTCAGGGGAATAACCGTCTCCAATTCCACGCTCATTTCACAATCTCCTTTCGGTCAAGATACCCGGGTGCAGGCGCTACGGCCTCGGCACAAGCCCCAGGTAGCGGTTGGTCAACCCCACCGCCTCCAGCCTGTCCCGCTGCATCTCCATGCACGCCCGTATCCCGTCCACCGTCTCCGGTATCGTTACCG
>JADBJK010000063.1:0-73846 GCA_014874485.1 Chloroflexota bacterium
ACGCCAACAACCGCGCAGGGTGCGCGGTGAGCGGCCGGAGATTTGGAGCGCGAAGGGCGCGAAACCCCACGAAAGGCACGAAATGGATTCGCGTCTTTCGCGTTCTTTCGCGGCTTTCGTGTTCCGACCCCTCTGCGTGTCATTGCGAAGCATCTCGGTTGCGGAGATTCTTCGCGGCTTCGCCGCTCAGAATGACAGTTCCATGCTGTCATGCTGAGCGAAGCGAAGCATCTCGGCTCACGAGATTCTTCGGCGCTTCGCGCCTCAGTAGGGACAATTCATGAATTGTCCCTACGGGCGCCACGCACCCTCGCAATGACAATCCCTACCTGTCATTGCGAGCGACGCCATCCCCACGTGCGACGCACCTCGGAGGTGCGTCGCACGTGGCCCGGCTGGATGGCTTCTCTGCACCCTCGCAATGACCGCGGGCAATCTTGTTCGCGGCCGGCCCCTAGGCGAGGGCGATTTCCTGCGCGTTCTCCCACACGCCGTGGATGTTGCAGTACGACGTGGCGATGATGGTGCCGGGCTGCGAAATCTTCATCCCAAAGGTGGCCTTGTGGTGGGTGTACACCGGGCCCTGGTTGGGGCCGTCGGTGGATTCGCCGTGGGCGGTGAACTCAAAGGTGCCCACGTGGAACGGGAACTTGGCGCCCTGGGGCATGAAGTACACGGTGATCCACCGGATGTGGTGCTCGGTGGTGTTGGGGTGGGCGATCTCCTTGCCGATGGTAACGGTTACGTCAAAGAACTCGCCCGCCTTGACCGCCGTCGGAGCCTCAATGACCGGAACGTGCTTCTCGGTCTTCCAGTCTGCCTGCTTGACGATGTCCGCCAGTTTCATCCTGCACCTCCTTGCGTGTGTGAAAGATACCTTTTGAGAGTAGGTTTGTTTTGTTTTCCGCCAGCCCATCATAGCACAAGAGCGGCGGACGTACAAGTGCGAGATCTCAGTGCAGAATCTTGCTCAGGAACAGTTTGGTTCGTTCGTGCTTGGGAGCGGTGAACAGCAGTTCGGGCGTGGTCTCCTCAACGATGACGCCCTCGTCCATGAAGATGATGCGGTCGGCGGCGGCGCGCGCAAACCCCATCTCGTGCGACACCACCACCATCGTCATGCCCTCTTTGGCCAGCGCCAGCATCACGTCCAGCACCTCTTTGATCATCTCCGGGTCCAGGGCCGACGTCGGCTCGTCAAACAGCATGATTTTGGGCTGCATGGCCAGGGCGCGGGCGATGGCGACTCGCTGCTGCTGCCCGCCTGACAGTTGGGCCGGGTAGGCGTGCGCCTTCTCCGGAATGCCCACCTTCTTCAGCAGTTCCATGGCGATGCGCTCGGACTCCTCGCGCGACCGTTTGCGCACCACGCGCTGGGCCAGCGTGATGTTCTCCAGCGCCGTCAGGTGGGGGAACAGGTTGAACTGCTGGAACACGATGCCCACCTCGGCACGCACCCGGTTGATGTTCTCGGCCTGGGTCAGTGGGATGCCGTCCACGATGATGCACCCCTCATCCAGGCTCTCCAGGTGGTTGATGCAGCGCAGGAGGGTGGACTTGCCCGACCCGCTGGGGCCGATGATGACCACGACCTCGCCGCGGCGCACGGTGAGGTCCACGCCGCGCAGGGCCTCCACGCGCCCGAATCGTTTTACCGCTCCTTGGATGACGATAATCTCATTTTGCAAAGGCGGTCTTCCTTTCTATGTACGCCACTACCCGCGACGCGAACAGCGTCATGACCAGGTAGAGCAAGGCTACCATCGTCCAGGTTTCCAGCGACATGAACGAACTGGACATGAACTCGCGCCCGCGGCGGGTCATGTCGGACACGGCCACCACCGACACCAGCGACGAGTCCTTCAGCAGCGCCACGAACTCGTTGCCCACCGGCGGCAGGATGACCCGCACAGCCTGGGGCAGGATGACGTAGCGCATGGCCTGGAAGTAGGACATCCCCAGCGAGCGGGCCGCTTCCATCTGCCCCTTGGAGATGCTCTGGATGCCCGCGCGGTAGATTTCCGACATGTACGCGCCGTAGCAGATGGTGAGGCCGGCCACGGCCATCACGAACGGGTCCGGCTTCACGTCCA
The DNA here is from genome assembly GCA_014874485.1 of Chloroflexota bacterium. Taxonomy (GTDB): domain Bacteria; phylum Chloroflexota; class Anaerolineae; order DTLA01; family DTLA01; genus DTLA01. Next base: position 2,094 of record JADBJK010000063.1, read on the forward strand.
CCAGCCACTGGCCCGCCCCGTGCAGCGAAGGCGAGAGTTTTATCAGCCACGCCCCGACGCCGTCCAGCACCTGCGGGAACGCGAAGTACAGGAACAGCAACTGCACCAGCAGCGGGATGCCGCGGATGATTTCCACGTACAGCGACGCGATGCCGTGGATGAGCCAGTTCTTCGCCAGCCGCCCCAGGCCGCCGATGAGGCCAACGACGAGGATGAACGCGAACGAGATGACCGTGATGCGCACGGTAACCCCGATGCCGTCGCGCAAGAAGAGGACGATTCGCAGGAATGGGTCGGGCTTGACGAAGACCAGAAGGGACACCACGCCCACCACGGCGAGGACCAGGAACCACCACGTGTCAAAGCGTTCGCGCTCTTTCGGCAGGGTCGCGGCCTTTGCTTCTAAGGTTCTCTCTAGTCGTTCAACATCTGGCACTTGTGCACCTCTCTCTTCGCGGAGTTGCCTAGACTCGCAGCCTGGGATCCAGGGCGTCGCGCAGGCCGTCGCCCAGCAGGTTGAACCCCAGCACCGTCATCATGATGGCCAGGCCGGGGAAGATGACGATGTGCGGCGCGGTGAAGACGGACCCGCGGCCCTGGCCCAGCATGGCGCCCCATTCGGGCGTGGGCGGGCGCGCGCCCAGGCCCAGGAAACTGAGGCCGGCGGCGTCCAGGATGGCCGTGGCGATGCCCAGCGTGCCCTGCACGATGAGCGGCGTGAGGCAGTTGGGCAGGACGTTGCGGAACAGGATGCGCGTGGGCGGCACGCCGATGGCCCGCGCCGCCAGTACGTAGTCCTGCTCCTTCACCGACAGCACCGACGCCCGCACGATACGGGCGTACACCGGAATGGACACGAAGGCGATGGCGTACAGCATGTTCATCAGACCAGGGCCGAGGATGGCGACCACGGCGATGGCCAACAGCAGGCTGGGGAACGCCAGCAAGATGTCCATCACGCGCATGATGAGGTCATCCACCCAGCCGCCCTTGTACCCTGCGACGGCCCCCAGCAACGCCCCGACGACGATGGCCAGCGACACCGAGACGATGCCGATTTGCAGCGAGATCCGCGCCCCGAAGATGATGCGGCTCAGAATGTCGCGGCCCACCTCGTCCATCCCCATCCAGTGCTGGGCCGACGGGGGCTGGCGGCGCAAGAGAAGTTCTTGCTCAAGGGGGTCGTAGGGGGCCAGTTGCTCGGCGAAGATGGCGCAGATGAGGAGCAGGCCCAGGATAACCATGCCCGCGATGGCCAGGCGGTTGCGCACCAGGCGGCGCAGCGCGTCCAGATACAGCGTCGTCTGGGGCGGCAGTTGCAGTTCGGCGGCGCGGGGTTTTGCGGCTGGGATGGATCCAGGTGTGTCGGCCATGGCCTAACTCCCGTACCGGATGCGCGGATCTAGGTAGGCGTAGGAGATGTCCACCAGCAGGTTGACGAAGACGAAGATGAGGGCGATGACCAGCACCGTGCCCTGCACCACCGGATAATCGCGGGCCAGGATGCGGTCCACTACCAGCCGGCCCATCCCCGGCCACGAGAAGATGGTCTCGGTGAGAATCGCGCCGCCGAGAAGGGAGCCGAACTGCAGCCCGATGACGGTGATCACCGGCAGGAAGGCGTTCTTCATGGCGTGGCCGAAGAGGACGACGCGCTCGCTCAGCCCCTTGGCCCGCGCCGTGCGGATGTAGTCCTCGCCCAGCACTTCCAACAGGCTGGAGCGGGTCATGCGGGCGATGATGGCCGCCGGAATGCTCCCCAACGCCAGCGATGGCAGGACGAGGTGCTTGAGCGCATCCCACAGCGCCTTGCCGTTGCCCGTCAGAATGGCCGTCAGGATGTAGAAGTTGGACAGGAAATCGGTGATGGGTTTGAGTTTGTACTGCCAGGTGCCCTCGGCCACGCCCGCTAGGAAGAAATCCGTGAGGCTCTGGAGTTCCACGCCGACGGTGAGGCGACCCGACGGCGGCAGCCACTTGAGTTTGAACCCGAAAATGTACATCAGGATGAGGCCGAGCCAGAACACGGGCATGGACACGCCCACGAGCGCCCCCACCATCGTGCCCAGGTCTATCACGGTGTTGTGATAGTAGGCCGAGATGATGCCCGCGATGATGCCGATAATACAGGCGAGGAACATGGCCCCAAAGGTGAGTTCCACCGTGGCGGGCAGCCGCTGCATGAGTTCCACGGTTACCTTCTCGTTGGTGCGGATGGCGCGGCCCAGGTCGCCGTGGAGGATGTTGGTGAGGTAACGCCAGAACTGCACGTGGATGGGGTCGTTGAGGCCCATGGCCTCGCGGAACCGTGCGATGGACTCCTCGGTGGCGTGTTCACCCAACATAATGCGCGCGGGGTCGCCGGGGATGAGGCGCAGCATGGAGAACGTGATGACCAGGATGCCGAGTAGAACCGGCACAAGCAGGACGAGCCTTTGCGCGATGTATCGGGTCACCCTACCCTCCGTTAGGGGACCAGACCTCCGAGGTCTGGGGGACCTCGGAGGTCTGGTCAGAGTTACCTTTGGGCCTATTCTCCCTTGAAGCCGCCGAAGAAGTAGCCCCAGTAGAAGAAGTCACCGGTATGGCCCACATGGTACGGATTGGCCTTGTCCCACCAGCGCTCAAAGTTGAAGATCACCGCATCGGCATTGAAGTCGGTGCCATCGGTGAACTTCACGCCCTTGCGCAGGTGGAAGGTCCACTCCAGGCCGTCCGCGGAGACTTCGTACTTCTCGGCCAGGACGGGAACCACCTCCACGGTGCCGGGCTTGAAGCCGAGCAGGCCCTGGAGAATCTGCTGGCAGACCATGAAGGACTCGCCGTCGGTCTCGTCGGCCGGGTCCAGACCCACGGAGTCGCCGCTGCGGGCGAAGATGAGGGTGTCCTTGCCGGCCACTTCAGCCGTGGAGAAGTCCTCCAGGGACAGCGGGCTGGGGAGCACGCCCTTGACGGCCTTGCTGAAGACGAGGCCGCTGCTGTTGTGCACCACCGGCACCGCCGGCACCAGGTCGTGGATGAGTTGGTTGGCCTGGTCGTAGATCTTCTGGCGCTCGGCGGGATCCATGGTGCTGGCGCCCTTGTCCAGAATCTCTACGATCTCCGGGAAGGTGGGGCCGAAGGACTTGTCCGCGCCCTTGCCGAAGAAGACATCCAGGAAGTTGGTCGCGTCGGCGTAGTCGGCCATCCAGCCCAGCATGAACAGGTCCGCCTCGCCCGCTGCCACCTTGTCCAGGTACACGCCCCAGTCGTAGGTTACGATCTCGGTCTCAATGCCGACTTTCTTCAGGTCGGCCTGGATCGCCTCGCCTACCTTCGCGGGGGTTGGGTAGTAGCCGCGGGACACGGGCATGACCCACAGCGTGGTCTTGAAGCCGTTGGGATAGCCCGCCTTCGCCAGCAGTTCCTTGGCCTTGGCCGGATCATACGGGTAATCCTGGAGATTCGGCGAGTGGCCGAAGACCGGCGGCGGCACGAACTGGGTCGCCACCTGGGCGGTCGGCGGGTACAGGGCCTTCACGATGGCTTCCTTGTTGATGGCGTGGGCGATGGCCTGGCGCACCTCCAGTTTGTCAAAGGGCTCGTGCGCGCGGTTGATGCCCAGGTAGCCGATGTTGAACGGCGGACGGGCGAAGACCTGGAGGTTGGGATCGGCCTGGGCGGTCGGGAAGTCGTCCGGCGCCAGGTTGTCCAGCCCGTCCACGGTGCCCGCCTGGAGTTCCAGGAGCCGAGCGGGGGCTTCTTTGACGACGCGGAAGACCAGGTTCTTGAGTTTCGGCGCGCCGCCCCAGTAGTTGGGGTTCGCCACCAGCGTGATGTGGTCGTCCGGTACCCATTCCTTGAGCATGAATGGGCCGGTGCCGACGGGGTTCTTGAACAGGTCTCCACCGCCGTTGAACTTCTTGATGACCTCCGGGCTCAGGAACGAGAAGGCGTTGAAGGCCAGTTTCTGGGTGAAGGCGACATCCGGCCGGTTCAGGTAGATCTTGACCGTGTAGTCGTCCACCTTCTCAATGTAGCGGACCAGGCTGTTCTTGGTCGGGTCGGGCGCAGGGATTTCCGCAGCGGGGGGCGCTGCCAGCCACTTCTGCTCCAACTGGGCGATGATCCCCTTGTCCATGACCGCCTTCAAGCCCTTGTTGATGGCCGCCAGGATTTCGGGCGCGTTCTTGCGGACGGCGATGCCGTAGAACTCATCGGTGAAGGGCTTGCCGACCGATTTGATCTTGCCTGCATACTTGGCCACGTAGCCGGTTACCAGCGGGTTGTCGGCGACCACGGCGTCAATCTGGCCGTTGATGAGGTCCAGGAAGGCCAGGTCCACGGTGTCGTAGTTCTTCAGCGTGGCGCCCTGGATTTTCTCCACCTCAATGGCGCCGGTGGTGCCCAGTTGAGCGCCCACCACTTTGCCCGCCAAGTCCGCCGGGCCGTTGATGCGGGTCTCATCCGTGCGCACCGCGATGAGTTGGCCGGCGTTGTAGTACGGATCCGAGAAGTCAAACTGCTGTTTGCGCTCCTCGGTGATGGTCATCGCCGAGCACGCAGCGTCGTACTGGCCCGCGGCCATGCCCGCCAAGAGCGAGTCCCACGCCACGTTGACGAATTCCACCTCAAACCCCGCTTCGGCAGCGATGGCTTTCATCAGGTCAATGTCAAACCCGACGATCTCCTTGGTCTGCTCATCCACGTACTCAAACGGGGGCCAGGTGGCATCCGTCGCCACGGTGATCTTCATGGGAGCCTTGGTCGGCTCAGGCGTCGGCGTAGGCGCGGGCGTGGGCGTGGGCTTGGCCTGGTACGGCGGGGGCGCCGTCGGCGTGGGCTTGGCCCCGCAGGCCCCGAGCATGGTAACCACTGTTACAACGACCAGTAGCACGGTTAGCCATTTGTGTTTCCCGAACATGCTGTCTCTCCTCCTCTACGGTACTAAAATGGGGGTAACCGGTTTCCTAGGAATCTCAAGGTAACCTTTGGGCATCACCTCCCTTCACGAACGGAAAACCGAAACGACCGTCGTGTCCCAGACACAGAGTCCTGAATCTGGATTCCGATTCCCGCGAATCGGCAACATCGGTGAATGCCGCGTCGTTGCGACGAGGAGACTGCGCCGTTGGAGCCTGCGCCCGATAGGGTTCGTCGTGGTGCCGGATCGGGCGAGCCGGCGCGTCCGGGACGCGTACCAAGTATATATCACACTCCTGCTGATTGTCAAGCATCCGCCGCGATGCGTTCCAAAACCGCAGGGCGGCTCACGGTGCAACGCGCTTACTGAAGTGCGCGGCACCCGTGAGCGGGCAGGAATGCGAACCCGCCCACGCGGCTGCGACGGGCGACGCGGCGGGACCTCTAGGCCGCCGTCCGCGCCCAGAGCATTCGGTTGTCGGCGAAGATCACGTCCAGCCGACCCTGCGCACGGAGCCAGGCAGCGCACGCCAGCACCGTGGTCTGGGCCAGACAGTACTGCGCGATCTGGTTGAGCGTCGCGCCCAGGGCGTCCATGACGGCCTTCACCAGGTCGCCCGTGGACGCGGGAGCCGCGCACGCCCCCAGGATGGTGTCCGCGATGGCGAGCAGGCGGTCGGCGTTGGCGCGGCACTCGGCGGCGGGGTCGGCCAGGGCCGGGCCGTGGCCGGGCGCGAAGTGCGCGTAGGGCATCTCCGGCAGGCGGCGGAGCGTGTCCAGTGCGCGCTCCACGTCGGCGCAGAAGGGAATCGGGTGCTTCGCCAGGGTCTCGCTTGGGAAGAACACGTCGCCGCAGAACAGCGTCCCGCCGAAGGCGTAGCCCACCTGATTGGGCGCGTGGCCGGCGAGCGCCACGACCTGAACCGGAATGCCCCCCACATCTAGCGGGCCGGGTTCCACCAGGGCGCTAACGCGGCACGGCGCGGCCAGCGTGAACTTGCCCAGGAGTTCGGGCACTGGCGCCGCGCCCGAGAACAGGAACTGCGGCTCCAGGTACGGGTTCTCCACGATGGCCGCTTCCAGCGCAGGGGCGTACACGGGAACCCCGAATCGCTCGGCGATGGCGCTAGCCCCGCCGAAGTGATCGGCGTGGGCATGGGTCAGGAGCAGCGCAACGGGCCGCGCTTGCAACTCGGCCAGCGCCCGGGCCACGCGGCGGGCCGTGTCGGCGTCCAGCCCGGCATCCACGATGAGCGCCCGGCCGTCGGCGATGATGAGGCCCGTATTGGACCCCGACGGGATCAGGTACGTGCTCTCCGTGAGTTCCAGTGTTGCGGTCATGCCTGGCTCCACAAAAAACGCCCCGGCCGTTTCACCGGGGCGTGGGTGTGAATTCCGGTGAAACTAGGTTTCGCCCAGATAGGCCTTCTTGACCTGGGGGTTGTCTCGCAGTTCCTGGGCGGTGCCCTCCAGGACAATGCGGCCCGTTTCCAGCACGTAGCCTCGGTGTGCGATGGACAGGGCCATGTTGGCGTTCTGCTCCACCAGCAGGATGCTGGTCCCCTGCGAGTTGATCTCCTGGATGATGGAGAAGATTTCCTCCACCAGGATGGGCGCCAGGCCCATGGAGGGCTCGTCCAGCAAGAGCAAGGTGGGGCGGGACATGAGTCCGCGGCCCATGGCCAGCATCTGCTGCTCGCCGCCGGAGAGGGTGCCCCCCAACTGGTTCAGGCGTTCCTTCAGGCGTGGGAACGAGGCGAAGACACGCTCGCGGCTGCGGGCGATCTCGGCCGGGTTGGTGCGGGTGTAGGCGCCCATGTCCAGGTTCTCGGCCACGGTGAGCGGCGCGAAGATCTTGCGGCCCTCCGGCACCTGGACGATGCCCAGGTGCACGATGTCGTGGGCGCGCATCTTGGTGATCTCCTGCCCCTTGAAGCGGATGGAGCCTTCGCGCGGGCGCAAGAGGCCCGAGATCGTGTTCAGCGTGGTGGACTTGCCGGCGCCATTGGCCCCGATGAGGGTAACGATTTCACCCTGTTCCAAATGGAAGGAGATGCCCTGAAGGGCATGAATCGCGCCGTAGTACACGTGGAGGTTTTCCACTTCAAGAAGCATACCGTACCCCTCCAAGTCTGGCCGCAGCGCCGCGGCCCAGATAGGCTTCAATGACGCGCGGGTTGTTCTGGATTTCGGCAGCAGTCCCTCGCGCAATGACCTCGCCGAAGTCCATGACGGTGATCTCCTCGCAGATGCCCATGACCACGCGCATCTGGTGCTCAATGAGCAGGATGGTGAGCGAGAACTTGTCGCGGATGAAGTGAATCAGGTCCATCAGATTGACCACTTCTTTCGGGTTCATCCCTGCGGCAGGCTCATCCAGCAGGAGCAGCCGCGGGGTGGTGGCCAGGGCGCGGGCGATCTCCAGCCGCCGCTGCTCGCCGTAGGGCAGGTTCTTGGCGATCACGTCCTGGCGGTCGGCCAGGTTGAACACGGCCAGGAATTCCTGCGCCCGCTCGGTGAGTTCCCTTTCCTTGCGCCAGAAGTGCGGCGTGCGGAAGATGGCGTCGCGGATGCCGTAGCCCGCGTGGGTGTGGTAGGCCGTGCGCACGTTGTCCAGCACCGTCAGGTTGGGGAACAGGCGGATGTTCTGGAAGGTGCGCGAGATGCCCAGTTGCGCGATGGCGTGGGGCTGCATCCCGACGATGCTCTTGCCGTCAAACAGGATGTCGCCTTCGGTTACGGTGTACAGGCCGGTGATCATGTTGAAGACGGTGGTCTTGCCCGCGCCGTTGGGCCCGATGAGGCCGGCGAGTTGGCCCTCGTTGACGGTGATGTCAAAGTTGCAGACGGCGCGCAGGCCGCCGAAGTATTTTGTGCACCGTTCTACCTGCAGTAGTGGGCCCATCACACTGCCTCCTGACCAGCGGTTTCCACTTTGGGTGCGCCCGTGTCAAACTTGCGACGCGGCCACTCTATCGGCTTGAGGAACCCCCATTCTATGCCGCCCAGCAAACCCTGCGGCCGCAGGAGCATGATCAAGAGAAGCGCGACGGGGTAGATGATGTACCGCCATGCCTCCGCTCCGGAGGGTAAGATGATCCGCAGCCCCTCTAGCGAGAGCGCCCACGCGAAAGCGGCCACGACGGTGCCGGTGATGGAGCCAAGCCCGCCGAACACGACGATGATCATCGGGTCAAAGGACTTGATGAAGTGGAACAGGCTCGGGTGCAGGAAGGCGTATAGGTGGGCGTAGATGCCGCCCGCCAGCCCCGCGTAGATGCCGCCGATGACGAAGGACAGGGTCTTGTACTTGACCGTGTCAATGCCCATGGCTTTGGCTGCGATCTCGTTCTCGCGCACGGAGACGATAGCGCGCCCCGTGGACGAATGCAGGATGTTGCGCAAGATAATGATGCACAGCACCAGCAGGAAGAACGACCAGAACCACGTCGTAAGTCGTGGAATGCCTACCATGCCGCGCGCGCCCTTCATCTCGGGGAATGGGAGGATAGTGTCCGTGTTGTCGGCCAGCACCTTGACCACGATGGTGAACCCCAGCGTGGCGATGCCGAAGTAGTCGCCGCCCATCTTCAGCACGGGCAGGCCGAAGAGGTAGGCGATCACACCGGCCAGAAGGGCGCCGAAGGCGATGGCCACCAAGAAGATGGCGATCTTCCCCGCATCAAACGTGGCGAATCCCAAGTCCAGAGGGATGCTCACCTTCGCCGCGTAGCGGTATGTGATGTCCGCCGAAGCGTAGGCGCCGATGGCGTAGAACCCCCACTGGCCTAGGGAGAACTGGCCGTTGAACCCGTAGATCAGATTTAGCCCCAGACTGACAATCGCCATGACGCAGCCCAGTTGGATAACCGTCTTCATGTAGTCCGTGATGACGTTGGTGCTGAACAGCACCTGGACTACCGCGTACACGCCGATGGCTCCAACCCAAAAGAGCCACGACGCCCCGAGAAACTCAAGCCTTCTCTTCTTCATAACCCGTCTCCGGTGTGCCGATTTCTTGTGGGAACTGTCCTCATGGAACGCATGGGGCCAGCGGTAAAAGCCCGCCACCCCCAAACCCGCCGCGCGCCTACGCCTTCTCGCCCTCCGGCTCGCCGAAGATACCGGTGGGCCGAATCAGGAGCACGATGATCAGGATGGTGAAGGCGATGGCGTCGCGCATGGGCGTCAGGATGTAGCCTGCGCTGAGCATCTCGGCCTGGCCCATGATGAGGGAACCGACGAACGCACCATTGAGGTTGCCGATGCCGCCCAGCACCGCTGCCACGAAGGCTTTGAGGCCGGGCATGATCCCCATGAACACGATGAGTTGCGGGTAGGCGATGGCGTACAGGACGCCGCCCGCTCCTGCCAGCGCTGCGCCGATGGCGAAGGTCTTGGTGATCACGCCGTCCACGTCAATGCCCATCAGGCGCGCCGTGGGCTTGTCCCACGATGTGGCGCGCATGGCCTTGCCCAGTTTAGTCCCATACACGATCCAGCGCAACAGCAGCAGGAACAGAATAGAGACCAGGATGATGATGATCGTTACGTTGGAAATCTGCACGCCCAAAATCTTCCAACTGACGACCTTGAACGGCTGCTCGTAGATAATGTAGTTGGAGGTGAAGACTTCGGGCAGCGACGAGAAGTACTCCAGGAAGAACGAGACGCCAATGGCGGTGATGAGAGCAGCGATGCGCGGCGCGTTTCGCAGCGGTTTGTAGGCGACGCGCTCAATGACGACGGCCAGAAGCATGCACACGACCATGGACAAGATGATCACCAAGACTGTGCCGATGGCGATGGCCACCCACGGCGAGAGGGTTGGGAACAATCGCGCCGGCAACAGATGAAGCCGCATCGCCTTGATGGCGTAGAAACTCGTGAAGGCGCCGACCATGAACACATCGCCGTGGGCGAAGTTGATGAGGCGCACGATGCCGTACACCATCGTGTAGCCCAAGGAGATAAGCGCATACACAAAACCAAGACGAATGCCATCCACAACGTACTGGGCAAACAGGGTGGGGTTGATGAGCACGCCCTCGGGGTGCTGGACGAACATCCGCCAGAGGAACCAGATGGCCAGCAGAATCATGAGTGCGTTGCCCGCCACCGAACGGGCGATCTTGCCGAAGCCGGCGCCGGCTTGCTTGCGAATCTGCGAGCGGGTGATCCAACCGACCAGATACAGGAACCAGACGCCAAAGCCAATGGAACCGGCCTGCATCACAAGGCCCGGGACCACGCCATCCTTGTCCCAGGCCTCCAATTCTTGGGGAGTAAGCGAGGAGTGGAAAAGCATGAAAAGCCCGGCAGCAGCGACGCCGAGCGCAATCCCCCCAAGGAACAGGGCCAACGATTTCAAAGTACGATTCATGCCAAATCTCCTGCACAGAGATTGCGAGGGGCTGGTGGCCAAAGGGTGTGCATGGGTCCTCTTTCCGCAGGGGGGCGGAATGTGCCGCCCCCCTGCAGGAAATGCGCCTCAGGTTTACGGGTTCACCGTGGCCATGTAGGACTTCTTGCCATCCTTGACCGAGATGACGACGGCCGACTTGATCGGGTTGTGCTGCGCATCAAAGGTGATCTTGCCGGACACGCCATCAAACGAGAGTTTCTCCATGGCGACGCGCACCTTGTCGGGGTCGTCGCTGCCGGCCTGCTGGATGGCGGTTACGAGCAAGTTAGCCGCGTCGTAGGCAAGGGTCGCCAAGGCATCGGGAACCTTGCCGCCGTAGCGAGCGCCATAGGTCTTGAGCCAGGACTGGACGACCGGGCGCGGGTCCGCAGCATCGTAGTGGTTGCTGAAGAAGCCGCCGTCCACCGCCGCCACGTCCAACTCTTCGGAGTCCCAGCCGTCGCCGCCGCCCATCGGGCAGGTGATGCCTTTCTCCTTGGCCTGCTTGGCGATGAGGTTGACCTTGTTGTAGTAGTCGGGCAGGAACAGGAAGTCGGGCTTGGCGTCGGCAACCTTCGCCAGGATGGCCGAGAAGTCGGTGTCATCCTTGGTGTAGGTCTCCCAGACGAGGACCTTGCCGCCGCCTTTCTCAAAGGCATCGCGGAAGTACTCGGCCAGGCCGCGCACGTAGTCGTTGCCCTGGTCCAGGAGGACCGCCGCCGTCTTGGCCTTCAGGTTCTCCAGCGCGAACTTGGCCATCACGGTGCCCTGGAACGGGTCAATGAAGCACGCGCGGAAGGTGAAGGGCTTGGTGGAGCCGTCGGCGAAGGTCGTTACCTTGGGGTTGGTGGACGTCGGGCTGATCTGCAGCACCTTCTTCTCGTTGGCGACTTCGGAGACGGGGATGGAGGCGCTGGAGCAGACCTCGCCCACGATGAACTTGACCTTGTCCTGGTCAATCACCTTGTTGGCGGCGTTGCGGGCCTCCTGGGGGTCGCAGCGGCCGTCGGCCACAACCCACTCAATCTTCTTGCCGAGGACGCCGCCCTTGGCGTTCCACTCCTCAAAGGCGAGGACTGCGCCGTCGCGGGTGGACGCGCCGAAGGTGCCCACGTCGCCGGTCATGGGGGCGATGATGGCGATCTTGATGGTCTTGGCGCCACCGCCGCCGCAGCCCGCGAACAGGCTCGCCAGCATGGCGACCAACACGATCAATCCAACATACTTCGCGGTTTTCATAAACACCTCTCCTCCTCTACATGGTTGGCCCAGAGGGCCAGTGTACTGGGGTCCCAACTGCGTTCAGAGTACGGTGGTTTGCAGCGGGCCTACCCGCTGCGCGAAGTGTCTGTCGGCGATCACCTCCCTTCACCAGCAGAAGTTACAAAAAATCTGCGAGGCAGGCGAGAGTGCGCTGTCGTAGCGCACGATGATGGACCTGTGCTGGAGCAGCAACTGGAGATTACCCCCATTGGCACTCCAATCCTCGCAGGATATACCGATTTGTGATGTTGCCAACAAAGGCCATTATAAGGCTAGTTGGCGGTTCTGTCAAAGGCTTTTGCCGACCCATTTTCGGTTCCAGGTTCGCTGGTAGCCGTCATTGCGAAGGTGCGCAGCGCCCGAAGGGACAATTCATGAATTGTCCCTACTGAGGCGCGATGCGCCGAAGCATCTCGTCAGCGGAGATGCTTCGCTTCGCTCCCAATGACAACGGCAGATCGCGCGCGCAAACCTGCAAGCGAACGTCGGAACCGAGTCGCCGGCCTTGTTGTTCCAGTGCGACTTGTCGCGCCCGAAGAGGTGCCCGCGAGAGGACTCGAACCTCCACGCCGTCACCGGCACAGGCCCTCAACCTGCTGTGTATGCCAATTCCACCACGCGGGCTTTGTCCTACATTATACCCGGCGCGCCGCCAGTTGTCAACTGGGCAAAAATCCACTACAATCCTTATTAGCCCCATGTGCCGGGCAATCTCACCAGGAGGCGCCCCATGAGGATTGTAGTGGACGCGATGGGAGGCGACTACGCCCCCGAAGTGGTTATCCAAGGCGTGCGAGATTACCTGTCCGACGGTTCCGCCGACATTCTGCTCGTCGGACAGGAGGACAAGGTCAAGCCCCTTTTGGAGAAATACCCCCTGCCCCCCGACAGAGTTCAATTCCGCCACGCAAGCCAGGTGATTGAAATGGACGAACACCCCGCCGAGGCCGTGAAGGCGAAAGAGGACTCGTCCATGGTGGTGGGGATGAACCTGCTCAAGAGCGGCGAGGCCGACGCCTTCATGTCGGCGGGCAACTCCGGCGGCGTGCTGGCGGCTGCGCTGTTCCGCCTGGGCCGCATCCCGGGCATCAAGCGCCCCGCCCTGTCCACCGTCTACCCCACCGCGACGGGCTTTACCTTCATCCTGGACATCGGCGCCAACACGGATTGCAAGCCGCTGTACCTTCAACAGTTCGGCCTCATGGGGAGCATCTACGCCGAGCGCGTGCTGGGCGTGCCCAACCCCAGGGTCGGCATCGTGTCCAACGGCGAGGAGCCAGGGAAGGGGAGCATGCTGGTGCAGGAGGCATTTGAACTCCTGAAGAACAGCAACCTCAATTTCATCGGCAACGTGGAGGGCAAGGACATCCCCGCGGGCATGGCCGACGTGGTGGTAACCGATGGGTTCACGGGCAATGTCATCATCAAGTTGTCCGAGGGGGCCGCAGGGCTGATGCTGGGCATCATCGGCGAGGAGATTCGGCGGCGCAAAGTGGCGGCGCTGGGGGCGCTGCTGGCCAAGCCGGCCTTCCGCGCGGTGAAGCACCGACTGGACTACGCGGAGTACGGCGGCGCGCCGCTGCTGGGCGTGGATGGCGTGGTCATCATCGCCCACGGGCGTTCCAACGCCAAGGCCATCCGCAACGCCATCCGCGTGGCCGAGCGGGCCGTGAACGGCAGGATCGTGGAGCAAATCAAGCAGGGCGTGGCCGAGCGCCTGGGCATCGGAGAAGAGTAGATGAGGGTCGTAACAGACGAGCAGTTGATCGCCCAACGCGCCAAGTTGGGCAAGCGCGCCAGTCTCATCGGCCTGCTGATCCTTTTGGTGGGGTTCGTGGTGTCGTTTTCGCCGCAACTGTTCCTGGTGTCGCTGGGGTGTCTCATCGTCGGGTTCACGGTCTCCAACATCGGCGTGTACAATGCCAACCAGTGGGTGAGGGAGCCCCGCGCCGACCAGGTGCTGACCCGCGCCATGAAAGGCTTCAGCAACAAGTTCACGCTGTTCAACTACACCGGCCCCGTGCCCCATGCGGTGGTAGGGCCGTCGGGCGTCATCGTCTTCCTGGTCAAGTCGCAGGATGGGCGCATCATCGTCAACGGCAGCCGGTGGAAGCACCCCTTCACCCTGCGTCGCCTGTTTGGGTTCTTCGGCACCGAGTCGCTGGGCAACCCGTCGCGGGATCTCAAAACCCTGATTGAGGCAACGCAGAAGTTCGTGGCCAAGGTGCTGCCCGAGGCGGAAGTCCCTGTCCACGGTGCGGTGGTATTCTCCTCCCCAAAGGCCGAACTGACCATCCAGAACCCCGATGTGCCCGTGCTGACGGAGAAGCAGGTGAAGGACTTCCTGCGGAGTGTGTCCAAAGCAGAGGTGTTGTCGCCCGAACAGCGTAAGGCGCTCATGGAGGCGTTTCAGGGGCGGTACAGGGGGCCGGAGGCACAGGACGAGTCCTGATCGGGCTTGCGCATACGCGGGGGCACATCCCGAAACCGACGAACGGCGCGAGTGGGCCTTGGTGCCCTTCGCGCCGTTCGTGATCTAGCATCCTCGGCGGCGAAGACCTAGGAAGCGCTAGGCTTGTGGCACAGCGTGCAACTCTCGTTGGTGCGGCCCGCGTGGGATGCCGGCACCGGCTTCACCGCCGACGCGTGGCATGTTAGGCACTGCTCGCGCCCGGCGATGGCGTGCGGGATGGGCTTGGCCTCCGCGCTGGCGCCCGGCTGCTCCGCCACCGTAGGCTTGTGGCACAGCGTGCAACTCTCGTTGGTGCGGCCCGCGTGGGATGCCGGCACCGGCTTCACCGCCGAGGCGTGGCATGTTAGGCACTGCTCGCGCCCGGCGATGGCGTGGGGGATGCCCTTCGCATTGGCGAGCAGGCCCGCCGCAGACTCCTTGAACCCCACGGGCGTGTGGCACTGGGCGCAGTCGCCGGTGAAATGCCCCGCAGGCGGCTTGTGGCAGTTGGCGCACACGTACTGCGGCTTCTTGACCCCGTTGTGGCACTCGTGGCACCAGACCCCCGCGTGCTTGCCCTCCAGCGGGATGGGATGCGTGAAGCCGGCATCCAGGTTCACCACCGGCCACTTGGTGCCGTGGCACGCCGAGTTGCTGCAGAAACTGGTGTCGTCCGCGCCGAACTTGATAGGCCCGTGGCATGTCTCGCACGACTTGTCGGCCTGGAAGCGGTGGTCGGCCATGAAGTTGGCGGCCAGGTGTGATTCCGGTTCCTTGGCCGACAGGAGCAGGCTGCCTAGTTCGGCGATCTTCGGCTGAGTCCCCTCCTTGGCGACAACCGGGATGGTGTGGCAGATGTTGCAGTGCAGGCGGATGGACTCGCCCTGGGCGGTCATGTGCTTGCCGTTGTGGCAGCGGAAGCAGCCGGGGAAGTCCTTGTGCCCGATGTTGTTGGGGTGGGTCTTCCAGCCCACGGACAGGTCGGGGAAATAGGTGGTCTGGAAAATCTCCTTGATGACGGCGGTCGCCTGCTGGACGGCGGCGGCGTTCTGGGCGTAGAAATCGGGATAGTTGGCCTGGTAGAACGCGGGCAGTTGCTCAATGGCCCGAATCGCCTCGCCAAAGGTCGCATACGGCGCATCCAGCAGTTCCAGCCCCTTCTGCTTGATGAACGGGATGGCCTTGCTGATGCGACCGAGCAGAATGGCCTGATCCAGCGAGTAGTCCGGCGACTTGAAGTCGTGGACGCTGCGGTTGTGGCAGTCCACGCAGTCCATGAGATTCTTCTCGGCGGCGTCTATCTGCTCCTGGGTGAGCGGCGATTCCACGTCCATGTACGTGGTCGTGTTGCCCGCCGCGTCCACCACCTGCACCCAGGGGATGTTCTGCTTGAGGCTGTCGGTGGCGATGTAGTACACCTTGTTCAGGATGTGCCAGTGAATGCCCCTGCCGGTGCCGAACCGCTCCGTTCCGCCGCCGGTTTTGAAGATGAGGAACGTAGTGTGCAGGGTATTGTTCTCGTCCGCATCGTAGTGGGCAATGCGGCGCATGGAATCATCAAAGACGGCGTCGGGCCAATGGCACCGCTCGCAGGTCTCCCGCGCCGGCCGCAAGGACTTGACATAAATCGGGCGCTCGTAACTGTTGAAGATGAGGCTCGTCAGGTGACCGCCGTGGGTGGACTTGAGTTGGATGGCCTTCAGCGTGCCGACCCGCCCCACGTGGCAGTCCACACAGGACACGCGAGCATGGTAAGAGTTGTTGTAGGCCGCCCACTCCGGCGGCATGGTGTGGCAGCGCGTTCCGCAGAACTCGGGGCTATTGGTGTAGTCCCAGAGCAGGATAAGGCCCACGCCGATCCCGATGAGGAGGACGAACCCGCCGCCGACGAGCAAGAGGCGTCTCCTGCCTTCGGGCACGCGCGGGTCAAAGGGTGCCAGCATCTTCCCGAGCCAACTCATGCGAACCTCCTTTGCGGTTTCCCCCAGGTGTGGGTGCAGTATATATGTAAGGATGAGGAGTGTCAAGAGTCCTGGAAACGCAGTGCGATTCCGAAGTTCGTTGACAATCGCCATTGCGGGAGAGCGCAGCGCCCTGGCGATGACATCTGCTCCCGCCGTCATTGCGAGCGAAGCGAAGCCATCCAGCCGGCCCACGTGCGACGCACCTCCGAGGTGCGTCGCACGTGCCTTCTCACGTCATTGCGAGCGAAGCGAAGCATCTCGGTTGGCGAGATTCTTCGCGGCTTCGCCGCTCAGAATGACAGTCTGCTGGGATTGCTTCGGGGGCTGCGCGCCCTGGCAATGACATGTCCCCCTCAATTTGACGACAGCAGCAACTCGGTGTACAGTATTTGCGACAACCGAATAGGACTGGGGGAGCGCACGGAACTGCGCTGAGAGGATGCCTAGCCCGGCATCGACCCCTTGAACCTGACCTGGGTAATGCTAGCGTAGGGAAGTCTGTCATCCGTTGGCCATCGGCCCATCCAGGGCAGGTGGCCTTTCTATTTGAGGAGGCGCACATGAAAGCACTCATCGTTGCGGCGTCGCAAAGCACGGATGTTGCGGCGCTGGCCCCCATGGCCGAGGCGGCGGACATCGTCATCGCCGCCGACGGGGGGGCTGCGCTGGCCCTTGCCGCCGGAGTGCGCCCGCACGTGGTCGTCGGCGACATGGATTCGCTCGCGGGCGACGCGCTGGACGCGCTGCGGCGGGCGGGCGTGGATATCCGCACCTTCCCTCCGCGCAAGGACGAGACCGACCTGGAACTGGCGCTGCTGGAGGCCGTGCGGCGCGGGGCCGATGACATCACCATCGCCGGGGCGCTGGGCGGGCGGCTGGATCACACCCTGGGCAACGTGTACCTGCTCACCATGGCGCAACTGCGCGGGCGGAACGTGCGCCTCGTGGATGGCCGCGTGGAGGCGTTCGTCGTGTGGGAGCGGGCCGAGATTCGCGGCGCGCGCGGGGACACGGTCTCGCTGATTCCGCTGACGCCTGAGGTGCGCGGCGTGGAGACCGAGGGTCTGGAATATCCGCTGCGGCGCGAGAGCCTGTTCATGGGGCCTGGCCGCGGCATCAGCAATGTCATGCTCGGCCCCGTGGCCCGCGTGTCCACATCCGACGGAATCCTGCTCGCCGTCGTAACCCACAGGGAGGGAGGCGAGGATGCAGGGGCCGTTTGATCCCTTCGCCGCGCTGTACGACTCGTGGTTTGACACGCCTCTGGGCGGCACGGTGGACCTGCTGGAGAAGGACCTACTGTTGCGGTTCATGGGGCCGGTGGCGGGCCAGGCGGCGCTGGACGTGGGCACGGGGACCGGCCACTTCGCGCAGTTCCTCGCCGGGCATGGGGCGCGGGTGGTCGGCGTGGACATCTCGCGGGCCATGCTGCGGGTCGCCGCGGCCAAGCCGGACATGCCGCCCCTGGTCCAGGCCGACGCCGCGGCCCTGCCCTTCACCGATGCCGCCTTTGACCTGGTGCTGTCGGTAACGGCGCTGGAGTTCGTCCCGGATGCAGCGCGGGCGGCGGCCGAGATGGCGCGGGTCTGCCGCAGGGGTGGGCGATTGGTGCTCGGCGTGCTGAACGCGTGGTCGCCGTGGGCCTGGGTTCGGCGCAGGGCGGCCCGCCGCAACCCGTCGGATCCCTTCGCGGCGGCGCACTTCTTCTCGCCGCCGGAGTTCGTGAGGCTGGTCGCGCCGTATGGCGAGGTGCGATGGAGCAGTTCGGTTTTCATCCTGCCGGGCGGGCAGGGGCTGCGCGCCGCGTGGCCGCTGGAGCGCATCGGGCGCAAGGCTCTCCGTCCGTTCGGCGCGCTTCTGGTCGGGAGGGTGGACGTATGATGGGTGTATCCGCGCAGGTGAGTCTGTACCCGTTGGGGCAGGAAGACCTGGGTCCGGCGATTGAGGAGATTTGGAAGGCACTGGCGGCGCACGGTCTGGAGTACACGCCCGGACCGATGAGCACGCTGACGTGGGGCGACGATGAGGTGATTCTGAGCGCGCTGCGGGACGGCTTCCGCCGCGCCGCCGAGCACGGCCCCGCGGTGCTGGTCATCACGCTGACCAATGCGTGCCCCACGCCGCGAAAGGAGGGAGGCGCATGAGGCGGAGCGCGCAGGTCAGAGCGCCCGGCATCGGGCAGGCAATTGCCGAATACGGCCCGGCGGTGCTGCTGGTGGCGCTGGTGTTCGCGGCGTGGGAGGCGGCGACGGCGGTGTGGAAAATCCAGGCGTGGCTGCTGCCCGCGCCGTCGGCCATCGCCAAGGCGGCGGTGGACGCCCGCGGTCTTCTGGGGCCGCACCTGGCGCAGACGGTGGTGGAGACGCTCGTCGGGTTCGGCGCGGCGCTGGCGGTCGGGCTGCTCCTGGCGCTGCTGATAGACCTATCGGCCACGCTGCGGCGGGCGCTGTACCCGCTGCTGGTCATCTCGCAGACGATTCCCATCATCGCGGTGGCTCCCCTGCTGGTCATCTGGTTCGGCTACGGGTTGCTCCCCAAGGTTATCGTGGTGGGGCTGGTGTGCTTCTTCCCCATCGTGGTGGGCACGGCCGACGGGTTGCGCTCCACCGACCCCGACCTCATCGCGCTGCTCCAGTCCATGGGGGCCACGCGCCGCCAGGTGTTCTTCAAGGTGCGCGTCCCGGCGTCGTTGCCCGGGATGTTCACCGGCATCAAGGTGGCTATCACGTACAGCGTCGTCGGGGCCATCATCGGCGAGTGGGTGGGGGCGAGCCGAGGGCTGGGCGTGTTCATGCTCCGCGCCACCAACTCGTTCCGCACCGACTGGGTCTTCGCCACCATCGCCGTCGTGTCGGCGCTGAGCCTGGCGCTGTTCCTGGCCGTGGTTGGGATAGAACGGCTCGCGCTTCCGTGGTTCTACACCAAAGCGCGTGAAGAAACATGGGAAGAGATGTAGGAGGTGTACCATGTCCAAACGTGTTCTGTCTGCGCTCATGGTGCTCGCGCTCGTGGTCTTGGCGGCATGTGGCCCCAAAGCCACGCCCACGCCAGCACCAACGCCCGCGCCCGTGAAGGCTACGCTGTCGCTGGACTGGGTGCCGAACACCAATCACACGGGCTTCTACGTGGCGCTGGACAAGGGCTGGTACAAGGAGCAGGGGATTGACCTGGACATCCAGATTCCATCGGACCCTGCGGCGGCGCTCAAGCAGGTCGCCTTCGGCCATACCGAGTTCGGCGTGAGTTTCCAGGAGGAGGTTACCATCGCGCGGTCGCAGGACATTCCGGTGGTATCCCTGGCCGCCATCATCCAGCACAACACGTCGGCGTTCGCATCGCTGAAAGAGAAGAACATCACGCGCCCGAAGGACTTTGAGGGCAAGACCTATGCGTCCTACGGCCTGCCGCTGGAGCAGGCGGTCATCAAGGGGCTGATGGCGTGCGATGGCGCCGACTTCAGCAAACTGACGTTTGTGGACGTGGGGTTTGACGCCTTCCCCGCGCTGCTGGGCGGGCGCGTGGACATCGCCTGGATTTTCCTGGCGTGGGACGGCGTGCAGGCGCAGATCAAGGGCTATGAGTTGAACACCATCCCGCTGTACGGCTCGTGCGTGCCCGACTACTACACGCCGGTGGTCATCGCGGGCGAGAAGACCATCCAGGAGAAGCCCGACCTGGTGCGCCGATTCATGGCCGCCACGGCGAAAGGGTACGAGTACGCCATTGCGCACCCAGCGGAGGCCGCCGAGATTCTACTGAAGCACGCGCCGGAGAGCGACCCGGAACTGATTCGCCGCAGCCAGGAGTGGCTCAGCCCGCGCTACAAGGCCGACGCGCCCAAGTGGGGCGTGCAGAAGGCGGAGGTGTGGCGCACCTTCGGCGACTGGATGAAGACCAACGGCCTCATCACCGGCGACTTTGACCCCGACAAGGCGTTCACCAATGAGTTCCTGCCCTGATGCGCCCTGCAAACTGGAACTGACCGGCATCACCAAATGGTTCAAGGTGGATGGGGTGCCGCTGAAGGCGCTGGAGGACGTGCGGCTCCACGCCCGCGCAGGGGAGTTCGTCTCCATCATCGGCCCCAGCGGCTGCGGCAAGAGCACCCTGTTCAACATCATCTGCGGCCTGCTGGAGCCGGACGAGGGCCAGGTGCTGCTGGACGGGCAGGTGGCCTCGCGCCGCGCCGGCCTGGTGGGGTACATGCCGCAGAAGGACCTGTTGCTGCCCTGGCGCTCGGTGCTGGACAACGTGATTCTGGGGCCAGAACTGCGGGGCGAGGACTTGCGGGAGAGCCGCCGCGAGGCCAGGGAACTCCTGCCGCTGTTCGGGTTGGAGGGGTTCGCCGACGCCTATCCGGCGGTGCTGTCGGGCGGGATGAAGCAACGGGCCGCTTTGCTCCGCACGTTCCTGACCCACCGCGAGGTGCTGCTGCTGGATGAGCCGTTCGGCGCGCTGGACGCGCTGACGCGCATGGAGTTGCAGGAGTGGCTGCTGGGGGTGTGGGAGCGTTTTCGGAAGACGATCCTGTTCGTTACCCACGACGTGGATGAGGCGGTGTTCCTGTCGGACCGCGTATACGTGCTGACGCCGCGCCCCGGTCGGGTGCGCACGGTCATTCCCGTGCCGCTGCCCCGGCCGCGGGCGCGCTCCATCATCGCGTCGCCCGAGTTCGCCGCGCTGCGCTACCAGTTGCTGGAGGCGCTGGCGCTGCGATAGGGGCGGCGCTTGCCGGGCAACGGCGTTGTTGGGGCGCGAACGGCACGGAAGGCCATGCGCTTCTTGCGTCCCCTCACCGGAACTGGGGCAGATACGCCGCGTGGGTGCGGAGGAGCTCGTCCAGCACCCGCCGCGCTGTCTCCGTGTCGGGCACGACGGGATCCAGCGCCAGCGCCTGAAGCGCCGCCGCTCGGTCGCCCTGCACCGCCGCCTGCACTACCAGTTCCTGGATGGCCACCTGCCGGGCGCATAGTTCCGCGATGCCTGCGGGGAGCGGGCCGACCTGAAGTGGCAGAATCCGGTCGCGGGCGACCCACGCGGGCACTTCCACGATGGCGCCGTCGGGCAGGTTGGGAATGGCGCCGTCGTTCACCACGTTTACCGCTTCCTCAAACTCGCCGTCGCCGGCCCAGAGCGCCGCGATGACCTGCTGGGCACGCTCCACCGACGGGCCGGCAAGCCATCGGCGGGTGGCGTCGGCATCGCCGCGGACGATGGCCTCCACGTCGCCCCGCACCTGCGCCACCTTGCGGTGGTACCAGTCCCAGTCGTACCCCTCGGTGCCCACGTGCCGCCATGCGTCGCCGATGTACTCGCCCGCGTGCTGGTCCCCCACCGCCGGGAACAGGCCGAACACGTCGTACAGTTCGCGCGATAGCGGCTCAAACCCGGGCGGCATCTGCCCAAGCCGCTCGCGGAACAGGGGGTAGAGGTCATCGCCCGTGCGGCGGTCGGTCATGGACAGAATCCACGTGAAGTGGTTGAGGCCCGCAGCCAGCAGGCGGATGTCGTCGGGGCGCACGCCTAGGACCTCGGACACGATGCGGTAGCCCTCGTGAATCTGGTGGCACAGACCCACGAACCGCAGTCGCGTGTGTCGGGCCAGGGCCAGGCACAGGCGCGACATGGGGTTGGTGAAGTTGATGACCCACGCCCGCGGGGCCAGCGCCTCTATGTCGCGGGCGATGTCCAGCAGCAGGGGGATGTTGCGCAAACTGTGGGACAGGCCGCCCGGCCCGCCGTTCTCGCCCAGGACATGGCGCACGCCGTGCCGCAGGGGAATCTCAAAGTCCAGTTTCCACGTCCGCTCGCGGTCCACGGCCACCGACACCACGACGAAGTCCGCGCCCGGCAGCGCCTGCCTGCGGTCTGTGGTGGCCGAGATTCGGCACCCGCGGCCCAGCGCGTCGTTCAGCCGCTCGGCGAAGCGGAGCACAGGCTCCAGCCCTTCTCCCGCGATGTCCACCAGGACGATCTCGCTGCCTTGCAGCGCAGGCGACAGCAGCAGGTCGCGGATGGTGGTGGGGCCGAAGATGACGCTGGCCGCGCCGATGAGCACGATTTTCGGGCTTCTCATGTTCTCTCCTAGACGATGGAATGGGGGCTGCGTATGCTCCGCCGCTGGGATTGCGGGCGAAACGAAGCAGCCCAGTCGGTTCACGTGCGGCGCACCTCCGAGATGCGTTGCGCGTGCCTTCTCATGTCATTGCGAGCGGAGCGAAGCAATCTCGCTTGACGAGATTCTTCGGCGCTGCGCGCCTCAGAATGACAGTGCACCGAGATTGCTTCGGGCACTTTGTGCCCTCGCAATGACACCCTCTCTGTCATTGCGAGCGGAGCGAAGCAATCTCGCACCCCGGGGATCCACGTGCGACGCACCTCCGAGGTGCGTCGCACGTGCCTTCTCATGTCATTGCGAGCGGAGCGAAGCAATCTCGCTTGACGAGATTCTTCGGCGCTCCGCGCCTCAGAATGACAGTGCACCGAGATTGCTTCGGGCACTTTGTGCCCTCGCAAGGACAGGCGCTCCCGCCCCGATTTTGCCACCGAAGGCCGCCTTTCGCAACAATCGGTTCTGTGCTATGATACACAGGGACGGAGCAGTCCCGAAGAGCGTGCCTCTGCGCGGAGGTTGCGATGAGCACAGGCTACGTATACGACCCAATCTTCCTAGAGCACGATTTGCGAGGGCACCCCGAAAGCCGCGACCGACTCTGGCGCGTGATCCAGTTCCTCCGGGAGCAGCGCATCACCGAGCAGATGATCCCCATCCCCGCGGCCCCGATCCTTCGCCGATACCTGGAGTTGAATCATTCGGAGGCGTACATTGACCTGGTGGCCGAGGTGGCGGCGTCGGGCGGGGGATACCTGGACCCCGACACCTACGTTATGCCGCGGAGTTACGAGGCGGCGCTCTTCGCCGCTGGCGGCGTGCACGCGGCGGCGGTCGCTGTGCTGCGCGGGGACGTGAGCAACGCCATTTGCCTGGTGCGCCCGCCCGGGCATCATGCGCTCCGCAATCGGGGCATGGGCTTCTGCATCTTCAACAACATCGCGGTCGCGGCCCACGCGGTTCGGGCCGACGGGCTGGCAAGCCGCATCCTCATCGTGGACTTTGACGTGCACCACGGCAACGGCACCCAGGCCAGTTTCTACCGGGACCCCGACGTGCTGTTCTTCTCCACGCACCAGTATCCCTACTACCCGGGCACCGGCAGCATCCATGAGATCGGCGATGGGCCGGGGCGGGGCTACACCATCAACGTCCCCCTGCCCCCCGGCACGGGCGATGGCGCCATGCGAACCATCTACGAGCAGATTCTGTGGCCGGCGGCACGGCGGTTCGCGCCCGAGTTGATCCTGGTCTCGGCGGGGTATGATGCTCACTGGAGCGACCCGCTGGCTTCCCTTGCCCTGTCCCTGCGTGGCTATGCGTGGATATGCCGCGAGTTGGTGAAGATGGCGAAGAAGGTCTGCGGCGGGCGAATCGTGTTCACCCTGGAGGGCGGATACCACACCGAGGTGTTGCCGCGCGCCGTGTACAACACGTGCCGCGCGCTGCTGGGGTTGCCGGAAGAGGGCGATCTGGACCCGCTGGGGCCGTCGCCGCGACCGGAGCCCTCGCTGAATTCCCTGGTCCGTTCGCTGCGCGAGGCGCACGGGTTGTAGCGATCCCCCGGCGCGGAGGGAAGCCGCCAAGAATCTCGCCAACCGAGATGCTTCGCTCGCAATGACAGATGGGGTGTCATTGCGAGGGGCGAAGCCCCGAAGCAATCCCCGGAGCGTGAGATTGCTTCGCTTCGCTCGCAATGACAGATAAGGTGTCATTGCGAGGGGCGAAACCCCGAAGCAATCCCCGGAGCGTGAGATTGCTTCGCTTCGCTCGCAATGACAATGGGGGGGAGCCTATTGCATTCGTGTCCATTCGCGCGGATGCGCATCCGAACGCGGGTACCGCACGCGCCGACCCACCCCCCAGGACACAACCGGACGGCAACGACAGTGGGTTGTCGGAACAGGCCGCCCGCGCTATAATGGCCGTGTGCGACGCCGCCAAGACTCCGGAGATGAGACGATGGACGTGAACCGCATTCGCGCCGATTTTGAGCCGCTTGCCCGCGAGCGCAACGGCAAGCCGCCGATTTACTTTGACAACGGCTGCATGACCCTGCGGCCGCGGGCCGTGATTGACGCCATGTGCGCGTACTACACCCAGTTCCCCGCGTGCGGGGGCGCGGGCCGCAGCCATCACTGGTTCGCCCAGGAGACCAACGAACGCGTGGAGGCGGCGCGCGAAAGCATCCGCCGATTCCTCAACGCGGCCCACACCGACGAGATCATCTTCACCCGCAACACCACCGAGGGCATCAACCTGGTGGCCCGCGCGTTCCCGTTCCAGAGGGGCGACGTGGTCCTCACCACCGACAAGGAGCACAACTCCAACCTGGTCCCCTGGCAGTACATGGCGGCCAAGATGGGCATTGAGCACCGCGCCATCCCCGTGCGCGCCGACAACACCTTTGACCTGGACGCGCTGGAGTCGGCGCTCAAGGATCCACGGGTGAAACTGGCTGCGTTCGGGCATGTGTCCAACCTGGACGGGGTGGAGATTCCCGCGCGCGAAATCATCCGCATGTGCCACGAGCGCGGCGTGCAGGTGCTGCTGGACGGCGCGCAGAGCGTTCCGCACCAGCGGGTGGATGTGCAGGCGCTGGGGGTGGACTACTTGGCGTTCTCGCTGCACAAGATGTGCGGGCCCAGCGGCGTGGGCGCGCTGTACGTCCGCCGCGAGCACTACGCCCACCTGGACAACTTCCTAGTGGGCGGCGACACCATCCGCGACACGTGGGCCGACCGCCCGCCAGAGTTCTTGCCCCCGCCCTACAAGTACGAGGCGGGGTTGCAGGACTACGGCGGCAGGATCGGCGCGGGCGCGGCGGTGGAGTACCTGGAGCGCCTGGACATGCAGGCGATTCACGAGCACGAGGTTGCCCTCAACCGCTGTCTCACCGAGGGCCTGTCGCAGTTTGAGGAATTGGAGATCATCGGCCCGCCCGAGCCGGAGAAGCGCGGCAGCATCATCTGCTTCTTCACCAAGAAGCCAGGGCTGGGCCTCCTGGCCGACATGCTGGACGAGCGAAGCAACATCATGGTGCGCTCGGGCATGTTCTGCGTCAACTCGTGGTTCAACGCCCGCCGCATCAGCCGCAACGTTACGGCCGTGCGCGTGTCGCTCTACATGTACAACACGCTGGACGAGTGCAAGGTCTTTCTGGACACCGTGCGCGAAATCCTTGCCGAACCGATGTTTGAGGGGCTGCCCATACTCCCCGTGCGGGAACCGTAACCGCGCGACCAGGTGAACGGATATGTCGGACAAGGTTATCATCCAGAAGTTCCGCGAAATCTTCACCGGCCCAAGCCCGTATCTCGGCAGGTTGCAGGATGCCACCGTCTGCGCCGACGCTCTGGCATGCCGCGGAAGCAAAGACCACCTCTACCTGTACGCCCGCATCGTGGGCGACCGGATTGAGGACGTGAAGTTTGAGTGCGGCATGTGCGACCCCGAGATGTTCGTTACGGCCGACATCATGTGCCGCCTCGTCCACGGCCGCCGCGTGAGCGAACTGGCCTACGTGGACTGGCCCACGTTCAGCGCGGCGCTGGGGTTTGAGTCCGAGGACATGCAGGCGCACTTTGAGGGCGCGCGCAGGGTGCTGGACGCGCTGGTGGAGCACCACTGGGCGGGCAAGCCCTGCGAGTTCTAGGGGGCCTATGCCCAGGCTCGGCGCGCACATGTCCATCGCGGGCGGGGTGGATCGCGCCATCTTGCGCGGGCACTCCATCGGCTGCGAGGCCATCCAGATTTTCACCAAGAGCAACAACCAGTGGCGGGCCGCGCCGCTCACCGACGACACCCTGGTGCGGTTCCACGCCAACCAGCAGGCCACCGGCATCGGCCCCGTCGTCGGGCACGACGCGTATCTCATCAACCTGGCCTCGCCGGATCCGGCGCTGTGGCGCAAGTCGGTGGACGCCTTCGTGGAGGAGATGGAGCGCGCCGGACGTATGGGACTTCCGTACCTCGTTACGCACCCGGGGGCGCACACCGGCGCGGGCGAGGAGGTCGGCGTGCGCCGCGTGGCCCAGGCCCTGGACGAAATCCACGAGCGCACGGCCCACATCCCGACCATGATTCTGCTGGAGACGACGGCGGGCGCGGGAAGCACCCTCGGCGGCTCGTTTGAGCAATTGGCCGAGATCATCGCCTGGACGCGGCATCCGGATCGGCTGGGCGTCTGCCTGGATACCTGCCACGCCTTCGCCGCGGGGTACGACCTGCGGACGCCGGAGACCTACGCCGCCACGTTTGGCGCCTTTGATCGCATCCTGGGCCTGCACCGCCTGCGGGTGTTTCACCTCAACGACTCCAAGCGCGAACTGGGCAGTCGGGCGGACCGCCACGAGCACATCGGCCGGGGGGTTCTGGGGCTGGAGGCGTTTCGGCTTCTGCTGAACGACCCCCGCTTCGCCGACCGGCCCATGATTCTGGAGACGCCCAAAGGCCCCGACATGGCCGAGGATGTGGAGAACCTGCGGGTGCTGCGGTCGCTCATGGGCGAAGCGTCCCCTGCGGCGGGAGGTCGGGGATGAGGAAGAAGCGGATTCTCAAGCCCGATGGGCGGTATCTGATCCTCTACGAATTCGGCGAAGCCGAGCCGTCTGCGGCTGTTGGCTCTGACACCGGCCTGGCGTATAATAGGCCCGAACCCGAAACCACACCAACGGATGGGAGTAACGTCATGCGGACACCGATTATCGCGGGCAACTGGAAGATGTACAAGACCGTGGACGAATCCGTCGCGCTGGTCAAGGCGATGCGGTCGGCGCTGGAGGCCATCGGCGGGATTGAGACGGTGGTGTGCCCGCCGTTTTTGTCGCTGCCCCATGTGGCCGAGGCGCTGCGCGGGTCCACCATCGGCGTGGGCGCGCAGGACATGTTCTGGAAGGACGAGGGGGCCTACACCGGCGAGGTGTCGCCCGTCATGCTGAGGCCCTATTGCCGGTACGTTATCCTGGGCCACTCGGAGCGGCGGCAGCACTTTGGCGAGACCGACGAGACCGTGAACCTGAAGGTGAAGGCGGCGCTGGCTCACGGGCTGGTGCCCATCGTGTGCGTGGGGGAGAACCTGGCGCAGAACGAGGCGGGCCAGACGCAGGAGGTTGTGGAGGCCCAGGTGCGCGGGGCGCTGGCCGGGCTGACCGCCGAGCAGGTCGCGGGCATCGTCATCGCCTACGAGCCGGTGTGGGCCATCGGCACAGGCAAGCCGGCCACGGGCGAGGGGGCCAACGCCACCATCAAGACCGCCGTCCGGCAGACGGTGGCGCATCTGTTCGGCGAGTCGGTCGCCGAGCGCGTTCGCGTGCAGTACGGCGGGAGCGTGAAGCCGGGCAACATCGCCGAGTTCATGAGCCAGCCGGACATAGACGGCGCGCTGGTGGGCGGGGCGAGCCTGAAGGCCGAGGACTTCGTGGAGATCGTGAAACTTTCGGCCCAGGCGAAGGGCCTAGCACGCTAGCGAAGGCAGACGATGCTCGGCCCCTGGACCCCCGTCGCGACGTTCCTTGTCGGCTTCCTGATGGTGCTCCTGCTGACGCGGTGGAACACCCATCACTTGCAGGGGCTGATGTTCCTCCTCGGGGCCGACGAGGAGATCGTGATGTACCTGCAGTTCATCCTGCTGTTCCCGGGCATCCTGGTGCATGAGATCGCCCACTGGCTGACGGCGAAACTGCTGGGCGTCCGCACGCTGGACTTCTCGGTGTGGCCCAAGCGCAAGAGCAAGGGCAAGGTTCAGTACGGCGCGGTGCGGATTGCCCAGACCGACATCGTGCGCGGCTCGCTCATCGGGCTGGCGCCGCTGGTCGTGGCGAGCCTGCTCATCATCGCCATCGGGCGCTATGCCCTGGGCACGGAGGCCCTGAGGCAGGCGGTGGCATCGGGCCAGTGGGGGCTGGTGTGGGGTGCGCTGTCCCAGTCCGTGCGCGCCGCGGATTTCTGGCTGTGGATGTACCTCATCTTCGCCATCAGCAACGCCATGTTCCCCAGCGAATCGGACCGAGAGGCGTGGAAGCCGCTGCTCCTCTACGGCGCGGTTGTGGCAGTCCTGCTGTACCTCGTTGGCTGGAAGCCCCCGGTGGAGTCGGTGCAGGCGGCGCTGGCGCGGGCGCTGAACCCGCTTATCTACGCCTTCGCCGTTACGGCGGCTGTGGACGCCTTCTTCGCGGCGGCGATTGGCTTGGTGGAGATCGTGGTGGGCCGCCTGCTGGGCAAGCGGATCGTGTATTGATAGGGGCGCAATTCGTAGGGGCGCAATCCGTAGGGGCGCAATTCAATTGCGCCCCTACAATACGGGGCCGTTCGCGTGGTGCGAATCCAAATCCAATTGCGCCCCCAACGGCACGGGGGCGTTCGCGCGGTGCGAATCCAATTGCGCCCGCCCCAGGTGCGCAATTCGTAGGGGCGGAATCCGTGGTAGGGGCGCAATTCAATTGCGCCCCTACAGGGGGCAATCCAATTGCGCCCCTACAATACGGGGCCGTTCGCGTGGTGCGAATCCAAATCCAATTGCGCCCCCAACGGCACGGGGGCGTTCGCGCGGTGCGAATCCAATTGCGCCCGCCCCAGGTGCGCAATTCGTAGGGGCGGAATCCGTGGTAGGGGCGCAATTCAATTGCGCCCCTACAGGGGGCAATCCAATTGCGCCCCTACAATACGGGGCCGTTCGCGTGGTACGAATCCAAATCCAATTGCGCCCCCAACGGCAAGGGGGCGTTCGCGCGGTGCGAATCCAATTGCGCCCGCCCCAGGCGCGCAATTCGTAGGTGCGCAATTCGTAGTGCGGAATCCGTGATAGGTGCGCAATTCGTAGGGGCGCAATTCAATTGCGCCCCTACAGGGTGCGCCCGTTTTTTGACGCCGCGCGAAGTCGTATATAATAATCTGTGAATGTTCTAACAAGACCGTACCGGGTGGTAATGACATGGCGCGGACCATATTCCCATTCACAGCCATCGTTGACCAGCAGACCATGAAGCGGGCACTGATCCTGAACGCGGTGAACCCGCTCATCGGCGGCGTGCTCATTCGGGGCGAGCGCGGCACCGCCAAGTCCACCGCTGCCCGCGCCCTGGCCGCGCTCCTGCCGGAAATTGACGTCGTCGCCGACTGCATCTACCGCTGCGACCCGCACAACCCAGAGACCATGTGCGACTCCTGCCGCGAGCGCCTGGCCCAGGGTGAGACGCTCCCCGTCGGCAGGGCGGTTACCCGCATGGTGGAACTGCCGGTGAGCGCCACCGAGGACCGCGTCGTGGGCACGCTGGACATTGAGCACGCGCTCAAGACCGGCGAGAAGCGCTTTGAGCCGGGCATCCTCGCCGCGGCCAACCGTGGGCTTCTCTACGTGGACGAGGTCAACCTGCTGGATGACCACGTGGTGGACCTGCTTCTGGACTCGGCGGCGATGGGCGTGAACTACGTGGAGCGCGAGGGGATTTCCTTCTCCCACCCGGCCCGCTTCATCCTCGTGGGAACCATGAACCCCGAAGAGGGCGAACTGCGCCCCCAACTGCTGGACAGGTTCGCGCTGTGCGTAGAGATCAAGGGGCTGACGGAACCACGCGAGCGCATGGAGGTGCTGGAGCGACGCATCCAGTTTGACGCCGACCCGGAGGGCTTCCGCGCCGAATGGGAGCCGCGCGAACGGAAACTGTCCGAGGACATCGCCCGGGCGCGTGTGCTCCTGCCGCGCGTCAGGTACGATGACACCGACCTCTACACCATCGCCCAACTGACGGCGGCTATGAAGGTGGACGGCCACCGCGCCGACATCGTCATCCTGAAGACGGCCATCGCCAACGCCGCCTTCTCGGGCCGCGATCACATCACCGACGAGGACATCCTGCTGGCGGCGGAGTTGGCCCTGCCCCACCGAATGAAACGCCAGCCGTTCCAGGATGAGGAAATCCGCTTTGAGGAACTGAAGGCCAAACTGGAGAAGGTCCAGGCCGAGGCGATGGCCCAGCAGGATGCGAGCCGCTTGGATGCCGAGGCGGACGTAAAAAAAAAGACCAGGTAACGGAGCCCTCGCCTGACGTCGGCGGGAGCGGCGTCGCCATCAAGGGCCACGACGCGACCCCGCTGGGGTTCAAGGGCGCGCAGGAAGCCATGCTGGCCGTGGACATCGGCCCGACCTTCAAGCCCCGCCGGTTGAGCACCCCCCTGGACCGCCTCACCCGCAGCACGGCGGGCAAGCGCAGCCTCACCAAGACCAAGCGCAAGCGCGGGCGTTACGTGCAGAGCCTGCCGGCCAACGGCAAGCCCGACGACCTGGCGCTGGACGCGACCCTGCGCCACGCCGCCCTGAGCCGCACGCGCGAGCACAGGACCGAGCCGGGCATCCAGTTGAAGAAGTCCGACTGGCAGAAGAAGGTGCGGGTGCGCCGTGCCGCGAATCTCATCCTCTTCGTGGTGGATGCCAGTTGGTCCATGGCCGCGTCCGAGCGCATAGAAGCCACCAAAGGCGCCATCTTCTCCCTGCTCACCGACGCCTACAAGCGGCGCGATCAGGTGGGGCTGGTGGTGTTCCAGCGCGAGGAGGCTCGGCTGGAGTTGGCCCCCACGTCCAGCGTGGAACTGGCCAAGGAGGCGCTGAAGGACATCCCCGTGGGCGGCAAGACACCCCTGAGCCACGGCCTGGTGCTGGCCTATCGGGTGATCCAGCAGGCCCGCCGCAAAGATCCCGAGGTGATGCCGCTGATGATTCTCCTGACCGACGGCGCGGGCAACGTGTCGCTCACCCGCTTGCCGCCGCAGGAGGAGGCGCTCCGCGTGGCGCGGCTCATCGCCCGCAGCGGTATTCGTTCGGTGGTCATCAACATGGAGCACCCGTCCTTTGACCGCGGCCTGACCCAGGAACTGGCCGACGCCCTGAAGGGGCCGTGCTACACGCTCCGCGAGTTGCGCGCCCAGGAGTTGTACCAGACGGTGCGCGACGAACTGGCCGCCGATAGGTAGAGCGCGACGAGGAGAACCCCATGCCCACGAACTCTGCCATGCCCGCGCGGCGGCGCGTTTCGCTCTCATCCCTGTTGGCCGACGCGGGCCTCGCCCTGGTTACCCTCATCTGGGGGCTGACCTTTGTGGTGGTGAAGGACGCCGTCGCCCAGGTGCCCGTCATGACGTTCCTCGCGTGGCGGTTTGGCGTGGGCGCGGTGGCGCTGCTGCCCCTGTCGCTCCGCGGCCTGCGGCGGGCCGGTCGGCGCGAGTGGATCGCCGGCGCGCTCATCGGCGTTTCGCTGTTCGCGGGCTATGTGCTCCAGACGGCCGGCCTGCAGTGGACCACCGCCAGCAAGACCGGCTTCATCACGGGGCTGTACGTCCCCCTCGTTCCCCTGTTCGCGTGGCCGCTGATGCGCGAGAAACCCAGCCGCAACGCCATCGTAGGTCTGGTGCTGGCCACCGTCGGCCTGGCCCTGCTATCGCTGCGGGGAGACCTGCGCGTGGAGAAGGGGGACCTGCTGGTGCTTGGCTGCGCGGTGGCCTTCGCGTGGCAGGTGGTGCTCATCGCCTATTTCGCGCCGCGGATGCCCGCGCTGACGCTGGCGCAGGTGCAGATCACCGTGGTGGCAGTGGCGTCGGCGGTGGTCGCGGCGCTGGCGGGCGAGCCACTCGTGCCGTTGCCGCGAGCGGTCTGGGGCGCTGTCGCGTTCAACGGCGTCCTTGCCACGTCGGTCGCGCTGGGTCTGCAGAACTGGCTGCAGGGCAAGACCAGCGCCACCCACGCCGCGCTGATTTTCGTGCTGGAGCCGGTCTTCGCGGCGGTGTTCGGGTGGGTTCTGGCAGGGGAGACGCTGGATTTGCGGGGATGGGTCGGTTCCGCTATGATTTTGGCCGGCATGATCGTGGGCCAGAGGAACAATCGCTCGGGCGCTGCGTCCGAGAACAGGGAGGAGCCTCGTGCAGCTTCCAGAGAGTTATGAGGCGCTGTACGAGCAGGCGAGGAGGACCGCCACTACCGACCGCCACGCAGCCATAGAACAATTCAGGCGGCTGGTGGACCGGCTGCTGAGCCTGCCGGAACATCTGTTGGCTCGCAAGCCGGACCTGCGCGACTTGCGGGACAGTGCCGCCGACGACTACCTCATCCTGCTGCGCTGGACGGGGAGGAACGAGGAAGCGCTGGCCGAGGCGGAACGGTTCAGCCAGGCGATTCCGCAGCGCGCGGACGTTTGGGCGCTGGAGCGCGCGATGGATCTCATTGACAGCGGGAAGGTCAGCGAGGGGCTAGACACGCTGCGGGCGTTGCTCCTCCAGTATCCGAACGACGCGTACTACTTTCGGGGCTTTCTCGCGCGGGAACTCTGGGCCGCGGGGGAGTACGCCGAGGCTACGGAACTGGCGAAAGTCCTGGCCCAGGATGCCCGCGATGACACCAAACGGGTAGTTGCGCTTTCCCTGCTCATGGACATCGCGATGGAGGCCGATGATCCCAAGGCGGTTGGCTCCTACGCGCACAAGATCAAGGAGCAGACAGACCGTGTGCCCTTTGCGGCTTGCGAATGGCTGGCGGGTCGCGGATACTGGGATGACCTGGAAAAGTTGTTGAAACGCGCCAGAGAGCGCTTTGTGCAGAGGGTTTTTCGGGGGGAGATGTGCAGGGCTCAGGGGGATGAAGCCGGCGCCAAAGCACAATGGGCACCGCTGCTTGATGAAGAGCGTGGCGGCGACGCAGATTTGTACTCCTACGCCGCGGTCCGGCTTCTCACGCAACAGGCGGATGATGAGGTGACAGGTTTGCTCCAATCTGCCCTTGTGGAAGAGCCCACAGACCTAGCGTTGTTGCTTGCGCTCGTCGCCGCGTTGGCGCAGATGGGCCGCGTTGACGAGGCCATAGCCACGGTTCAAGACTACCTGAACCTGAGGCGACTCATCCGCCCGTATTGGAAACGCCTCCCCTATTCCTATTGGCTGCGGCTACGGCGCTACCCCATGCCCGACGAGGCGGTGGAGGCCCTTCGCCCGCATTTCGTTACCGAGCAGGCCGCGGCTCCCGCGTAGCGTGCCCGCGACGGCACAGGGCTTGCACGGCTGTTGATGTCGGCTATAATGGGGTGAGCGCGAGACGTAGAACGATTCCCATCGCACAATTGCGGGCCAGGTGGCCCGAAGGGAGGGGCTGATATGAAACGAGCGTTACTGCCAGCGGTTCTTGTCGTGGTGGCGTTGCTGGTTGCGGGGTGCAGTCTGCTGCCTGGGCAGCAGGCGCCTGCCCAGCCCACGAGCGTGCCCCAGCCCACGCAGCCTCCGGTGGGCGGCGACACCCTGCCCACGGCGGTCATCCCGACGCCCGGCGCGGAAGTGGGCACCGTCGCCGCGCGGGTGAACGGACAGGACATCCCCATGGCGACGTTCCAGAAGCAGTTCTTCCAGTTCAAGGTCGCGCTGACGGACCAGAACGTGGACCTGACCACCGATGAGGGCAAGGCCGCGCTGGCCCAGGTGCGGGTGCAGGTGCTCAACTCGCTCATTGAACTGGCGCTCATCCAGCAGGCCGCGGCGCGCATGGGCATCTCCATCTCCAATGAGCAACTGGAAGCGCGCGTGCAGGAGACCATCGCTTCGGGCGGGGGCGAGGAGAAGTTCCAGGAGTGGCTGGCCGAAAGCGGCATCACGCCCGAGGAGTTCCGCGAGCAACTGCGCGCCGAGTTGCTGACCGAGATGGTGATACAGCAGGTAACCGGCTCGGTGCCCGACAAGGCCGAGCAGGTGCACGCGCGGCACATCCTGCTGGCCAGCGAGCAGGACGCTCAGGCGGCCCTGCGCCGAATCCAGGCGGGCGAGGACTTCGCCAAGGTGGCCCGCGAGATGTCGCAGGATGAGATTACCCGCGCCGATGGGGGCGATTTGGGGTTCTTCCCCAAGGGCATGTTGAGCGTGCCGAAGGAGATAGAGGACGCGGCGTTCGCGTTGCAGCCGGGACAGGTCAGCGGCATCGTCCGCAGCCCCTACGGATACCACATTGTCCAAGTGCTGGAGCGGCAGGCCGGGCGACCGCTTCCGCCCGATGTGTACCAGGCGATGAAGCAGAAAGCCTTTGACGACTGGCTCCAGCAGCAGCGGGCCGCCGCCCAGGTGGAGATTCTGGTTCCGACCGAATAGCGAGGGCCTCCACCGCAGAGACACGGAGAACGCAGAGGTATCGGGCGAGGATTGAGAGGCCCCCCTCTCCGTGCCCTGGGTGTCTCGGCGGTGATGTTCCTTTCATGCTGATTGGCGTAGCCGCGAAGCATCTCGCCTGCCGAGATCCTTCGCATCGCTCAGGATGACAAAAACGTGGTCTCTGTGTTCTCTGCGTCTCAGCGGTGATGTTCTCAAGGAGAAACCATGGCAGAAGTCAAGCACGTCAAGAAAATCGCCGTAACGGGCAAGGGCGGAGTGGGCAAGACGACCCTGGCGGGCCTGCTCGCCTATATCTTCGCGGCGCGGGGCGAGCGCGTCATCGCCATTGACGCCGACCCCGACGCCAACCTGGCGTCGGCGCTAGGGTTCCCGCCGGAACTGGTGGAGCGAATCACGCCCATCGCCGCGATGGACGACCTCATCTACGAGCGCACCGGCGCGCAACGTGGTACCACAGGCGGCTTCTTCCAGATCAACCCCCGCGTGGACGACATCCCCGACCGGTTCAGCGCCGTGCACCGAGGGATTCGGTTGCTGGTGCTGGGCACGGTCAAGAAGGGCGGCGCGGGGTGCATCTGCCCCGAAAGCGCGCTCCTGCGCTCGCTGATGGTCAACCTCATCCTGCACCGCGACGAGGTGGTCATCGCCGACATGGAGGCGGGGATTGAGCACCTGGGGCGGGCGACGGCCCAGGCGGTGGACGCCATGATCGTGGTGGTGGAGCCGGGCCGCCGCAGCCTCCAGACGGCGGAGACCATCCGCAAACTGGCGGGCGACCTGGGCCTCACGCGGATCTTCGTGGTGGGCAACAAGGTGCGCGGCGAGGAAGACCGGCGGTTCATCGCCGAGAACCTGCCCGACTTCAAGGTGCTTGGCTTCATGCCGTTCTCGCCGGATGCGATTCGCTCGGACCTGGAGGGCCGCGCCGTGTACGATGTGGCGCCCGACCTGGTGGCCGAGGCCGAGAGGATCGCGGCGGCGCTGCGCGGGGAGTAGGGCGCGTCGGGGACAAGCCCGGCGTGTCATTGCGAGGGGCGCAGCGCCCGTAGGGACAATTCATGAATTGTCCCTACTGAGGCGCGGAGCGCCGAAGACTCTCGCCAACCGAGAGGCTTCGCTTCGCTCGCAATGACAGGCATAAGTTGTCATTGCGAGGAGCGCAGCGACGAAGCAATCTCTCTCACCCCAGCCCTCTCCCGCGCGGCGGGCGAGGGAGCGCATCTGTCATTCTGAGGCGCGGAGCGCCGAAGAATCTCGCCAACCGAGATGCTTCGCTTCGCTGACAATGGCGTGAGAAGGCACGTGCGACGCACCTCCGAGGTGCGTCGCACGTGGGCCGAGCGAGATTGCTTCGCTTCGCTCGCAATGACAGGCACAAGTTGTCATTGCGGGGGGCGAAGCCCCGCAGCAATCCCTGGTGTGCAGAAAGGAGGGGTGCGATGGCGCGAATTCAGGTGCGGGACATCTGGCTGCACTACGAGGAAGCCGGCGCGGGCGAGCCGCTCCTGCTGATCCACGGCCTCGGCTCCAGCAGCCGCGACTGGGAGATGCAAGTCCCCTTCTTCGCCGGCGAGTACCGCGTCGTCGTGTTTGACCTGCGCGGGCACGGCGAGTCCGACAAACCCCGCGGGCCATACACCATGCGCCAGTTCGCCCAGGATACCGCAGGGCTGATAGAGGCTCTCGGCATCGCGCCGGCCCACGTCGTCGGCATCTCGCTGGGCGGGATGATCGCGTTGCAGTTGGCCGTTGACCGGCCCGATTTGGTCAAGAGCCTCGTCATCGTGAACAGCGGGCCGGAGTTCGTGGCGCGGACGTTCAAGGAGCGCCTGGCGGTTCTCCAGCGGTTTCTCGTCGTGCGCCTGGTGGGGATGCGGAAGATGGGCGAGATTCTGGCCGCCCGCCTGTTCCCGAAGCCCGAGCAGGAATCGCTTCGGGCGATGCTGGTGGAGCGGTGGGCGGCGAACGACCCCCGTGCCTACCGCGACGCCATGCGGGCGATCGTCGGCTGGAGCGTGGCCGACCGCCTGGGCGACATCCACATCCCGACCCTCGTCGTCGCGGCGGACGAAGACTACACGCCGGTGTCGGCCAAGGAGGCCTACGTTGCCAAGATGCCCCGCGCCGAACTGGCGGTGATCCGCGACGCGCGGCACGCCGTCCCCGTGGAGCGGCCGGACGAGTTCAACGCTGTGGTGGCGGCGTTCCTGGCCCGTCAGCGGGGCTAGCACTTTGGCACAGGGATTCTTGATGGCGTGTCATTGCGGGGCGAAGCCCCGAAGCAATCCCGGCAGGCTGTCATTCTGAGCGGCGAAGCCGCGAAGAATCTCGCCAACCGAGATTGCTTCGCTTCGCTCGCAATGACAGGCACAAGTTGTCATTGCGAGGGTGCGAAGCACCCGAAGCAATCTCCCTCACCCCAGCCCTCTCCCGCGCGGCGGGCGAGGGAGCGCATCTGTCATTCTGAGCGGCGAAGCCGCGAAGAATCTCGCCAACCGAGATGCTTCGCTTCGCTGACAATGGCGTGAGAAGGCACGTGCGACGCACCTCCGAGGTGCGTCGCACGTGGGCCGAGCGAGGTTGCTTCCCTTCGCTCGCAATGACAGGCACAAGTTGTCATTGCGAGGGTGCGAAGCACCCGAAGCAATCTCCCTCACCCCAGCCCTCTCCCGCGCGGCGGGCGAGGGAGCGCATCTGTCATTCTGAGCGGCGAAGCCGCGAAGAATCTCGCCAACCGAGATGCTTCGCTTCGCTGACAATGGCGTGAGAAGGCACGTGCGACGCACCTCCGAGGTGCGTCGCACGTGGGCCGAGCGAGGTTGCTTCGCTTCGCTCGCAATGACAATCCCGTGAGGGAGGCAAGGCCATGGACGTGGCTTTCGCGGTTCCGCTCGTTGGCTATCTTCTTGGCTCCATCCCCACGGCGGTCATCGTATCGCGCCGTGTGGCAGGCGTGGACATCCGCACCCTGGGCGACGCCAACATGGGCGCGCGGAACGTTTCGCGGACGTTGGGCTGGAAACCGGCGGTGGTGGTCGCCGTCGTGGACTTTGCCAAGGGCGCGGCTCCAGTGATGCTTGCCAGGGCATTGCGGCTGGACCTGGCGTGGCAGATTGCGGCGGGCATCGGCGCCCTGCTGGGGCACGATTTCCCGCTGTTCGCTCGGTTCCAGGGAGGCCAGGGCCTGGCTACCACGCTGGGGGTGCTGATGGTCCTCGCAACACCGCAGATGTCGGTCGGCCTCGCGGTGTATGGCCTGCTGTATCTGCTGACCCGAAACTCGGACCTGGGCGCGGGCGTCGGTATCGGCCTGGCCGTCCTGCTCATGGTCTTGGCTGCGCAACCGGCGGGCGTGATTCTCGCCAGCCTGGGCATGATTCTGTCCATACCGGCCAAGCAGGCGCTGGACAGGCCCAGGCGCATGCGCCTGCAAAAGATGTAGCCGGCGCGCCTATCGCGGGTGCGTGATCGTTCCCAGCATCTCCCAGCCGCGCGCCTGCGCGTGGGCGGCCAGCACCCTGTCCGGGTACGTGGCCACCGGATGGCCGACCGTCTGGAGCAGCGGGATGTCCGTGCGGCTGTCGGCGTAGGCGTAGGCACTCGGCCAGTCCAGGGCCAGCCCCTCGCGGGCGGCGAGGCGGCGGATGCCTTCCACCTTGCCCCGTCCGGTGATGGCCAGCCCGACGGCCCGGCCCGTGTACACCCCATCGCGCACCTCGGCCTCGGTGCCCACCACGTAGGGCACGCCCAACTCGGCGGCCAGCATCTCCAGGAGTTCGCGGAACCCGCCCGACACCAGCATGACGACGTGGCCCTCGCGCTGGTGGTGGCGGAGGCGCTCCACCACGTCGGGGCGGAGGCCGGGCAGGATGCGCCACTCCAGCAGGAAGCGGAACAGGGCTTGCCCTTCCTCCACCGACATGCCGCGCAGGACCCACGTCAAATCCCGCGCCCACGACCCGTAGAACCGCTCGTCGTTGAGGAGGCGCATGAGGTTCAGGGGACGCAGGGCCAGATGTGCCAACAGGTAGGTCCAGAGCAGCCCTGTGCGCTCCCGTCTCTCGCGGAAGTAGTCCGACATGTCCTTCCACAGGTGGCCCGAGTACAGGGTGCCGTCAAAGTCAAAGAATGCCGCCGTGTGCATGTTCGTGCCTCCGCCATCTCACCTGTCAGTGCGAGCGCAGCCCCGAAGCAATCCGGGCAGACCGTCATTCCGAGGCGCGGAGCGCCGAAGAATCTCGTCAACCGAGATGCTTCGCTTCGCTCAGCATGACAGATGACTCCTCTGTCATTCTGAGGCGCGGAGCGCCGAAGAATCTCGTCAACCGAGATGCTTCGCTTCGCTCAGCATGACAGATGACTCCTCTGTCATTCTGAGGCGCGGAGCGCCGAAGAATCTCGTCAACCGAGATGCTTCGCTTCGCTCAGCATGACAGATGACTCCTCTGTCATTCTGAGGCGCGGAGCGCCGAAGAATCTCGTCAACCGAGATGCTTTGCTTCGCTCGCAGTGGGTGGGATTGTAGAATGTGCGCGATTCGCCAACGGAAGGCAGGACCGAATCAACCCGCCTTGCAAACCCATCTGGGGCGTATTATAATCCATACCACATTCGGGAGGAAAACGCGGCGCATGGCAGGCTACACGGTGTATCCCATCGGACATGTGGAGAACGGCATCACCGAACTGGACGGCGTGGTCTGGGAAGACGTGGAGTCCAGGGTGGTGGTGGCGCCTGAGTACGCCGACGGGCTGGAGGGGATAGACGACTTCTCGCACATCATCGTCATCTGCTACCTGCACCGCCGGGAGCACGGACAGACGCACGAGCGCCGCCTGCGCGTGCACCCGCAGGGGCGCGAGGACCTGCCGCTGGTGGGCGTGTTCGCGACGCGAAGCCCCAAGCGGCCCAATCCCATTGCCATTACCGTCGTGCCGCTCATCCGCCGCGAGGGGAACGTGCTCCACGTCAGGGGCCTGGACATGGCCGACGGGACGCCGGTGCTGGACATCAAGCCGTACCTGCCCCGCGGCGACCGGGTGGAGAACGCACGGGTGGCGGACTGGCTCCGCCGCCTGTGGGAGGCGAACGACAAGGGGGACAGCGCGGACTCTCGGCAGAAGGAGGCGACCAATGCGAATCCGGGACTTTGAGGTCAAAGACTGCGAC
This sequence comes from Chloroflexota bacterium, assembly GCA_014874485.1. Lineage (GTDB taxonomy): Bacteria > Chloroflexota > Anaerolineae > DTLA01 > DTLA01 > DTLA01. The sequence goes on from JADBJK010000063.1 coordinate 41,492, forward strand.
CGAATCGTGGAAATCCTCAAGGCGAACCAGCAGTACGGGCATCCAGAGATGGACGGCCCCGAAGCGATGAAGCGGGTGGCCGAATGCCAGGCTGCCGAGTTCCTTGTGGCCGAGGAGGACGGCCAGGTTGTGGGCATGATTCGCGGCGTGTTTGACGGGTCCCGCGCCATCATCTACATCGCGTCGGTGCACCCGGACTACCAGCGCAGGGGAATCGGCCGCGCCCTCGTTCGCGCCATTGCGGAGCGGTTCAAGGCGCGCGGCGCCCAGAGCCTCTCGGTGGTCATTCCGGGCGAGGTCGGGTTCTGGGCCAAGATGCACTTCCGCCAGACCACCCGCATCATGACCGCCCACCCGATTGACTCCGTCTTGGAGGCATAGCCTCGCCTTTCGCGGAGGCGCGGCGGTCGGTGGCCTGGGGACGGGGTGCACCCTCGCGTCCTGCAATGCGGGCACGCTCGGGCCGCCGACGGGTTGCCCGCTTTGGCGTTCTTCCGATTGCGCGTATAATCGCGGTGGCGGCGAGGCAACGCTGCCCTAGAAACGAGACGACATGCACCGAACTTACGTTGCCCTGGACTTGGAGACCACCGGGCTGGACACGGAGCGGGACTCCGTCATTGAGATTGGCGCGGTGAAGTTCCGGGGCAGGGAAGTCCTCGGCACCTGGTCTTCGCTGGTCAACCCGTCGCGCCCCATTCCCTACCGCATCACGCAACTGACCGGCATCCGTGAGGAGGACGTGCGAGGCGCGCCCGCGCTGGCATCGGTCCTTCCCGATTTGGTGCGGTTTGTGGGAAACGCGCCTATCGTAGGGCACAGCGTGCAGGTTGACCTCGCCTTCCTGGCCAAGCAGGGGGTGCTCACCAACGCGGACGCCATCGACACCTTTGAACTGGCGAGCATTCTCGTGCCCCACGCCCCGCGCTACAGTTTGGATATCCTGGCCCAGAACCTGGGCGTGCCCGCGACGGTGCACCATCGGGCGCTGGACGACGCTCAGACGGCGATGAATCTGTTCAACGTCTTGCTGGAGCGCGCCCTGGCGTTGGACGTTCGCTTGCTGGAGGACATCGTCCGGCTGACGGAACGCAGCCAGTGGCCCCTGCGCCACCTGTTCCGGGATGTCCTCGCGTACAAGGGACGGTCGGCGTTCGTTACCGGAAGCCTGGGCCAGCAGGTGCAGTCCAAGGTCGGCGACGACGCCTACGCCCTGGGCCTCCTCATGCTCCGCGAGGACGAAGAGGCCCCCCTGCGCCCGACGACGCGGAAAGCGCCGGTTGACGTGGACCGAGTGGCGCGGATGCTGGAGGAGGGCGGGGACTTCGCGCGCCGCTTCCCCCACTTTGAACACCGGCCGCAGCAGGTGGAGATGCTCCGCGCCGTCGCCCGCAGCCTGAACGAGGGCCACCACCTGCTAGTGGAGGCGGGCACCGGCACCGGCAAGTCGCTGGCCTATCTCCTGCCGGCCATGCACTTCGCCCTGGAGAACGAGCGCCCCGTCGTCATCTCTACCAACACCATCAACCTGCAGGAGCAGTTGTACACCAAGGACATCCCGGACATCCAGAAAGTGCTGGACCTGGACGTGCGGGTGGCGCTGCTGAAGGGGCGCAGCAACTACCTGTGCCTGCGCCGCCTGACCGCCATGCGCGCCCGCGACAACCTGAGCGAGGACGAACTGCGCGTCCTGGCGAAGGTGCTCATCTGGCAGCAGACCACGGCCACTGGCGACGTTACCGAGTTGTTCCTGCCCACCTTCCAGGAGCGGGCGGTGTGGTCACAGATTTCGTCCGAGCAGGAAAGTTGCCTGGCCGAGGACTGCCCCCACAGGCAGAAGGGGCGCTGCTTCTTCTACCGCGCCCGCCGCCGGGCCGAACGCGCCCACATCATCATCGTCAACCACGCGCTCCTCATGTCCGACGTGGCCGTGGAGAACCGCGTCCTGCCCGAATACAAGTACCTCATCGTGGACGAGGCGCACCATTTTGAGGATGCCATCACCCGCCAACTGAGTTTCCAGGCCGACCGCGCCACGCTGGACCGCCAACTGGGGGAAATCAGCCAGAGGGTGAGCGCGGGGCGGTATCGGGGCTTCCTCACTGACGTGGCCATGCGCTGCCGCAACGCCGTACCTGGGCCGCTGTTCCGCGACCTGGAGCGGCTCCTGGACGACGTGCGGAAGGACGTGGACCTGGCCCAGCGGACGCTGGGAGACTTCTTCGCCATTGCCGAGGAGTTCTTAACCGAGCACGCCAACGGGGCCGACGATTCGGGCTATAGCCAGCGGCTTCGCATCACGCCTGGGGTGCGCGCGCAGCCCGCGTGGAACCTGGTGGAGACGGCGTGGCAGGATTGCGCTACCATCCTCACGCGGCTGGACCGAGGACTCCAGCAATTGGGCCAGGCGCTGGAAGGGCTGGACGACTACGAGGTGCCCGAACTGGACGCCATGCTCCAGGATTTGGCCGCGCACATCCTGCGCCTGCGCTCCATTCGCGACCAGATTGGGCAGGTTGTCTTCAAGCCGTCCGACAATCAGATTTGCTGGCTGGAGCGGAACACGGAGCGGGGCATTCTGTCGCTGAACGCCGCGCCGCTGCGGGTGGGCGACCTGGTGCGCCAGCACATCTTCAGCCAGAAGGAGGCGGTGATTCTCACGTCGGCGACCTTGTGCGTCGGCGGGAAGTTTGACTATATGCGCGACCGCTTGGGGGCGTGGGACGCCGAGGAACTGGCGGTGGGTTCGCCCTTTGACTACAAGGCGTCCACCCTGGTGTACGTTCCGCTGGACATGCCCGAACCGCACGAGCCGTACTACCAGCGCAACGTGGAGGAGGCGCTGGTGCAGTTGTGCACGGCCATGGGCGGGCGAACGCTGGTGCTGTTCACGTCGTACAGCCAGTTGCGGGCGACCGCGCGCGCCATCTCCAAGCGCCTGGCCGAGGAGGACATCCTGGTGCTGGAGCACGGCGATGGCGGGTCGCGCCAGCAGTTGCTCACCACCTTCCGCGAGACGCCCCGCGCGGTGCTCCTGGGGACCCGCTCGTTCTGGGAGGGGATTGACGTCATGGGCGAGGCGCTGAGTTGCCTGGTCATCGCCCGCCTGCCCTTCGCCGTGCCCACGGAGCCGATTTTCGCCGCCCGCAGCGGGACCTTTGAGGACCCGTTCAACCAGTACGCGGTGCCCGAAAGCGTGCTGCGGTTCCGCCAGGGGTTTGGCCGACTCATCCGCAGCCGCACGGACCGGGGCGTGTTCGTGGTGCTGGACAAGCGCATCCTCAGCAAGGCGTATGGCCGCATGTTCCTGGACTCCCTGCCGGTGTGCACCGTCCGCAAGGGCAGCCTGACCGAGTTGGCCGAAACGGCGCGGCGGTGGGTGGACGGCCCGACGAAGTCCCCGTCGGCGTCCGAAGATTAGCGGAAGGCGGGTGTGCAGAGCATGAGCGGGCGGGCCACGAGGCGGCGCACGGGGCTGGCGATGGTCGGCATCGTCCTGCTGCTGGTCGCCATGGCGGTGCCTCTTGCGGTGCTGTGGAACATCCTGCACTGCGCGTGGGTTGAGGACAAGGTCCCCGCCGACGCCATCCTCGTCCTGGGTGCGTCGGTGTGGCCCGACGAGCGTCCCAGCCCCATCCTGCTCAGCCGCATCCAGGCGGGCGTGGCGCTGTACAAGCAGGGCTACGCGCCGCGCATCATCGTGAGCGGGGGACTGGGACAACTCCCGCCGTCCGAGGCCGAGGCCATGCGCCGCGTGGCCGTCGGCATGGGCGTGCCGCCAGAGGACATTCTGATGGAAGACCGCTCCCACTCCACACTGGACAACATCCGCAATAGCCGAGACATCATGGCGGCCCATGGCTGGCGGTCGGTGCTCCTGGTTTCGGACCCGTACCACATGTTCCGCGCGTGCCGCATCGCCGCCGACGAGGGACTTGAGGCCCACCCCGTGCCTGTGATGGACAGTCCTGGGTGGACGATCCTCCACCTGCGGGCGTACTACACGATCCGCGAGACCTTCGCCGTCATCGCATACGAAACCCTTCGCGTGGGGAGATGGCTTGTTGACCGACTATTCTGATGCCCTGCGTTATCTGTACGGACTTCCCAGTTGGCAGTACTGGGTAACGGATCGCGAGGTGGTGCCCCCGAACCTGGGGCGGTTTCGCACCCTGTTGCGCCGCCTGGGGTCGCCGCATCGCGCCTTCCCGTCGGTGCACGTCGCGGGGACCAAGGGCAAAGGCTCCACCAGCGCCATGATCGCGTCCATCCTGACCCAGGCGGGCTACCGCACGGGGCTGTACACCTCGCCGCACCTGCACACCTTCCGCGAGCGCATTCAGGTGGACGGCGAGATGATCTCCGAGGCCGAGGTCGCCGAACTGGCGGACTGGATTCGCCCCACCCTGGCCCATACCCCTGGGACAACCTTTGAGGCCATCACGGCCATCGCCTTTGAGCACTTCCGACGCCGTGGCGTGCAGGTCGCGGTGCTGGAGGTGGGGCTGGGCGGGCGGTTTGACGCCACCAACGTGGTGCATCCGATGGTCGCCGTCATCACGTCCATCGGCATGGACCACATGAACGTGCTGGGCAACACGCTGGAGCAGATCGCGGGGGAGAAGGCGGGCATCATCAAGCGGGGCGTGCCCGTGGTCTTCGCGCCGCAGAGGGAGGCCGCGGCTGCCGTCCTGGCCGAGCGGGCGCGGAAGCGGCGGGCGCGGCAGGTTTGGGCAGGCCGCGATTGGCGTTGGCAGCCGCTGAGCCACACGCACGCGGGGCAGCGGTTCACGGTGTTCGCGCCACGTTCCCCCTTCGGGTGGCCCAACCCCCTGGACGACCTGTTCATCCCGCTCATCGGGCGGCACCAACTGGGCAATGCGACCGCCGCCATCGCCGCTGTGGCCGAGTTGGAGCCGAGGGGCTTCCCCGTATCCGAGGACGCGCTGCGGCGCGGGCTGGCCGAGGTGCGGTGGCCAGCGCGGCTGGAAGTGATGCAGTCGTCTCCGTGGCTCGTCGTGGACGCGGCGCATACGGTAGAGTCGGTGGACGCGGCCCTGGAGACGGTGCAGGAGACGCTGGGCCGCGCGCCCGACGTGGTGATCTTCGGCGCGTCCGCCGACAAGGACGTGGCGGGGATGCTGCGACGGATTCCGCCTGCGACGCGGCTGGTCTTCGCCCGCGCTGCCCACGAGCGGGCCATGGACGTGGCCGAGTTGCAGGGAATCGCGCAGTCGCTGGGGCGCGGCTCGGCGGCCATGCCGTCCCCACGCGAGGCGCTGGCACACGCGCTCGCGAGCGTGGGCAGCGACGGCATCGTGCTGGCGCTTGGCTCCATCTTCCTGGCCGCCGAGGTGCGAGAGGCCTGGCTGGAGATGGCGGGCCGCCCGCTCCCGCCGAAGGACCCAGCGTAGCCGTACAGCGGCGCGTGTCATTGCGAGGAGCGCAGCGACGAAGCAATCCCGCTAGACTGTCATTCTGAGGTGCGCAGCGCCGAAGAATCTCGCCGGCGAGATGCTGCACGTGCGACGCACCTCGGAGGTGCGTCGCACGTGGGCCAATTGAATTGCATCGGGCACTTCGTGCCCTCGCAATGACAGGGGGTCTCCGTGGTCAAGTATCAGCGTAGCGCGGGCTACTCCACGCTGACCTCGCTCTCGGGCAGGCGCTTGCGGCGCAGGCGGTACAGGAGGTGGCGCAGGCGCGGCCACACGGTCGTGCCCGCCGCGTACACCAGCGGCACGTAGGTGAAATCATACGCGCCCATGTAGCGCACGACCCGCCCGCCGAACCCCTCCTTGAAGCGGTACACGCCCCAGAGGCCGTCGCTCCGCTGGGCCGCGAGGGCCGCCGACGCGGGGTCCTGGCCGACCTCGTCGGGGATGCCCCAGAAGTCGTACACCTTGCACCCGCGCGCCCGCGCCCACTGGATGGCGCGCCACTGGAGCAGGTGGTTGGGCATCAGGTTGCGGTAGCGGTTGGACGACGCGCCGTACATGTACCAGGCGGTCGCTCCGAAGGCGAAGACCATCAGCCCCGCGACGACCTCGCCGTTGTACTCGGCTAGCAGGAGCCGCGCCATGTCCGACGGCACGAAGATGCGGTACGCGTCGCGGTAGTACGCCTCGGCGTGGATGGGGAAGTCGTCGCGCAGGCTGGTGATCTGCGACAGGCGGTAGAACACCGACACGTCGGCCTCTGACCCCTCGCGCACCTGCACCCCCTTGCGCTCGGCCAGGCGGATGTTGTAGCGCGTCTTGGGCTTCATCCCCGCCAGGATTTCGTCGGGGTCGCGGTCAATGTCCAGGTGCAGGGTGCTGAGGGGCTGCACCTTGCCCGCGAAGTGGAACTTCAGGGCGGCCAACCGCTGTGCCAAATCGGGGCTGTGGGGCAGGTCGGGCTCCACGCGCAGGAAGATGGCGCGCCGCCGTCGGCAGATGGTGTGCAGCCCATCCACGACGGCCCCGACCAGGGTCGGGTTGTCCCAGTCCACCACGGGGCCTTTGGGCACGTAGGCCACCGAGATGGGGCCCACGCGGCGGAAGAGGACCTGGGCCCCAGCCACGATGTCGCCGTCCTGGCGCGCGATGACCCTGCACGCCGACCAGGCGTGGTGCGACTTGAACTGCGCCCACTGGCACGTCTGGAGCAGGTGCCCGTGCCTGTGGTGCTCTACGAATCGGTTCCATTCCTCGTCCAGCCAGGGAGCCGGAGCCTGTACGTCAACGGTAATGGCCATGTTTGCGGGTTCCCTCGGTGGTTTGCTCCGCCTATTATACCACAGTGGGCGGCGAAAGGGAGAATGGCGCACGCCCGAGCGGGTGCCAAGTTTGCGGGGCGGGCGTTCGGATCGCGAAACCCGCGAGAGGGCGCGGGCGTTTGGATCGCGAAGGGGGGCGCGTGGTGGCGCGCGGGGCTGAACCCCCGCGCTGAACGGGCGAAGCCCCGCTGGGGCTGGGGCGCGCCGTTCCCTCGCCCGCCGGGAGAGGGCTAGGGTGAGGGGCGTTTGGAGCGCGAAAGACGCGAAAGGGCACGGAAGGCACGAAAGGGTGGGCCGCGGGGTGGCGCGCGGGGCTAAACCCCCGCGCTGAATGAACGAAGCCCCGCTGGGGCTGGGCGGGGCGTGCCGTGAACCTACAACCAGCCCGCAGGGCTTTGCCCCTTTAGCCCGATGGCTTCAGCCTCGGGCGAATGCGGCCGCGCGGGGCTAAACCCCCGCGCTGAACGGGCGAAGCCCCGCTGGGGTTGGGGTGCGCCATTCCCTCGCCCGCCGGGAGAGGGCTGGGGTGAGGGGCGCCCCGTGTGTGAACGCGGAAACAAAGGCTTTGACAAGGGGGCGCTTCTGGGGTAAAATGCAGCGCGAATCCAACCGTACAGGATAAGACGTTTGGTGAGCACAATGGGTGGGCACGCTGCACTTCTCGCTTCCGTTGAGATGCCCCGATAAGGGCCAGCCGCCGCAAGGCAGGCTGCCCTCATTTTGTGCCTTTCGCATTGGACGCCCAAACACAACATCGTGCCTTGCCGTGCATGGCGACAGGCAAGAGGAGGAAACATGAGCAAGTTGGTAGAAGTACGTTGGCATGGCCGCGGCGGCCAGGGCGCGGTTACGGCGGGGAAAGTCCTTGCCGAGGCCGCGCTGGATGCGGGCCTGTACTTCCAGGCGTTCCCCGAGTACGGCCCCGAACGCATGGGCGCGCCGATTCAGGCCTTCACCCGCATCAGCGATCACCCCGTTGACCTGCACTGCCAGATTGAGGAGCCCGACGTGGTGGTGGTGCTGGACCCCACGCTCCTGGGCACCGTGAACGTAACCGAGGGCCTCAAGCCCGATGGCATCCTGCTGGTCAACACCAGCGCCTCGCCCGCCGAAATCCGCGAGCAACTGAACCTGCGCACGGGGCGCGTCTTCACGGTGGACGCCAGCCGCATCGCCCTGGAGACGCTGGGGCGCGAGATCACCAACACCCCCATGCTGGGCGCGCTGGTCAAGGCCACGGGCCTGTTTGAAGTGGAGGCCATCGTGGAGCAGACCCGCCAGCGGTTCACCAAGAAACACATGAAGGCCGACATCGTGGAAGCCAACATTACCGCGATTCGTCGCGCCGCCGAAGAAGTCAAAGAGGGCTAGCCCTCGTCGGAAAGGAGGAACACTGTGGCTAAAGGTTGGAAGGACCTCCCCATCGGAGGCATGATTCTGGAAGCGGGTAACTCCGCGCAATACAACACAGGCGCGTGGCGGGCCTTCCGCCCCGTGCGCGATGCCAGCCGCTGCACCAACTGCATGTTCTGCTGGGTCTTCTGCCCCGACTCCAGCATCCGCGTCAAGGATGAGAAGATGGTGGGGTTTGACCTGCTCCACTGTAAGGGCTGCGGCATCTGCGCCAACGTGTGCCCCGTCAAGTGCATTGAGATGCACGACGAGGCCGAGTTCGGCGGCTCCATGGAAATGGTGGATGAGCCTGGCCGCGCGGGAGGTGCCAAATGAGCGAGTTCAAAGCACTGGACGGGACCGGCGCCGTCGCCGAAGCGATGCGGCAGATCAACCCCGACGTCGTCGCCGCGTACCCCATCACGCCCCAGACCGCCATCGTGCAGACGTTCTCGGAGTTCGTCGCCGACGGGCTGGTGGACACCGAGTTCATCACCGTGGAGAGCGAGCACAGCGCCATGAGCGCGTGCGTGGGCGCGTCGGCTGCGGGTGCCCGCGTCATGACGGCCACCTCGTCGGCGGGCCTGGCGTTCATGTGGGAAATCCTGTACGTGGCGGCGTCCAATCGCCTGCCCATCGTCATGACCAACGTGAACCGCGCGCTGTCGGCCCCCATCAACATCCACTGCGACCACTCGGACTCCATGGGCGCGCGCGACGCGGGCTGGATTCACCTGTTCTGCGAGAACGCGCAGGAAGCCTACGACACGGTCATCCAGGCCGTGCGCATCGCCGAGCACCCCGACGTGCTGCTGCCGGTGATGGTGCTGTTTGACGGGTTCATCACATCCCACGCCGAGGAGCGCGTGGAAATCTTTGACGACGCCAAGGTCAAGGCATTCGTCGGCGAGTACAAGCCCAAGCACTCGCTGCTGGACCTGGACCATCCGGTAACCTACGGCCCGCTGGACTTCACCGACTACTACTTTGAGCACAAGCGCCAGCAGGTGGAAGCCATGCGCCATGCCCAGAAGGTCATCCTGGACGTGGCCGACGAGTTCGCCAAAACGTTCGGGCGCAAGTACGGCCTGTTTGAGACGTACCGCCTGGACGACGCCGAGGTGGCGATTGTGGTGTCGTCGTCCACCGCCGGCACGGCCCGCGCCGCCGTGGACAAACTGCGGGCGCAGGGGGCGAAGGTGGGCCTGCTCAAGCCGCGCGTCTTCCGCCCGTTCCCGGCCCAGGAGATGGTGGCCGCCCTGCAGCATCTGAAGGCGGTCGGCGTCATGGACCGCGCCATCTCGTTCGGTTCCATGAGCAACGCAGGGCCGCTGTTCCTGGAACTGGCGGCGGCGATGAAAATCTACGATGCGGGCGTCCCCATGGCCGACTTCGTGTTCGGCCTGGGCGGGCGCGACATCGTCCCCTCGCAGATTGAGGGCGTATTCCGCAGCCTGCTCCAAATCGCCGAGACCGGCAGGGTGTCCGAACTGGTCTCCTACGTCGGCGTGCGCGAGTAGGCGGGAAAGGAGAACAACATGGCAACGAAACTGAACCTCAAAGAACTGTCCAAGCGCGAAGACCGGCTGGCCCCGGGACATCGCCTGTGCGCGGGGTGCGGCGCGGGCATCGTCGTGCGCCAGATTCTGGCCGCCATTGACGAGCCTGTCGTCCTGTCCAATGCCACCGGCTGCCTGGAAGTGTCCACCACCATCTTCCCCTACACGTCCTGGCGCGTGCCCTGGATTCACAACGCCTTTGAGAACGCCGCGTCCACCATGAGCGGCGTGGAGACGGCCTACCGCGCGCTGGTGAAGCGGGGCAAGATTCCCGAGCAGAACGTGAAGTTCATCGCCTTCGGCGGCGACGGCGGCACGTATGACATCGGCATCCAGGCGCTGTCGGGCGCGTTGGAGCGCGGGCACAAGATGATGTACGTCTGCTACAACAACGAGGCGTACATGAACACCGGCATCCAGCGTTCCAGCGCCACGCCGCTGGGCGCGAACACGACGACGTCGCCCGCGGGCAAGGTCATCCCGGGCAAGATGCAGCCCCGCAAGGACCTGACGGCCATCTGCGCGGCGCACAACATCCCCTACGTGGCCCAGGCGTCGCCCCACAACTGGCGCGACCTGATGGAGAAGGCCCGCAAGGGCGTGGCCGCCGACGGCCCGGCGTTCCTGAACGTCCTGTCGTCCTGCAACCGCGGATGGCGGCATGACACGTCCACCACCGTGGAGGTCATGAAACTGGCGACGGAGACCTGCGTCTGGCCGCTGTACGAGGTGGAGAACGGCGTGTGGCGGCTGACCTACAAGCCCAAGGTCAAGAAGCCCGTTACCGAATGGCTGGAGGCCCAGGGCCGCTTCCGCCACCTGTTCCGCCCGGAGAATCAGTACATGATTGAGCGCATCCAGGCGGACGTGGACGAGAAGTGGGAGCGCCTGCTGAAACTCTGCGGGGAAGCGTAGCACTTTACCACGTTGATTCTTGGTGGCGTGTCATTGCGAGGGTGCGGAGCGCCCGTAGGGACAATTCATGAATTGTCCCTACTTCGCTTCGCTGTTGCTTCGCTCAGCATGACAGACGGGGCCTGGAATTGCTTCGCTTCGCTCGCAATGACAGACGGTTTTCTCCGCGGGGAAGCGTAGCCGCCCAACCGCGCGAATTGTCAACGAGAAGGGCCTGCACGGTTTTCTGATGCAGGCCCTTTTCTTGCGCTTGACAGGTGCGCCCCGCCGCCGTATAGTGGGCGCACCGACCTGGCGGGCGGCGGGCAGATTCACCGCATAGGCCGCGGAGAACGCAGAGGGGCGGGACTGCTTCGCTCGCGATGGCGTGAGCAGTTACGTGCGTCGCACGTGAACCCGCCAGGCCGCTCGCAACGGGGAGTAGGTGTCATTGCGAGGGGCGAAGCCCCGAAGCAATCTCGGCAGCCGTCATGCCGGGCCGAAGGGGGCGCGAGCGGCGGGCGGATTCACCGCAGAGACCGCGGAGAACGCAGAGGGGCGGGACTGCTTCGCTCGCGATGGCGTGAGCAGTTACGTGCGTCGCACGTGAACCCGCCAGGCCGCTTGCAATGGCAGGGGGAAGTGTGGCCTGAAATCCAGTGCCCGACAGACTCTTTCGGAGGTCCAATCACGCATGCAGGTCTTTGCATCCAAACATCCGCTCATCCAACACAAACTGACGCTCTTGCGCGACAAGCGCACCGAGCCCAAGAAGTTCCGCGAGTTGGTGCGCGAGATCGCCATCCTGCTGGCCTACGAGGCCACGGCCGATCTGGCCCTGAAGCCCGCCCAGGTTGAGACGCCGCTGGCCCCGTACAACGGCGCGCAACTGGCCGAGAAGATCGGCCTCGTGCCCATCCTGCGGGCGGGGCTGGCGATGGTGGAGGGCATCTGGGAGATGATGCCGTCGGCCGAGGTGTGGCACATCGGCCTGTACCGCGACGAGCGGACGCTGCGGCCCGTGGAGTACTACAACCGCCTGCCCGTGGACCCGACGGTGCAGGTGTGCCTCATCCTGGACCCCATGCTGGCGACGGGCGGTTCGGCGGTGGCGACGGCCGACATCCTGAAGCGCTGGGGGGCCAAGCGCATCAAGTTCGTGGGCATCATCGCCGCGCCCGAAGGGATTGAGCGGCTCAGCACCGCCCACCCAGACATCCCCATCCACGTGGCGGCCATAGACGAGCGGCTGAACGAGCGCGGCTACATCGTGCCTGGGCTGGGCGACGCGGGCGACCGACAGTTTGGGACGGGGTAGGGAATGGCGTTTGCGTTGGTGTTTGCGGCCTCGTTTCTGGTGTCGCTGGCGCTGACGCCGCTGGCGGGGCGGCTGGGCCTGCGCCTGGGCATCGCCGACGTGCCTGGCGGGCGGCGCAAGCACGTGGGCCGCGTGTCGCGCCTGGGTGGCGTGGCGCTGTTCGCCGCGTTCATGACGGGCATCCTCGTCATGCACCTGCTGCCCGAGGGCGTCCGCCCCGCCACCAACGACCCGAACGAGGCTACCCGCCTGCTGGGGGTGCTCCTCGGCAGCGTCTTCGTCTTCGCGGCGGGCATCTGGGACGACGCCCGCGAACTCCCCTCGTGGCCGCAGTTTGTGGTGCAGGCGGCCGCGGCGGGGATCGCCATGCTGTTCCTCATCTTCATTGAGGTCGTCAACAACCCGCTGACCAATCGGCAAATCTGGTTCCCCTGGTACATCACCGTTCCCCTGACGCTGTTCTGGATCATGGGCGCGATGAACACGGTCAACTTCCTGGACGGGCTGGACGGCCTGGCGGCTGGGGTTACGGCCATCGCCGCGCTGGTGCTCACCGTCCACATGGTGCGGGAGGGGCAGCACAGCGTGGCGCTCCTGCCCCTGGCGTTGCTGGGGAGCACGCTGGGGTTCCTGCCGTACAACTTCCACCCAGCGCGGGTGTTCATGGGCAGCGGCGGGTCCTACTTCCTGGGGTTCGCGCTGGGCACGCTGTCCATCGTGGCGGGGGGCAAGGTGGCGACGCTCCTGCTGGTGCTGGGCATTCCCATCATGGACGTGGCGTGGCAGATGGTGTCGCGCATTCGGCGGGGGCAGCCCATCGGCCAGGGCGACCGAGGGCATTTGCACTTCCGCCTGGCCGACATGGGGTGGTCGCAGCGGCGCATCGTGCTGGCGTACTACGCCTTCTGCGCGCTGTTCGGCGGGATGGCGCTGCTCATCTCCACGCGGCTGTACAAACTCATCGCGCTTGTGGCTCTGGCGGGGCTGGTGGCGGGGGTATTCGTGTGGGCTTCGCGGCGCGGCGGGGCGGCGGGCGCAGGCTCGTAGCGCCGCACTCATTGCGTCGCCGTTTACATAACAAGAATTCGGAGGGCAAGCATGGAGACCACACGACCCAATCTGGTGCGGCGCTACCCTGTGGCCGCGTTCTACGTGCTGGCTTTCGTTATCTCCTGGCTCGGCTGGTTCCCCCAGACGCTGCACGCCCGCGGCATATTCCCCTTTGACAGCCCCCTGTTCGCGCTGCTCGGTGGCGCGGGGCCTACGCTGGCCGCCGTCCTCGTGATTTGGGCGCTCAAGGGCAAGGATGGCCCGCGCGAGTTGTTCGCGCCGCTGGCCTGGTGGCGGGCTTCGTGGGGCTGGTGGGCGTTCGCGTTCCTGGGCTGGTTCGGCATCGCGGCGGTGGCGCTGGGGGTGGGCGCGCTGTTCGGCGAGCAGTTTGACGCGGTACTGCGCTTCAACTGGGCTGCCCTGCCCGCCATCTTCGTTACGATGCTCCTGTCCAACGTCTGGGAGGAGATCGGCTGGCGTGGGTTCGCGCTGCCGCGCCTGCAGGAGCGGTACGGCGACCTGGCGATCGCCGTCATCATGGGCCTGCTGTGGAGCCTGTGGCATCTGCCCCTGTACCTGAATCCCACCTCGCCCATGTCGCAACTGCCCTGGGTGGGCGATGTGGTGTTCAGCGTTGCGCTGACGGTGATCTACACGTGGCTGTACAACGGCACGGGCCGCAGCCTGCTGTTCGTGAGTGTGCTCCATGCCATGTCCAACACGGTGGCCTTCGCGCTGGCCGAGTCGGGGGCCTTCTCGTCATCCTACGGGTTCGTCGTGGGGGTTACGGCGGCCGTGGCAGCGGCCATCGTCCTGGCGTGCGGGCCGCGGCGGTTCCGCAGGGCGGGCTAGGCGGAGCGGCAGAGACCGTTGACGCCTCGCGGGGCCATCGTACAATGGGCACAGCGGGAGAGGATGTCCGCCGCCCCGCCGACCCCTACCGCACTACCATCGGCACCCACAATCGGTAGGGCGGCTTCGGGGTCGGGCTCGGCGTTGGGCTGGGCGTCGGGGTCGGCGGCGTGCCCACGCTCACCTGGTCTATGAACGCCACGGTGGGCCGCTGCGACGAGTCCTGCCAGACGTTCAGAATCAACTGCACCGTGCGCCCGCGCCACGGCGACAGGTCATAGGTGAACAGTTGCCAGCCTGGAGTCGTCTGCCATACGGTGCGCGGCGGCATGGGCTCGTAGCGTGTCGTGCCGTCAATGAGCAGCACCTCCAGCCAGTCGTGGCCGGGCTCGCTCTCCAGCGTTGCCACCTGATACATGAGCGACAGGTACACCGGCGCTTGCGTCTGGGGGATGGCGATGCTCTGGCTCACGGTGGAGTTGCCGCCGCCGCCTAGTTCCGGCTGGCCCACGAAGTCCCGGCCCAGCGCCAGCGAGCGCAATCCTGCGAAGCCGGCCGTGTGCACCTGGGGCGGGGTGCTCCCGCCGGGAGTCCAGCCTTCCAGCCCCGCCTCAAAATCTCCGTTGCTGACCAGGTTCACCGCGGGCGCAAGCCAAACGTCAAATCCCGTCGCGCTCCCCTCTAGCCGCAGGTGTCGCGGCGACCAGGGGCTGTACCCGGGCGCGTAGCCGAGCAGGCCGTAGTCGCCCTTGGGAAGCCCCGCCACCTGCCACCGGCCCGACTCGTCGGCGGCCAGCGTGGTGGGCATACCCCAGGCGTTGGTGATGACGATGTTCGCGCCGGGCACCGGCGTGCCCAGCGGGTTCAGGACCTGGCCGCTGATCACGGTGCTGGCGATTGGCGTAGGCGTGGGGGTTGCCGTCGGCCGGGGAGTGGCCGTCGGTGTGCTGGGCAGCGCGACGACGGTCTCCGTCTGCGGGGCGCGGGGCGTTGCGCCCGCGTTCCCGGCGCGATCCACCCCGCGCGCGGCGAAGCCGTAGGAATGGCCGGGGACGCCGGTGTACGTCGCCGAGGTCGCCTGCGTGCCTTGCAGCCACAGCAGCATCGGCCCGCCGTCCACCGATACGAACACGTCGTATGCGGCGACGCCCGACCCCTCATCCGTCCCCTGCCACGCGACGGTGAAACTCGCGGGGCTGTACAGCGGCAGGCTCTGCATGGTAACGACCGGCGGCGTCGTGTCCCGCTCCACCAGAATCAGCGGCCGCCCGCCGATCATGTACGTGGTGCGGTCGGGCAGGTTGCGATTGGTGGCCGCGGGGAGCATCACCGTGTACATGCCGTTCGCCGGGGTCAGCGGCTGGGCGGCGCCATCCTGGCCCAGCGCCATCGCCTGGGTGCCCACCGCGCCCACCTGCACCACGACGGGCGAGCCGCGCGTGGCCCACAGGAAGAGCACGCGCTCGCGCGTGTCGGGGCGGTAGTAGGCGATCTCCTCGTGGTCGCCCTGGGCGTTGCGCCGCCACAGGGGAATCGCCCCGTTGAGGTAGGTCGCCGCCAACTGGTATGCTACGTACGACGGGCGCGGCGAATTGGGCGACGCGTGGCTGCGGAAACAGATGGCATCGGCGGGGTTTCGGTACAGGCCGTAGGCGTCGCCCACGTCGTTGGTGCCCGCGGGGCTGTTCCCGCAGTCGTCGTACAGTTGGAAGTGGAAGATGCGCTCGGCCCCCGCGAAGAACCCGTAGGCGTAGTTCTGGATGACGTAGGCCGCCTGTTCTTCCATGGTGGCGCGGTACAGGCTGGTGGGGTCCCACGTGGGGCCGGGGTAGTCGTTCCAGACGGGCACGCCGCTCTCGTTGATCCAGATGGGTTTCGCTCCCAGTCCGTACTTCTGCAGCAGCGTGCGGACGCGCCGCACCTGGTAGTACGTCTCGTAGGACGTGCTGTAGATGTGCAGGGGCAGCACGTCAAAGTACCAGCCGTTGGCGTCGCGCTGCGATTGCGCGGCGTCGGACTTCATGACGCTCAGCAGGTTCTCCAGCCAGTTGGGGGTGATGTAGATGGCCAGGCCGCCCAACAGCACCGTGCACTCGGGGTCGGCGAACTTGGCGGCGATGTAGGCCACCTTGAGCAGGCGGTAGTAGTCCTGCACCGAGCCGTTCCAGAACAGGTTGTAGTCCGGCTCGTTCCAAATCTCCCAGTGGCGAATGCGCGGGGTGTAGCGGGACACCGCCGCGTACACGAACCGCGCCCACGGGTTGGCGGGGT
Organism: Chloroflexota bacterium; assembly: GCA_014874485.1. Taxonomy (GTDB): domain Bacteria; phylum Chloroflexota; class Anaerolineae; order DTLA01; family DTLA01; genus DTLA01. Next base: position 57,588 of record JADBJK010000063.1, read on the forward strand.
TGATGGTCTTCCCCGGCGCGGGGGTGTCGGTGCCATCGCTGAAGATGGGCTGGTACAGGTTGCGGGGCGCGGAACTGGCCGGGCTGACGGGCGGGCGTTCGGCAGCGCCGGACAGGGGGAGTGGCCGCTTGCCCACCTGCGGCAACGGGACGCCGCTCTGGCCCGCCGTGGCGTACTGAGCAGGCGTGCCCAGCAGGATGGCGTTGGTGCGCAGGCCGTTGGCCTGGTCGCTGGCGATGGCCCGGTCCACGGCGCTCCAGTCAAACACGCCGCTCGCCGTCTCCACGTTGCCCCAGTAGATGGGCCAGCGGGTCCAGGCCGCGCCCGCGGCGATGGCTTTGGCGTAGCGTCCGGCATCCGCCGGAGCCTCGGGGGAACTGACGAAGCAGAGGCCGAAGCGGTCGTTGAGCGGCACCGTCTGGCCGATGACTTCATCCGGCTCGGGTGGACGGAACGCGCCCACCGACGCCGGGCTGGGCACCTGCGACAGGGCCAAGCAGACGACGACGTACAGGAGCCCCAACCGCAACCGACGCGATGCCATGTGCCCTTCCCCGCTCTCCCCTGGACTAGAACTCCACGGGCTTGGCCTCGTGGGTTTCCGTATCGTACAACGCAAGACTCGGCTTTCCGAAACGGCCCATCACCTCGCCCGGGTTGAGCACAAGGGTGCGTCCCTCCCACCCGAGGACGGCCTTGTGCGTGTGGCCGAAGAAGACGGCGTCGTACCGGCCCGACGGCGCGACCGCTGCCGCGATGTGCGGGTAGTGGGTCAGCGCGACTTTGCGCCCGCCCAGTTCCAACTCGGCGAGGCCGTCCGTGTACAGGTGGACGCGCCCGCTCTCTGCCGCCACGCGGATCAGGAGCGCCACGTCGCCGTCATTGTTGCCCTGCATGGCGTGGATGGGGCCTGCGAACCCATCGGCCAGCATCTTCAGCGAGAACGGCGCGCACAGGTCGCCGCAGAACAGGAGCACATCGGCCCCCTGGACAAGCCGCAGCGCCTTCTCCAGATTCCAGATGTTGTCGTGGCTGTCGGACATGATCGCGATTTTCATGGGAACCTCCTGCAACCCGAAAGTTGCAGAGAGTATAACACAACTGCGCGGTATTGACAGGGGACACTGTGCAAATTGCGGGCCAAATCCGCGGGCGATTTTCTCTGCGGTCAAGTCCTACGCGCCCGGCCTCACGCCCAGAATCCGCGCCATCATCTGCGGGTCGTCGCGCAGAAGCCCCGAAGCGGGTAGCCGCTGAACCAGCAGGGCGAGGTTCGGGTCGCGGGCAAACACGTCCTGGAAGATGGGCAGCGCCTCGTCCACGCGCCCCATGTCGGCCAGCGTTACGGCGTGCCAGAAGGGGAGTTCGGCGATGTCGGGCACCATCTCGGCGGCGGCGCGGTATTCGCGCAGGGCGGCCTCCACGTCGCCCTTGCCGAGCAGTTCGTCGCCCAGGTTCATGCGGCGGTAGGCGCGGTGCACGGTGAGAAGGCGGCGCAGTTCGGCGATGGGCGTCGGGTGGTCTTCCACCCGCAACTCCACCACCACGTCATCCCAGGGCCTCGCGCTGGCCTGCGCCGGCACGATGAGCATGGCGGCGCTCTGCTGGCCGCGGACGTCGCCGCCTGCATCCTGCGCGGCCTCCAGCGCCCGGACAAGCCGCTCGGCCAGGTCGCCCGTCGCCGCGCGGTACGCCTCGTACATCGCCGGCCACACGCGGTCGTTCAGCATCATGTTCGCCTGGACCGAGAAGCCGTCGCCGGTCAGGTGGCCCGCTTCGGCGATGCAGCGCGCGCCCGTGTGCGCCGCCACGCGCCCCTGCGCATCCACCATCGCTACCTGGCGCAGTTCGCGGCCCTCGTCTTCGGCCAGCAGCGCGGCCAGCGCCTCGGGCGCGGACTTGCCCTGCGCCATCAGGTCCAGTCCGCGGGGACCGTAGGCCACTTCCACCAGCGACTGGGTGGCGACCGCGCCGACACCTGCCCTGGCCCACGCCACCAGCCTGCCCACACCGAACCAGTGGGATTGCACCGCGACGCCCATCTCGCCGGTGGCGGGGTCGCGGGCGACAATGGAGAAAGTATGCGTGCGAGTTGTCATCGTCCACCTGCCTGCGTGAGATTTGGCGACATTGTACCATTCGCCGCGCCGACGCGCAACGTTTCGCGCCGCGGGCGCATTGTGATATAATCCCGCGCGAGCAGCCGTTAGCCTGTGGCTATCAGCCTTCGGCCCACAGGGCAACTGCCCCTCGCTGGCGACACAGGAGCATCGCGCCATGGGCCAAAGGCTAACGGCCAAAAGCCAGAGGCCAATCCATGTCATTCGCTTTCGCCGTCCAATACGAAGACAAGCAGAGCGCCGCGCGGCTGGGCATGATGCACACGCCCCACGGCGATGTCCCCACGCCAGTGTTCATGCCCGTGGGCACCCAGGCGACGGTGAAGACGCTGGCCCCGCGCGACCTGGAGCGCCTGGGCGCGACGCTGATCCTGGCGAACACGTACCACCTGTACCTGCGCCCCGGCCCCGATGTCGTGGCAGAGATGGGTGGCCTGCACCGCTTCATGGCATGGCGCGGCCCCATTCTCACCGACAGCGGCGGGTTCCAGGTGTTCAGCATGGAGGGCCTGCGCAAGGTTACCGAGGACGGCGTCGTGTTCCGGTCGCACGTGGACGGTTCCGAGCATGTCTTCACGCCCGAGAAGGTGATGCGCATTCAGGAGCAACTGGGGGCAGACATCATCATGTGCTTTGATGAGTGCGCCACGCCCACGGACTACGCCTACAGCAAGGCCGCCATGGAGCGCACCCACCGCTGGGCCGAGCGGTGCAAGGCCGCCCACACCCGCCCCGACCAGGCGCTGTTCGGCATCGTGCAGGGCGGCATCTTCCCAGATTTGCGGCGGCAGAGCGCGGGGTTCATCGCGAGTCTGGACTTCCCGGGCATTGCCATCGGCGGGCTGAGCGTGGGCGAGAGCAAGCAGGAGATGTACCGCACGCTGGAACTGCTGGAGCCCGAACTGCCCCGGCACAAGCCGCGCTACCTGATGGGCGTCGGCGCGCCCGAGGACATCCTGGAAGCCGTGGCGCGCGGCGTGGACATGTTTGACTGCGTGCTCCCCACGCGGCTGGCGCGCAACGGCGCGGTCTTCAACCGCACGGGCCGCCTCAACCTGCGGAACGCCCAGTACACCCGCGACCCCAGGCCCATTGAGGACGGCTGCGCGTGCTACACGTGTCAGAACTTCTCCCGCGCGTACATGCGCCACCTGATCATGAGCGACGAGATTCTGGGGCTGCATCTCGCTACCATCCACAACGTGCATTTCTTGCTGCAACTCATGCGCGACATCCGCAAGGCCATCGCCGAGGACAGGTTCGCGCTGTTCAAGGACGACTTCCTGGCGGCGTTCCGCGTGCCCGACGAGCAGGTGCGCGCCCGCAACCGCGCGCTGCGCGGGAGCCGCAAGGCCGCGCGGTCCGGGGCGAAAGGGTAGGGAGCACATCGGCGGCGCTGCGGTTCGCGCCAGATTCTCGCTTGAAGGAGCGATCTCATGGATTCATTGCAGGCGGTCATCCTGGGTCTCGTGCAGGGGCTTACCGAGTTTTTGCCGGTGAGCAGTTCCGCCCATCTGGTGCTGGTTCCGTGGGCGCTGGGGTGGGGCGAGCCGGGGCTTCTCTTTGATACGGTGCTCCACTGGGGCACGCTGGTGGCCGTGGTCGTGTACTTCTGGGACGACCTGTGGAGCCTGGTGCGGGCGTGGGTGGACAGCATCGCGCGGCGCAAGGTGGACACGCCCCAGGCCTGGCTGGCGTGGTTGATTTTGATCGGCACCATTCCCGCCGCAGTCATCGGCTTCCTGCTCAGCGATTTCTTTGAGAGCCTGTTTTCCGCGCCCCTGGCTGTGGCCGCGTTCCTCATCGGGACGGGGTTGATTCTCGCCGCCGCCGAGACCTCCTACGACAGGATTCGCAAGGTGGACACGCTCCGCCTGGGCGACGCCCTCATCGTCGGCCTGGCGCAGGCGGCGGCCATCGCCCCCGGACTGTCCCGCAGCGGGCTGACCATCACGGCGGGGATTTTCCGTGGGCTGGGGCGGGAAGCGGCGGCGCGGTTCAGTTTCCTGCTGTCCGTGCCCATCATTCTGGGCGCGGGCCTCAGCCAGATAGCCCACGCCGTCGCAAGCCCCGGTGCCACGGCGTGGTTCCCGCTGGTGCTAGGGTTCGCCAGCGCCGCCATTTCGGGCTATCTGGCCATTCACTTCCTGCTGGGGTTCGTGCGGCGGCGGCGGTTCTGGCCGTTTGCCGTGTACTGCTGGGTCGTGGGGCTTGCGGCGCTGGCCGCGGTCATCCTCTAGGAGTCTGCCACAGGGATTCTTGATGGTGTGTCATTGTGAGGGCGCGGAGCGCCCGAAGCAATCCCCGGTGCGTGAGATTGCTTCGCTTCGCTCGCAATGACAGGTGGGGATTGTCGTTGCGAGGGCGCGGAGCGCCCGTAGGGACAATTCATGAATTGTCCCTACTGAGGTGCGAAGCGCCGAAGAATCTCGTCAACCGAGATGCTTCGCTTGCAATGACGTGAGAAGGCACGTGCGACGCACCTCGGAGGTGCGTCGCACGTGGGCCGACTGGATGGCTTCGCTTCGCTCGCGATGACAACGGGCAATTTTCTCTGCGGTCAAGTACTAGCCCGCGTTGTCCGCGTTGGAGTCGGAAGCCCCTCGCGGGGTGCCACGGGACTTGACCGCCCGCCTCTCCACGCCGCGCAGGGCCGCCAGAGTGAGCACTGCCAGCAGTGTCCCCACCACGGCGATGAGGTACAGCCCGGCCGCTGCGGCCATGGCAATCGCGGCGACGGCCCACAATCCGGCGGCGGTGGTCAGGCCATGCACGTCGGTCTGGCGTTGGAAGATGGTTCCTGCGCCGAGGAATCCCACGCCGGTAACTACCTGGGCGGCCACGCGCGCCGGGTCGCTGCCCGGAAAGGCGTAGATGGAGACGAGCGTGAACATGGCCGCCCCCAGCCCTACCATGATGTAGGTGCGGAACCCCGCCGGTCGGCCGCGCCGCTCCCGCTCCCAGCCGATGGCCGCCGCCAGGAGCACCACCAGCAGCAACCGCGCGACGGGTTCCAACGCAGAGGTGATCGTTTCCGAGTTGAGCATGCTATCCTCCCATAATGCAAATCGGCAGGGGTGTGCGCCCCTGCCGATTTGTGTGTTCTGGTCGTGTGTTCTGGTCGGGCAGCGAACGCGCTACCGGTCTCGCTCCACGTTCATCTTCTCTTTCAGGGCCGCCTGGGCCGCCGCGAGGCGCGCCACCGGCACCCGGAACGGTGAGCATGAGACGTAGTTGAGGCCCGCACCGTGGCAGAACTCAATGGACGAGGGGTCGCCACCGTGCTCGCCGCAGATGCCGACCTCCAGTTCGGGCCGGGTCTGGCGGCCTTCGGTAACGGCGATGTTGATGAGCCGCCCCACGCCCGGCCGGTCCAGCACCTGGAACGGGTTTTCGGGCAGGATTTTGTCCTCCACGTACTTCAGCAGGAACTTGCCCTCGGCGTCGTCGCGCGAGTAGCCGAAGGTGGTCTGCGTCAGGTCGTTGGTGCCGAAGGAGAAGAACTCGGCGTACTGGGCGATCTCGCCGGCGGTGAGCGCCGCGCGCGGAATCTCAATCATTGTGCCGAACTTGTACTCCACGTGCACGCCCTTCTCCTCCATCACCTGCTTGGCGATGGGTTCCAGCATCTCGCGCACGACCTTCAACTCGTTGTAGTGGCCGGTGAGGGGAATCATGACCTCGGGCTTGACCACGACGCCCTGCTTGGCCATGTTGCACGCCGCCTCAAAGATGGCGCGCACCTGCATCTTGGTGATGCCCGGGAACGTGATGCCGAGGCGGATGCCGCGCAGCCCCAGCATGGGGTTCATCTCGCGCATCTTCTCCACGGCCTGGAGCATCTTGGTCTTCTCCGGGAGAACGGCCTGGATGCCCTTGGCCAGATCCCCGTTACCCGCCTTCTTGACTTCCTCCAGCAGTTCCTCGTCCTCGCGGCTGGCCTTCTCCAGTTCCAGGAGTTCAGGCTTGTGCCGGGCCATCTGGAGCCGCGTTACGTCGCGGAGAAGGCCCTCGTAACTGGGCAGGAACTCGTGGAGCGGCGGGTCAATGAGGCGGATGATGACCGGGTAGCCGTCCATGGCCTGGAAGATGCCCTCAAAGTCGCCGCGCTGCACCGGCAGGAGTTGGTCCAGGTACTTCTGCCGCTCCTCCTCGGACTCGGCGAGGATCATCTTCTGGACGATGGGCAGGCGGTCGGCCTCAAAGAACATGTGCTCGGTGCGGCACAGGCCGATGCCCGTGGCGCCGAACTCGCGGGCGCGGCGGGCGTCGCGCGGGTAGTCGGCGTTGGCCCACACGCCAAGCCGCCGCACCTCATCGGCCCATTCCAGCAGGGTGGCCAAGTCCTTCTCATCGGCGAAGTTGGCGTCAATGGTCTGCACCTGGCCCTCAAAGACCTCGCCGGTGCCGCCGTCAATGGAGATGACGTCGCCTTCCCTGATGACCTTGCCGTTGACGGTGAACTGCTTCGCGTCCTCGTCCACGCGGATGGCCTCGCAGCCGGCGACGCAAGGCAGGCCCAGGCCGCGGGCCACTACCGCCGCATGGCTCGTCGCGCCGCCGCGCTGGGTGAGGATGCCCCTGGACGCCAGCATGCCGTGCACGTCGTCGGGCGACGTTTCGGGTCGCACCAGGATGACACGCTTGCCCTGCTTGCCCCATTCCTCGGCGGTGTCGGCGTCAAAGGCGGCGAACCCGTAGGCCGCGCCCGGCGACGCATTGAGGCCCTTCGCCAGCAGTCGGCCGTTCTTTTCGGCCTCTTCCTTCGCCTTCACGTCAAAGCGGGGGAGGAGCAACTGGTTCACCTGGGTAGGCTCCACGCGCAGGAGCGCCTCTTCCTTCGTGATGAGGCCCTCGCGCACCATGTCCACGGCGATCTTGACCGCGGCCGCCGCCGTGCGCTTGCCCGCGCGGGTCTGGAGCATCCACAGTTTGCCGCGCTCCACGGTGAACTCCATGTCCTGCATGTCGCGGTAGTGCCGCTCCAGTTTCTCCGCGACCTCGGCGAACTGCTGGTACACCTCAGGCATGTCCTGGGCCAGTTGGGCGATCTTCTTGGGGGTGCGGATGCCTGCGACCACGTCCTCGCCCTGGGCGTTCTGCAGGTACTCGCCGTACAGGACTTTCTCACCGGTGGCGGGGTTGCGGGTGAAGGCCACGCCGGTGCCCGAGTCGTCGCCCATGTTGCCGAAGACCATGGTTACGACATTGACCGCCGTGCCCCAGTCGTGCGGCAACTTGTAGAAGTTGCGGTAATCCACGGCACGCTTGCCCATCCACGAGCCGAACACCGCGCCGATGGCCAGTTCCAATTGCTTGTACGGGTCGGTGGGGAACTCCTCGCCGATCTCCTGCTTGTACAACTTCTTGAACTCGGCGACGACTTCCTTCATCGCCTCGGCGTCCAGGTCGGTGTCCAGTTGCGCCTCGTACTTGTGCTTGATCTCTTCCAGTTTCTCCTCAAACTTGCGGCCGTCAATGCCCATGACGATGCGCCCGAACATCTGGATGAAGCGGCGGTAGGCATCGTAGGCGAACCGCTCGTTGCGGGTCAGGGCGATGAGGCCCTGCACCGTGTCGGGGTTCAGGCCGAGGTTGAGGACGGTGTCCATCATCCCAGGCATGGACACGCGTGCGCCCGAGCGCACAGAGACCAGCAGGGGGTTCTTGGGGTCGCCGAACTTCTTGCCGGTGGCCTTCTCCACTTCCTTCATGGCAGCGAGGACTTGCTCCCACATGCCTTCGGGGAACTTCTTGCCCGAAGCGTAGTAGGCGTTGCAGGCCTCGGTGGTGATGGTGAACCCAGGCGGGACGGGAAGCCCCGCGTTGGTCATTTCGGATAGCCCTGCGCCCTTGCCGCCTAGCAAGTTCTTCATGCCGGCGTTGCCTTCGTGGAACATGTAGACCCACTTCTTGGTCATTTCACAAGCCTCCTTCCGAAATCTATTGCAATCGCACAAAAGCAGCCGGGGGTGTCCCGCGGCTGCCTGTCTGCCCCTCCGTTGCGGGCCGTGCTCCTGCCGGTGTGAGACCGGGAACGTACCGGCTACGGCCCGGGATGCACCGAACACATAGTATACCACCATCGCGCCTATTGCCCAAATCGGCCTGCAAGTTCGCACGCAGTAGCGATTAGTTGCACGCGGGGCAAGATGTGGCATAATCATAGGAGCAGGGGGTATGCATGTTGAGCCGTCGCAAGTTTCTGAGGACTGCTCTGCTGGCCGGCATAGGTGCTGGGCTCGGGTTCCTGGGAGGCTGCGGGCTGCGCGAAGAGACCACACCAACGCCCACGCACGCGCGGCCAACCCCTACCCTTCCGCCGCCCACCCACGAGGCGCGCTTCTACACGCGACTGGAGAACGGCTCTGTCGCGTGTGGGGTCTGCTGGCGCAGGTGCGTTGTGGCGCCGGGCAAACTGGGCTTCTGCGCCAACAAGAAGAACGTGGATGGCACGTACTACAGCCTGGTCTATGGCCGTCCGGCGGCGCTGCAGGTGGACCCTATTGAGAAGGAACCTGCGTTCCACATGCTTCCCGGAACTCTCATCTTCTGCACCGGCACCGCCTCGTGCAACAATCGCTGCAAGTTCTGCCAGAACTGGCATCTGTCTCAGCAGACCCTTTGGGATTTGCGCACGTACGATGCTCCCCCTGCGGCGATTGTCGCCATGGCCCAGGATGAAGGGTGCGGTGCGGTCAGTTTCACATACAACGAGCCAACGGTGTTCTACGAGTACATGTACGATATCGCGGCGCTTGCCAAGGGTGCGGGGTTGCGTTCACTGTTCCACACCAACGGCGGCATGAACCGCGAGCCGATGCTGGCACTGCTGGAGATCATGGACGCCGTAACAGTGGACTTGAAGGCCTTCACGGAGAAGTTCTACCGTGAGGTCAGCGAGTCCAGCCTCGCGCCGGTGCTGCGCACACTGGAGGTCATCCGGGGCGCGGGCAAGCACCTGGAAATCGTGAACCTCGTCATCCCGACGCTCAACGACAACCTGGACGACATCCGAAGCATGTGCGCCTGGATCAAGGCCAACTTGGGAGATGACGTGCCCCTGCATTTCACCCGCTTCTTCCCTGCTTACAAACTCCAGCGCCTGCCGCCCACGCCGGTTGAGACACTGGAGGCCGCGGCCCAGATTGCCGATGCCGAGGGGCTCAAGTTCGTGTACATCGGCAACGTGCCCGGCCATCCCCGCAACAGCACGTACTGCCCGCGGTGCGGCGAAACCGTCATCGCCCGGGTTCACTTCGCGGTGTTGAAGATGGCTCTGGCCGACGGGAAGTGCGCCGCATGCGGGCAGCCCATTCCGGGGATATGGGCATAGCGGGTGTGTGGTGTGGCGACCTACGCGCCGCTCGCCCTCCCCCGCAAGAAGGCGGCCGCGAGCACCCCGCTCATCCCCTTCAGTATCGCGACAAATAGGCAGGTTTGCGCAATGCCGAGAGACGGCAGGAAAACCCCCGACACCAACAACGAGGCCGCGAAGGCCCCCGTCAGGTCTGCGGCGTACAGCATCCCCGCCGCGCCAGTGGCATCGGAGCGGGCCCGAGGATACAGCCGGTTGGCCAGCGGGAACTGGGCGCCCACCAGGAACCCCGCCAGCGCGTTGAGGGCGAACAGCACGGGTTCAACGAAGGTGACGGGAAGGCCCTTTGCATGGTAAAGGGTTTCCAGGGCTACTGGCAATCCTAGCCAGAAGGCCACCAGTGCCGCTTCCAGCGCCAGGAACCATCGGCGGTTGCCACGGGTTCTGTCCGCAATCCTCGTCGCAACCCAGCCGCCCAGACTCAACCCCGCCATGAACGCGGCGATGAGCAGCGCGATGGAGTGATACACGTAGCCGTGATATACCTGGAAGGCGAAAATGATGAGCAGGTCGGCGGTCATGCCCCCAAAGCCGGTGGCAGCGATGGCGAGTGGGATGGCAGCGGCCCGCCAACGGGGTCGCGCCCACATGGCCGCCACGCCCGCAACGAGCACCGCGAGCAGCGGCAAGACCAGAGTCCGCAGACTGAGCCCAGTGAGCAAACGGAAGACAGGGGTCAGTTCCGGCGAGAACACCTCGTTCCACAGGGCGAGGCCCTGCCGCAGACCGGCCGGCTGGAGGTCGCGGTTGACCACGCCCGGCTCGCCCTGGGCCAGCGACTTGGCGAACCATGACCGGCGCTGCTCACTCAGTTTCAGTCGTATGTGGAACTCGGTCATCAACTGGCGGGGGATCCCGCGTTCGCGCCACCGGGCCGCCAAAGTTTCCGCGCCGGTGCTGTCTAGCGCTTCGGACGACGACGCCAGCCAGTAGGTTACGTCGTCGGGAATCGCCCTGATGTGGGGAAATACCGCGCCAAGCGTGGCTTGGAACCCGTTGTGCATGTCCCGCATGGCCGGACTGAGGTATGAGAGGCTTCCGGGCGCGGGAAAGACAAGGACTCCCCCGTCCGCCAGCAAGTGCCGCGCCATTTCCAAGAACTCCACGGTGTAGAAGCGATTCATCTGCAAGGTGGTCGGATACGGCAGATTCAGGACGATGAGGTCGTAGCGCGGCGGGTTCCGCATGCCGGCCAACTGCCGAACGAGCAGGCGCCCATCCACCTGGGCCACGCGCACGCGGGGGTCGCTGAGTTCGGCTTCGGTGAGAGGCGTGGACAGCCGTCGCACCGCTTCAATGAGAAGCGGATCCAGTTCCGCATAGTCAACCTGCTCAAGGGGGTACTTGAGCAATTCGTGGATGACGCCCCCGAGTCCGCCGTTGAGCACCAGCGCCTTCTTGGGCTCGCGGACGAAGAGCATGGGCAGGTGCACAATCTCTTCCGCCAGCGCGACATCCGGTACGGGCGATGTGAGGATGGGCGCGCCGTTGGCGAAGAAGGTGAACTGCTGCCCCTGGCGGATCGCAGCCACGTTGCCGTAGGCCGAGTCCGCGTAGAACGCCAACTCGTACCCGCGCCACTGCCATGCGGCGAACTGCCGGTGCAGCGCATCGCCTGCGGGCGAGAGCAGCGCCACTAAGGCACAGGCCAGGAGCAGGCCAGGCACGAGAGCCCTCGCCTGGCGTAGCGGATGGCGCGCGTGCGGCGGCGGGAGCGCGACCAGCGACAGCGCCGAGGCCAGGTTGAGCGCGGCGAGAACAAGGGCTATCTGGCTCGCGTGCAGGCGGGGAATGAACAGGTAGGTAAACACCAGGCCGCCCCCAATGCCACCGACAGCCTCAGCGACGTACACGCGGCCCGCTGCGCCTGCGGCTTGGCGGTATGCGCTGTCCACACGGCAGGCCGCTGCGAACATAGCGCCGTCCACCAGGCCCAGCGGGGCCAGGAGGAGAAACGCGGCGACCAGCGTCGCAGGCAGGCTGAGAACCTGGCCCGGCGTGCCGGCCCACCACTGGCGTACCGAATACGCGGCTCCAAGGACAGGCACCAGCATCAGTGCAAACAAACACTGGAGAAGCGCATACCCAGCCGCGCCCATGCCTCTGCGGGCGATAGCACGGCCCACAAGCCCCGACCCTATCGCCTCCAGGAGCAGCCACGCCCCCAGCACCAGCCCGATGCTCATCTCGTTGCCGGCGAAGGAGATCAGGAGTTCACGGACCATCACGGCCTGGGTGATGGAGAAACTGAACCCCATGAGCAAGAAGGCTGCAGTGAGCGAGAATCGTTCTCTCAAGCCCGTGTTCGCTCTCATCGGCCGCGCTCCTGCGGGCTGCATGTTACCAATCCCGGCGTAAGTTTAGCATAACGTAGCGCACGGGCAAGGCTGGGCCAACCGAGGTGCGCCGTTCACCGCGGCGGCCCACGGCGCGGGGGGACGGTTGCCCGCCCTGCCCGCAACTTTCTTGACAAAATCGCCGTCTGGTGCTATGATTTAGCACTCGGACAGCGAGAGTGCTAACAACGCCTTGCTGGAGGAGAGGACTATGGACCTGACCGAACGCCAGCGGATGATCTTGGGCCTGGTCATCCGCGAATACATACAGAACCCCGTCCCCGTTGCGTCCAAGGTGCTGGTGGAGAAGTACCCCTTGGGCATTAGCCCGGCCACCGCGCGGAACGAACTGGCGGTGCTGGAGGAGCGCGGCTACCTGACCCACCCGCACACCTCGGCGGGGCGCGTCCCCACCGAGAAGGGGTACCGCTACTTCGTGGAGTACCTCATGCAGCAGGTGGAACTGCCGCTGGAGGAGCGCCTCACCATCCGCCACCAGTTCTATCAGGTGCACGCGGAGATGGATCAGATGATGCGGCTGTCGGCGGCAGTGCTGGCCCAGCAGACGCGCTCGGCGGCGCTGGTAACCCCGCCCCGCGCGCCCCAGAGCCTCTACAAGCACCTGGAACTCATCTCCCTGCGCGAGACCGTCGCGCTGCTCATCCTGGTCCTGCAGGGCGGCCTCGTGAAGCAGCAGGTGCTGACGCTGGATGCGCCCTATACGCAGGACCAGTTGAGCGCCATCGCGGGCAGGTTGAACCACCTGTACTCGGGCGTTACGGTGGATCAGGTGCGGCCCGACGTGCTCGCCGCCGATTCGCTGGAGGCGCGGGTGGCCCGCATCGTGCACGACATCATGAGCCAGGAAGACCGCCAGATGTCGCAGGGCATCTACCGCGACGGGTTGAGTTACATCCTGGAAGCCCCCGAGTTCCACGAGGTGCGCTCGCTGCGGCAGGTGGTGGATCTGCTGGAGCGCGGCATGTTCTTTGAGGAGATGCTGGCCGAGGTCATGGAGCGCGGCGGCGTGCAGGTGATCATCGGCGGCGAGGGGCGCTGGGACGAACTCAGCGATTGCAGCGTGGTCATGGCCCGCTACGGGGGCGAGTCCAGGGTCGGCGGCGCGCTGGGGGTCGTCGGCCCCACGCGCATGCCCTACGCGCACGCCATCTCGGTGGTGCGCTACGTGGCCGAACTTATGGGCGACCTCATGTACGAGTGGTACGGGTACTAATACTGGGCTACAGAGAGAATTGCCCGTTGTCATTGCGAGCGAAGCGAAGCAATCTCACGCTCCATCTGTCATGCTGAGCGAAGCGAAGCATCTCGGTTGACGAGGTTCTTCGGCGCTCCGCGCCTCAGTAGGGACAATTCATGAATTGTCCCTACGGGCGCTCCGCGCCCTCGCAATGACACACCATCAAGACCCTGTGGCAGAGTACTGAAGGCATGGTAGGCAGGAGCGCAGCAGTAGGGGCGCAGCATGCTGTGCCCCTACACGATGCTGCGCCGCACAGGATACATGACGCTACATCACCTTCGCTACATTGACGCGGGAGGGACAGGCATCATGGCAGAAGAGGCGAAACCGAACGAGATGCAGCGAGAGACCGAAGAGCCCGTAGCGCCGGCCGCGGGAGAGGAAACCCCGACGGCGGCTGCTCCCGAAGTGGACGAGAAGGAGTCGCTGCGCCAGGCGCTGGAGAAGGCCCAGGCCGAGGCGAAGGACTACCTGGATCAACTGCTGCGCTCGCGCGCGGACTACGCCAACTACAAGCGCCGCGTGGAGCAGGAAAAGCAGGAACTCATCCGTTACGGCAACGCGAACCTCATCGCGCAGTTGCTGCCGGTGCTGGACGACTTTGAGCGCGCGTTCCTGACCGTGCCATCCGGCCTGGACAAACTGACCTGGGTGGAAGGCATCGCGCTGGTGCACCGCAAACTGCAACTGATTCTGGAGAAGGAGGGGCTGAAGCCCATCCAGGCGAACGGCCAGAAGTTCAACCCGATGGAGCACGAGGCCATCGCCTACGAGGAGCGCACGGACGTGGAGGACGGCACCATCCTCGCCGAGGTGCAGAGGGGGTACAAACTCGGCGAGCGCGTCTTGCGCCCGACGCTCGTCCGCGTGGCGAAGCAGGTAACCGAGGCGGCGCCCGCTGCCGAAGAGCAGGCCGGCGCGGAGACCCCGTCCGAGGGGCCCGCTGTGGAAGGCAAGCAGGAGTAGCCCCGCGGAGGTCGGCATGGGCATCCGTTCCCCGTGGGCAGGCTGACACATCTTTCAAGGAGACAACATGGGCAAGATTATCGGTATTGATTTGGGCACCACCAACTCGGTAGTCGCCGTCATGGAGGGCGGCGAGCCGATTGTCATCCCGAACGCGGAGGGCAGCCGCCTGACCCCTTCGGTGGTGGCCATCGCCAAGAACGGCGAGCGACTGGTGGGCCAACTGGCCAAGCGCCAGGCCGTTACCAACCCGGAGAACACCATCTTCTCCATCAAGCGGTTCATGGGGCGCAAGTTCAACGACCCCGAAGTCCAGCGCGCCATGAAGGTGGTGCCCTACAAGATATCGGCCGCGCCCAATGGGGACGTGCGCGTGCACATGGGGGGCAAGGAATACTCGCCGCCCGAAATCTCGGCCATGATTCTGCAGAAACTCAAGACCGACGCCGAAGCCTACCTGGGCGAGCCGGTTACCCAGGCGGTCATCACGGTGCCGGCCTACTTCAACGACGCGCAGCGCCAGGCCACCAAGGACGCGGGCACCATCGCCGGCCTGGAGGTCCTGCGCATCATCAACGAGCCTACCGCCTCGTCGCTGGCCTACGGGCTGGACAAGAAGAAGGACGAGAAGATCGCCGTGTACGACCTGGGCGGCGGGACGTTTGACATCTCCATCCTGGACCTGGGCGACGGCGTCTTTGAGGTGCGCTCCACCAACGGGGACACGTTCCTCGGCGGCGACGACTTTGACCAACGCATCATTGAGTGGGTCGTGCAGGAGTTCCTGAAGGACACCGGCATTGACCTGCGCCAGGATCGCATGGCGCTGCAACGCCTGAAAGAGGCCGCCGAGAAGGCCAAGATAGAACTGTCCAGCACGCTGCAGACCGAAATCAACCTGCCGTTCATCACCGCCGACGCATCGGGGCCGAAGCACCTGGTGATGACTATGTCGCGGGCGCGGCTGGAGCAACTGACGGCGGACCTGATAGAGCGGTCCATCGGGCCGGTGCGCCAGGCCCTGGCCGACGCGAAACTGCGCCCCGAAGACATTGACGAGGTGGTCCTGGTGGGCGGCCAGACGCGCATGCCCGCCGTGCAGGAGGCCGTGCGCAAGATCTTCGGGCGCGACCCGCACAAAGGCGTGAACCCCGACGAGGTGGTGGCCATCGGCGCGGCCATCCAGGCGGGCGTCCTGGGCGGCGAGGTCAAGGACGTGCTCCTGTTGGACGTTACGCCGCTGACCCTGGGGATTGAGACGCTGGGCGGCGTGGCGACGCCCCTGATAGAGCGCAATACCACGATCCCGACCCGCAAGAGCCAGATTTTCTCCACCGCATCGGACGGCCAGCGCAGCGTGGAGATCAAGGTGTTCCAGGGCGAGCGCCCCATGGCCGCCGACAACAAGTTCTTGGGGAGTTTCATCCTGGACGGCATCCCGCCGGCGCCGCGTGGCGTGCCCCAGATTGAGGTTACGTTTGACATTGACGCCAACGGCATCCTGAGCGTAACGGCGCTGGACAAGGCCACCGGCCGCCAGCAGAACATCCGCATCCAGCCGTCCAGCGGCCTGTCCAAGGAGGACATTGAGCGCATGGTGCGCGAGGCCGAGCAGTCGGCGGAGCAGGACCGTCGCAAGAAGGAACTGGTGGAGGCGCGGAACCAGGCCGACGCGGCCATCTACTCCGCCGAGCGGCTGCTGCGCGACGCGGGCGACAAGGTCCCGCCCGCCGACAAGACCGAGGTGGAGCGGCTCATGTCCACGCTGCGGGCGACCATGGCCGGCGAGGACATCGGCGCGATTCGGGCGCAGACGGCGGACCTGGCGCAGGCGCTCCAGCGCGTGGGCGCGGCCATGTACAGCCAGCCGGGCGGGACCCCGCCGCCGGAGGGCGGGCCTGGCGGCGACACAGGCCAAGGCCCCGAAGACACGGTGGATGGCGAATACCGCCAGGCGTGATGCCGGCGAGACGTTTGGATTGCGGGTGAGGCCGGCCGCGCGGGGCTAAACCCCCGCGCTGAGTGAACCAAGCCCCTTCGGGGCTGGACTAGCCCGCAGGGCTTTGCCCGTTCAGCCCGACGGTTCAGCATTGGGCGGGGCGCGCGGGGCCGTTCCCTCGTCCGCTGGGAGAGGGCTGGGGTGAGGGGTTGCGCGGGGCTAAACCCCCGCGTTGAACGAACCAAGCCCCTTCGGGGCT